>PKVY01000059.1 GCA_003131625.1 Acidobacterium sp. | reverse complement strand
CCTTGATGCAGACGGTGCCCTTGCTCCGCCTGCTGATGGAGCCACCCCGAGAAGCCTTCGACTAGGATAAGGAAGAGCCTGGATGGCGGAATCGGCAGACGCAGCGGACTTAAAATCCAACTAAACTAGCATTAAACACATTGCAATCAATTACATATCACTTTACATTTCCTTCCACACCTGCTACACAATTACACACGTGCACGGCATTCCTGAGGCGCGAAGGAGCTACCAATGTCCGAAACCTTAGAAAGCCCAAAACCCCAAGCGGAAACCCACAAAACCATGGGCGGCAAGGTCAACATCTACCGCCGCGAAAACAGCGACAATTGGCAGTGCTCGACCTTTCTTAACGGACGCAACTGGCGCGTCTCAACGCACGAAGACAGCCTCGGTCGCGCGAAGGACTTCGCCGAAGATTGGTATCTCGCTTTGCGCGGCAAGGCGCACGCCGGACTTCTTCCAAAAGAGACGCGGCGGCAGGGCAAGAAATTCAAAGAGGCCGCCGCGGAATTCCTCAAAGAAGCTCCCATCCTCACGCAGGGCCAGCGCGGCCCGACTTGGCTAAATCAGTATGAGTTGAAGCTGAACGGCGTCATCCTTCCGTTTCTCGGCGAGAAGCATCTTGCCGAAATCACATCCGGGGTCATTCAGGAATACCGCATCTGGCGCGCGCAGAACTGCAAGACAGGCAGCACTCCGGCGCGGAGCACGGTACACAAGGAAATCGTCTGCATCCGTCAGGTACTAAAAACGGCCAGGCGGCATGGCTGGATCGAGTACCTCCCCGACATGTCGGTCCCCTACAAAACTTCCGGCAAAATCGTGCATCGGGCGTGGTTCTCACCAGAGGAATACAAGAAGCTCTATGAGGCGACACGTAGGCGCGCGTATGAGCCAAAGCAGGAGCGCTTCAAATGGGAATGTGAACAACTCCACGACTATGTCCTGTTCGCCGTCAATACTGGACTCCGGCCCGACGAGGCGTGGTCCCTGCAAATTCGCGACGTGACTGTTGTCAAGGATGAAGCCACTGGTGAAACGATCCTTGAAATCGAGGTGAGAGGCAAACGCGGCGTTGGCTATTGCAAAAGCATGCCCGGCGCGGTCAGGCCATTCGAGCGCCTAAAGAGTCGCCGGCGTCCTTTGCGGATCGATGAACCGGGACGAGGAGGAACTAATGAAAAGACGCGCATGCCTGAGCCAACGGATCTGCTCTTCCCCAAGTGGCAACGCGAATTGTTCAAGGCCATTCTTGACGAAGAGAAACTGAGAGAAGACCGCGACGGTCAAGCGCGCACCGCTTACAGCTTGCGCCACACCTACATCTGCCTGCGCCTGATGGAGGGAGCAGATATTTACCAGATCGCCAAGAATTGCAGGACATCGGTCGAGATGATCGAAAAATACTATGCCTCCCACATCAAGACCCGCCTCGACGCGGCAGCCATCAATGTCATGCGTAAGAAGAAGGTGGCCGGCAAAGTAGCGAAGGAACTTCGCACCGGCACCTGAGCCTTATACTTGAGGTGGCCACGCGGGCGTGGCGGAATCGGCAGACGCATCGGACTTANNCTGCTCAAATTCGGGGAACCCTGTGAAATGGCGATCCCGAGCCAAGCCCCGACGGAGGACTCCGGAGGGGAAGGTGTAGAGACTAGACGGGCAGCACCTGCCGGCCGAACGGCCATGGTGAAGGTATAGTCCAGACCACAAACCTGCCGGGGCGTCACTCGGACGCGGTTCCGGCAGGGCGGCGAAAGTCGTAGAGGGTAAGAAAATCCGTTGGGGCGCAAGCCCCGTGAGGGTTCAAGTCCCTCCGCCCGCACCATTTTGATTTCTCGCGCCGGGAAACAGCGGGACCCCAGGACCCGCCCCGGCGCCTGGGATGGAACCATCCCGCCATGTCTTCCGGAGTGCCGGACTAGGGCCGCTTCGGCCCTCGCTCAGGACGGCGCTGCAAGGTGCTCCTGCATACGAACTACCTCGACCACTGGCTCGAATCTGTGTGTCCGCCCGCAGCTCCCCGCGCCAAGGGCTTCCGCGACTACTCGACGTCCACTCGAGGACGGTGCACGGCGGAGCCCTGGGCTAGAGCGCTAAAATGTTTCGATGAACGTTCCACCGTTCAAATACGGAAACTACGTCATTGACATTCACTCCTACCCCACCGATGGCGGATACTACGCCAATGCCAGCGTGCGCAGAGATGACGGAGGGGCAATGGTGGTGACTCCGCTATATGGTTCGCAGGTCTTTCCAACAGAGGATGAAGCTGTCCTCTATGCGAAGATTATGGCTCGCCGGAAAATTGATGCGGGGATTGAGGAAGTAGAGAAAGCGTAGGTATTGCCGCAAGGCTACCGCCCGAAAGGCCGTGCCACGGCGCTGTCTCCTTCAGTCCTTTTTCGGAAAAGCCTTGAGGTTTGAAGCTTCGTCTCTCTTCTTGAGCAGAAGGTTCTCGATGTCCTCGCGCGGGACCTTCTCAACGCAATCGAGAAAATGCCAGAGAGCATCCGCCACAATCTGGCTACTGGTTTCGCCGCGCTCGCCGCGTTGTCGTCTGCGGACCTCGATGACCGTTAAGATCACCCGCTCAGCCCCTCCAAGCGACAGAGAAACCACTTTAGCGTCGTCAGGCAACCGCTTTGTTCGTCCAGCCACAGAATCTAGTTCCCTGATTCGAATTCTTTTCAATTCCCTAATAATAATTGAATAATGGGGAAATGGGGATGCCATCAGAGTGTACACTAGACCGCGAGGCTTGCTGCCATCAGGCCTTGGCTCCCTTCTTGACGTTGCATCGACGGACGAATCGGTTTGGGGTTTGAGCCGAGCGAGGACTCGTTGATGCCAGAGCACGAAAACATTCGTCGCGATGCGGGAATCCGTGCCCTTTTACTGCCGTTCATTCGTGGCGAATATGAAGGGCATCCGGACTTGGTCTGTCTTGAAGAGTTCGCGATCTACGGGGGAGCCAACCGAGCAGACGTGGCGGCACTCAACGGCTGTTCGCACGGATATGAGATCAAAAGTGATCGGGATACGCTGGAACGGCTACCGACCCAGGTTGATGCCTACTCTGCGATTTTCGATCAGGCAACCCTCGTGACTACGGCGCGCCATCTGCAACAGGCCAGAACAATCATTCCGCAGTGGTGGGGCATCATTGAGGCGACGTGTTCGACGGGAGGCGGGATTCGCTTAGAGAGAATTCGCGAATCTGGCGGCAACCCAGCCCCACACGCCGAATCAATTGCGTATCTTTTGTGGCGTCCGGAAGCACTCCGTCTGCTAAGCAGCCTCGGATTAGATTCCGGCATTCGATCAAAGCCGATGGAGTGTCTCGTTGCACGTTTGGCGAAAGAGATTCCAGTCCAACGACTCTCTGCCCTGGTTCGGGAAGCCTTGCGTGCTAGGGGAGACTGGCGATCTGCTGCACGACTAAGGCAATGTGATGGCAGGTTCCAGCAGCCCTCCAGTCTGTCGAGCTACCAACGCACTCCTTACGGGCGCACCTATCGATGAAATGGTCCCCGGCACTGAATCTCGGACCCTTCCAAGCAGGGTGGGCTTTTATCTTCGCGGCAAGAATTGGATATTGGACCGTAGGCGCCAGCTTTGCCCTTGCGGCGGCCTCTTCGGGGGTCTGCTTTTTTTTCTTCCGAGGCTGCGCTTGTCCCTTAGCAATAACAAAATTGACGGAGTCCGTATAGCGAATATTGGGACTCATCAGCATGAGCTTCGGGTTAATCTCTGTAAGGATCGGGTGGTTAATCGCGTAGTCGCCAAAAGTTGGCACTCGTTTTACCGCCTTCTTCTTTGAGCGCACGAACAACCATGCCAACCACTCTTCACGTTCTCGCTCTTCTATGCTATTTGTCTTCAAACCCATCATGCTTGCCGGGAACGATGATGACGCGACGGTCAGGGTTCTCCAAGCCTCCAGTGCTGGCAGCGCATCGATTTGGAACGGCAAAGCTGATTTTTGTGGAACTTTAGGCCCAAAATCGACGAGCAGATCTACTTGGTCATGAGGAATGCCGAGGATCTTTAGCAGGCCATCAATTTGTCCCCCTAATTCCGACAAACTCTCCAAGTCTGACTCGACGAGCCTTAAACAGCATCCACGCTTGTCCGTTTCGATGGCGACCTTGACTGAATCCGCATAATCTTCCACACGGTCCAGACCTATTGTTGGGATGAATGGAACGCTCGCAGAGCGGAGCGCATTGAAAATCGCATCCACCGGGGATGAACCGTTTTCAAGCTCATCCTCAAGTTCGATGTAAAAACCATCGACAAACAGTGCTGGCATTCCCTTGAGAGCCTTGGTGAATGCTTTGGCTACCGATTTGATGTGTTCATCGATCGTCTTCCCCGGCACAGGCTTCTGATTTTCACCCTCTGGCCACGCAGGCGGGATTGGGGGTATCTCGACCAGCGGAGTAACTTTCGTTAACAGCTTCGGGTCGGTGCTCTGAAGCGCGTTTAGTTCACCCTGCTTACCTTTGAGAATTGGAACATAGTGGGAGTGATCGAAGCCCATGACGTGCCGTGCCTTTCTTGGCCAACATTATAAGCATCATTCGACGGTTTTCGTTTATGGGCTACGCGAAAACGCCCGCCAATTCCGTTCGTCGGAAGAGGCGGGCGTCTCAGAGAGAAGCGGGTCCGACCACAATACCCCTGAAGTGGCCATAGACCAGACGCACAGGGCCAAATCAAGAACCAGACCAATTCCTCGGGGGGCGGGTCTTCTGCGGGCCTTCTCCTTGACAAAGATCGAAACCTGCCGCGTGCATGGACCACACGTGTGTGCGTGCTCCATGATGGCATGATTCGCCCGAACACCACTCTGCGGAGTGACTGACTCATCTGGGCAGCCCATTCGGTCCGGATTCGGATAGGCCCGCACGATCTGATTGCGGAGCTCATCGAAGAGAGCTTCCTCTTGACCTAGTACCGCGCATTTTGCAAACACCGTCTGCAAGATTGCCGTTGGCAGATTCCCCAGACGGTGTCTGGAGGATTCTCTCAACAGTGCTGAAAGAATCCTGTTGAGACCGCACAACCCATTGGACATCACTAGCATACGCGGTATCATCGCTTCACTGTGCATCGTCACTATCATTCCATTATGGAACTATAGTGACATGACTGCATGCTAAGTTCATACTGACAAGATGCCCCGGTCGCGGATGAACGAACTGATCGCCATTGCCGAAGAAAACGACGGCCTGCTGATGTCGAAACAGGCTCGACGGGCAGGCATACTCGATTCCGTTCTCGTGCGCTTAGCGCAGCGCGGCCGCCTAGAGCGCGCAGCCCGTGGCGTCTATCGAATCGCCCACTACCCGCAGGCCAGATTTTCGCAGTACCGGGAAGCCATCCTCTGGGCAGAGGCGAGCCAAGGACCTGAGGAAGCGGTGCTCTCCCATGAGACCGCGCTCTCCGTGTATGGCATCTCCGACGCAAACCCATCGCAGGTTCACACCACGGTTCCGAAATCCGCTAGGCTTCCCAGAGAGCGGCCAGCCTGGATTGCAATTCACCGGCACACTCTGGGACCAGCGGACGTAACCCTGCATGAAGGTCTGCCCATTACCACCGCCGCAAGGACGGTAGCGGATGTGCTCGATTCATCGGGACGCATCAATCTCGTCCGGCAAGCGATAAGGGACGCAAGGCGTGACAGACTCATCAACGACTCCGACAAGGCTCGTCTCCATCGCCAAGTCGACCAATTTACTCATCGACTCGACGAGAACGGTTCATTGCACGAGGCAGACACGAAATGAATCCAATACCCCGAGAGCGATAGGACAACAATTCGCGCCCGTGGCGCGGGAGCATGGCCTCGATCAGGAGCGATTACGCCGATGGGTGTCGTTTCTGGCATTGGGCGGAGTGCTGAATGACTGGTATCTCTGGTGGCCGTCTGAATGAGCCAGAGCCCAAATGTACGCCACAATTAGCGCGAGTAAAATAAGGGGTCACAGCCGTGTCTTCAACCGTTCGGTTATGGAACAATCAGTGAGGGCGCTTGGAATGCAAAACGCAGTGTTCACGATCGGCCATTCAACCCATACGGTGCCGCACTTCATTGCGCTGTTATTGCGGCACGATATCAAAGCACTGTGTGATGTTCGCTCCCAGCCATACAGTCGGCTTAACCCCCAATTCAATCGCGAAGCGCTCAAAGAAGCCTTGAAGCAAGCCGGGATTGCATATGTTTTCTTAGGTGATGAGCTTGGTGCGCGGACGACCGACAAAAACTGTTACGAAAACGGCCGCGTCATCTATGACCGAATTGCACAGACATCTCTGTTCGCCAAAGGACTGGATCGAATCGAAGATGGCCTGAAGAAGTATCGAATCTCGCTGATGTGTGCTGAAAAGGAGCCTCTCAAGTGTCACCGCGCGATTCTAGTTGCCAGACATGTTGAATGCCGAGGTATCTCAGTTTCGCACATCCATGCAAACGGCACACTCGAGACCCATGAAGACGCGATCAATCGTCTCATTCAATCATTGTCCTTGCCCGACATGTTCTTGCCACAGAACCAACTGATCGCAGAGGCTTATCGGTTGCAGGAGGAGAAAATTGCGTACACTCAACCGGACCGCGATGAGTCATCTGAGCCCGAGATTTGGGAGCGAACAGCGGGATGACGATCTATACCATCGGCTTCACAAAGAAGTCTGCAAGGGCGTTTTTTTCCAAGCTAAAGGAGTCAGGCGCAAAACGCCTCATCGATGTGCGCCTCAACAATGTTTCACAACTGGCTGGTTTCACAAAGAAGGACGACCTCCGTTACCTTCTAGATGTGATATGCCAAATGGAGTACTTGCACCTCCCAGAATTGGCCCCCACTCGGGACATGCTTGATGCCTACAAGAAGGAGAAGGGAGATTGGCGGGTCTACGAAGATCGCTTCCTTGCTCTAATGCGGGAACGGCATGTCGAAGAGAGCGTGTCACCCAGAGTCATGGAAGATTCCTGCCTGCTCTGCAGTGAAGAACGGCCAGACCGGTGCCACAGGCGCCTCGTTGCTGAATATCTCAGAGACAAATGGGGCGGCAGCTTGGAGATCACACACATCATTTAAGCAACAGTCCTCGTTCCGCGAAGGTCGCTATGAAGATCGCTGTAAGTCACCTCACTAGAATGCAACCAGGCTACATTTGCGTGGCCGGAATCGATCTCAACAACGGTAAACATGTGCGACCGGTTCTGGGGAGACGCCTCGGAGTTGATTTGCTCCTGAAAAACGGCGGTGTCTTTGAAATTGGAGCGATGGTCGACCTCGGGCCGACACGCTTCGTGGGAACTGCGCCTGAACTCGAAGACCACCAGTTTAACTCCGGAAATCTTAAGCTCCTTGGCATGGCAGAACCGCAGGATTTCTGGAACATGATCCAACAAGAAGCGGCGACAGATCTAGCGGCGGTCTTTGGTCCCTGTCTCGCTCGGCATGGTCGAGCGTGCGCGGTTGATCTAAACCAAGGCGCTGCTTCGTTGGGTTGTCTGGTTTTGCCAACGGGTTCAAGCTTATATGTCGATCCCTATGACAAGATTCGACTACGCTTGGATGATGGTACCTTCGCGCCAGCTTTTTCTGTTACAGATCTGAGGCTGTACGAAGATGATCAAGAGACGCCGCGTCATCGCCTAATAAGATCCCTTGCAGATCGGCTCGTGAAGGAAGACGTCCTGTTGTCGGTGGGGTTATCAAGGCCGTGGAAGAAACCACGCGACACCGAAGAACGGCATTGGGTACAAGTGAACAATATGCATTTCAAGAATGACCCGCTTGGTCGACGGACGTTCTCCTGAGTCCCTCAAAGAGATGCACTTCGCTATCCCATTTGCCGCAAGGCGGAGCCTGTAGCAGTCCCGTAGCGGATGCAAAAGCGGCAGAGGGGAAGTGTAAAAAAAGCCTCTAAAAGAGCTGGCATCGTCGCCCCGCGTGTCTATTCTTCGTGATTCCGATCACGAGCGTAGATGTCGGTGCCAATCGTTTTGGCAAATTCTCGCTCACTGTCAAATTGGGCGCGCCGCGAAAATACGAATCGAGATGTCATGAATACTTGGCCGGAGTTCTCACTCTCTACCATCTCTTGCGTGCAACGAACCGGGGATAAACATTCGTTGAGATCTGTGATAGCGAGCCACGGCGGTTCTCTCGGGTGACAGTACATCACAATGTCCGGCGCTAGCGGAAACACGGCGTACGTGCCGGGAGTTCGGAGGCCATTCCTCCACCACATGGAGTTGTCACCCGTCCTAAAGGCAATAGGGTTGTCCGATGTGACGAACGGAACCTCGGTGTCGTTCTTGCCAAAGATCCACGTGGCCGTTCTTATTCTTTCGGCGAGCCCGTGAACCAATTGGCTGTTCCACAGCATGTACATGTGCAAGTTGCGTCTCTGTTCGGGCGACAATGCCCTCCCTTCGGTCCTTTCGCCGAAGATTGCCAGAACATCTCTCGTATCAACCGTGCGGAGAAATTGCAAAGAGATATGGAGAGAGAGCAATTCTCGATTCGCGTACGGGATCGGAATCGGTTCTCCTGGGCTCATCTCACGGAGCCAATCAAGCCATTGGGAGGTTATTTGAGCGACCTCTCCTTCAATCTCGGAGAACTGCTTTTCCATGGCGAGTGCATCTTCACCAAGTTCGGCCAGTTCATCCGACAAATAGAAGCTATGCTCAGCTGCTACGTTATCTGGCTTCACTGCGAATGTGCGGTCATTGTCACGATCCCATACCCATAGGCGCCCCGAATCGTCGACAAATCGTCGGAGATAAAACTGCGGGACATAATGATGTAGCTTTGGGCTATTCATCGTTTTAGGGAAGAATCAGTACATCCGTGCACAATATTGATTTGAAACGCCAACCGCTGTGCAACACGGTCATCGGTCGCCATCTCGACGGAAATCCTAGTCCCAATTTCGCCTTCCATCAGTGCGCCATGAACCGCTTTCCTCTTTGAAATCGTCGAGCTCCTTTGGCTGCCTCTCATCTTCCCACCAAATCAAGGACAGCGTCGTACCAGAAGACCACATAATTGAGTCTTCTTTCACCCAATATTGATCCGCGCGGAAGTTCTTGATCCACTCGTCAGCGCGAACATCATGTGGCCCACTCGCGCGTGATTTTCCGCTCAGAATGCCAGATGCATGCGTCCATTGTCCGGGCCGATCCACAGGCCAGAGCCGACGTTCGACATCTGAACTCGGAACATACCATCTGCGGCCTTCCGATCCGTTGCATATAAGCATCGCAGGATAGGAGCCGTATTCGACGAGCCGAATCGCCGTGGCCGAAAGGCTCATTTTGAAAACCCCGGCTAGCTCCTGGACTGTTGTAAATGTAATGGGAAGCCCTTTTGCAAGCGGGCGAAACATCTTAGGCGGCATGAGCAGATCTGAGGCGAATCGGTTGGCGCGCTTTTCCGGATTCTCTTTTGACCATTCCCCGTCAATCATCTTGTCATCGCACAGGAAGGCGGCCGTTCCTCGATCGCGCATCCAGTGGCCCAGTTCGTGGCCGGCAGAGAATCGTCTTCGTTCAAGAGTAGACCTGGTATTGACCGTGATGATTGCCTCGTCGCCAACGCCCACGATGCGAGCTTCACAGCCGAAAAGCGGCTTATAGACAATCGTAGCCCTGCAGTGAAACGCAATGGCCTCGATGTCCAGATCCTCCGGTTCGTATATTCCTAGCTCAGCGAGGATCTCAAATGGTGTCGTTCCCTGCTTGTTCATCTCCGCCACGACTGTCTTGCATGACGCTATCAAGCGCGCCGAGCTCCATTAGATCCTCTAGGGCCGATTGAACATCCTCGTCCGTCATGTCCCTTAAATCTCTGAATCGGGCCGTCACCCTGGCGACACGCTCATCGCTGCTTGCTGCCCTTATCAGAAGCGCGAGACGTTCAGCAGGAGTAGCCGGAAACTCAATTCGTCTACTCCTCAGTTCTCTGGAACGTTTTCTGTATCCATGGCGGGCCGCATGGAGTTTTCTCTGTTCAAAGCTGTGAACAGCGTTAAACAAAGTAGCTCTGACGCTGGAAGCAATCTGTTCGGTGTCCTGACCTTCCGCCTTAGCCTCCACTAGAAGGTCCTCAGGAGAAGCATTCTCTACCCCTCGAGCAAGATTGGCGAACAGGATTTCCAATTCTGTGCGTTCTCTGTCAGTGGGCATGGGGCATTCCTTCCGGCCAGCGTTTTTGGATTGCTCGATCCATTCTCCTTACGGCCGTGTCGTATTGCTGGCGCGTGAGATCGAGCGCCTTCATTATTTGGGGCCCGGTGGTCCCGCGCTGCCATTCGCTAGAGATGAGACTCGCGAGCGAGTCCTCGCGAAAAAGTTCTTCAATTTGGTGAAAGAGCTGTTCCTGGGTCAGCTCCTCACTCGCGAGCACCACTTGCTCAGGATCAGGCCGTGGGTCAGCCGCCAATTCCAGAGCGGTGGGAACTTCCGCGCCCTCTGGATCGTCACGCCTGAGGTCGGCTTCGACAATGGGGACCTCACCGCGTTTCCCGCGTTTGAGCCAATCAGACTCGATACTGGCGATAATTCCGGCAAGTTGTCCCACCAGATCGACCCTTTTCGGTTTCCACCGGCGTTTCTCATTGAGCAGCCGAAGAACTGCGTCGTTCAGAAGATCGCCGGCCTCAACCCCCCAGACCCTTCGTCTGAGGCGAAAGATCGCCCGCTCCGCCAGCCGCTGGAGCTTGAGCAGCTCTCCCTCGGTAAGGGCAGAAATTGCCTGGCGGACCTCCTCTGGCCCGGCAATTCTATCCGTCTGCGCCGGCAGTCCCGCCGTTTCTTGCATGTGGCCCGCCGCAAGCCCTTTCTCCCTTATGATGCTCCAAATTTCGTGGATTTGGACGGTGTACGCGGTCGAAAAACGGGCCAAAGTGAAGAATCTCGATTTGGAGCAGTCCAATTCGCTCCGGTCGAGAGCATGACATATGGGAGGCTTCCTGACGGGGGCCTCCGGAGAGTGTCTTGTGACGGAGAACAGCAAACCAGACAACAACGATCCCTTGGCGGCGGCGACTCACGATCTTGAGGCCGCCGAAATGCGGCTGGCCGGCGCGCGCGCCGAGGAAGCCGCTGCCGAACTGGACGTTGAGCGGGCCATCGAAGAGATCAAGGACGCAGAGCGCGACCGCGACATCGTTGAAGTTCACGTAACCCACGTGAACGAAGTGGAGAAGGCGTCGTTCAGGGAGAAGCTCTCGTCCACGCTCCAGCAGGTGTGGGACAAATCCTATATCGAGCTCAAGATTGCTCGTGAGCCGAAGGATGTGTTCCAGACGGGAGGTGAACACCCCAAATCGCTGATGAACTACCTCGGACTAACGCTCGAAGAGGCACGCCGGCAGAAGGTCATCGAGAACTTCCGCTTCGGCATCGCCTCCGAGACTGGCGGCGCTTAATCGTGGCACGGGCAAACGAGCTGCCGACGCAGGATCTCCACGCGGGCGCCGCCGCGCTTGACGAGGACATTCCGCGCGTTCTGAGGATCATGGGGGCTTCATCCCTTGAAGAACTGGGGTGGTCACGCCTGAACAAGTTGTCACTGCTGGTTCCGATGGCTGGCACATACCAAGGCAATGAGGACAGCTATCTTGTGCGGCTCGGCTTCCAGGCATATCGCAAATGGCCGCCGAGTGCGCAATTCGTCAATCCTGAAACCAAAAGCTATGTCTATCCGGACGATCAGCGGTTTGTGCCGAAACTCACGAGTTCGGAATGCTATACCCATGTTGCTTACCGGCGGACGCCGCAGGCCGCTCCGGTTCAGCTGATTTGCTGTTCGGCAACCCTCGAGTTCTACGAGTTCCTGCATCAGGTAAGGCCTGAACATGTATGGAGGGAAACTGACACGTTCCTCACCACAATCACAGCGATTCGCAAAGCGCTCACCTCATTCTACGGAGGACGTTTCTCGGCCAGTGGACAGTGAAGATGATCTTTTCAGGTTGCCGCCGCCGTGCCCTTATGTGCCGGTCGATCTCCGGTTGAGTGTGCCGACCCATGCGCTAACTGCGACAACCTTGCTATTGGGTCGGGCGGGTCGCCGGGAAAGCGGTCTCCTCTGGTATGGTCCAAGGGATGCCGCGGGAAACGGCAGGGTCGCTTTTGTCGTTGCGCCACGTCAGCGGATGACCTGGGGGAATTACACCATTCCTGCTGATGCCCTAGCCGAAGTCGTTCATGGTCTACCCGACGACTGGAAGCCGCTTGCTCAGGTTCACAGCCACCCTGGCAGGCGCGTCGAACATTCTTCTTACGATGATCGTATGGTGAGCAGTCGCCGCGTTGTTTCCCTGGTCTTTCCATATTATGGGCGCAGCAATCAGCCTTTCCCGATCGGCGTTGGAATACATGAATGGCAGAACGACTACTGGCATCTGCTTGACCAAGCTTCCGCTGAGCGACGCGTCATCATTATCAACGGGACTGTGCAGGTGGAGGATCTGCGATGAACACCGATGGAATCGCCAATCGACATCTGTTGGCCGCGGATGGGTTGCGGGACTTACAGCAGGCCAATGAACAGAGCATTCGCATCGTCGTCGCAGCGCGCTGGGCATCATCCTGCGCAGGCCAGCTTCTGGCGTCCTGTCTGGTCAACCTGCTTTGCCGTCAGGTTCGGTTGGTGCGACACATTGAAATCATTGCGCCGGATACACCCATTCTGATCAAACTGCCCAGTGGAGATTCCGGCAATCGCTTTCCAGCATGCCTGGGGTCGCTAGCTGCTTGGGCTGTCAATGGTGCGGTTTCTGTAACAACATTGCGGACCACATCGACTGTTAACTGCACAGTATTCATTGGAGAAGCTCCGCAGGAGCCCTGTCAGGGCCACAGACTTCTTGCAGTCGGCGACGGCTGGAGAGCTTGGGTCGGCGATCCATCCCATGCGAGCCAATCTGTCCTGCCAGCCTCGCCAAACCCGCTTGGTCCGTTCCTAGCCGCTGCTCTCGCGGCCGGCGAAATCTTCAAACACAGTCGGGGTATCCGCCGCGGAAGGTTGCTGTCCGGTGACGGCTATTCTCTCTGGTCTGGAGCATCTTCGCGGAATTGGATGGATCTCCACGACGGCCCGGCAATTTCGGGCACAATCCTTCCGCCAACCCACATTGTCGGTACCGGTGCTGTCGGAAATGCCTTAGCCTATATCATCGCCAATCTTGGACTCGCTGAAGGTTATCTCGTTCTGATTGATGACGATCACTATGACGACACAAGCCTGAATCGCTGCCTACTGGCGGGCTGGCTGGATATTGGACAGCACAAGGTCCACGCGATTGGGCGTGCGCTGAA
This sequence comes from Acidobacterium sp., assembly GCA_003131625.1. Classification (GTDB taxonomy): domain Bacteria; phylum Acidobacteriota; class Terriglobia; order Terriglobales; family Acidobacteriaceae; genus Palsa-343. The sequence goes on along the minus strand of PKVY01000059.1, from coordinate 182,807 downwards.
AGCCCGAGGCATCGAGGCTTTCTCCTTTCTGGGAACAATAAAGTCCTATACGGCAGATGTACGACTCGGTCTCCACGCAGACGTTGCGCACGAGGTCGACGATCTGGTCTTTTCAGTTGTGGCTTCATGTGTTGATAAGGGAGCTGCGCGCCAAGATGTTCAGGGCCTTCATCCCCAGCTCCTGCTCGGCGGGAGCACATTAAATCTTCAGGCCAAGAGCAATTTATACAGCGGCCGATCCGGAGCAGCTTGTCTCGCCTGCTTCAACCCGGCGGGGAAGGACGGCGAGAAGATGCGCGCGCTCGAAGATCAGCTCCGCAGAATGCCTGATCACGAACGACGCGAATTCCTCACGGCGCGTGGTTTGGATGCGGAAGCTATAGAGGAATACTTGTCTGGTACCCAGTGCGGCAGGCTCGGAGAGGCTGCATTGAGGGATTACGTCGTGCGCCCGCCCGCCGATTTCTCGGCAGGCTTTGTATCGTTAGGTTCTGGCCTGCTCCTTGCATCCGCACTGTTGAGGAACACGATCTTCTCAGCAGATTCACCGGCCCGTGGCGATATGACGACGCTAAATTTTCTTAATGGGGGTCTCGGCGACTCCGGGCTCGGAGCGGATGACAACTGCCAACTCAGCTGTCAGTCGAAGCATGATGGGAAAGACAGCACGGCTAATCGCAGATGGTTCATCTGATGGGCTCGTCCAGACGAGGCCCTCATCGTCGCCCGTTTCTGTTGTCGATCCGGGACACTAATCCTGCCGCTGAACCTGTGCGCCCTGCCAGCACCCTCCGTCATTTCCCCGTTCCTTACAAACCGCTGTGTACCTTATGGCTATCGGTCAGGCTCGTCGCTGACCTTTTCCGAACCCCGGCACAGGTCGGACACTCATTTCCGCCTTCGGGGGAGGAAGCCTCCTCCCTGTCTGCGGCCGGCTAAGCCGTCCTCCGCCACCCACCTCAGCGGGGCCTGTTCCTGCCCCGCAACGCCCGGCCCCCCAACGAGCGCCGCCGCGATTGACCCGAAGAGCAACAGGAAGGAAAATCCCTTGACACGAAGTTCGTCTCTGCAGCCCCTGAAGGCCCGAAGGTTTCGCCGAGTATCAACACTACGCTTCGCGAAAACGTCAACGTTCGTCGGTTGGGGGCGGGCTGCTTAGGTGGCCTAGCCGATGACAGTCTTAGCGCGCGCACCATCGTGCTCACCGAGTCCGAAGGCACCAAAGCTTCACAAACGCTTAAGGAGGCTCTGAAGAACTCGAAAATCATCCCTCAGCGCTCAAGCCGCATGCGTTTTGCGCCACTTTATGGCACGACTGAAGCCGTGCCCTTTCAAAACACAGACTTAATCAGAGGTTCCTTAAGGCCTAATCGTCTTGTTCAGAATCATCCTCTGGCCGGTCTAAACAGACCGACTAGACGGCTCAGAAGGGCATGGTAATGGTCCGTTTCGGCGAAATCCTCCTCTCGAGGGCGTGGAGCCAGCACTTCGATTGTTTCCCGGATATGGAGCGGACGGTCGCCCAATACAAGTATGCGATCTGCGAGCCAAATCGCCTCTTGAAGATCGTGCGTTACGAGCATCACTGCGCATTTGGTATCGGACCAGAGATGTTGGACCAGCCGATACATTTGATATTTCAAGTTCACATCGAGCGAGGAGAACGGCTCATCGAGAAGCAACAGGCTGGGGCCCCTTATCAGGCAGCGAGCTAACGCCAAACGTTTGCTCATCCCACCTGACAACTCTCCTGGATAGAGCGTTGTCTCAGTGCCAAGCTCTAGGTGTCTCAGGATCTCCCGCACTGCCTTGTCAGACGGATGTGGACTTGTGCCACTCCCCTTCTTCACATTTTCCCAAACGGTAAACCACGGGTATGCGTCGTAGTCCTGAAAGAGAAAACGCAGAACATCCCGATTATGCCCGGCCACTGATCCGCCTACTGTTATCTGACCGCTCGTCGGAACCTCGAGTCCGGCGATTAGACGCAAGAGAGTAGATTTCCCACAGCCAGAAGGCCCGACCAGCGCAACAATCTCCCCATTCTCGACGGTGAGATTTACATGCGATACAACGGCTTCTGTCAGGTAAGCGAAGCTCACATCCGAAATCTGAACCAAAGCCACGCCGGTCTCCTTCAGCGCTTTAGCGCCACGTAGTACCACCGGAATACGCGTCGGCTCACCCGTTCAAGGGCTGCATCCGACACAAGCCCGATGATCCCGAACGCGAGAATCCCGGAAAATAAGTCCCCCATTCTCAGAAACCTCTGGCTCACCGCAATGAAGTGCCCAAGGCCCCGTTCGGCCCCTATCAACTCTGCCGCCACAAGAAAGGTCCACGCAGCGCTGAGGTTGATCCGAAGCACATCGAAGACCCGTGGCCCCGCAGAGGGAACAATAACTTGACAAAATATCTCCCAGTTTGACAAACCACTTGTCAAAGACATCTCAACATATCGATAGTCCACATCGTCAACCACATCAACGACCATCTGAACGATGAAAAAGATCACCCCAAAGAAGACAACTGCATATTTGAAGTTCTCCTCTACCCCGAAATAAACAATCATAAGGGAAATAAAGGCTGTCGGAGGGATGTAACGGAGAAAGCTATTGGCCGGCAAGATGAGCTGTCGCCCTACGAAAAATGCGCCAACCAATAGGCCAAGCGGGACGCCGATGATACTGGCCAAGGTGAAGCCGACGGCAATCCGCCTACAACTAATCAGAGCTTCAATGGGGAGTATTCCTGATACCGTCAACGAGTACAGCGATTTCGACAATTGTCCAGGAGTTGGAAGTATTTCCGTGGAGACAAGGCCAGAATACGACACAGTACCCCAAAGGGCAACGAGCAAGAACGGGCTCAACCAATAGAGCAAATAGACTCGCTTGGAAGGCTTTCTTCGTTCAACGTTGCTTGCAAGGGATGAAAGTAGCCCCTTGCGGATAATGAGGCCTCCGAATAAAGACGCGTAGACGAGCGCCAACAGAACCGAGACAGACAAACCCGCATTCAATCTGAATCCGATGCCTCCCGCCATCCGCCACGCACCTATTTACCTCCTGGCCCCGGACGCTCAGGAATGCCATTGAAGATGCCTGAAATTAGGCTCGGAATCTGCGGAACCGCCGAGATAATGCCTTGACGCTTCCAAAAATCCCCCGCGTCCTCGGCCACCAAGGCCAGTGGAGACTTAGCCAAATCACTCGAGTCGAAGAAGTAGCGGTTTCTCGCTGTATCAGCGAATCGCACACCAGCCATCATCCCCTCCGCGTCTTCCTTCTTGACGCCAAGCCCCGTGGCCATGACCTGCGCCGACTCATTGGGGTGAGTTTCGATATACCCCACAGACTCTAGCCATCCACGAATGAAGTTCTTGAGGACTTCGGGCTGCTGAAGCAACTTGGGCGAGGCTACCAGCAGGTCGACAATCGTCCCAGGGAAGTCCCTGCTGCTTGCGAGCACCCGCCCCTTTCCGGATTCCTTGACCTGCGTTAGGAACGGCTCCCATGTGACAGCCGCATCAACTTTACCGCCGATGAACGCCTGACCGGCAAGTCCTGGATCATCTACCGGCACTTGAACAATGTCTGCTGGCGTCAACCCCGCATTCTCAAGCACCTTAAACAGAAGATAATGCGACGGAGTCGCTCGCGCGAAGGCTACCCTCTTTCCCCGAAGGTTCGCGATTGTTTTAATTTCGGCATTCACAACAATGCCGTCAGCCCCCGCTGATTCGTCCGTTACCAGAAACGCCTGACCGTCTAGCCCCTGAGCCTTCTCCTGTACCCAGAGATCCATCGATGAAACCATAATATCCAAATCACCGCTGCGAAACGCAGCGTGACGCGCAGCGAGATCATCAATCGTCCGGTACTGTAGGCTAATTCCTGGAAAGTACCCCTTCTCATTGCCGACCATGCCAGAAGCAAATCCGGGCCAAGTGGCAATGCCAATTCTGATCACTGAATTTTCGTGGCGAAAATTCCGCGACCAGATTAGCCAGCTCGCAGCCAATGCCGACATTATGACCGCAGCAGCAACCCCTATTAGCACTTTTCTACGAAGGCTCGACGAACTTGGATCAACCTGGGCAGGAGATGACGTCGATGGAATTTCTTGGCTACTGGAAGCTCCCTTTCCACCTGATGCACCGGCTTGAACAACGTCAGATTCCTCTGAATGAAAAAGTATCCAGAAGATCAAATTGGCAAACCAAATCTCCACAGCAATGGCCCCAGCAGAAAGGCCAGTCACGAACACCTCATTGAACCTGCCCGAGATTGTGTCAGTGGGCAGAAGCAAGTGCTTGTACGAGAGGGCCAACACGAGAGTCAAGAAGATTGAGCCGGTTACTGGTATATCAATAAGGAACACAACATCCCTGAAGTCCTTGGTCAGCCTGGCATTCTTCATTTTCCTGACGGCTGAAAGCATAAACCAGTCAAACACCAACATCCATATTGCGGTAGCAAGTGCGAGCCCCTTCATCGCGTTTAGACCGTACAGTGATACCGGCCAAACAAGACAAAGCATGCCGGCAAACGGAAGAAAAATAGCAAATAAAAGGACGAAGTGCGCATAATAAGGGAATCGCTTCAGTTTCCGTAGGCAGTCATACTCCTGTTCGATCATGAAGCTCGTAATCACTTTATAGGTAATTATTAAAGTGGTGCCAAAGCTCGCCAGCAACCATAAGCGACCGCCAAAATCGTATAGTGAACTCCAACACAACCCCATAAGAAAATGCAGACTGCCCAATCCTAATAGTCTCGTGCCCAACGAGAAGCCGACCGTTGGAACCGCGAGCATAAACCCGATTGAGGCACTCAGCGTAATCCAGGCGCTGGCTGTCTGCATCCTTCCTGTCATCCGCTATCCTCAGTTCCGGGTGGTCAAAAGTTCCTACTGACGCAGAAAGCGACGGCTTTTCGGGATTCGGACTTGAGCGTCGGCGGTGATCCAGCCTTAGCCTGAAGCGACCTCAGGTTCTGCAGGCTCAGAGTCTGGCCCGTCTTCTCGTAGAGTACTCGCTCCCCAGTGCAAATGAGACGGTCATCGAACCCGGCTTGCGGTCTTAGATTAGCGTAGAGAGTTGGGAGCGAATCGCACAGCTCGCGAAGGGAGGCTCCGTATACAGTCCCAATCTTATGTTCGGTGTTAACCAAGTTCGGGCATGTATATACATTGCCCTCCGGAGTGATGTAAAAAAGGCCGCGGTAAGCCGCCACACATTCGTGCGCAGGCGTAACATGTTCCGTTTCCTCTCGATCGAGAATATGAGATAGGCTGCCTGCTAGTAATTTCTTGGTTGCTTGATCGCCGGTTTCATATACAGCTTGGAGTTCGCGATGAAGGACCAGATGCGGAACTTGCATTGATTGCAGTTCAATGCCAAAACCTTTAGGGACCAGCGGCAAGAAATTAATCTGATCGACGCCGAGATCCTTTGCGAGACCAATGTAGGCTGGAACCTCTTTTACATTTCCTGCATGCAAAACACAGTTGAGATGAGCCTGTACATTCATTGCCCGCAATGAACGAAGAAAGCCGACAGTAATCTCAAACTGACCGGCGCCCCGTAGCGCGTCATGCGTCGCCGAGAACGCGCCATCCAAAGACACGATCACTGTTACATGACCGTGAAGCCCATCATTGCACTTTCGCAGACTCTCAAGAACTTTTGCACTTGTATATGTTCCGTTCGTCGTCAACATTAGACGAAGCGATTGCAACTCGACGAGGCGCTCCATTATCTTCTTCAGATACGGCACAACGAAAGGCTCTCCGCCCTTCACATGAAAGATTCCGCCGAATGCGCCCCGCTCATCCAGAGAAACTTCACTCCACTCTTCCACGAGCCGCAAAGCAACTGCTTCGGGCAGCAGCTGCGCTGCATGGTCAGGAAGGTAACAGTGCCTGCAGCGAAGATTACATGCATGGGTTGGAGCAAGGATGAGGTGATACGTGTCGAGGGCTTTCTTCGTGGCTAATCCCTGCATTACGTAGTTGCTGCTCGGTTGCCTCGGTCGCCAATTGTCAATCGTAACCAACGATTCGGCAGAGTCAATAGCGCTGTTCACTTCAAGGACTCCTTAGCCCGCGCAACTTCGGAATGGTGAGACTGAATTGCGCGAATTATAACATACAGGGATTCTAGTCCTCCCGTAGAACCCTCGTCGCGTCCATTGCCCGCAAAACAATGCAGCTCAACGCCCGGCCCTGGCGTGCGTAATGCCGATTCGGAATCCGTCCCCGAATTTCTTCTTTCGTCTGTGCCCCCGCTTCAGGCGGCTTTGTGGCAGAGGCGGTCGGAACCCGTCAAGGTTCTGCGCTGCGCTTCGACCGCTGACGCGGCGCTGCCGCGACCTTGACTGAACCCGCCTCGCCCCTGCCCGCCGCAAGAGCCATGAAGCGGGAGCACTTAACAAAAGAAATTTGGGTTTCAGGCGAGTGCTTCCCTCATGCACGCAAATCGCCCCTGAGCGGGCACATGAGGAGCACGAACATGGCATCGCCAAACACCAGCACCGCAGCCTTCGCCGCCAGCAATGGCCCAACCAGCAGCAACTTCGCGCCGCACAGGGAAAATGCGGCGCAGCGGAACCGCAGCGAGTCGCCCTATCAGCAGCGCACCACGCAGAAGGACAACCCCACCCAGGTCCTGATCAAGCAGGCCGTGGACTACCTCATGAAACAGCTTGAGGCAGGCCACAGCGAAACCCTCACAGCGTATCTCGGCGCGATGGCGCGGTTCCACAACTACTCTTTCGGCAACATTCTGCAAATCGCCCGTCAGCGGCCCACCGCTACCCGCGTTGCGGGATTCGGCGCATGGAAAGAACTGGGCCGTTTTGTCAAGAAAGGCGAGAAGGGTATCCAAATTCTTGCGCCCGTGACCGGCTATCGCCGCAGGAAGGACGAGGCCGAAGGGGAAACCGACAGCAAGCCGCAGCCGGTGTTGATGGGCTTCCGCGCCGTGTATGTCTTCGATTACGCGCAGACCGAAGGGGTAGACCTGCCGGAACTGGACCACACCATCGGCGGTGAAGTGGGCGGCAACCGTGACCGGCTGGTTGCCTTCCTCACACAACAGAACATCGCCCTTGAGTTCAGCGAAAACATCGCCCCGGCGCTGGGTGTCTCTTACGGCGGCAGGATTGCGCTGCTGCCCGGCCAGTCGAAGGCCGAGGAGTTCACCACGCTGGTACACGAGACGGCGCACGAACTGCTGCATAAAGCCGAGCGCCGCACCATCACCACCGCCACCGTGCGTGAAACCGAAGCCGAGGCCGTGGCCTTCATCGTGGGTCAGGCCGTGGGCTTGGAGATGGGCACGGCATCGAGCGACTACATCCAGCTTTACAAGGGCAACGCAGCGTTGCTGGCGGAAAGCCTTCAGGTCATCCAGCGCACGTCCGCTGTCATCCTCGGAGCTCTCCAGGTGGACGACGAGCGATTTACAGCCGCCAGCTAACCAACATCCTGAGCGGGCGCGCTCAGGGTGTGCCCGCTTGCGCATTCACGCTCGACAACCTCAAAAGGAGAATTTCCATGACTACCGCTGTTCAGACTCCAGTCCAATCCGAATATCGCAACCTGCCGCTCGAAAGCCTCACCGAATCGCAACTCAACCCGCGCGGCACCTTCGACGACGCGGCCTTGCAGGAACTCGCCGAAAGCATCCGCACGCAGGGCGTGCTGTCGCCTCTGCTGGTGCGGCCTAAAGGGCCACAGACCTATGAGATTGTTGCTGGGGCGCGGCGCTACCGGGCGGCGCAACTGGCGGCAATCGGGTATGTGCCGGTTCGCATCGCCGACCTCAGCGACGCTCAGGCGCTCGAAATGTCCATCGTCGAGAACCTGCAGCGGCGGGACGTTCATCCGCTGGAGGAGGCGCAGGGCTTCGCCGCTCTTCTGCGTCTAGAGGAGCCGACCTATTCCATCGAGCAGGTCGCGGCCAAGTGCGGCAAGCAGCCGGGGTACGTGGCTTCGAGAGTTCGATTGACCGAGCTGGCTCCCGCAGTCGTCGAAGCCTTTGCGAAAGATGAGATCGGCGTGGGCCATGCACTTCTGCTGGCCAAACTTCAGCCCGAGCAGCAGGAGGAAGCCCTGGCCGCCTGCTGGCAGGAGAGCTACGGCAACGGCAGCAAATCGAAACGGATTCTGCTGCCCGTCCGCCATCTCCGGGAATGGATCGAGCACAACATTCTTCTGGAACTTGCCGCCGCGCCGTTTTCCAAAGACGACGCGCAGCTTGTACCGGAGGCGGGCTCCTGCGTTGACTGCCCCAAGCGCACCGGGCACAACACGCTTCTGTTTGAGGGCGTCGGGACGAAGCACGACAGTTGCTCCGATCCGAAATGCTATGCCGTCAAACTGGAGATTCACGTCAGGCAGACCGTGGCCGCGAAGCCCAGGCTGGTACAGATCAGCACGGCCTATGGGCAACCGAAGGACGGTAACGCCGCCATCCCCCGCAACAAGTACGTTGAAATCCGGCAGGAGAAGCCGCAGAAGAAAGAACAGCGCGACTGGCCGGAATACAAGACGTGCAAGTTTACCGCCGAGGCCATCGTCACCGAAGGCAGCGAGAAAGGCGAACTGCGCCGGGTGTGCGCCAATCCCGAATGCCCGGTGCATCACCCGAAAAAGCAGCAACAACGGACACGGGCCGATGCCACATTCAAGGCCGAACAGGAGAAGCGCCGCCGTGAGGAGGCGCTGGCCCAGGTGACCGGGCTACGCGTCCTGAAAGCTATTGGCGAGGCCGTTCCCGTCCGCCTGATGAAACGCGACCTGCTGTTTGCGGTCGCCCGGCTGACAGCACTCCTCGACGAGCGCCGGGTTGCGGTACTCATCCGGCAGCACGGCATCGGCAAACCGAAGGACAGCGAGGCGCCGGCGAAACTGCTGGCAGCTTTTCTGCCGAAGGCGGAGGAAAGTCAGCTCGGACGCGTTTTGGTCGAGACGGTCATTCTGCTGTCCATGCGCCCCGAGGCCGATTCTGCGAAGGTGCTGCGCGATGCCGCTCAGGCCTACAAGGTGGACGTCGAAGCCATCACCGGGAAGGTCAAACAGGAGTTCGCGGCGAAGGAGAAGACGATGGGCGCAAAGAAGGCTGTCTCCAAACCGGCGGCGAAGCCGACGAAGAAGACTGCCGCCTGACCATCAATTTGTCCGTCGGACTTGCGGAGCCTGCAACCACAGGCTTCGCATTTTTGTGCTCGCCAGCCCGTCCTCCCACCCTTTGGCGATGCTCCTGCCAACCGGCAGGAGCGGCATCTTTCGCCCACCCGACGGGCAGCCGCCGCCCCGTTTGGGGCGGGATTACCTGTTATTGACACCCGCCTCGCGTCCGCCTACGCTGAAAATCGTATGGAAGTCCAGCTCACACCTGACCAGAAGGCATTTGTCCGCCAGGCCATTGAAAGCGGACGCCTCCACCGTGAGGAGGACGCCGTTCAGGAAGCTCTTTCCCTGTGGGAAGAGCGCGAGCGCACGCGCGCGGAAATCCTTACGGCCGTTGAACTGGCAGACGCTTCCATCGCACGAGGCGAAGGGCGCGTCATCACGCGGGAATCCATGCGGCAACTGGCCGACGAAGTGAAACGGCGTGGCCGCAGCCGCCTCGCCGCTGAGCAGTCATCGTCCCGCTGATGACTCACCGCCTTGCACCGGAAGCCGAAGCCGAGCTTGATGACATCTGGTATTACGTCGCCAAAGAAAGCGGCAGCGTCGAGATCGCCGACCGCCTTATTGATTCCATCACTGAAAGTTTCTATCTTCTGGCCGGTCACCCCCACATCGGACGCCAGCGCGATGTGGATTTGCGCCCCGGCCTGCGTAGTTTTGCTGTTGGGCAATATGTCGTCATTTACCGCGTCGACCAGAGGGACGTGTTGATCCTTCATGTATTCCGGGGCAGCCGGGATATCGAGTCCCTGTTGCGGCAGTAAAGACGACAGCTGCAACAAACTGTCTAGAAGAGTCGATTATCGTAGCCACACTACGACTGGAAACATGAGGTCTCCTGGATTGTTACGCGGGGCTGAGAGATTTAATATGTCGCGAATTTAGAGATTTCTGTGCTGAGCCTGCCCGTCTTCCCACCCTTTATTGATGCCCCGGAAGAGCGCCGGTGCGACATTTTCGGCCCACCCGACGGGCAGCGCCGCTTGTCGCGGCGCGCGAGCCGACTCGGCGGCTCCCACTGACGAGCACGGATTCAAACCTCAACGATGCTCAAAGCGAGCACGTTTACCGTTTGGTCGGCTATGAGAATCAGTTTCAGGGAGACCGCCAAGTCATGTACGCAGGGTTGCGATTTGCGTATTCTTTTCCATTTGGGTTGAGAATGGCAGCGACGAGGAGCTCAAACCGGGGACTGCCCGGAGACTCGGCGGCAGAATGACCATGATTGAAACAATCTATTCGAGAGACCATGATCGGCAAAAATATCTCGCGGCCCCCTTGTTACGCGAACGCGAAAAATATCTATCCCACCTGCAACGTCAGGGTGCCCCGCCACACGAGCTGCGCACGACGTCTCTCTACCTCAGGCATATTGTCCGGGTCATGAAGCTCAAATGTCTTCGAAAGGTTACGTACCAGGATATCGATGCGGCGGGTGCTCGTTGGGCGAAGTATATCGGTCCGTATCGTCGCAGCCTGCACCGTCGAGGCACATCCGTTTATTTTGTCCGTAATGCAAGACAGTGGTTTGGATTCCTCGGAAATCTGACGGAACCACCTAAGCCGCCGTTCCACAATTTGCTCATTCGATTTGCGAAGGTCCAGAGGGATCGAGGGCTATCACCGGTGACCGTAGAGGGCTGCCTTCGCAAAACGTGGCGCTTTCTGATCTGGCTCATGAACCACGGCTTGTCTTTGGCCGCGATTTCGATCAACGACATCGACAACTTCCTCGTTGACCTCCGCGGTAGCGGCATGGCCATTAACAGCCTTGCAGCAATGTGTTATGGGTTGCGCACGTTCTGTGCCTTCCTGGAGCAGGAAGGAATTTCCGCTCCCGGGATAGCGCTGGGTGTCCACAGTCCGCGAGTTCCTCGACACTATGCCTCTTATGCTGGCCCCGCTTGGGACGAAGTTAGGCGGCTCCTCAGCGCATTGCCGGGTGCAACTCCGACACAGTTGCGCGCAAAGGCAGCGCTGCTTCTGTTTTCGATCTACGGTCTGAGATCCAGCGAAGTGGGCGCGCTTCTACTGACTGACTTCGATTGGCGAAGGGAGACATTCGCTGTCCGTCGGGCGAAGCGAGGAGGGATACAGTATTTCCCAATCCAGTTCGAAGTCGGGGAGGCCATATTGGAATACTTAAGACATGGCCGGCCCAATGCACCGAGCAGGCACATGTTTCTAACGGCACGGCGGCCGTTCGTCCCAATTGAACCCGGAACCATGTGGAAGATCGTGGGGCCGGCAATGCGAGAAGAGGGAATTTGCACCCGGCATATCGGTCCCCATTCCCTAAGGCATGCGTGCGCGACTCACCTCCTGAGAGAGGGCAGGACACTGAAGGAGGTTGGTGAATTCCTGGGGCACAGAGATGGCGGATCTGTTGAACTCTACGCCAGATACGACGAGCGCTTGCTCAAAAAGGTGGCAGACTTCAGCCTCGCAGGGGTTCTATGAACCTCGATCTCGCGGTGGAACGATACATTGCAATGAAAAGGACGCTCGGCTTCGACTACACCAGCTGCGGGAAGGTGCTTTGGTCATTCGCCAAGCCTCTACAACGTATGCCGCTTGAGAAGGTGTCCCAGGAGCACGTCCTCATTTTTCTGAGCGGTCCACGTACATCACGGCGCGCGTGGCATCGTAAGTACGCCATCCTGTGCAACTTCTTCCTGCACTGGATCGCCCGGCAGCAGTTGGACGAGATGCCGATGCCCCCACGGCTTCCAGCCGCTGAACCAAGTCGCTTTATCCCCCACGTTTATACACAGGCGGAGATTAGACGAATCCTCGATGTGATCGCAACGAGCCCGAGCGAGAAGCGCAAGATTGCTCCGGTCACCCTTCGCACATTTCTGATCGTTCTATATGCCACCGGGGCGCTCGTCAGTGAAGTGCAGAGTCTGATGTGCACTGATGTCGACCTTAGGGCGAGGACTTTAACGTTCTGCGGCAGCCACTGGACAAGACCGAGGACGGTCCCGATCAACCGGGAACTTTCCGAAATATTGCACAGCTATTTCAGGTTTCGATCGAACGTGCGGTGCTCCCATCTCTTTATTGATAAAGACGGCAAAGGAATCAGGAGCCGGACGCTTTTGAACAGTTTCGAGAGGATTCGAGATCGAGCCCTTGTGCAGCGACACGACCGCAATCCAAGGAAACCGCGGATGCAGGATTTGCGATATGCATTTGCTGTTCACCGGCTTGACGAGTGGTTTCGAAGTCGCACCGATTTGAGCCAAATGATCCCGGCTCTGTCTGCGTACATTGGCCAAGTGAAATTAGAAGCGATGGATCGTTACCTCAGATGGTCGTCCGAGCGCTTTAGGGAGCACTTGAACGCGTTGAGCCCAAGGCCGAGCCGGAAGCGGTGGTGCGAAGATCCGACGCTCATGAAACTCCTTGAAGAACTTTAGGCAGGGATAGCCAACGAATGTGGGTTCAACTTGATCGCTGCAGGTAAGCGCAGCAGGAATCAGCGGTCGGTCGCACTCGCCGGCCGCTACGAACCGCAGCGCAGTTTTCCCTTTTTTCTGGCGATGATTCTGCGGCGCGCTGAAATCGCGGGTCCCCCATCAAAGCGGTCTAAGGACGCTATACACTGTTCGACATGGATACAACCACGCTTCTCTCCTCAATCGATTCGGAGATTGCCATTCTTCAGCAAGTTCGTGCTCTTCTGGTCGGCAATGTCAACCATGTCCGCCGGAGCGTAGGACCGAAGAGGAAGCGAATCATGAGCCCCGCAGCTCGTGCCCGGATTGCAGCCGCTCAAAAGAAGCGTTGGACTGCGTGGAAGAAAGCAAACAAATCCTCTTCATGAAGTAGTTCAGTCAACACCTTGGCGTTCGGATGACGAGCAGCTCGTCAGCCTGCTATAACCTCGCCATCAGGGGCCTCTCAGGATTTCTGCGGCGCTGATTCCAAACGCCGACCCCTAGGGCAAAAATGTGAACTGCGGTTCAGCTCCGAGCTAGGGATGATTGGGTTCTACGCGGAGATAGGCAAATAGTAGGGGTTTGCCGCTGGGATGGTTGCTGCCCCCATCTGGTTCGACGGTAACAAAGACGGCGTCGATATTGGCGAGGGTTTGGGGGTCGTCGGCCTTAAGAACCCAGCGCTTCTTGGCAGCATTGTCTACGTAGAGGATGCCGAGATTCACGGAGTTCGCCTGGTCCGCGCCGCGGCGGCCCCAAGCCTGAAAAGTATTCGTGTCCCGCAATCCCGGCTGTTGATCGAGATCGTAGGCATAAAAGATCAGCGACTTTCCTTCTGTATAGAAGACCCGTCCGAAAGGTCTCTGGGTGTTGCCGCTCTTGGCCACATCGTAGACTTCGGCAATATATAGGCTGCGGGAGCCCATGAGCTCGCGGATGTCCTGGTCGTGATCGAGGAGTTCCTGCTCCCGAGCGAACTCCTTATCGCGCTGTTCCAGGCTATTTTCGAGCTCATCGATTTGGCTGTGGAGCTGGGCCACCTCGACGGTTTTCTCCGAGTTCTGAGCTCCTGCGGCTTCAAGATGTTGTTTGGTCGCTTCGAGATCTGCCTGGCTGGCGGTCAGCTGGCGGGTCACTTCAGCTAGATTTCGCTGTAGCTCGTCGCGTCCTGGCTGGCTCGCACGCAGATTCTTCTCCAAAGCTGTCTTCTCGGCTTCGAGCCGTAGGATTTCGGCGGCTTTGGTGGCGAGTTGCGAACTCAGTGCGGCAACCTGAGAGTTGTCCGGCTGGTTCGGTGCTGGTGTCGCAATCGCCGAAGACGTCCCTTTTCCGTCGGCCGAGCGGGCGGGCGGAGCAGACGTTTCGGCCATCTCCACACCTTTATGAATTCCGGTGCGGTACAGGGAATAGCCGAGGGTAGTGACCAGAAGAATGCCGGCGGCGTACTGCAACCATTCCTGCCGCCGGAAGAAACCGTTGACTTCCGCGCCAAGTTTGGGCGGACGCTGAATTACCACTCGTGGGCCGTTTGGAGGCCGTTGAACTTGATTCTGATCGTCTGTTGGCTCTGCCCTCCGCATTTGTTCCCGATCCAGGTTGGCGAAAAGTGCTGCCTCTGAGTCTTCAATTGACCGGTCTGGAACTGATCCGACGGGATATTTGCCCCCAGGGATCAAGCTAGCGAACGGAATGCCGACGTCGACCAAGGACCGATATTGGGCGCACATCTCCCGGCAAGAAGAGCAACCGCGAAGATGCTCCTCAAGCCGACGGCGCTCCTGGGCACTCAGCGGTTCGGCAGTCGCAAGGGCGCAGAGCTCGAGGAATTCGTCGTGAGATCCGCTCGGCGTCGAGGGCCAGGCTGACTTGCCGGAGCCATTCTCTCCCATATTGCTCATTTCTCCGCAATCCCGCTCTGAAAAAGCTCTTTTCGCATTTTCTCGAGAGCGCGGTAATAGTGGTTGCGGACATTGCCGACGGACTGGCCGATCATGCCGGCGATCTCCTGGACCGTATAGCCGTCGAAGAAATGGAGGTGCATCACGCGGCGCTGCACTTCCGTGAGCGCTTCGTCAATACGGCGCAAGGCGTCCTGGCCTAGGGCAGCTTCGATCGTGTCGTCGTAGGAAGTGGTCAACGCTGCCGGCTCCTCGGCCCGCAGCACGGCCTCCTGCAGCTCGAGGTTCGAATAGAAGTGTCTGGACGCGAGGTAGCGGCGGCGGTCGAAAGCCCTGTGGTACGCCACTTGGGCGAGCCAAGACCGAGCAGAGCCGCGGTCGGGATTGAAAAGACCGGCCTTGCGAAAGACAAAGAGAAACACTTCCTGGACGAGATCATCGGCTTCGGAGGCATTGCGGAGGATCCTTTCCGCCAGAATTCGAACCATCCGCGCGTGGCGACGGAAAAGCACGGAGAGGGCTTCCCGGTCGCCCCTGCTCACGCTCTCAAGAAGGACCTCATCAGTTGTGATGGGTTCTGGCGCTACACCAGCAGCCGTTTTGGCCTGTTCGTCAACGAAATTTGGGCGCCCTCCCTCGTCTTCTCTCCCTCGCGTTGTCTGCTGCCGTTCGGGCGACGTGACGGGAAACGAGATAATCGCCTCTGAATCCACGAAGCACCTCTCCTGGTTCTGGCCGGCAAACCCGCTCCTTTTAGCACAAGTAGGACGGATCGCGTTCGGACGCCTCATCCAGTCTCCCGGCGTTTCTGGGATGCCAGAGATTCGTTTCTGCAGCATAACGACGGTATCTGGACATGTCCAGCGAGAATGACACAGTGGCTGGTATGGCGGACAAGCAGTGCCGACCCACTTCTGCCACGATTCGCGGGCCCGCTGGCGACCGCCGTGCCTTCAGACTCAAATTCCCGCGCACGCTGCTGCGCAGCGGGTGAACGTTGACACGTCATCCCCAAAGGGGTTGTGTTCTCTTTAATTTGTGAACATCTGGATTTTCAGGTACTTAGCCGGACCGTGTTCCCGTCCGTAAACGCGAACTGCTGATGCCACGATACCCCGTTTACAAATGTGAACGTCTTTCAATGTATCCACTTACGACCGCAGCGTTTGACAATACAAGGCTCCCGGGGTACTTTGCGGCTGAGGCGACTGATTTGATGTCTTCCCCCGAGACCAGACCGCCATCTGTGGTTCCGCCAGCTGTGCCCGCTTCCCGGGCAGGTGAGAGCTTCCGGGCAAAATCCATCGCCACCCGGATTACCGAGACAGAATTTGCCGAGGTTGAATCGGCCGCTTCCGCCCAGGGCAAGAAGGTCGCCGAGTGGCTCCGCGATGCTGCCCTCGCACAAGCCCGAGGGCGGCGCGCTGGCGAGACGGACCCCGTCTTGCTCGCAGAGTTGATGGCGGTTCGAACCCTCCTCGTGAACCTCTTTGCGTCGGCCTCAAAGGGTCCGCTTAGCGAGGAGTCCATCCGCAAGATGACCGTGTACGCAGATTCCATCAAGCTCCAAAAGGCTGAGGAATTTCTAGCAAATCGAAAGGACGGAAAGACAGGAAAGATGTAGGAGGTCATACTGTGCCACCTCTCCGATTCCCTCGACGGTCCCTGTTCTGGCTCGTACTGTTGTTTGGTGTGTTCCTCGCGCTTCCCGTCCTTCCCCTGTTGGCCTCCTTCACGTTCCTGACTGAGTCCCCGTTGCAGCGGTACTATTCGCTCGCATATGTAGAAAGTGCCAAGATCGCGGGCCAGCGCAGTGCAACGACTCCGATTGTCTGGCTTTACAAGACAGCTCCCGGTCGGCGCCGTGTTCTCCTCACCGAACGCGACGTCCAGCCCACGAAAAGTGGAACTCTCGGTGTTCGCCTCTCTCCGACGGCCCAGGAGGATGGATGGACGGGCGTCGAGGCGGGCGCTCAGGAACGAGTGGCCTCGACAGAATTGCAAGCGTTCCTGCGGGCGAACATCTACGACGGCCATAGCGTTGAATGGGTGATCGCCGAGCCCCTGCTGCCCGGCTCTCTCGGAATTGCTGTATTGCTCGCGGTGGTAATCGCGATCAGACGCAGATCAAATACCTCAAGAAGTCACGAGCAGCGACATGGAAGAAGGACGAAGGGGCCGGAGCTGATTTCTGCTGCCGAGTGGAATACCAAGCTGCAGCCAGATGGTCTTCGGCTCCAGTTGGATACGCCCACGTTGCTCGGTCAGGTCCAATATCGCCTGCTGGGCCGTCGCCCTGCTTCGCTTGGGATTCGCAGAAATCTTGAATCTAGCCACATCCTGATCATGGGCGACAGCGGCAGCGGAAAGACATCTGCCATGCGCCAGATCCTGCGTCAGGTCGCCTCTCGGCAGGAAGCAGCAGTCGTTTACGATCCAGCCCTTGAGTTCACACGGGAGTTCTATTCGCCAGAGCGAGGCGACATCATTCTGAATCCTCTCGACGGCAGGTGCCCCTATTGGGATATAGCGGACGAATCAGAATCTGACGACGCCAATGCCGCCATGGCGGCGGCGTTATTTCCAGATAAGGACTTCGAAAAGGAGTATTTCACTGACGCGCCCCGCCGGGTCTTCACCTTTCTAATGCGCCGTCGCCCTAGCCCTCAACAGCTGATCGCATGGATGGGCAATTCGGACCAAATCGACGCGATGGCGAAAGGCACCCCTTATGCAGCATTCCTTGATCCCGGAGCACCTGCCCAAAGAGGGGGCGTGCTTTCGAGTTTCAATATGATCGCCGAGAGCCTCGAACTCTTGCCTCCGCAGGATGACTGCCGCCCAGTCTATTCGTCGGGACGCTGGAATGCTGAGAGGCGGCAGTGGATATTCTTGACTTCGAGTCCCGCCTCTCGCCAAAAGATTCTGCCTCTTCACAGTGCATGGTTGGACATGCTGATCCTCCGAACGATGACGCCGGCAATTCATCGCGCGAAGCCCGTGTGGTTTGTTCTCGATGAAGTGGCGAGCCTGAATAAGCTGCCTCAACTCCATACAGCAATCACGGAGGCCCGGAAATCGGGGAATCCGGTGGTGCTTGGCTTCCAGGGGCGTAGCCAAATCGAAAAACGCTACGGAAAAGACGCTGAAACAATGCTCTCGCAGCCAGCGACAAAATTCTTTCTGAAGACCTCGGAGCCCCACTCAGCGAAGTGGGTTTCTGACGCTATTGGAGAGATCGAGGTGGAGCGTCTTAAGGAGTCGCGGCGGCACAGCTTACTTCCCAGCAATAGACAATACACCATGGAGATCGTGAACAAGCCGCTCGTCATGGCTTCGGAAATAGCGGGATTGGAGCCCCTTAACGGCTACATCAAGCAGGAGAACTACGTTGTTCGAGTGCGCTTTCCGTATGTCGCACCGATAGAGAGGCAGCCGCGATTCATCGAGCGAAACGTATCTGTTGCCGTGCAGCAGGCATCGGTTAACTTTCTACATGCGAATACCGCCCCGGATGATCCACCGAAGGGGCCGATCAATAAGCAGTCGATATTCCCTGGGAGCACACGACAAAAGGCCGTGAATGAAAAGCCGCGTGACTGGCATGAATCGGAGTGGATCGAGTGAAACTGTAAAAGATGCCTCCCGAACAGTCCATCGGCGCCCCGCCGACGATCGATACAAATCCAATTCTCAACGAGCGAATCGGCGATAATGTGCTTATTGACGATCCACAACGGATCGCGCGATCCAAGCCCGTTTTTTCGTTACCGACGAGCCCCCCTTCTACCAGATTGCCAAACTCATGCTTCGAAAAACCCGGCAATAAAACGCTTGTACTCCTTAAGCCAGTAACGGGCCGACGATTCATGTAATCATCGACGCGTGGCATCCCGCATATCACCTACTGTCGAGCAGTACATCGCGGCTATGCGCACCGCACGCTCCTTCGGCGCGCACACCGCCGAAACCACCTTCTATACGCCGCTCTCGAACCTGCTCAACACCGTTGGCGAAGCACTCAAGCCGCGGGTCGTCTTTGTCGCTCATCCCGGCAGCCGCGGCGCAGGTCTTCCGGACGGCGGTCTTTTTCCCGTTGCCAACCGCCGTCAGACTGAGCCGCTGCCCAACCAGCGCCCCGAACGCGGCGCGGTTGAAATCAAACCGCCCGGCGAAAGCCTCGCCGCGCTCGCCCAATCCGAGCAGGTCCGGCGCTATCTGCGGGAATACGGCCTCTGCCTCATCACCAACTACCACCAGTTCCAGCTCGTCGAACTCCGCAACGGCGCTCCTTCCGTAATGGAAAGTTACGATTTCACCCGCAGCGCCGACGACCTCTGGAACCTCCCTATCAGCGAGCTCGCCAAACGCCACGCGCAGACCCTCCCGGACTTCCTCGCCCGCGTCCTCACGCGCAGGGTTCCACTCGAAAGGCCAAAGGACGTTGCCGAACTCCTGGCCTCTTACGCGCGCGAAGCACGCGAACGCGCCGCAGAGCATCCCATCGGTGCGTTCGATGGCGTGAAGTCCGCCCTGCAGGAGTCTCTCGGCATCACCTTCGAAGGCGACAAAGGCGAGCATTTCTTTCGCTCCACCCTCATCCAGACACTTTTCTATGGCATCTTCTCTGCCTGGATTCTCTGGCGCCGCTCGCCCGACTATTCGGCGCACAGCGGAATATTCAATTGGCGTCTCTCCGCTGAGTACCTCCGCGTCCCCGTTCTCCGCACCCTCTTTCACGCCGTCGCCGAACCCGGAGCGTTAAATACGGTCCAGATCACCGAAATCCTTGACCACGCCACCGAGGCCCTTAACCGCGTCCAGCGGGACTTCTTCACAACGTTCCGTGAGGAAGACGCCGTCCAGTACTTCTATGAGCCCTTCCTTGAAGCCTTTGATCCCGAGCTGCGCAAGGAACTCGGGGTCTGGTACACCCCGCGTGAAATCGTCCGCTACATGGTGGAGCGGGTCGATCATCTCTTGCGTACCGAGCTTCATGAACCTCTCGGTCTCGCCAGCTCCAACGTGCAGGTGCTTGACCCATGCTGCGGCACCGGGGCCTACCTCGTCGAAGTCCTCCGCCGTATCGAGCGCACCCTACGCGAACAGGCGCAAGACGACGACGCCTTTGTTGGCGCTGACCTACGCCGCGCCGCCATCACTCGCATTTTCGGCTTCGAGATTATGCCCGCGCCCTTTGTCATCGCGCACCTACAGATCGCGCAGCTTCTCGAAGACGCCCGGGCCTCCTTCACGAACACACAGCGCGCCCAGGTCTTCCTCACCAACGCCCTCACCGGGTGGGTTCCCGCGCGTCATCCGCAATCCACCTTCGGCTTTCCCGCCTTCACTGCCGAACGAGACGCGGCCGAAGCCGTCAAACAGGCGGACACCATCCTCGTCATTCTCGGCAATCCGCCCTACAACGGCTACGCTGGCATAGCGAAGATGAACGAAGAACGTGACCTCAGCGATTCCTACAGGAGTCAGGTAGAAGGTCTGCCAGCGCCAAATGGTCAGGGCCTGAATGAGCTTTACGTACGATTCTTCCGAATCGCCGAAAGGCGAATCACGCAGAATCTTCAGCACCGCGGCATCTTTTCCTACATTTCGAACTATTCATGGCTGGACGGTCTCTCGCACCCAACGATGCGCCATCACCTCCAACACAGCTTCAACGCCGTCTACATCGATAATTTGCACGGCGACCGCAGGATCAGCGAATATGCTCCAGACGGCAGAACGAGCGAGACGGTCTTCGCCATGCAGGGCACCAGCGTCGGTATCAAGGTTGGCACCGCTGTTGCAACGCTTGTAAAGACTGGCGCGCCAATTGAGCACGCGACTGTTTACTACCGGGATTTCGAGGATGCCCGTGCCTGTGACCGTCGAAGCCATCTCCTCGCCAGTGTCCATGACGAGGCAAGTTACGAGATATTAGACCCGAATCCGATCCTCGGGCTCCCATTTAAACCTCGCAGAGTAGAGGCTGATTATCTCGCTTGGCCTCGCCTGCCAGAACTATTTCCGACATCATTTCCGGGCATCAAGACAAGCCGCGATCCTGTCGTAGTGGATATCGAGAGGGAGCGTCTGGCCGAGCGCATGAATTTCTACTTGGACAGTCGCAAAACCGATGAAGAGGTTAAGCGCGAAGTTCCCATCGCGATGACGGATGCAGCACGTTTCAACGCGGTTGATACAAGGCGCACTTTACTGCAAGTTGAAGCTAACGCATATGAGCAGGCTGTTAGAGCCAATCCACAACTCACAGCGAAGGAAGTAACCAGCCAACTCGTTGATTCACGTATCAAGCGGTACTGTTATAGGCCGTTCGACCTTCGCTGGATCTACTGGGAAATGCATACAAAGCTTCTGGATGAGAAGCGCGAAGATTATGTACATGCACGGGTAGAGGGCGGTCCAGCGATGCTCTCGGCACAAGCAAACCGACGCGCGTTCGATCCTCCCTGTATAACCCGTTCCCTCGCCAGCCTGCACGTTGACGAACGCACCGCGCTAGTTGTACCGCTACAGGCTTTTATGCCCACCCTGTTCCATTCGAACGTTCTGCATCAAAATGTTTCTGCAGTAGTGCAAGAGAATTACCCTGAGCAGGAGCAGCAAACGAACCTCTTCTTCCACGCCTTGGCTATCATGCACACCCCGCTGTATCGCACCGAAAACTCCGGGGCTCTCCTCGGCGACTGGCCGCGGATCCCGCTCCCTGCCAACGCCGAACTCCTCGCCCAATCCGCCGCCCTCGGCCGCCGCCTCGCCGACTTCCTCGACCCCGAATCCGACTTGCAACTCGCCGCCGAGTGGAGTTTCCTAGCTCGCCTCTCGATCGCCGCTGAGTTTCCCGAGAACACCCCCGACCGCGACCGCCGCAACGCCGCCCGCTTCGCCATCACAGCCGGCTGGGGAGGGCGTGGACCAGGTGATACGGTCATGCCTCGTCGCGGTAGGGCTCCCGAACGCGATTGGAACCCCACAGAGCTTGAGCGTCTCAGAGCCCTCGCGGCCGTGGAGAACCTAAGTCTCGATGATGCTCTCGTTCTCCTCGGCCCGCGCTGCGTCGATGTCTACCTCAACCATGCAACATTCTGGACCGCCGTCCCCACCAACGTATGGGAATACACCCTTGGCGGCTACCAGGTCCTCAAGAAGTGGCTCAGCTACCGCGAGGAACCGCTCTTGGGTCGCCCGCTTCATGAAGACGAGGCGCGCTATTTCTCTCAGGTTGTTCGCAGAATCACAGCCATTCTTCTTCTCGGTCCGGCCCTCGACGCCAATTACGGCGCCATCCTCCCCACTGCGCGCGGATTACCGAGCCAATTAACGATGTGAATCGGCCAGAGTTCAGGAATCAGCGATGTTCGTAGACTTCAATTGTTGCTTACCGGGCAATGCGCTCATTGAAATCGGGATGGGCCTTCGCTTGAGGATCAGTTCCTATAGTTCTTTAGTGGGGATAAAATCTCAGCAGGCAGAAGCGAGATGCTGCCGCGCACTTATGGAGTCATGCGCATGTTGACCATCTCCAAATCGTTGTCTGCGGGCCAGGCGCAAACCTACCACTCCCGTGAATTCGCGTCCGAGGAACAGAACTACTGGAGCCGTGACCGGCGAGCGCATAGCGAGTGGCAGGGCAAACTTGCTGAGGAATGGAATCTTGTTGGACCAGTCCGGGCCGATCACTTTGCCCATCTGAGTGAGGGCCAGCACCCTGACAGTGGTGTGCAACTTGTCAAACATCAGCCCGCAAAGACCTATGAGAATGAGTACGGCAAGCAGATAACCAGCGCAGAGCATCGCGCCGGGTGGGACGCGACATTTTCAGCGCCGAAGTCCGTATCACTCACCGCTCTCGTGGGCGGAGATGACCGCGTGCGCTACGCTCACCGCGAAAGTGTCCGCGTGGCTTTGGGTGAGTTGGAGCGTTACACACAGGCCCGCATTGGCAACGTCCACGCGCCTGAGACGACCAGCAGATTTGTTGCAGCAACCTTCGAGCACGACACGGCTCGCCCGGTCGAAGGATACGCGGCGCCACAACTGCACACCCATGCTGTCATCTTTAATGTCACGGAGCGCGACAACGGTCAGACGCGCGCGCTCCAGGAGCGCAGCCTTTTCCAGTCCCAGCATTATGTGACGAGTGTGTATCGTTCCGAGCTTGCCATCCGGCTTCAGGGGTTGGGATACGAGATTCAGACCGGCAAGCACGGACAGCCAGAGATCAAAGGCTATACCCAGGAATATCTTGACGCGTCGAGCCCCCGCCGTGAACAAATCAAAGAACACCTGCGAGAGATCGGGAGAGAGGGCGCTGGCGCCGCTCAGGTGGCAGCCCACCGCACGCGCGACAACAAGGAATTGCTTTCGCCTCAGGAGGTACTGCAACGCCATCGGGAACTGGCCGCACAATTTGGTCATCAGGCCGACCGCGTGGTGGCACAAGCAAGAGAGCAAAGTCTCCATCGAGCCGAGAGCCCAGAGAAGACGATGCAGCAGGCGGTAACGTACGCGCGACATCACACCTTTGAGCGTTCCGCCGTTCAGGACGAGCGAAGGATACTGCAATCCGTGTTGGATCGCGGCATGGGGAGGTTAAGCCACGGAGAGGTGCGCAACGAGTTTGAGCAGCGCGTCGCAGATGGGGAATTCTGGAGGCTCGAAGATGGCGCAGGGCGGGCAGCCCCTCAATATACGACCGCTGAGATGGTTCGCCGGGAAAAGGAAATCATTGGCCGGATGCAGGAGGGCAACGTGCGCGGACCGCACGATCCAATGCTCGTTTCACAGGAACTGCGCATTGGCACCGAGAACCGTCACCCAGAGTTGAATGTTTCGCAGCGCCAGGCGGTCGATGATGTCTTTCAGTCTCGCGAGAAAATCGTTGGGATCGACGGCATTGCCGGAGCGGGGAAGACCACGGCGCTGGCGGTGGTCCGTGAAGGTGTGGAGGCAGAGGGCTATAGGGTCGAGGGATTCGCGCCCACATCTCGTGCAGCGCAAAAGCTCGCGGAGGCTGGGATCGAAACTTCGACGCTGCAGCGGCACCTTGCGCGAGGGGAACAGCCAGACACCGGCGAACGCAAGCTTTACGTGCTCGATGAATCTTCATTAGCGTCAACCCGTCAAATGCACGAATTCATTGTGCGGTTACACCCGAACGAGCGGGTGCTATTAGTCGGCGACACGCGACAGCACGAGGCAGTTGAGGCGGGTCGACCCTTCGCGCAGCTTCAGGAAGCCGGCATGAGGACAGTACGGCTCGACGAAATCGTCCGCCAACGCGACCCCGAGCTCAAGCAGGTCGTGGAGCAGTTCGCTCGTGGGGAGATACAGGCAGGCGTGGCGAGCCTGGAACGCCAGGGACGAGTGATTGAAATACCGGCACGCACGGACCGGATCGCTGCCATTGCACGCGAGTATGCGCGCGCCCCAGACGGCACATTGGTAGTCTCACCCGACAACCGTTCCCGCACAGAGATCAATCAGCGGATCCACGCGGAGCTCCAGGCGCGCGGCATCGTGAGTCACAATGAATACAAAGCGGAGACGCTGGTCGCCCGCCAGGAGATGACGGGCGCCGATCGCAGTTGGGCTCAGAAATATCAAGTGAACGACGTATTGCGATATTCCCGCACCTCAAATGAAACCGGCATGAAAAAGGGGGAGTACGCGCGCGTAACGAGCATTGACGCTCGCAGCAACTTGTTGACAGTCTCGCGGGTGGATGGGAGCGAGCCCACGTATGACCCACGGCGGCACACCGGAGTGTCGGTCTACCGTGATGAGCAGCGAGCCTTCTCTGTCGGCGATAGGGTTCAGTTTACCGCTCCGAATCATAACCTGAAGATCGCAAACCGCGAGCTTGGAACCATAGAGGCTTTCGACGGCAGCGGAGGAATGACACTCCGGCTTGATAGCGGGCGGCAGCTGCGCTTCGATTTGCTGCGCCACCCGCATCTGGATCACGGTTATGCGGTCACCAGCTATTCCGGACAAGGGCAGACTGCAGATCGCGTCTTAATCCACGTCGATACCGATCTCCCCGCCAAAGACCTAATCAATAACCGAATGGCGTACGTCGCCGTCTCGCGAGGAGCTTGCGACGCCCAGATTTTTACGAATGACCGCGGCAGACTCGCCGAGGCGTTGAGTCGAGATGTCTCCCATGAGAGTGCGCATAAACCGGAGAGGGCAATTCCTTCCGTCCAGGAACACGTTGCGAAATCGCCGCAACCTGCGCGGGCCCATGGGATTGAAGTCGGCCTTGGCGCCTAGGCGCGTCTCATTTGGAAGTGATATCGATTTTCCGGGTACTGTTGGGAAACGTTGCCGCTCAACCGGATTTGCACAACAAGAGCAAAGGGCGAGCGGTACGATGACCGCTTGGGGGCCTGTCGTGAGAGATCGGATCACAGCGGGATATTACGCCCACCACTCTTTCTCTGTACCAAGCCATTTTGTGTCCAGTCGAATCCTTCCACTAGCTATAAGCTGCCTAAGTCTTTCCCGCCATTCATCACCGATCAGATGTGAATAGTCTGCTGGTGTGGACTCCCACTCATCATCCTCCGCAGGGGGAACGGCTCTCACCACGCCCAAGGAGTGAACAAAGCACGTGATCCTAGTGAACATCGCTCTATATCGACTCAGTACGCTCAAGAGCGACCTCTCAGAAAGCTCCCGTGGCCGAAAAGGAAAGGAAAACTCACGCGTGTTAAATGGGGAGACAAGCGTCGACACCGTCTCTTCAAGGACCCTCCAATGCCTCATCAGTGAATGCTCCTTTTTGCTAAACACTGAGGTTCCGTAATCGACGATCCGGAAATCCGGGCAGTGCTGAGACGGAGGGACACTGCTTAGAGCTACGAGCACGTTTCCTAAATGGAGGTCGCCATGAATCACTCCGTACGACATGGCAGCGAACGCTGCCTCCACAACCGAAAATGCGAGCCAGCATCGCAAGGAAAGGGGAGGGCACTGCTCCGCTAACCACCGACGGGCTGTGATACCAGGAAAATACTCCATGACAGCGAAGAAGAGGCCGCCTGCGTTTCCTGCGTCGAATACTCTCACAGCATGTGTGTGATCAATTCTCTCGGCAGCAGCGGCTTTGCGGGCTTCCGCAATCCCTTGCTTGAACTTATTTCTAGCATCGTTGACTTTAAGCTTGAGCCAGACCTTAACGGCAGCCTCGTGTGACAGATAGCGATGCTGTGCGCGTGCGACAGCGCCGTTCGCACCCGAACCCACGATATCGATGACGCGATAGTTTTGGATCCGGAGTCGCCTTACGCCCACAATCAGCGAGCCATCGGGCATAGCCGAAACTGAAGTGCCTACGGGCATCCGATTTATCGAATCCCATTAAACGCCATAGATGAAACTAATTCTGTCACATTTCACGGCAAGCTCCTCGCATAAAGCGGGAGGACGCATTCTCCGGTCCTGCAAAATGTCGCGCAATCGTCGCAACCTCAGCTTCCCTTGGAATGGACGTCACATCGGCGCCTAGATTTCTACGTGAGAAACAAACGCTCGTTTGTGGCGTGGCGCCGGGGTGATTCAATTCGGCACTGCGACTAGACACGCCTCAATAAAGCGACTCGGCTACTACTACGCTCCCAGTCACACGGCTCGCGTGGTCGCCGACCGATCTCGGTTCAGGAGACTGTACCCCATCGAGCTTCATCAAGGTCGACGATCAGCGACTGCCATGTGGACCTGCTCCTAGGGTGGCTCATTTGTCGCAGATCAATCTTCTTGAGATGTTGGCTTTTACGTTCGGGCCGGAGTTCGAGTAATCGGCCAGGAGGAATATTATCCTAACGCCAATATCGTTTCAACATGTCGCCTAATGCCACTCCGTCTTTCAAATAGAGGCGAAGCATGTTTTCTTTGCCGGATTTTTCTCTGTAAACGCCAGCCGTGAACCTGCCCGACGTAACAAATAGGAGAGCGGGAAACATTCGATTCTGCCATAGCACAGTCTCTAAGTCTGGCCGATCGACGACTTCTCTATGTTTTACTTCAATAGCAATAGTCAGCGGCTCTTCTCCCGGAATGAGCACGCCTCGCGCCAAAATGTCGCGACCGCCTTGCGGCCGTTGGCGCACAATATGGATTTCCATTCCTGCAGCGCGAAGGATCTCAGCAACGATCTCCTCAAGTTGCTGCCAACTAACCTGTCTGAGATTAACCTTCTCGGCCTTGAGTGCTGTTAGAACTCCTTGAATATTCTCGGTCAGGATGATCTTCTCGCTCTTTTGGGCCTTCGGAGTCCAGAGTCGTGAGTCCCAAAGCGTGACCGGCGCATCCTCCCACCGATCACAGATCGAATAGAGCCGAGAGAAGAGATCCTCCAAAGGAATCTGCAGTCCATATTCGCCGAGATCAGACTCCGCATCGGCGACCTCGCGACGCCAAGACGAGGGCGTATAAAAGATAAACTCAGACGCTCTGTTTTTGGGCGGATAGATTAATTGCCACCAATCACCGCGTGGCCGTCGAAAGAGTGAGAACCTCTCCGTATCCGACGGCAATGTATACGCGCATCGGCTATCTGAAGCGTGCACAGCGACATATTCATCGAAACCAATCGGCATCAAAAGGTGAGGACGCTCGTTGAAATATCGAGTCGCCATCTCATCCAAAAGTGGGTCACCCCGATGCATGGCAGCGATGCGCCATTGCGGGTTCTCGAGGCGTTCAATGAACGCTTCTAGTTCTTGGACTTCCCGCCGCGCGATTTTCATTGCTAAAATCTGAACTGAAGTTTCGAGTGGCCATCCGGCTTCGAGTTCCTAAAGGGAAACGCTGCAGTCATTGTATTGTTAGCGCATCGATCGAGTTTAGGCTAGTTCTCTGCGGCGTAAGATTGTGAGAATAGGCCCTCAGGGGACAACGGAGAGTCCAGGAGTCTGTCCAGTCCCGATCTTTCAACCTGTTGCGTACGGAGCCTTAATGCGCGGTGCCGGACTGAGCAATTGGGTCAGGAATTGAGGGTTTTCGGCCGGATAATCGCAACACTTTCACATTGCATTACACATCCCCTCGCCCACCATGACTTAAAAGCCTTATTATCATTAACTTATCGGCAGACGCAGCGGACTTAAAATCCGCAGGGAGCAATCCCATGGGGGTTCAAGTCCCCCTCCGGGCACCAAAATAATTTCTACATAAGTCTAATAAAATTGGACACATAGATGTTGACTGTTCGCTGGATCGGGTCCTGAATAATTTCAGGTATTGAGTGGTACATTGCTTTTCGGGTACAATTTCAGGTACAGTGCGGGTACAAACGAGGTACAAACGCACTTTCTGGAGACCCCGATGGCTACTCTCGTAAAAACCCCATCCGGCAAGTGGAAGGCAATCATTCGCCGGGCCGGTTGGCCTCTGACTGTCAAGACGTTTCGAACCCAACGAGACGCCGGAGACTGGGCTCGCCGAACGGAAGACGACATGGTTAGGGGGGCATTTATCCAGCGGGCTGCTGGCGACCGGATGACGGTCGCCGCCGCGATGAAGCGCTACCTGGCGGACGTAGTGCCGTCAAAGCGGCCGACGACACAGGCGGCTGATTTGAGGCGCTCCAAGATAATCGTCAAGCATTTGGGAAGATATTCCCTCACCTCGCTGACGCCCGAGGTCATCGCCCAATTTCGCGATATGCGCTTGGCAGGTGAAGATCGTAAGAATGCAGCCGGAAATCCGCAACCGAGAACCAACAGTACGGTTCGCCTCGATCTGGCCCTTCTTGGTCATCTGCTGACCATTGCGATCAAAGAGTGGGGCGTGAACTTGCCGGCCAACCCTGTCACAAATATTAGGCGCCCAGCATCGGGGCCGGGCAGGAATCGTAGGCTATCGCAGGAGGAAGAGTCGCGCCTGTTGGCTGCCGTTGACCTGCACTCAAACCCGATGATGGGTTGGATTGTTCGGATCGCTCTTGAGACTGGTATGCGGTGGTCAGAAATACTGACTCTCCGCGAATCGCAGGTGGATATCAAACGCCGGATCGTTCGACTGCTGAAGACAAAGAACACTCAGCCGCGCACCGTTCCCTTGACTCTGTCGGCTGTCGAAATGTTCAGCAAGGCGATTGCGAATCCCGTTCGACCTGGCGATACGGATCTGATTTTCTCTGGTGCACCTGGCCGAGATGGTGTTCGGAGACCTTATCAATTCGATCGGATGTGGCAGGCAATCAAGCGCAAACAAGGTCTGAAGGACTTTCGCTTTCATGATCTACGCCATGAAGCAGTGAGTCGATTTGTGGAGGCCGGGTTCTCTGATCAAGAGGTCTCCGCAATCAGCGGCCACAAGAGTATGCAAATGTTGAAGCGATATACGCATTTGCGCACAGAGGATCTCGTTGCGCGCATTGAGGAAGCGGCTCAGCGTCGCAAGAAAAGTGCATGACTTGTTTCGGTGCTATTTGTCCGGCTTCTTCTTGCGGAGGCTATGAGACCTCTCGGCCTCGCCCTCCAAACGCAGGTTTTCCGCATGGTGCCGCATCGCAGCTTCATAGATCATTTTCCAGGCAATGGGGAATTCTCCTCTTGACCCGGCGAGTCTGACGATAGCGAATTCAGGACGGCTCTCAACAACGATCTTGCGTTTCTTGCCGTTCTCGCTCACGGAAGATGCAGTGACATAGAGGCTCCGTGCCTTGCGCTCAATTAGGTAAGCCATTCGCACTTGCTCCCATCACAACCCAGCCTGCACGATGTACTGTTTCAGCAAGGTAGTCAGCTTATAGCGACGAAATAGCAGGACACGTCGTCGCAGTCATGGGTATGGAAAGCGGATAGCTTTCCTTGCTTTAGGGTAGTTACGGCTATTTTCACAACACGCAAGGTAAAGAACCCAAGAGAGGGTAAAGTATGGCGCTGGAATCATGGCGTGTTACCTTTCTCTTTGTTGGAATCCCGTCCGTAACCGCAACATTGTTTGGACGATACAACCGGAAAAACCGCTCAAGTGCGAGTCTGACTTTTTTCCTGACACTCAAGGCTCCCGCAGCATGCGCTTTGTCGTCTCAACCCATACGGCTAGGCAGAAACCGCTCAATCCCCTGTTCTAAGACATAACTACGGCTGGAATGCTGCGCTACGGGGTCAGTGTCCATCGCCAGCATGATGAGGCGCCGGAGGTTGGCAGATTGCTCAGCCTGGCTGAGGGGCGCCATCGAGTCGGATGCGATGCTGGGTGTCGCTTCCCATTGCAAGCTCAGGTTGTTCTTGCGTGCCAGTTCCACGGCAAATTCCTGGAGGGTGATGTCGTTCCCTGCCAGGAACGGCTGTATTGTCCCAAGGTCGTAGAGATATGTCGAGGCGCTACGCGCCCACTCTTCTGCGCTCAAGCCTTTCAGGTGGTTCTCCCTTCCCAATCTGTCGAGCACACTGTTGAGGGATTTCTCCACTTGAGACCCGGACACGTTGTCGGCGTCGATCGA
The DNA here is from genome assembly GCA_003131625.1 of Acidobacterium sp. GTDB lineage: Bacteria > Acidobacteriota > Terriglobia > Terriglobales > Acidobacteriaceae > Palsa-343. The sequence goes on along the minus strand of PKVY01000059.1, from coordinate 152,787 downwards.
TCGCAGCTCTCCGGCCCAATCGTAAAGGTCTTGATAGAGATGGTGGTGAATAGCCTGCAGGTGCCCGGAGTCAAAGCCGCCTCGAATAGGCGAAGCATGAAGCTCGGCAAGGCGAAGGACAGCGGAATCTGTCGTAGCTTTCAAAAGAGCGGCGGAATCGGTGATGCCGAGTTTGTTTCTGAGTACGCCGGTGCCCGGAATTGTGAAGTCGGTTGCGTCGATCATCTTCTGCCCTCTCCTCTCGTCATGGATGTTTTCGCGGGGCCTTGCTTGAGTGCCGCCATGATCCGGGCCAGGTAGCCGTTGTCAATGCCGCGCTGGGTGTCGCCGGTGTTGTAGCGAGAGATGGCGTGCTGGAGCGCCGGTTGACCGGGTCCGTAGGTTTTAGTCTCAAGCTGGTAGGCGCTGTCGAGAATCTGCCAACCAGCGCGAAGATTGAAGCACGGGTCTAAAAGAGATTCGGCGGGAAGCCCGCGGCGATGGGCCTCCGCCGTGCTGACCTGCATTAACCCCAAGTCAACAGAGATGTTGCGGCGCTCGAAGTATTCGAGCCACTCCAACGCCTCGCGTTCGGTGGTGGGCTGGCGTTTGAGCCGCAATGTACCCTCCGGTAGATGCCATTGCTTCAGGAGCGCTCTGGGAAAGTCGATCTGCATGGCATTCGGGTTGCCGCCGGATTCAACGCGGATAATGGCGCTGAGCGTCGTGAGCGGAACGGCCGGAAGGCAGCGTGATTGGAGAGCGGCAACGTCCGCACGTTGAGCACAGACGTTGGGGGCAAAGCAGAGCAGGCATACTGCGGTCAGAATTTTCATCGGTTGCTTGCCTCATAAAGTGGAATGGCCCAGAGGTCGGCCCAATCTTGCGCGGCCACGTGCTGAATCGCTGGAATCGGTGTGTTGACTGCCCAGTAGACGTTGGAGGGCGCAAGCAGCATGTCGGGATTGTGGGCGAGAGTTTCGATGGCCGGCCAGAATGCGAGTTGCTCGTAGCAGACCAGCACTCCGGCGCGGCGATTCCAAACACGGATGGTTGGCGGGAAACGAAGCATCAGCGGGAAGCCGCGGCGCTGTTCTCTGAGGTGCCACATTCCAATCGGGACCGGTACTCGCTGAACGTAGGAGAGACGCTCCGTGTATCCGCGGGAGAGGAGAACATTGCGATTGGCTTCCGTGTTCGGAATAGGGATTGTGGTGCCGATCAGCAGGCCGGTGCGCTGCCGCTTAAGTTGCGCGAAGACGGAAGCCCAGCGTGTCTCGTGCATTCCATTCCAGCTTGGAATGACTGATTCCGGGAAGATCAGCAATGTGTCTGGATGGGCCAGCGCAATTTGTTGGATCGTCTGCTCCTGCAATTCCAGACGGGAATCAATATCGTCGTGAGGCGACTGGCCGCCGAAGTTGGTGTTAACGCCGACAATATGAGGATCGGGAGCGGGGCGATGGAATCGAGCGTGGGTTGCGATGGATGCCGCAACGAGAACGGCAAGGGTCATGGGTGTGCCGAATCGCCTGTACGCTGCTATCAATATGACGCCCAGCCCCAGACCGAACCATCGGGTTCCGGGAAACCAGTGGCCCGCCGCGATGAGCGGATGGGCTACGGTCACAAGACTCAGCGGTGGAAAAGCTAAAACCGCAATTGCCGCGATTGCGGAGAGCGGCACGTAACGACGGCTGAAGAGACAAACCCAGGGAGCCGAGCAGAGCGCCACCAAAGCTGCCCAGATGGCGAGTGGCAAGACGAAGTTGTGACCTGTCTGAAAGAAGCTTTGTGAGCCGGGAATGACGCTCCAGGTAGCGGCTGCGTAGTAGAAGACGGCACAGAGCGAGTCCAGGCGGCTCCTTGACTGAAGGTAGACGAAAGGGAAAAGCAACGCGAAATAATTCAGAGCGGAGTTGCCACTCCAGCCTGCGCCGCCGATTGCGGCGGAGCAAACGAAGAGAATTGCGGTTCTGGTTTGAGCGGGAAGAGAGATGCTAGGAATTCTCCATCTCGCTTTGTCTGCTGCAACGGTTGCGGTTTCTGAAATGTCCATCGCTCTCTGCCCTCTGGATTGCCCTGTCAATTCGGGTTGGCGGTTGGGTGGTACGAATGCTCGACGAGAAAGGGGCGAATCCAACTGTGGACGGACCGCAAGGGGATCGGGCCAAAGTACCTGGAATCGAAGCTCCGGGGACTGAAGGAGCTGACAACCCATAGTTCCCCTTTCTGCACGCGGTACGTCCCTGCCGGGAAAGGATGAAGCTGTCGCCCTGTCGAATCACGGTTAATTGTTGCGGTGTTCGGCAGCAGTTGGCCGTTGACGACGATGCCTGCAGCGGAAGTTTCCACTGTGTCACCGGGCCATGCAACGACAGGCTTGATGAGCGGTGAAAACCCGTCAGGACAGGTACGCATGGGATCCCGATAGTTCGGCTGGCCCTTCATCGACGGCCAGCGAACATCGGGGCAGAAAAACACATAAGGCGCGGGGTTGCGAGGGGTACTCGCTGGATCGGCAATTTCCCGGTAGATCCCGAACGGAACAGAGTGGGTGTAGTTGAAGATGAGTCCGAAACTTACCCACGCTACCATCGTGCCAACGGCGGCAACGGCTATGGGAACAAGGACACAACGTAGTCGAGAGAAGGCGCGAATCGAAGAGCTGAGACGTGGGCGAGCCAGGACAGTCTTAAATGGGCCAATCATGGACACTCTCCTGAAGGAATGCCGGAATCTGCTTCGCGTCATTGGTGCGGCGAATCTCGTTTTGATGGATAGCCGCTGATTCCGATTTCGAGCTGGCCGCGATGCGGAATGCGCGAATGACATGAATCTCGAAGATGGTGCCGACTTCGCGGCCAACGCCTTGGCCATCGGCTCGCGGTCGCGGCTCGCGGCGAATAAGCTGGCCGGTGACGTGGATGTTGTCGCCCTTTTGGAAAGTCTTGGCGACGATGGCGCTCTCCCCGAAGAAGGTGATGGGAAGGAATTGGCGGTGTTCGACGGTTCTTCCCTGTGTGTCGTAGAACCAACTCTGTGCCAGTCGCGCGCGCACAAACTGACGGCCTCCGGCATCGGAGACTGAAGGCTGGTCGGTGAGATTTCCAGCAAGAACAATGTGGTTAAGTATTTCCACGGATCTGCTCCTCAATAGCCTGGTCTGCAACAGCGGCATGGGCAATGGCCGCGATGTCGAGAGTGAACTGTGATGGCACAGCGGGTTTCACGGGGCTGGGCTGGGCCGCGGTACGAAACTCGGGCGGCTTCAGTTTGGTGCGGGCCAAAAGAGTGTTGTTCAAAAAGTAAAGGCTCTGCACCCCATAAATCGGCGCGACTCCATTGATGAAGATGAGCATGTCGCCGGGAGCGGTGATCTTGCTGCTTGGGTCGTTCGTGGCCTTGGTTGGAGGCTTGATGCGGCGTATCTCATCGACGGTGATGAGCGGACGCTGAACCTGCTCCACGCTACGGAAGATATGTTTGAGATAGAAGTCGGTGCGCTGGCCGCTGTAGTTGAGGGTCTCCTTCTCGACGGTCATGTTGCCGCTCAGTTCGGAGAGGTTCTTGCAGGTCTGGAGGTTGTCGGTCTGGAAGGCGGCCTTGATGTAGCAGTTGTCGGTGATGGACTCGTTTGGCCCGTACTCTTCGATGATCTGCGTGAGCGTCTGAGCAATCAGGTATGGTTTGATCTTGTAGCCCGCCATGAGGCTCATCGCGGCGGACAGGTTGGGAATCTTCCTCAGTTCAGGAAACTCGTCAAGCATGAGCAGGAGATGGTGACGGTCCGGGTCGAGCTGTTCCATGAGCCGATTGAAGATGAGCTGAAGCATTAGCCGGACTAGCGGCCGTAGCCGCTCGCGGTCCGGCTGCGGGATTTTGAAATAGAGGCTCATTGGAACTTCGCCATAGACGAGATCGCGAATGACAAAGTCGGAGCGAGAGACGGTCTTCTGAACGATCGGATCGTCGTATAGGGTCATCGGAGTGACGATGCTCGACTGGATGCTCGATGCCTCGCGGTCGGCCCGGTTGAGCTGGCGCTGAACGGCCTTGCTCACAAAGGGATGGGTGAAGGTTGGCTTACCGTTCACATCAAACCATTGCAGGCGCGGCGCAGATTTGCCTCCTGGCATATGGACGGTTTTCTGCATCTCGACGAGCACGTCGGTGAAGTCCATGCCCGGCTGAGAGTAGTGGGCAAGCACGTCCGGCAGCGTAGGTTCCCGCGGCACATCGAGATTGCGAAAGACATAGCCGAGATGAATGATGCCCGCCGATACCAGGTCCACGGCTGCATCCTCAAAGTGCTTGTAAAGGCTGTCGTCGTCGCCGTGGCGGATGACGGCGTTCGCAATCGTTTGGGCATCGGCAATCTCGTAATCGGTTTCCCAGCGAATCTCGGCCAAGGGGTTGTAGCAGCAACTCTCATGTGGCAGAGTTGGCGCGAACTTCAAGACACGTTGTCCGATTGCGTGGCGGAAGCCGGCGGAGTGGTCCCAGTTCTCTCCTTTCAAGTCATAGACAAAGACGCTCTGCCGCCACTGGCAAAGCGTCGGAATGATAGCGGAAACGCCCTTGCCGCTTCGGCTGGGAGCGAACAAGAGGACGGGTTCCGCGCCCGAGTGCAGCAGATAGTGGATTTGCTGTGTGTCGGGATCTCGCCACCCGCCGATGTACACCCCGTCTGTTGCGTCGAGCAGCCCCAGCTTTTTAATGTCTTCACGTTTGGCCCAGGTTGCTGAGCCATGCAGGTTCATCAGGCTGTCCGTGCTCTTGCGATCGCGGATAAGGGAGAGAAACCAGTAGGTGAAGTAGGCCAGAAAGAGTCCGCCTACGATGGTCGCTCCAAATGCAATCCAGAGGTCCTTGCGAACTCCAGAACTGATATGCCGGCTGCCTGCGTAGTGCTTCCAGAGCACAAGGGCCGCGAAGGGCTGGAAGATCGCCGTACCGCGTACCCACAGGATGGGATCGCCCATCTCGACTGGATTGTTGAATTGAATCGCAAGCCACTCCGTTGCGGCGCTGGCGGACAAGACGAAGACCATTACCGCACCGACGACCGATCGGATATTCCAGCCTCCCTGCCAACGCGGGCGGTTGGGAAGAACGTATCCGGGCGGAGCTGTCGTTCCATTTCTCATGGAATGCCTCCATGAAATGGAGTGTACATTTCACTACTGATGTTTGCAAAATCAGAACTCTGGTTTTCGAGAGTCCGTGAATTGTCCTTCCGAGAGGTTGTTCGCCGGTCTATAAAACAAAACTGTGAACCTTGAGGATCATCGGCAAAAACACTGAACAAGTGGTATGGCGATTTGGCGCGAACCGAGAATCACTTCCGGCGGCGACATGCCCTGCGGTTCTCTTCTGTGTTGCAGAGATCTGCCCCGTTCCATCCATGGTGTTGGCGTGGTGCTCCGAGGGTTGGCATCAAACATCCCGAGATGGGTCTTATCGACTACAATCAACGCCACATGGTCAAAAGCCAAGTGTCGCCTGCATCATGATCTTTTTCGAGCAAGCTCCAACTCCGCTCTTGCGCCCTTGGGTAAAGTCGCTGTGGTATTGCAACGCACAAAGGATGCCCTGTCGACGAGAGCGAGTTTTGCCTAACGGGTGTGCGCAAATTGTAATCAGCCTATCGAGTCATGATCTCAATTACGGCGAGATTGATGGAAGCGCGAGTGAGAAGCACTCTCGAGCAGTCGTGATGGGAGTACGTGATCAATTTCAGATTATCGATACGGCTGGTGTCGAGGAACTGGCAGGAATAGTGATCCGCCCGGGAGGGTTTACCGGACTGTTCAATGAGCGCGCGGACTTGCTCTTTCGCCAATCAGCCGCGCTAGAGGACGTTTGGCGTGGCACACAAGTCGCCGCTGATGTGTCAAATTTGCAAACCCCGATTCAGAAACTACGGCATCTGGACGAAGAGTTAAGCCGTCTGGTTCAAGCTAGATCGCACCGGTCTGAGATCGCGAATTATGCCGTGCACCTATTTCGGAATAAGGGCCTGAGCGTTTCCAAATGCGCTCATTCGATCGGCATAAGCGAACGTTGGCTGTCTCAAATATTTCGCGAAGAGGTTGGGATTGCCCCCCGGTTGTGGTGCCGCATTCAACGGTTTCAAGATATTACTCGCTCCCTGCGCGACGGAACCAAGGTCCCTTTGGCGGACCTAGCCTCAAGTTGTGGGTACTACGACCAGTCACACTTTGCGAACGATTTTCGAGCCTTTGCGGGTCTCGATGCGACAGCTTATGCGGCGCAGACAGGTCGCTGTCAGAACCATATCTCGGAGAGCTGAGTTCCGATTTGTCCAAGACATCGAAGCGTTTGCCATGCAGAATTGCCGCTAGGGACATTGCGGCGCGCCGCCTGTAGATCCGACTTTGTTCAGTGCTTCACGATTCAAGGCTGAACGAGAATGGCTCGCGCTGTCGCGTGCGATCTGACGGATCGCGGGTAAACCAGATATTGCACCCCGCAGCTCAACCGCGAATCGAGAGGAACGTATGAACCGAGAGATTGCCGCGAACGATGTGACCGCACAATATTCCCCGCTTCTCCAGGCCAGAATCGGCGGTTTCCTTTATCTTCTGATTATCCTTGGGGGCTTGTTTGCCCCATTTGCTGTTGCCCCGTCCGGAATGATGCTTGGAGAGCCATCGCTCCAGACTTTGGCCAAGATTCAGCACTCCATCCTCTCATATGAATTTGGAGGTGTCGCACAGTTAGTCGTATATGCATGCGACGTTAGTCTGGCGCTGGTCTTCTACGAGTTGCTCAAGCCCGTCAGCAAGAAGATAGCCCTACTTGCCGCGTTCTTCAGGCTTACCTTTGCGGCTATAGCGAGTGCAAATATAATCAATCACTTTGTAGTGTCGATCATCCTGGGCGGCTCGCACTCTCTTGACGAATTCAGCCCCGGCCAATTGCAAGCTCTCGCGATCACCTTGCTGAAGATGCGCACTCTCGGCTTTGATATCGCGCTGTTCTTTTTCGGCCTCCATTGCGCAATTGTCGGGTACCTACTTTACCGATCTACCTACTTCCCCCGAATTCTGGGGATAGCACTGGCGATCGGTGGGCTGGGTTACGTCGCCAACATTTTCGTCAGGGTCATTCCAATCCTCGCCGAGCTTCATCTGTTTCCCTACATTATGTTTCCTGCGGGAATCGCGGAAATGGCTTTGACCCTTTGGCTGCTGGTCCGAGGACTAAACGTCGTCAGATGGAGTGAGCGGACGAACGCACTGTGATTCCAAATAGGTTAGGAATCCATCGCGACGACCCTCCGGAAGTAATACTCAATTGACGCATTCAGCCCTTACCACTCGGAGACACTCCGGCCTCGGGTCCGGTCCATCATCCTCGAATGGAGCGTTTTGTTGAACTCCCCCATCCATCCTTTTTCGGACTCGCCGACTACAAGATTCATGGCGCGCATCCGGCGAACAATCGAATCCAGCGCCTTTCCATCGCAAAGAATGTCCTTGTCCTTGCCTGCCGTGGAGGCGTAGAGCTGGTCGGGGTCGCTCCTCAGACCGTCAATCGTCACTACGTTTCCGGGTTCAAGGTCTCCCCGCGCCCATGCCGCACGGAGTGTGGCATCGTGGCGGATAATCTCGATCTTGCCTTCGGTGGTCTCGAAGATGGTCTGAAGCGCGCCGGTACGCTCGTCTTCACTGTTGAGGAGTACCCGCCCAATCAGCTTCTTTGAGAATGTGGAATACTCCATCGGCGCATGTGGATCGCTGATCGCGACGCCGCTGCGAAAGAGCGTCCGCGCGCGGTCCTGAATATCCTTCATCTGTTGGAGCTGAGTGACGAAATCAGACCGAATGAGCCATCGGTCGCCGTCGTATGGCTTCGAGAGGCCCAGTTCTTTCAAGTGCCGGAGGCGGTACACCTCTGCCGCGCTTGCGGCGGCACCGGCCTCTTTGTATGCTGGGTCGGCGGGCCATGGGATCGCTCGCCTGGCCAGACTGCGGTCCAAAGGAGTAACGCGGTTGGCGGTAAGCTCGATCTGCTTCTGATGCTCGATGTCCGCGATGGTTCGCGGGCCGAGTTGCCGTGTCAGCGAGCTTTGGACGGCCTCTCTGAGCCCTTTGCGAATCAAGGCCGGTGGAAGTTTGAGCGGCTCCCCGGATGGCAGACGGCCCCGCACAACGATGTGCGCGTGTGGATGGTCGGTGTTGCGGTGGACCACACCTCCCCATTCGACCGGCGCTCCGGTGTGCTGCTCGATCCTGGCCACCATGTCTTCCGCAGTTCTCTGGAAGTTTACGTTGGGGTCTTCTGGAGACAGGATGATTTTGAAAATGCGCTTGTCTCCGGCCCGCTGCCAGCTTTCAGCCAACGAACCGAGTTGGTGCTCCTGCGCCAAGCCAATCCGATCTGGGTCGGGAACCTGGCTGCCGATTGCTAAACCCGTCTCTTTCTCAGTCGGCAGGCGGTCGCCTTTGGCGCTTTCTCGCTCGATGTAGGTTCCATGCGCCTTCCATCCCCCCGGCGTCCGGGCTGACGCATAGCGAACATTCACGATGGCGCGGCGCTGGAAGGGAGATGATCGTGCAAGGGCGGGAAGTCGGTTGACAGATGATGAGGCTTTACTACTACCGGCAGAGGACCGGCTAACAAGCCTGACAAGTCGAAACAGATTTCTTGCCGTGCCTTTGACACGCGGCGGTGAGGCGTTGGTCAGATGAACTCGGCCAGGCCGAACGCGGCTCGAACGCTCGCCCTCTTCTTTGGCCTCGCTTTGCTGCACCGATGCACGAGGCATGTAAATTCACCTCCGTAACGCCTTAAGACAGAGTCGCCGGTTCTTCCTCAATTCCAAGTTCCGCCGGAGAATAGGCGTCCGATTCTCTCCGGCGCTGAAATTCTCGGGCGGCAGTGATATTCACCTGCTCATAGATTTTGGTTGCCCGCGTCCTGGCTCCCGCTATGAGCGAAGTTGGAACCTCGGGGAGAGCCGTGAGGGCATACTTGATGAACGTGTCGGTCAAAGCGAGATGAAGCTGGCTGACGGTCTCCAGGCTCTGAAATCTCCGGGCCAGGCTGTCCGCGAGATTCCCAAACAGCGCGTAGACGAGCTGCTCAAGGTCGTCGCGCTGGTTGGTGCCCACCGTAACGAGGTAGTCGAAAACCTCGTTGTCGCTTCTGGCATGAATTTGCTCCCGCAAAGCAGCAAGGCGCTCTGATTGGATCTGGCTGAGCCGGACCGAGTAGCGAACGGATTCGTGGCGTTTCCGCTTTGGCATAACGGCACTATACCGCAATGTACATGGCGATAACAATGTGCGGCACAATGGTCCTTTCAGGAACCTCATGTGCCGCGCTATAAACCATTGCAATAAACAGAGATGGCAAGAGCAAACCTTCAAAGTGCCGCTGCGCTTTATGTTCCACTACTGCATTACCCAACGAAGACGGCTGCAAAACAGCCAACCTCCCGGTGGTCTTCGACCTTTGGAAAGCGCAGCCTGCGGCTGCAAGAAAAGACTCACAATGCCAAACAAAGGCTCATTTAGCCTCATCGTCTTAGCTGCCACGCCAGAGTGAGGCTTTGTGAGTCTTTATGAGTCTCGTTGAGCAGAAATGAGTAAGAATGTGCCTCTCAAGGCTTGCACGAATAGTCCGAAGTCGGCATACTCTAGTGAAATGAGCATTGCACTACAGATCAAATCTCCGGAGCTGGAAGCGTTGCTGGCCCGGTTCCGTGAGCGACGGGAATTGGTGCCATTCAAGGCGCGGGGCTTGAAAGGGCTCGCGGCTGAATTAGGGGCGGCGTATGGAATCGGACTTCCCTGGAAAGAGATTTGGCGGGCGTTGGCAGAATGCGGATACGAGGGAAGCTATCGACAGTTCTGGCGGATGGCTGTGCGGCTCACAGGAGCATCCGCTCAAAAGCCTCAAAGGCGTAAGAACCTCCAGCCCCCTGTCGTGGGGAAAGAAGTTCATCAACCAAGGGGCCGTGAAATCGGCCTGAGCACTGAAAGCACAGAGGACAAGGAGAAACCGGCATGGCAAGTACAGAGAGAAGAGGCAATGGCGAGACTGGATCGCGAAGCGGAACTGAATCGCCAGCGGGAATCGCGGTTGAAACCGACGAAGGTTTTCAAGCCGAGCGTTTTTGTGGGGCGGAGCGAGGATTGAACGCAGCCCTGGATTTGAAACCGAAGCGGGTGGTCTTTCCAATCGCCGGCAAGGGCGGTGTGGGAAAGACGACGGTCATGGCCACGCTGGCAGAGTGGTATGCGAGCACAGCCTATACCGCTGAGCTTTTCGATATGGACCCGGACAACAAAGCGGAGGGTTGCTTCAAGGCACTGTTCTCCAAAGCGCACAAGCTGCCGGCGCTGGAGAGCTGGACCTACGACAAGCTGCTGGGAATCTCCCTGGAATCGAGCGCGGACGTCATTCTAGCTGACCTGGGCGCTGCACAAGGGCATCGGATGATTCCATGGTTCCGAGACTTCTATAAGGTGATGCAGGAGTCTGGGCTCGATCTCCGGTGGACGGCCATTGGCGTCGTCGATGCTGACATTGCCTCAGCCCGGTCGGTGATCGAGTGGGGCGCCGAACTGCAGAACACCGTGGATTATGTGATCGTCCACAACCATTTTCAGGATGGTGTGGCGTCGTCTTGGGATAATCCTAAGCTGGAGCCGGATGTGACGGCCTTCCGAGAAGTATTCTCACCCGTCGAAATTCGGATGGATGCCAGACGGCCCGATCTTCAACGGATGATGCGGACGATGAACGTCACTCTGGGTGACGTTGGCGACCGCAAAACTAACGTGCCGGAATTGAGAGCGCCGGACATGACCCTCCGTGCAAGGACATACCGCTTCCGGGCGTTCAGCCAATTTACCGAGGCGAGAAAGGTCCTCCTCCCATGAGCACAGCCCCTCTGGCCGCAAACGACAAATCCGCCTGGATTCGTGACCTCGTCTATCTCGCTTTCCCCGAGGGGGAGGCGAGAGAACGGGTTCTCTTCGATCTGGTCAAGCAGTTCTCGAAGATGGACCCGGAAGATCCAGAATGGCTCCGCTATAAGCTGAGCGTGGTGGAGTGCCGCGCGCTCGAAAACGTGGCGCGGGGGCTGAACGATGCGGCGGCGGAACAGGCCAGGCTCCGCGGCGTGACGCGCGAGATCGCCGATTTCGCTGCTGCTCAGATGAAGGGGACCATCGAAGAGGCAGGATTAACGACCCGCCAACTTCTGGAGGATGTCCAGGCCAGTCTCCACGATTCCATCGCCGGTGAAGCGATTCTCAAGTGCTACACCGAGGAAACACGGCAGCAATTCGCCGCCGTCATCCGGACCATCATTGAATCGAGCCTGGCGCAAGCTCTGGCAACGTCGCAAAATCAGATGGACGGGTGGCTAAAGGGCGCTCTCGACGGGGCAATTCGCAACGCCCAAGACGCGCTAGCCGCAGTGACGCGGGATTTCCGGATCAAGCTGGTCGGTGCCTGGGGCTATCTGCTGTGGAGCGTGCTTGCCGGCGGACTTCTTTGCGGCTTTGGCCTTCTCTTCCTGGGATACTTGCTGGGGAGGCAGCTTTGATCCGTGCAACATGTTCTACATCAAGGAGATGCAGTGATTTCTTTTGCCGAGATTTTGCCTTCATCTTGTACTACGTTTTAAGCGGAACGCTATTTGTTATTCCATGCAGGTCATCGTGCATCAAAATGCGCACATTAAATTTGGTGATGAATAATTATTGTTGTATTCTGAATTCACCAAATGCACCAAAAGGAGTGCAATCTCATGGCGAGTCCAAGGGTTGCCGGGCTGACTCGGGAGGATATTATCAAGGCTGCAAAAGCCTTCAACCGGAGCCGCCAGATGCCGAAGTGGACGGTCCTGGTTGAGGGAAAGGAGTATCCTGCGAGACCGCTGGTACTCAATGCTGCTGGGGTTCCCCCTAACGACAGCACGAATTCCCATCAAGCCGTGGCGATCCTGAAGGAGCGTGGATTTGAAACCCGCTATGAGGGAAAATCTGTCTGAACTGGGATCGAAGAGCGGTTACAGCATTATGATGATCTAGGCAAAGAAAAGGCGAAGACGGAATCGACGTTATGTATGTTCCCTTTCTGTGAGAGCCGAGGTTCGAAAAGGCCATGAGTGACACATCCCAATTCCGCACCGTAGACGCATGGAAGGAGGCGCTTGGTCTCCTTCCGGTTCGGCTTCGTTACGATGAGGAGAATATTGACCGCTATGTTCTCCTGAACGGCTCACGGGGAAACTTCTGTCTGGATTTCGTAGGGGACGTTGAGCCGCGTTCCCAGCGTGCTGTTGCGTGGTCATGTGATGTGGGCCATTACATTACCTGCGCCGGTGATTCCATTTCGGTAAATCGATGGGACCGGAATTCACCGGAAGAACGATTTTCCGGCAAGAGTGTATTTGCTCAGATTCACGAGTTCCACCGGTATCTCGAAAAGAGTACGCCGGATCAATCGAAGAGTATTGTGGCTCATGTGCTGGGTGTCTTTAGACGGATTAGAGCTGCGACCCAAGACGAACGTAATGGTCTACAGTCATTATCCATTTTGCTCCATATGCTTGCTTCGGCCGCCTCCGGTGGGGATCGCCTCTCTGATGCCGGTGATCTTGCAGTGTGGGGGCTTAGCCCTGAGGTTGTCGAACGTTCAAGGACCATCAATGCGACCAGCTGGGATACGCTTTGTAACGATTTATCGGGACCTGGTCGCTACGACGTGTTGCGTCCCGAATTCACGTTGGTTCTTCGTCATGCTTCAGGTGCGTTGTTTCAGGATGCACACCTTGAGGCCAGTAATCCGCTCGCCCTTTGGCTCCCAGGTTTCGAGTTGCCCGCCAATATCGACTCCACAGCGTCTCCGAACGAAACTGGCGTCTACTTTACGCCGTCCGCATTGGCTCGAACACTCGCTGAGGAGGCTACGCTTGAGTTCCCAGTTACAGTGGGAAGGCCGCTCACAATTTTTGACCCGGCATGTGGTTCTGGCGAATTGTTGAAGGAGGTGCTGCGGCTTCTACAAATTCGAGGATATAGAGGAGAAGTTCGCATAGTCGGATGGGACAAGTCCCCTGCGGCTGTAGATATGGCGCGATTTGTCCTTGCATGGGAAAAGCGTGCCTGGCCTCCAGGGCGGGTCAATGTTGAAATTTCCGAGCATGACTCGGTCGCTGAAGCAAATTGGCCTGCCAGGGTAGATGTTTTGGTAATGAATCCCCCGTTTAAGTCTTGGCAGTTAATGTCGTCCGATGAGCAGGAGGTAGTTAGGGAAATTTTGGGGGATTCTGGCAAGCCGAATCTGGCGATGGCATTTGCCCGTCGCGCATTGTCTGTCTTGAGTGAGGGTGGCGTTTTAGCTATGATCGCTCCCAATTCTTTGCTGGAGGGCTCATCTGCGTCTGCGAGGCAGACTCGTGAGGCTCTCGCCCAGTCCTTAGCTCCGCAATTAGTGGCTCGTCTAGGGGACCAAACCATCTTTGCGCGCGCACTCGTGGACGCAGGGATTTATGTGGGAAAGAGGAAGACGGACATAGCACCACGGACGGGAGTCCTTTGGGCGGACGCTAGCCTGAATTCGCTAGGCCGGGCTTTGCGTGGGCTGAGGAGATGGCGAGGAGCTGAATCGCTACCGATTACTGAGGACGGATTTTCCGTGTACCCGCGCGCGGATATCGCGATCAACTCCGACGCATGGGTTGCTCGCAGATTTGAAGCGTGGTCTCTCTACAAGCGTTTCCACAATAGCGGTAAAATGCAACCGGCAAAGAAGGTTTTCGAGATACATCAGGGCATCAGGCTCGGCAATGATGTCTTCATTGTGCCCAGAGAGTATTTCAAAGGGCTGAACAAAGGCGAGCGCCGCTTTTTCCGTCCTGCTGTGATGAATCCGTCAATTGTAGATGGTGTGCTCAGTGATGATTACTATGCATTTTATCCCTATACGGAAGGTGTACCTAATATTGAAAACGAGGAGAGTCTTCAGCAGTTCGTACCAAGATACTACAAGGAGTATTTGTTGCCAGCTAAGGCAGCACTTAAGGCGCGTAAAACACTGGTCCGGCAAAGTGAATTGAGGTGGTGGGACTTGCTGTGGTCGCGTCCGTGGCAAAAGAAGCCTTGTCCGAAGATTGTTTCAAAATATTTTGGGCGAAACCGCCCGTTTGTTTTTGACAAATCTGGTGAATTCGTCGTTGTCGTTGGCAACGGGTGGCTGCTGAAGAAAGGTGGAATCGGAGAATCTGCACAAGACCAAGAAGGCACGAATGTCTATGAGATGACAGAGGAAGAATCTTACCTTGCAACTGTCACTTACCTTTGCAGTACGCTCGCTCGAGATTTACTTGAATACTTATCTGTTCAGGTTTCAGGCGGGCAGCTAGACCTTTCTAGCAAATACATAGGTGATTTGCCGATTCCAAATTTCGCGACCATTGAGCCGGCTGAACTGAACAAAATGATTCGGATGGGTGAAGACATTAGTGATGGTCGTTTCGACCGGTGGTCTGAGGTTGACCAATTGGTTCTTTCTATCCTTGCTTAAGGTGAAACGCGTGGCCGAATATGTTGAATACAGTGACTCCATCGTCAGGAAGCTTGAGGACGCGCTTCGGACATCATTTCGCCAGGGGTCTTTGTTTCTAACGCGCCCAGAGAAGAAGGGATCGTCGGGAGACATACGAATCACAATACAACGTGGCCCTTCAGGCCGAGAGTTTGTCGCTGGAAATGGAGACGGCCGGGATCACTGGGTGATGGAGATAATGGCTGATGGTGACCGCGGGAGCGGCTTTTGGTTTGGCTTCTTCGCAAGATTCGCACTTGTGGAGTCACGAAAGTCTACTCTTCAAGATGTCAGCATCTTAGTATTCCAGGATATTCGAGGATCCCTCATACCATTATTCCGCGCCGAGTGGGCGCAGGTTGCTGTCCTTGACCCAGTATCCAACCATGCTCAACCGCACTGGCATTTCACGCAAAGTCCGTCATTCATTGAGAACACAATTCGTGCTCTTATGAGATCAGATCCTGACGAAGTGCGCGAGTTTGCCCCAGAAGCTGAGGATGGAGTATTTGTAGGCTTGGCAGATTTTGGCATGTTTCATTTCGCCATGACCTCCCTTTGGGAAGAACGCGATCAACCACCATACCTTAAGCGGCAATTTGATTCAAATCAATTCCCTAAGTGGTTTAGGAGGCTAACTGACTATATCGCTGGGCAGATATCTTATTTGGTTTCGCATATGCCGACAACGGGAGTCTCTACAATAAAGGAATTTGTACCTGTCGGGATAGAAGCAGAGAGTTGACTGGCGTGGCAGATGTTCGCACCGGGATAGATGTGCATGTTATCGATTTACAAATGGGCGTGAAAGTTTCCCAAGGGCGAGTAACTCGCCCTTGGGCCGTTTATGGACGAGGATTACTCCTCGTCGGCGCCGTCGGTTGGATCGTCGGCGGCTTCGACTTTTGAGAGGCGCCTCATGCTCGAAGCGTGGATCTCGGCGATGGTGTGCTTGAACGGCTTGCCCTCGACGTCTTCCTCGACCGTGCGGTACTTGATTTTCCCCTCCAGGCTAACGAGTTGCCCCTTCAGGAGCGTCTTGGCGAAGTTGGAGAGATTGCCCCAGGCGTAGACGCGGTGCCATTCGGTGCGGGTTTCGTATTCTCCCAAGTCGCCCTTCCAGCTCTCGCTGGTGGCGATGCTGAGGACGGTGTAGTCCTTCTTGTTCTGCGCGGTTTTGACTTCTGCATTCTTTCCGAGACGGCCGATGAGGATGACTTTGTTGAACATGGTTTGAAGCTCCTTTTTTGAAGTTTGTCCGCTGGATGCGGTACATGCTTGCCCGGAGGGTGTGCCGTCGCGGCCCACTCCCAAGGCGAGTGGAAGAGATTTGTGGAAGGGGACACGAGCTTGCCTCGGGGGAGGAGTCCACATCCGAAAGACAAGAATCTCTGGAGGGAGAGCGTGCGTCCGCTGGGCGTGGGTGCTTTGAGCGCGGCACGCTGAACGCAAACAGAAAGGCAAACTGAATTGGAGCTGCGTGTTCAAACTCCTCAGATTCAGCCGTCGGGATTGCAGAGGTCTCGCCGCGGCGGGAAGGGGCCGGACCAGAGGAGACACTGGCGGCGGGCAGAGCTGGAAGGCAAGAGCGGGTATCGGCAACTGGAATGTGCCTAGCGTTGTGCCCATGATCTCGCCTTCGCCATCGTGCGCTTGATGTAGGCAGCTTTCCTTGAGGGGTTGGGGTCGCGGGAGAGGTACTGGCTATCGAGGGTTGTGGCAATCGCATCATCCGGCATCCGTAGCGACAATGCAGCGACGCAAAAGGCGAGGTCGGCGGCGGCGGGGCGGTCGTGGAATTTGGGTGCGTTGCGAAAACGCTCAAGGGAGAGCCAGGAGTGAGACGGCCTTCCAGCTGTGGCAGCGGAGTTGGCAATGTACTGAGCTGCTCGCGCTTCCCGCTCCTGTTCCTGGAGTTGGTAGAGCTTCGTCATTTCCAGTCGCACGTAGGCGGCCTGCCGGAATCGCACTCCGGTCGCGCTACGCAGCAAAACGTAGGGATAAAGGTCGTTGTCCCTGCGGTATTTGGGCTTGCAGTTGGTGAAGCCAGGGAGACGGCCAAAGCGCCGCCAGTCCGCCGCGCTGGGGTCCGCACCGTACCGCTTGGCAAGGGTCTGTGCAATGAACGTGGCCAGAGGCACCGGGTACACATCATCGTGCTTCAGCCACGCTTGGAAGTTGCCGAGGCTGGTCTCGACCACGGCGCACGGCTCAAGGCAGTCGCCGGTGAGCCGGGCAACAGAATCCGAATTCAGGTCGTCGAGGACGCTGAAGCAGTGCTCTCCGGCTGGCCGTATGTAGATGTGTGCCCCGCGCGCATTGTGGGCCTTGAGGAGCGAAAGCCGAGAGAGGACGTTCTCCGCGGACAGACTGGATAGACCGGGGAGCATTCCCCGGTCGCTCAAGACGCCGATGTCGTAGGCCGGCGCGTCAAGCGCGGCAAGCATTCTTTGGACCGCAACGAGCGTTCTGTCCATGCTCCGATTCCCCCGTCGAAAAATATGATTTGCCAGACTCTCCCGGAATGGTGTTACGATACGTCTACTGCAATGTACATCGCAGTAATAGGCGAAAGCAAGCCCGGATTGATGGTGGATTTGAGGGGCCGATGAACCAGGACTCGCACTCGGACGAAAAGCAGGAACGGCTCAAAGAGAAGCTACGCGATGAGCTGGGGCCGGTTATCGTCGGCCTGCTCGACAGGTCCAGCGGCCTTGAGGACATCCTCGTCAACGAGGATTCCCGCATCTGGGTAAAGCGAACCGGGGCGCCCTTCGAGCAGGTTGGAGAGCTGTCAAGCAGGCAGGCACGCGGAGCAATGATGACGATTGCCTCGATGCAGAAGACGACGGTGACGGAGATGCGACCAGTCCTGGAGACACAGCTTCCAATCTGGAAGTACCGGTTTGCCGGATTGATCGAGCCGGTTGTTCCGTCGCCGTCGTTTGCGATTCGCGTGAAGTCGGACAAGAAGCGGAGTCTCAAAGACCTTCAGCGGCAGGGCATCCTTACGACGAAGGATGATCCGCGAAACCGCCGTTCGCAGCAGGAAGACTTTATTGATTCGGTCAAGAATCTCGATCACCTTGAAGTCATTCAACAGGCAATCATTGCCCACAAGAACATCCTGATTGTCGGCGGTACGGGTGCGGGCAAGACGACGATTGCTAATGCCATTCTCGAAGAGATTGGCGCGCTGACGCCTGGCGATCGCGTGCTGGTCATCGAGGACACGCAGGAACTTCTCCTTGACTCGGCAAACAGCCTAAGCATGTTGGCGACAACAGAGTTCGATCAGTTGAAGTGCCTGAAGGTGGCGCTTCGCCTGAAGCCGGACCGGATCGTTGTGGGAGAGGTGCGAGATGGAGCCGCCGCTCTGCCGCTGCTCAAGAGTTGGAACACAGGGCATCCGGGCGGTGTCTCGACGCTCCACGCCAACAGCGCCACGGAAGCGCTTGACCGGCTGGAGGCTTTGGTGAGGGAGGCGACGGACGCACCGCAACAGCGCATGATCGGGAGCGCCGTCGATCTTGTCATTTCGGTAGTCAACGATCCGATTGCTGGCCGGAAAGTTCAAGAGGTGGCTGTTGTTACTGGGTATGAGAACGGGCGCTACCTTATGACGCCGGTTTGAAAGTCCCTAGCTCTGATCGATTGTGGCGGAGCTGATTATTCACCGTGGGAGGCTGCTAGAGACAGATGCCTTTCGCCTAAACTGTGCCGGAGGGCACTCGGAGGGATCGATGAATCAAATGCGTAGTTTTCTTGTAGCGCGGCAGCGGACGGCTCAGATGGTCCTCATCCTTGGCTGCGCCTTAGCGGCGGGTTCGTGCTGTGCATTCGCAGCTGAGAACGGAAACAACCTGCCCTGGGAAGGCCCGTTGACGACGCTGGTTACATCGTTGACCGGGCCGGTCGCCTATGCCATATCCGTTGTCGCAATCGTGGCGCTTGGAGCGACGCTCGCCTTCGCCGGCGGCGAGATGGGCGAGACGATGAAACGGCTGCTGCACGTCGGCATTGCCGTTTGCTGCGTCGTCTTCGCGGCACAGGTGATGTCCTCGTTCATCGGGCAGGCCGCGGAGATTTCTCTGTCGCAGCCAGTCCACGCAATCACACAACCCGCTCTTGCGCTCGTGGCGAGAGGGTGACAACACAGAATCCCTGGAACGGGGATGGGAGCAAGCTCCGCCATCCCCGTCTATTCGAGCCCTGTTCTTGGAGAGAGTGATGAACGAACCGGAACAAACCATTATGCGAACTTCGTTGAGCAGGCCGCAGCAACTCCTGGGCGGCGACCGGGAGATGGTCATCATGGCCGGGCTGGGCGCGGCCATGATGGCTGTGAGTGTAATGACCTTCGTCTCGTTTCTGCTGGCCCTTGTTGGCTTCTGGACGATTGTCATTGTCCTGGCGAGGATCGGTAAGGCCGATCCGATGATGCGGAAAGTCTACAGCCGACACCTGCAATACAAGGATTTCTACCCCGCGAAAAGCGGGGTTACCGGCTTTGGCAAGACGCCAAAGCGGGGTTGGAGGTAGCTGTGTTTGGTGAGACGCGTAAACAGCCTACAGGCCTGGCGGACCTGCTCCTATGGTTTGGGCTGGTCGATGACGGAATTGTGTTGCAGCGGGACGGGTCACTGCTCGCGGCTTGGCAGTACCGGGGGCCTGATCTTCAGTCCGCCACTCATGCAGAGATGGCGGCGATTGCGCGGCGACTGAACCGGATTCTTCGGCTTGGAAGCGGGTGGATGATTCAGGTCGATTCCTTCCGCTCGTTCTCAAGCGGCTATTCACCTGAAGGCGCTTTCCCGGATGATGTCACCGCGCTGATTGATCGGGAGCGGCGGGAGCAGTTTGCCCTTGAGGGTAGCCATTTTGAGAACGAATACTTTCTGGCTCTGACGTATATGCCTCCGCTGGTTGCGTCTGAGAAGCTGACGGGCTTCATGATGTCGGGTTCGGACTCGACTCATAGTGAAGGGGCCAATGCGGGCGCAGAGGCGTTGCGGTTCTTCAAAGCGAAGATTCGTCAATTCGAGGATGTCTTCGCGGCACAGTTTCCCGTGTCGCGACTGAAGGCTGCCGTTACGAAACTAGGCGATGGATACGAGCGCGTGGACGATGAATTGCTCGCCTACCTCCGCCGCTGCCTGACCAGCGTGAAAGGTCCGGTCATGCAGCCGGAGATTCCGGTTTTCTTAAACGATCTGCTCTCGATGGAGGACTTCCGCGGCGGGACCGAGCCAATGATGGGAGACCGTCATCTGCGCACGTTGTCTGTCGATGCCTTCCCACGCTCGACGTATCCCGGCGCTCTCTCGGTGCTGGACACCGTGCCCTGCGAGTATCGCTGGAACACGCGCGCGATCTTGATGGACCCGTCTGAGGCACAGGGAATCATCGCTAAAATCGGGCAGAAGTGGAAGTTTCAGCAGCGCGGATTGAAGGACCAGGTCTTCAAGTCAAGCGGTGGCGGCCAATTGAATCAGTTCGCCATGACGATGGTCTCTGACACAGATGGCGCGCTGGCCGAGGCAACTTCGGGAGACGTGCATTTCTGCTACCTGTCCTCTTCCATCGTCCTCGAACAGAAGGACCGGAAGTTCCTGGAGAGCATCATCGGAGAGTTCCGCAAGGTGCTCATCAATCGCGGATTCGGTGTGCGGGTTGAAGACATCAATGCCGTAGATGCGTTCTTCGGCACATTGCCGGGGAACGGCGTGGCGCAGGTGCGGCGCGTCATCGCTCATACACGCAACTATGTAGACCTGATGCCGATTTCCGCGGTGTGGGCGGGCGAGAAGAAGAATCCCTCTTCGCTGATGCCTCCGGATTCGCCCCCGTTGCTCTACGCGGCCACGCAAGGCGGGGTGCCGTATCGCCTGAACCTGCACGATTACGACGTTGGGCACACGCTTCTTATCGGTCCGACAGGCGCGGGCAAATCCGTAAGCCTGGCTCTGTTTGTTGCGCAGTGGTTCCGTTATCCCAATGCGCAGGTCTTCGCCTTCGACAAGGGGCATTCCCTGTACGGCCTGTGCAAAGCAGCGGGCGGGCGCTTTTATGACGTCGGCGAAGGCGGGCTGTCCTTCCAGCCGCTGCGGGACATTGACGACGATGCGGAGTTTGGCTGGGGGCAGGAATGGGTGGAGACCGTCCTGCGAATGCAGAAGGTCGAGATTGGGCCGGGGGAACGGAACACCATCCATCGCGCTTTGCAGCAGCTCGCGAGCGCCCCGCGTGAGCGGCGGACGCTAACCGAGCTTGAAGCCAACCTCCAAGATGAAAAGCTCAAGGCTGGATTGCAGCCTTACGTCATCGACGGCGCATTGGGCGGTTTGCTCGACTCGCGCAACGACGGGCTGACGACTTCTCGATTTGTCGTCTGCGAGATGGAGACGCTGTTGAGCGGCTCCTACGGCGAAGCGACAGTCATGGCCGTTCTGCTCTATCTCTTTCGGCGAATGGAGCGGTCGTTGGACGGCAGTCCGACGCTCGTTCCCATCGACGAAGCCTGGCTTTTCCTGAAGCATCCGGCATGGCGGGACAAGATTCAGGACTGGCTCAAGACACTGCGCAAGAAAAACGCCGTGCTTCTGCTTGCGACGCAGAGCATGGCGGATGTGAAGGAGTCGCCGATTGCATCGGCGATCTTGCAGAGCACTGCGACGAAGATTTACCTGCCTAATTCCGAGGCCGGCAACGAAGGAATGCGCCAGTTCTACGAGTACGCCGGACTCAATAGCAGAGAGATTGAGTTGCTTCAGACCGCGACGCCAAAGCGCGATTACTACATCGTGCAACGGCTTGGACGGCGCATGATCTCTTTCCGCCTCGGGCCGGTAGCGCTCGCCTTTCTTGGCGTCTCCGGCCAAAAGGATAGGGCACGAATCGACGCCCTGGCTGCGGAATTCGGCGAGGGATGGATCTCCGAGTGGATGAAGGAAAGGAAAGTTGAGCAAGGATGGATCGACTATTACGAAGGAGGAGTGAATCATGCAACCCAAATGGCTCGCTAAGAGCGCAACCGCAATCGTCCTGGTCGCCCTGATGGCGACTGAAACCGTCAACCCTGTCCCGGCCTATGCGGGCGTGCCGGGAGTCTTTGCAACGGAGTTCACTCAACTACTCAACTACATCGAGCTAGTCGGCCAGCTCGAACAGCAGGCATTGATGGTTGAGAACCAGCTTGCTCAGATCGCGAACCAGGTAAAACACGGTCTCCCGATCCCAAATCAGCTCTTCGGGACCGTGGCGGCGGACATTACCAATCTGAACCAGATCGTGAATACGGGTCAATCGCTCTCCTACACAATGGGCAACCTGGACGGGGCATTTCGTCTCCGATTCCCCGGCTATTCCTCGTCCATCAACTACGGGCAGTCGTATCAGACCTGGAGTCAAACCAGTCTCGATAGCACGCGCGGCGCCCTTAATACCGCCGGGCTACAAAACTCGCAATTCAACAGCGACGAAGCATTGCTCGAAACTCTCAAAGGTCAGAGCGAATCGGCCGTGGGCAGAATGCAGGCTATCGAGGTGGGGAACCAGATTGCGGAGAATCAGTCTGAGCAATTGATGAAATTGCGGCAACTGATGATGGCGGATATGCAGAGCAAAGCGTCTTATCAAGGAGCGCTCGTTCAGGCCGAAGCAACAAAGCAGGCAAACTCCGATTTGTTCTTCGGCCAAACTCAGGTGACGAGCGACGGCGTTTCATTTTAGGAGAATGCGATGAAGACGTTTTGCGTTTTTGTGGTCGGTGCCGGCCTGGCGATTCTGGCAGGATGCAGAAACGCTGCGCCGAGTCCGATCGTGACGGCCTTTCACAATGCCGGGGGAGGCGATGTCGGCCATGCCACTCCCGGCAGCATTTCGGCGTTTCTTGCCAAGCGCGAGGATCTCCGCAAGCAACTCACTCCTCTCTGCAAACAAAGGCAAGCAGGTGCTCTGGCAGATTGGGCAACCACGGACGAGGGCAAGGTGTGCGCGGGCAATGCAAGCGCCAACTTCTTCGGAAAACCCACACTGAAGTCCGATGGTGTGGCGTTTTGAGGTAACGTATGGCTCAGAGACGAAAACTTCTCTATGTGGTGGCCGTGGCGTTTGCCTCAGCCACCACAGCCCATGCTCAAGCTCCTGTCGATGTGGGCGGAACATTTCAGCAGATCGAGCAGGCGGCGAACGCATGGATTCCCGCCATCATGCAGGAAGCCTCCTTCCTGTTCTACGTTCTGGCCCTCTTGGACTTCGCCTGGGGAGCGCCGCAACTGCTCCGGGAACACGACTTCAACGGCTTGTTCCTCAGCTTGATCAAGAAGCTGCTGGTCATCTCCTTCTTCTACGCCGTCCTCATCAATGGCCAGACCTGGATACCGGCCATCGTCAATAGTTTCGCTCAGCTCGGTGCAAATGCTTCGGGCGTTTCCGTGGCTCAGAATCCATCGGACATCATGACCCAGGGGCTTCAGATTGTCTCGGATCTCTTTACCAAGGTCTCATCCACAAGCCTTCTGACGGAGCCTGGCGGGGCAATCACGACGATCTTGGCTGCCTGCATCGTGCTTGCCTCCTACATCATCATNNTGGACTTCGCCTTATTTTGAAAGGTACATTTCTCTAGCTGTAAGTACCGGCGTCCGCCTGATGCTGATCTACCTCATGCTGGGTGTATTCAAGACGATCTCGAACAACTGGATCGCGACGATGAATGGCTACACCGCCGATCAGCCCATTACTCAAATTTTCCCAACCTTGATGTCGATGCTGCTGTTTGCTTTCGCGTCCTGGATGATCCCGAAGATGGCGGCGTCGATTGCCTCGGGGACGCTTGGCTCCGGCGCGGCAGACCTGGTTGGCATGGGCGCTGAGATTGGCAAAGCGGCTGCGCTCGGCGCGGCCACGGTTGCCGTGGTAGCGGCAACCGGAGGTGCTGGGGCCGTAGCCGGCGGTGCGTTGGCGGCAACTGAAACGGCAGGCGCGATGGGAGGAGCAGAGCTTGGCGCGGAGGCCGCCTCGGGCGCTGCCTCCGCCGTGGG
This sequence comes from Acidobacterium sp., assembly GCA_003131625.1. Lineage (GTDB taxonomy): Bacteria > Acidobacteriota > Terriglobia > Terriglobales > Acidobacteriaceae > Palsa-343. Next base: position 129,169 of record PKVY01000059.1, on the reverse strand, counting down.
TGGAGTGGGTGAAGCCGCAGTGGACACCGCCAGCGCGCCAGCGCCGCCGGTTCCGGCAGCGGAAGCGGCTGGTTCTCCCAGTTCTCCTCCGGCACCGCCTCCACCGTCTCCAGCGGGCGCGCCATCTGAGACTCCTTCTGCGCCTCCAGCGCCACCGTCGTCCGCCAATAATCTTCAATCCTTGGCGCGGCACGCGACCAACGTCAATGTCCCGCACGATGGCAGCGGTCACGCGCCATCGGCACAACTGCGAATCGAGAGGGAGGAATAATCAGTGGCAGAAACAGCTATATCCCAGACACCTTATGTTCGCGCCCGTCAGGAGTGGGACGAGCGGTTTGGCGACCAGATCAAGAGCAAGAACAACTGGCGTCTCGCTGCATTCATCGCGATGGGAACGACGTTCATCTGCGTTACCGGCATGGTCGCCATCGGCTACCGCTCGAATACGGTGCCTTACGTCGTCGCGCTCGACGATGTGGGGCGGGCGGTTCCGGTCATCCCGGCCAAACAGGTCGCAGTCAAGGATGTGCGTTTGCAGGAAGCGGTGGTTGCCAGATGGATCACCGATTTGCGGACGGTCGTCACGGACGCGGTAGCTCAACGCCGCCTCGTGGATGAGGTCTATGCACAGACCGGGAAAAACTCGTCGGCGTCGGCCACGATCACCGAGTTCTACTCGAAAAGCTCTCCCTTCGATCTGCTTACGAAGCAGACCGTTGACGCCTCGGTCGAATCCATCGTCCAGCAATCGCCTAAGACCTACGAAGTGGCCTGGACGGAAGTGACCCGCGACCTGGGCGGTGGACTGGTCGCGACGCATCGCTATCGGGCCTTCGTCTCGGTGGTGACACAAGAGGTCACAGACGCAAAACAGGCATTGGTCAACCCTCTCGGTCTCTATGTCACGAATCTGACCTGGGGCGAAGTGGTCACGACGGGCAACGACTCTCAAACCGGAAATGGAGGAAATGGCAAATGAAGTGGCTCGCGGCAACACTGATGGCAGTCCAAATTGCGAGTGCGGCGGCGGGCGCTCAGTCAGCTCCGGCACTCACACCACAACAGAAGCAAGAGCTGTCAACCTACGACTTCAAAGGCGCGGAGTCTGCTCTGGAGGCACAGAATAATCAGCCAGCGTCGAGGGCAAGCCCGCTGACTCCCATACCTCTGCTAAAGGTTCCGCCTATCACAGGCCGTTCCCCCGTAGCTCAGCCTTTACCTGGAGGCGCTGCAGCGGGCAAAGGTTCTGAGGTTCCGTCTAACTGGACACCGCCTCACGCTGAGCTGAACGCCGCCGCGGTCAGCGCGACGGAGGTTTCTCATCAGTGGGAGAGCGGGGTTGCGATGCCAACGCCGGGTGCGGACGGCCGGGTGGTCTACATCTTTGGCCAGGGGATGCCGGTGATGGTCTGCGCCCCGCTACGGGTCTGCGCTATTGAATTGCAGGCTGGCGAGCACCTGCAAAGTCAGCCCCAGATTGGCGACTCCCGCCGTTGGGAGATTACACCCGTCCTCTCCGGCTCCGGTCTTGATGAAACGCCGCTGCTGATCGTGAAGCCGATTGAGACGGGCCTTGAAACCGACTTGATCGTTTCCACAGACCGGCGTACCTATGTCTTCCGGCTTGTCTCCGATCCGGTGCGCTTCGTCTCTCGGCTGGCATTTCAATATCCCGGCGAAGACAGCGCAAAGTGGGTGGCATTCCAGGCACGTCAGGATGCGGCAAAGCACGATGCCGAGGCCATCGCCGAGCAAGCACGCGAGAAAGACAAGCGGGCTGGCGTGGTGCCAATGGCTGACAACGCCTTGGACAATCTTTACTTCGACTACAAGCTCAACGGAGACGCGGCCTACCGTCCCCAGCAAGTCTTTGACGATGGCCGGCACACTTACCTGATTTACCCGAACGATGGTCGGTTCCGCGAGCTGCCAACTCTCTTGATTCAAGTGAACGGCAAGTCGGAACTGGTCAACTTCCGCGTCGATGGCTCGCGTTACATCGTGGATCGCCTGTTTGATAAGGCCATTCTGGTGGTCGGCGTAGGCAAGAAGCAGACCCGCGTGACCATCACACGCGAGACACCCTACTCCGGTAGCGCCGGGAAAAGGAGCTGAGTATGGCGATAACAGGAGAGAAATCCAAATCGCTCGATCTTGAGAGCGCGGGAGCCGAGCAAAGCGCGGAACAAAGTCAGGATGAGATCCGAGACGCGGCACAGACCGATAAGGTCGTGCGCGGCGTCAATGGTAGCCTTACCCCGAAGGCTCGCAAGCTCCGTCCGCTTGCTGGCATCATCCTCATCGCCCTGGTCGTCTTGGCGGCGGCCTATATGCGGCACGGGCTGGCAAATCGCAACAAGAAAACCGCGAAGCAAACAGAAGCGGCTCAGACTGGCGTCGGGCCGGCCACAACTGTTGAGAAGGGGATGCTGTCCGACCAGGCGCGGAACGGACTGGATATTGGGCAATCTCACGTCCCGGAATCTGCACAACGCTCGTCCATTGCTACCGGCGACTCTCCATCGGGCCGGTCAACCTTGTCACCAGGGACCGGCAACGGAACCCAAACCAGCTCGATTCCCCCTCTTGAATACCGGCAGACCGCGGCCTCAACCGCTGTGAACGGTTCGTTGTCGTTTGCCGAGCAGCGGCGCCTGGAGGAATACAACCGGGAGCGCGAGGCGATGGAGGCGGGAACGTCCGTCAAAGGGACCCTGCCCAGCGAAGACAAGGAAAAGGCAGCTACGGACGCCGACCCGCTGCAAGCGATTCAAGCCGCGCTCATCAATGCCCGTGCCGCGTTGGGGGCAAGCCCCGCGCAAGGGGGCATTCCCCAATCCGCCAACTCGCAATCCACCGCAGCGGGCCAGCCAGAGCAGCGCACGGACTACGAGCGCCAAAACGATCAGCAGCAAAAGACTGGATTCGGTCTGCAGCACGGCACTGAGTCTGAATATATAGGCAGCACCCGGAAGCCGGCGCTTGGTAAGTATGAAATCAAGGCCGGCTGGCTTATTCCGGCCGTACTGGAACAGCAGCTTAACTCCGATCTGCCGGGGCTGATCCGGGCACTTGTCCGTGAAAATGTTTATGATTCCGCTACTGGCGGGTACATTCTAGTACCCGCTGGAAGTACACTGGTTGGGATTTATAATTCTCACGTCGGGTATGGGCAAAATGCGTTGCAGGCGGTTTGGCGGCGGGTTATCTTCCCGGACGGAAGTAGCCTTTCGCTCGGCGGCTTTGAAGGGGACGACAGCACTGGCGCGGCTGGGTTCCGAGACCAGGTGGACAATCACTGGGGCCGAATCCTCTCCGGCGCATTGCTCACCTCGCTTTTCTCCGCCGGAATTGAGCTGAGCCAGGGGACGAACTCCTCGGTACTGCAATCGCCCAGCGTCGGACAACAGGTGGGGCAAGCAGTCGGCCAGCAAGTCGGGCAATTGGGAGTAGAGGTTACACGAAGGAACCTGAACATCCAACCAACGATTATCGTAAGGCCGGGGTACAGGTTCTTTGTAAGGGTTGAGAAGGATCTCCTATTCAACGGTCCTTACTCGCCAATGAGAGCAGGGAGTGAGCCTCAACAGCGACCTGTAAACAACTTTGGAAGGGCATCCAGTGGCAGTCAAGAAGGCAGCGAAGAAGGCGGCGCGGAAAGTGAACCGCGAGGGGCAGCGGTGGACGGACGACCGTCCGGGAATGACGCTGCGCCTCCCCATTGATCTGCGCGAAGCAGTCACAGAAGAGTCTCGTGTAAAGGGCGATCTGGCCAGGATCGTCCTTTTTGCGTTGAGCCATGTTGAGCGCGAAAAAGTAGACATCATGCAGACTCGCAAGGCTGGCATGGAGCTCACCAACCCTCAGCTCCTCCATGTCGGCGCAGAAGCCCGCAACAAACTCCGGGAATGGGCTGAAGCGGAAGGCGTCAGCGTCAACGCCATCGTTGTCAGCGTTCTCGATGAATTCTTCAAGCACCTAAAGAAGAGCAAAGCTCTGCGCGAAGAACTGCGGTTGGAGATTCGTGCGCACCGGGGATTTATGCCAAGCTGATTTGATGTTTTGCAACGGGAGATTGCGCAGTATGCCGATTTATTCCATTGGAAGCGAGATTGCGGTTACTGAGGTTCGCGTCAGCAACTTTCGCTCCTTAGCAAACATCGAGGTGCGGCTTAGCGACCTTACCGTGCTGATCGGTGCGAATAATGCTGGCAAGACGAGTTTCCTCGACGCGCTTTTCTCAGCTATTGGTGCTGGCCGCAAGATCCTCGGTCAAGATGATGTGCATCTCGCAACAGGTGAGGCGTTCCCCCCGAAAGATCGTCAAGTCATCATCGACGTAAGAATCCGACCCATCGATACTCACGGGAAGGTCGCGGAAAAGTTCCCAGAAGGAAGCTTCTGGACGGCTCTCTGGGGTACAGGCATCGCCCCCGACGAGGTGGATTTCACAGAGTCGATGGCGTTTCGTACTACATTGGCATGGAGTTTAGCCAAGGGCGATTATGGCGTAGAACGTAAATTCTTGAAAGAATGGCGGCCCTTCAACGACTGGCTAGCAGCGCCGACCCAGGATAAGGCGCTCACAGCGGCCCAGCTTGAACCTATCGCCCTGCATTATATTGACGCCAAGCGCGACCTCGAAGACGACCTTCGCCGTCAGGGTTCGTTCTGGAGGCGGATGACCGACGACCTTGGCCTTTCCAAAGCCGAAGTGGATGAACTTGAGGCTGCACTTTCTGGCATCAACCAACAGATCGTCGAAAAAAGCGAGATTCTAAAACATCTCAAAACCAACTTGGAAGATCTTCAATTTGTCGTCTCCGCTGACAACGCCGGCATCGACATCGCGCCAATTGCGAGAAGGCTGAGGGATCTTTCCAAGGGCGTCGATGTTTCGCTTTCGACCGTAGGAGCGCAGTCTTTTCCACTGGCGCGACATGGAATGGGAACTAGAAGCCTTGCCTCATTACTGGTCTTCAGAGCATTCGCCTCGTGGCGCAACCTGAACGCAAAAAAAGGCGGAGACCAAGTTCATTCAATCCTGGCGTTAGAAGAGCCAGAATCGCACCTGCATCCCCAAGCACAGCGATCCCTGTTCTCTCACATTAAGAACATCTCTGGACAACGTGTAGTGAGCACACATTCACCCTACTTCGCGGGCCAGGCTCAACTCGAAGATCTCCGTCTGTTCATCAAGAAGGGCGGAGATACTGTGGTGACCGAGTTGAACTTGTCCGAACTCGAAAAAGAAGACGATAAGCGTAAGCTCCAAGATTCGGTGATCGAATCGCGCGGAGACATACTTTTTGCTCGGGTAGTGGTCCTTTTCGAAGGGCAAACCGAAGAGCAGGCTATGCCAATCTGGGCTCAACAGTATTGGGGAACGACTATCCACGAGCTCGGCTTTAGCTTCGTTCGGGCCAACGGGACAGACTACTTCCCATTCATTTGGCTGGCCAAGAGCCTGGGGATTCCATGGTATGTAATGGGGGATGGCGAGACACAGCCTGTCGCGCAACTCGAAGCGGCACTCAAGAAAGCAAAACAGCCCAACATCGCCGACTCGCCTAATATCATTGTGATCCCCGACAAACGAAACTTCGAAACGCAGCTGCTACATGAAGGCTTTCTTCCAGAGGTTGAGCTGGCCCTTAATAAGCTCACCGGCAATGATGCCTCGCTCGACAGCTTTATCGGAAACAGGCACGGTACTCCCTACCCAAAGAACAAGGGCAACCGTGATTACCTGAGCACAGGAGGGCGAATTCGCGCAGCGGGTGACGCGATGAAGGAAGAAAAAACTCGGCTTGCGCGACCACTGGCGCGTCAAATATCTAGCTTGCCGGACCCGGCGCGGCAATTTCCGTCAATTATTTGCAGCCTGTTCAAGATCATCAGCGCCGATCAAGGTCTGAAGAAGGCGACGCCGAAAACGATATGAGCACAATCATGAAAGTAAGGCTGTCACCCCAGCAAATCAGCGTCGTCAATCACGTTGATGGACCATTGCTAGTTGTAGCTGGGCCAGGTTCGGGCAAAACACGCGTACTTACCGAGCGTATCCGATCACTGCTTCTAAATATTCCTGGACACTTTCGTGTTTTGGCTCTGACGTTTACGAATAAGGCCGCCGACGAGATGCGTGAACGCCTTGCTGACTTGGGCGACGCAAAGCAGCGTACGTTCATTGGCACCTTACACAGCTTTTGCACTGAGATGTTGGCTGAGCGAGGGAAACTCGTCGGTGTTACTGGAATGCCCAACATTTTCGAACAGTTCAAGGACCGCAAGGACATTCTACTCAAGGCAATTGAAGACGACCCGTTGCTCAAAGAAGAGATCGACCAAGAGCCCGACGCGAAAGCGCGTGGTCGCAGAGTTGATGGTTGGCTTCAGAACATCTCCAGAATCAAGGCCCATCCGATCAGTTGCGCTATGATCGATGACGAACTAGATCAGGCGGTGCTAGAGGCCTATGATGCAGGTCTGCGATCTTGCAACGCCTATGATTTTGACGATCTACTATTACTAGCTTATCGGCTGCTCAGTGGGAATCCTAAGCTAGCGGACTTCTACCGCAGGCTTTACAAATTTGTTTGCATTGACGAAGCCCAGGATCTCAATGAGGCTCAGTACGCCGTCCTCTGTGCACTATGCGGCGACTCTTTCAAGAACGTACTGATGGTGGGAGACCCTAAGCAATCCATCTATGGGTTCAATACGTCGAGTCCTGAATATATGGATCGTTTTCGCGATGAGTTTGGCGCGAAGGTCATCGACCTTACCGAAAACTTTCGGTCATCGAAAGCGGTCGTGGAAGTTGCGCGCGCGCTTGACCCTAAGTATTTGGTTGCGGCGCAGCTCCCTATCGATGGAGAAAAGCAGTTGCTCGTTGGGAACGACGAGAATGACGAAGCAAAGCTAATCGCAGACGAACTTCAGCGGCTTTTCAAAAAAGGGCATCGTGACGTAGAAGGTGGGATTCAACCGTCGAAATGCGCCATCCTGGGCCGAACGCGGTTTGCGCTGTTGGCTGTGGAGAAGGAACTGCGCGAGCGGAAAATTCCGTTCTACAAACGCCTGACTGCCAACCACGAGAACGAGTCTGAGGCAGTCGATGATTTTCAGTTGGCGTTACGGGTGGTAGCTAACCCAAGTGATCGGCTCCACTTCGCAGCTATCGCAAAGAAGTGGAAAGTGAAGGAGCCAACAGGATTACCCGACTCTCTGGCGGTGCTCGATTCAATGGCTAAATCTAGTCCAGATACCGGTGAGCGATCCGGGGCCGTCGTAAGAGCTATCGAGAGGATTGTACGAAATTCATCACGATTCGATTTAATGCCGGCCTTTGACGAGTTAAAGAAGTACGGAGACAGCCTCGACGAAAATGATAGGCGCGCAATCTACGAAGACGTCACAGTATTTCAGCAAGAGTGGGATCAGTATCTAAGAGCTGAAGGATCGCTACACACCATTGCGGGTTTTATGAGTAGCAAAGCTCTTGGCGCAACTCAAAAGGCGACCCGCGAGGGAGTTGCCTTGCTTACTGTACATTCCTCCAAGGGACTTGAATTTGACGTTGTGTTTGTCGCTGGCATGGCAGAAGGTACGTTCCCTGATTATCGCGCGACGGGAGGGCGTGAGCTGCAGGAGGAGAGCCGCAATGCTTTCGTAGCAGTCACACGATCAAAGCGGCTACTATATCTCACGTATCCGCAGAATCGGCAGATGCCGTGGGGAGACTCTCGTCATCAGAACCCGTCTCGCTTCTTGATTAAGGCCGGAATGGCTACACAGTAGCATTTCAAGCCCGTCGGGTGGGCCAAACCAAGTCTGGCGCGAAGCGGCAGCACATCAATGGGTGGGAAGACGGGCGAAAAAGAACGGGGCCTGCTGGCAGACCCCGTATGCAAGGCTTGGATGTTGAGTCTTACGCGGCTTTGGCCTTCTTGACTGCTGTGGATTTTGCTGGCTTCGGCTGGGCCTTCGCGGCTGTCTTCTTGACGGCTTGCGCCTTCTCCTTCGCGGCAAACTCCGCTTTTACCTTCTGGGTGATCGCGTCGGTGTCCACCTTGTAGTGCTGAGCGGCGTCTTTGAGCGCCTTGCCAGTCTCCGATTGCGTCCGGGCCGAGTGGAGAATCACAGTCTCGACTAGAAGTCTCCCGAGTTCGCCTTCCTCGGCCTTGTGAATGTAGGTGCCCATCAGCTTTCCGATGCTGTCGGATGCTTGCGCCTTCTTGATGCCGCGATTCCGGGCGAGAACCTCGATGCGCCGCTCCTCCAACTGGGGAAGCAAACGCTCGACAATGAAAACGAGGTCGCGCTTGGTGAGACGTACCGGCACTGCGGCAACAATGGCGGAAAGGACGCGCAAGCCTACGGCGTTGGCAAGGGCCTCCTCGCGACGCTGCTTGTCCTGCTCGGCTTTGATGCGCTGGTCTCCGGCTGGCCGCTGCTTCTTCGGGCGGTGGACGGGGCATTCGGGGTCAGCGCAGATTTTGCGAATCTCGCCTTTCTCGGTGCCTTCGGTGACGATGGCCTCGGTCATGGATTTGCAGGTCTGGTACTCCGGCCAATCCCTGTGCTTTTTCGCGTTGGGGTCCTGCGGCTTGATTTCGATGTACTTGTTGCGGGGCAGGGCCGCGCTGCCGCTATCGGCGGCGGTTGCGGCCGGTCCGTAGGCCGATGAGATTTGTACCAGCTTCGGCTTGGCCGCGATGGTCTGCGCTACGAATCCGTCCATCTTGGATTGGTAGCAAGCTGGGTCGGTGCAAGCGTCCTCGGCAATATCTGCGAAGAGCAGCGCGTTTCCTCCAGTGCGCTTGGGGCAATCGACACAGGCTCCGGCGGCGGGGTTGACGTTGGGGTCGGTCTTTGAGAACGGCGCGTCTTTCAGAATGAGCAAAATGTTCTGCTCAATCCACTGGTGGAGATGGCGGACAGGGAGCAGGATGCGCTTGGCCTTGCCCTGGCCGCCGTTCCAATCCTCGCGGAAGCAAGCGGAGAGCGCTTGCTCCTGCTCGGCTGGCTGTAGCTTTGCGAGTAGGAGCGCGTGGCCTACGCCAATGTCGTCCTTAGCGAATGCCTCGGTAACGGCGGCGGTGAGTTCGGTCAACTTGACGCGCTGAGCGCAATAGGCGAGAGATTTGCCCGTCTTCGCCGCGATCTGCTCAATGGAGTATTTCGGCTCGTCAAGATTGAGCAGGGCGCGGAATCCCTGCGCTTCCTCCAGCGGGTGAACGTCGCGGCGTTGCAGGTTTTCGATAAGCTGCGCCTCCAGTGCCTCAGCGTCGGTGAGGTTGACGATACGGACTGGGACGGTATCGGCGTCGGCAAGTTGGGCGGCGCGGTAGCGTCTGGCTCCGGCGACAATCTCGAAGCTGCGCTCGGTCAGTGGCCGCACAAGCAAGGGCGAGAGAACGCCTTGGCTGCGGATGCTTGCGGCCAATTCATTGAGGGCTGAATCTTCAAAGAATCGGCGCGGGTTGGTCTTTGACTCGATGAGAAAGGACAGTGGAAGGTCGCGGTATTCGGTATTGGTGTTTGCAATCGTCATAGATGCTCTCTCCTTGGGAGCGGGTTTCGGCTGGTCTAACAGGTAAGGTCTGAGCGGACAGGGCTGTTAACCCTGTCCGCAAGGGGGCGAAGTGGAAGCAACCGGCCTAAGCCGCTGCCTCCGTAGTTGCTGCTTCATTGCGGCTACGGCGGCTGCGCCGGGGTTCGGGGGCCGCGTCTTCGGTTGCGGTTGGGGTGGCCGTCTCAGCGGTCTGCGCTTGGGAGTCTTCCGGGGAAGGCTCCTCCAAGGCAGCGAGAATAACGGCGGATGTGCGCTGGATAACTTCAAGGCTTTCCGCCAGCAATGCAGCGTTGCCGTGGTAAAGCTGGATGTAGTCGGCGGAAGCGGTGCCGGTCTGGAGTCCGATGGCTTTGCCCACGATAAAGGCGATGGCCTCGGCTTCGGTCTCCCGCACAACTTTGGTTGTCGCCGTGCGGCGGTCGGCCTTGTGCAACATTTCGTGTCCAAGCTCATGGACTAAAGTTGCGAAAGTTTCCGCCTTCGACTGCCCCGGCAAAAGTACGATCTTGCCGCCGTAGCTTGCGCCCAGCGCTGGCGCGATACGTTCGTTGTATTCAAGCTCGATGCCTTGCTGCTGTACAAAGTCAATGAGCCGGTCAAGGTGTGTTCCCGCCTCGCCGGTGACTGTGGCCGGTGCGGGAAGCTCGGCTCCTTCAGTCTGCGAAACATCGAAAACATAGACGGCGCGAAAACCAACCAATACAGGGGCGCTCTTTCCGGCTCCATCCTGCTCGATCTCTTCCTGCTTCCTGCGTCGAACGCCGATCATGGGCGCAAGAATCTGGATGCCCTTCTCGCCTTTCTTCACGCGGCGTCCAAGCTGGTTCCATGTGAACATTCCGGCTACGTTGGTTGCCCTCGGCTTCTGACGGGCAATGGCCAGAATGTTTCCAAAGCTGTAATTGTGGAACCTTGCCATTGCATCGAGGTAAGCGGTGAGTGCATCGCTCTTCCCAGCCTCCAGTTGGGCAATGAGAGCTTTTACGTTCTCGGCAATCACGTCTTTTGCTGTCTGGCGCTGCTGCTGTTTGGGTTGATAGGTGGACGACTGAACGGGGTTGTTGACGGTAACGGCTGCGCTGCTCATGGGTACTTCCTCCTTGGGGTTTTGCCTCGTGGTACTCGGCATTTGAAAAACAAATGCCGAACGCCTCCTGGCGAAGGTGGGGGGTAGCAACTGCAAGGGGAGGGGTATCTCCCACCCTTGGAGCGCAGCGGAAAGGGCGCGAGGGCTGCACAAGCGGAGCGCGGAAGCCTGGGGAAACCCCTTGCGGGCGCGAGGGGGAAACACCCCTTAGCTGTTTTTGCTTTTGTTGTTGTTGTTGCTCTTCAGCCAATCAGGGAGGGGAGTTGCGGGGAAGGAACGGCCCCGCTGAGGAGGGTGGCGAAGGACTGCAATGCAGGCCGCAGACAGGGAGGAAACCTCCTCCCGCCGAAGACAGCTCTTCATAAACCGGAAACGTCGTTTCAAGGAGGTTCTACGGAATACAATCCGACGATGAAAATATCTAGGGATAAAGAAGAATAGCGACTGCCAGGGCAAACCAAAGCAAAACGAGGCGCGTCTATTGAAATGTACACTGCACTATGTAACGACAGCAGGACGACTCTTTAGGGCACAACTGGATCTTGGAAGCGATACGGACAGAATAGAAGGGAACTGAGAAGACATGACACCGACTTCGGAAGAGACTTTGATAAAGCAGTACGGGCCGTTGCTCAGTATCAACCAACTGGCAACCCTCCTTGATCGCTCCCCAGATGGTTTGCGTATTACGCTGCGCTCCTCGGGCGAGTGGGTCAGCAAGATCAATGCAACTCGCCTGAGACTTGGCCGACGCGTCTATTTCCGCACGGCCGAAGTTGCCAACGTGCTTGGAATCCGGTAAATCGACGAGTGGGTTCCGAACTCACATCCGTAAGGGCGATTCTCGGAATCAATCCGATCTCCGGTCACGACCGGCTGCCGCCAGCCTCACGATTCAAACCGGCTGTGGCGACTCCGCATTCGCACGCTGCTTCCATCGTTCACGATGGATTTCGCCAGAGCGAGCAACAAGCCGCAGGCCCTCGTCACGAACATCCACTGCTGTCGTTTCTGCAAGTCATCCCCGCAGAGAGCGCCCGCGATGCCGGCGCGCTCGGATACTTGGCAAAGTTCCTTGTACAAACCACTCTGCCGCACCGCGAGCACCCAGGCACACAATATGTCCGTCAGGACGGCAATCTAACCCTCCGCATCTCCGATGTCGGCGGAACTGGCTTGCCATACGGTAGTTATCCGCGCCTGATTCTCATTTGGATGACGACCGAAGCCATTCTAACCGCGAATCGAGAGCTTGAGCTTGGTCCCTCGCTTTCACGCTTCATGGCGCAACTTGGGCTTCAAGCCACTGGCGGACATTGGGGAACCATCCCGCGCTTCCGTAACCAGATGCAACGCCTGGTCGGCGCTGCCATTTCGACGCGATGGGCGCAGGATGATAGCGGGCAGGATCAATGCAGCGGAGAGAATCTCCTCCTGGCGGACCGCTTCCATCTCTGGTGGACTCCGCAAAGGCTACTGAGTGAGGCACCGGCAAAGTCCACCGTGACACTCTCAGTGAACTTTTTTGAACAGCTCGTCGCTGCCCCGGTGCCGCTTGACCTGAGGGCCGTCAGGGCTCTCAAACGGTCGCCTTTGGCGCTCGATCTTTATGCCTGGGCGACACGCCGGGTCAGCTATCTATCGCGGCCCACGCTGATTTCCTGGGAGTCGTTTCGCCGGAGCTTCGGGGCGGGGTACTCCGACACTCCGCAAGGCCGCTCCTGCTTTCGATCAAAAGCCATTGAAGCGTTCCGCAGAGTAGTCGTGGTCTATCCACAATTGAAGATCGAAAGCCATGAGAATGGCCTGCTCCTGCGTCCTTCCGGTCCGCACATCCCCAAAGTTCTGCGATAGTAATTTTCGGCGCGTAGCGCCTTTTCCCCCTCTGCGGGGGGGAGGTTCTCGTCTTGTTTTGAGACGATTTGCACATTTCCACAGAACACGGGCACTACTACAGGCTATCAATATAGGTTTACTTAAAGGTATTACAGGGCGTCCTGGAAGCCTCTTGTAATCAATGGAATGCGGGCACTTCGTACACCGGATATGCGTAGCTGTACACCGGATATGCGCCGAAAGCCGCCGTGGGTACACCGCTTATGCGTATACAGGTACACCGCTTATGCGTGGAAAACCGCCTGACTGCACAGCGGCCTGTGGATCGTCGCAATGGGTACGGTGCGGTTTCCGGTTAGGTGCTCGACCACCCAGAACTCAATTTCTGGCTCGGAAAGTGAATTGGCGATTTGCAACAATCCAGAATCCATTCTGGCGCATTGGGCGTCTTCCGGGAGTGATCCCGCCGACCTCTGCCGTGACAACCAGACCCATGGTCGTAACCTGTTGATTCTAGGAGTATCGGTGGCACCCAAAAGCACCTGAAATCATTATTCCGTACCGTCGCCCGTACCGTCAAAATGCGAACTTAGACCTTTGCCCCGCACGGGCAGATTTACGGCAGAGGTCACCTCTTGCAGTAGCCAAATGCCTGCAGATTATCAGTGAAGGCGCTTACCGCGTGGCCCAATCATCTGGATGAGCGCCAATGTAGGCACGCGCAGAAGCACGAACCTCCGGCCCCACAGTGGAGGGGTCAATGCGTCCATCCGCGCCAAAACTGACTTTTTCTAAGGCGCGAATTGTGAGAAGCGAATTGATTTTCAGCCGATCATTCTCGATGGCCCGCTTGAGTCCCATGATCGCGTCGTGAATGTCAATTCCTAGGATTTCGTCTGTAGACATAGCCTTACGTCCTCACGCACATTGTAGACGAGAGGCTGCCGTTGCTAGAAAAGATGCCAAGAACGGCGCTAATATCGAACATAGCCCAATGTGTCAGTATCCCGAGAGTCCGCCATGCCCAACAAACGTGAGATTTCACCGGCCCTGAATGCGTCCGTGGACGTTTATGTTGCTTCAAGGCCGCCGTTCATCCAAGGCATCATCTCAAGAATCCGGGCACAGAAAGAGTCAGACTCTCGCGCCAAACCCTCCACGTCGCTGATTGACAAGTCAGCCATGCTCACGCCGGGAAGACGAGCAGCGCTCTTGGACAAGGTTGCCGAGATGGTTGACGAGAACGTGGGCGGGCGTTCCGATATGTGCCTTCAGTTTGCCGGGCTGCTCAACCTGGCATTGCGGCATCTCGGGTCTAACAGTTTCGCCGTGACCGGCACGGCGACTTATCTCTCAGCAAAGGGCAAGCGGATTCATACGTGGAAACACGCATGGGTGCGTGTAGGCAGAGAGTTGATTGATGGGAATACAGACAGCATCGTAGAAAACCCTATGGTGCCTCCGGGGGTCCAGGCTGCGCCATATTGGGGTCCAATCCAAGACATCCCGGCTCAAAGGCTACTTGAGCAGGACGGCTTCCAAGTGGCTGATGACCCGGACGTGAAGGATGTTTGGTGGCCGGACTTGAAGGATTGGTTGGAAAAGGACTTCACTGGAATCGATTGAAGGAGGGGTACGCTCATGGTGGATGAACGTTGGCTAGCGGGCTTTCGACACACCGTTGGTGACTTTCAACGCCGACAAACGGGTAAGGGGCGCGCTGTTTCGATAAAAGTCCGCGTAGAGTCGGGATGCTTCCATCGTGAGCACTCTCCCGAAGCCTACAAAATCATTGACGCACGGCTCAGAAGGCCGCCGGAACACGCTGAGATTGTTGAACACGAAAGCGGCCCGGAACTATTGCTCTACTTGGCCGTGACAGCGGGTGCCCTATCACTCGCAAAGAGCGTGGTTGAGTTGGTTACGGAGATATTCAAGGCACGCTCCGCTGGTATCAAGAAGGGTGATCATCCGAGGGACCCGCTAGTGCTCATCGTGCGCCGCGTGGATGAGAAGAACGAATACCGCGAAGATGTGATTCTCCGCATAGGCCACACAGACAAGGTTGATCCGGGCGCAATAGAGGAAGCGCTCAATGACTCAATCCGGGAGCTACTTGATAAGCGCGATGAAGGCATATAAGTTTCGTTCGGCCCAACAGCTCAACTTCGTCATGGACATTCTTGTCCGAAAACGGCTGTACTGTTGTCACTCCGATGTTCTGAATGACATTCGTGAAGGCGACCTTCTCCGTAGCGGCACCGACGCGGGGCGCGGAAATGAGGTTTCTGATTACGGTCTGGAAGTCGGGAAGGAAATGAAGTCACTCAGGATTTGCTCACTCAGCAGGACTTTCAACAACCATCTGCTCTGGGCGCACTATGCAAGCGGCTACTCTGGCGTGGCGATTGAAGTCGAACTTGATGATGCTGAGGCCGTGGAGGTCACATACAGCAATGATTTCATTTTCCTATCCGCGTTCATAGACTCTGCCTCCCCCGAGGCAGTGGCGAGGAAAGCCTTGGTTCAAAAGTGGCGAGACTGGCAGCATGAAGAGGAAGTTAGGATCATAACCAAGTCTGAGTTTTACCCGTTGGTGCGCCCGATCTCTCGCGTCATCGTAGGGGCGCGTACCGATTCGGCTTTGGTCAGTGCATTGTGTCTGGTATGCAGTCATTTCGGAATACCCGTGGAGCGGGCGGTATTGGCAGACTGGGGCATCTATGCCATTGGCGTCCAACCGATGAATCTGTAGAAAGTCTTGACGCCGGACAGTCTGGTGTGGCAACCCTCATCGAGCGGCAAATGACCGAGTGAAATAATGCCCGCGCCGGTTGTTGCCGACACGGGCAGCCCAGCTAATACTCGCTGGGCAGGTGAATCACGTTGTTGGCGAAGTAGAGCTTCACTTCGTCAAGCGGGAAGTCCGTGAAGGAGATCTCCTGCGTGTAGACCGGGTTCCCATTGCCGTCATCGCAGAACACGGTCGCGCTACGGTCGGAGTGAATCTTCAAGTTCCAGACCTGGAACTCTTCGCCGGAAACGCGAGCATCATGTTGCTGGGCGATTGCGATGATGTCGAGCAGCCAGTAGGCGCCGCCCTGGTCGGCAAGGAACTTTGCGCCGTCGGTATACAGGACTGCGCGATTGATGCCGTGGCGATACCAGTTGTCGGAGCCGGTGAACTGGCGGAGCTGAACTTCGGAGAGTGTTGCTGTGTTCGTCATGTTATGCCTCTTTTCCTTGAAGTGACCCCAACGGCGGGGCAAGAGAGGCACAAGAATGCGGCCGTGCAAAGCGCAGCAGTCATAGCTTTTTGGGGGGACCGTGACCGCAGGGAATGGGGGAGCCAAAACAGCGTCATTGACGGCAAGCGGCGGCGGCTAAAGTGCCATCCGCCCGCCGTTCATTGGGTCACGGAAAAGAGGCCATACTGAACACAGGGATCAATTCGAGGTCGGAGACTGAAAGCGGCGATGTTTTGCGATTGCACTGACTCATTTGCAAACGTATCGACAGCAACCTTCAAGGCCCGACGACGCGAGCATCTTATTGCCGAAAGAGTGCAAGCAATTGTACGAACGAAGTTAGCGGTTAGCTTGAGACTTGCTTACCCAATGTTTCACCCTAGCCATTTCCAAATTCGATCCAAGCAAGCAATCGAGAAGAAATTGTAGATGACTCCGACAGATGCCCCCTGAAAGCTAAGTCCCGCCGAACAATTTCTGGCAGGTCCGCACGGAGCAAAGCTCTGCGCTGTTCAGGTTGCATCAAAGGAACGGACTCTGCGCAAAGGTTCCGAATTGGTGGGGCGCTGATTTCAACGTCCCGTTTCCTTTGCCCCAAACCATCAACAGCGATTGGAACGATGCGCCGCGTGGTCATCCCTTCGGAGTTCTGGATAACCACACGCCATATTGTCAGGACGCACCTTCCACTGAGCGGCGAACTTGTTGTTGCCAAAACGCCTCTCCGATTTGCAGGAAGCATAGTATCCATTTCAAATAGCCGCTTTACGATCGGATGCTCAAGACCCAGCAATGAGAGCTGATCATCAGCTTTCGCAGTTTCTCGTATTTGCGTCAGGCGGGTCGTATCCGTGATCCCTGCAACTTCGAAAGTATCCTCGCTCAATGGGCGCCAAGAACCGCCATGCTGGCTGACCGATTCTTGTACGTAGCGAATCAGTCTTGTCATTCCAGCCCCGGCGTCATCCATCACTCGATAGTCATCAAGTCTGAATCCTTCTAGATCCTGAAACAGTTCCCAAACCACCTGCCGGGCTGTCTGGGCATTCTCGATTGCCACATCCAATTCTTGCCGCGTTCTAACCAATTTGGGATCGCGCACTGCGTCTTGATAGAGCTTGTCGTAAGAGATTCGTTCGGAGAGCTGCCCTAGAATTTGGCTTCGTAAATCCTCAGCCACCTGGCCGAACTCGTCAACCTTGCCTAGTGTTCTTGCGATTTGCAGAAGCTTCTCTTCAAGAAGTAAGAATATTTGACCCTCAATCGTATCCGCGGAGAGAACGTTGTATACCTGCGCAGTATGCGTTTGTCCATAACGATGGATTCGCCCAATCCGCTGCTCCAGATCCATCGGATTCCACGGGAGGTCATGATTGAAGAGAACTCTGGCAAATTGCAGGTTGATGCCTTCCCTGCCTGCTGCAGTACAGATCAGGACTCTTGGTCCATCCTGCCTTTTGAATCGGCGCTCAGCGGCAACCTTCGCACCATGGTCGCCACCCTTGAGAACTTCTACACCTGCACGAGGAAATGCTTGGTCGATTGCAGCTTTAAGCGAATCGACACTCCCAAGATAGGTTGTGAACACCACGATTTTCTCGTCGGGATGAATGCCCCAAAGATCCCCAAGGGCGCGGAGCAGCTCTTGAGTCTTGCTCTCATTTCCCGGCGGAATGAGAGTCAACAAATCTCGAATGCGCTGCCGCTCCGCAGGGAGGGCGACGGAAACGAGCATGGCCGCCGACTCTTCATCACCGACGGCCTGGACCTCATCACTGTGTTCTGCGGCCTCAATCTTCTCGCCCAGTTTTCGGAGAAGTTTGAGGCGATAGTCCGCCAGCAAGCGATCTGCTTCCGCGCGGCCTAGCGGGTCTTGGGGCAATCCGAACATTTCGTGGAGGAGGCCGCGGGCATCGGCAATTGCCCGGTCACGACCAACTACGTCTAGATTCTGATCGCAAACAATTGCCTCGTGAATCGTCAAACTGAGCAACCGCCTCCGTAGCGTTGCTCCTACAGCAGCGAAGCTCGATGCCGCGATTTTTTGAAAGATGGTCATGACGAAGCCGAGAGCTCTTCCCTTATTGCCGTTCGCTTCCGCCAGATTGTATCCGTCACGGAGATATTCCATTAGCGCTTCATAGAAGCACATTTCTGGAGTCGAAAGTCGGAACGCCTCGGTATGAACCTGCCGCCTCGTAAATAGAGGATCGCCGTTGGCGTCGCAAGCATCCGCCTGCGTTCGCCTGAATACGACAGAATTCAGACGGTGGCGATTAGCGAGCATGTCCTCTGTGCTCAAGAACAGTGATGGATTTAAGAGACGGATCAACATCCAAAAGCGAAAGTGATCCCCCTGGTGCGGCGTTGCCGACAATAAGAGCAGATCCCGCGCGTGGTCCCTCAAAGCCTCCGCAAGTTTGAAGTTCTGTGTCTTCGTGACTTTCTTGCCCGATTGATAGGCCGTCAAGTGATGGGCTTCGTCGAAGACAATCAAATCCCAACGGGGCGCTGCGAGGAGCTTATGGAGTCGCGTTGGACGCTTCAATGTGTCGATGCTTGCGATAAGACGGTTGTGTTTCGCAAAGGCGTTCGTCTTCCTGTCGGTTACATCGCCCTCGCTTCCGAATACCTCGAAGTCCAGATGAAATGTTTCGTTCAACTCGCGCTGCCAGTTGTTTACCAACCCTGCGGGAACCACCATCAATGCTCTGGTCAGTTCACCGCGTGAGGCCAACTCACGAAGAACGAATGCGGTCTCGATGGTCTTACCTAACCCGACGCTGTCGGCGATTAAGAAGCGGCGCGAGGAAGAATTCGCAATCTTGTGCGTCAGGACAATCTGATGCGGGAGCAGGTCCACCTTCGCGGCTGTAAGCGTTGCCGCATTCTCCAGGAGTGGCAGCTCTTCGGCCTCGATGGCCAGCCACAGCCTCTTCAGATCATCGGGAGTGGAGGGACGGACATTCGCAATGACCTCTTCTTCCCATGTCAACGCAGGCGATAAACTCGCCAATAACACTTGCCGTTCACCGTGGCTCTGAAAGAAAACACGGGCATATCCGCCCGGCTCAGGTCCGGTGAAAACACCGACTCCAAGCTCTGGATGCTCAACACGAGCGCCAATGGTAAGGCTAGGAGACTTTAACGACATGGAATCCACCAATCTCCCGTGAGCCTTCTTGCATCAATTTGAAGACACCTGTGCCGGTGGCTGCGCCATTCCAAATGGCCCGCGTCAGACAAACCTTGTTGTTCCGTTCCGGCTCGCGGCCAAAGTAAACCAAATCATCAGCTTCATTCAGCTCGAAGCGCCTGCCCGGACCATCCATACCGAATACAAGGCCAACGCGAGGCCAATGATTGGTCCATTTGCGGCATAACGGGAGAATATTGGTACGCAACCAAGCATAAGAGGCTTCGGCATCCGGCATTACATTCAGGACCGTTTGCAACCCTCCGACAAGCACGGTGTTTGCGCCAGCGGGTGTATCTTCCGGGAATCCGGAACGCTGCCATTCGACAACGACATCAAGCGGCGTTGCCTCGATGCCTGTTATCAAGTCTCGAAGAAGATCCGGCGACCACACGAGACTGCATCCGCGCCGCTTCCAACTGTGTGCTGTCATCTCCTGCATGGGCTGCTCCTCTCACTTCAAGATTTCCCGAAGCTACGACTCCGACTCTTCCCAATCATTGAACAGGCTTAACTGTTCTTCCAGAGCACCTGGCCGTTCGCGGAGTCTTGCGACGCTGCTACGGAGGATCGTTCTTGCCAGCATCGCAGCGTTGCGTACGTCTGGATTCAGTGTCACTTTTTCATACCACTCAAGAACAGCATCGACGCTCTTGCGCAGCATCCAGGTGTCCTTCGTCAGCTCATCTTCGAGATTGATGCCGCTGTTGGGCATGGCCGCGCCAATGAGAAAATGTGCCTGATCGATCTCAGTTTTCATCTCCTTGCGGGGGCGCTTGCGGTGATATTCAAAACGCGCGTCAATGGGAATCGAAATGACCACGCGATTTCGCTCTTCAATCCAGCCTCGTTCAGCAAGGTCTCTGGGCCGGATCGCCGTTCCGAATAGGCTCTTGGTGACTTCGTCTGAGGAGTAAGAACTCCGTACTGAGAAGAGGCGCAAAAACTGATACGCGAGTGGCTGGACGACAGAAGGCGGACGATCAGCACCACCGGAGCCTTCGTCGAGAAGTTGATCAATGCCCGCCAACGCATGTGCGATCTTCATTGGTTCATCAGCAGCGGTTAGGACTTTTCCGTAGTGGCGACTGAAGAACTCCAGAGCCTTGCCGCGCAAAATGACCCGGACATCCGCGTCAGAGATTTCGTTCGCGCGGTAAGACGCGAGCAAATGCCTGAGCCGAGTCAGCTCGGCTTTAACCCACTGGCGCATTTTTGCCCAGCTCACGGTTGTAGGTTCGTTAAGACGTTTCCGGCATACATGGAGCATGTCGTACTCAATTTTCTTGGAACCAAATTCGGCGTTCTCGCCCTTCGATTCATCGCTTGTTACCGGGTAGATCGCTTCAATATAAAAGCCCGAATCCATCAAGGCTTCTAGCACGATTGCCCATTGGGCAGGCTCGCTGTGATGAAAGGTGAACGCCATGAGACCGCCTGGCTTGAGCACACGAAAAGCCTCAGACCAGCAAGCTGTCATCATGTTCTGGTAAAACTCGTCGCCATCGTCCGCGTGATGGGCGACGTTCTTGACAGCCTCCTGAGCATTTGGCGAATCTTTGATCCCTCTGAATTGCTCGTACCATAGGGAAAGCGGAATGCGAAGCCAAGCATAAAAGAAATTCGCCATTTCGGAGTAGATGAAGTTGTCGCCGAATGGAGGATCTGTGATTACAAGGTCTACAGACCCCGATTCAAGTTCTTGGATTTCACTTGACGAATGACAGAAGATCGATGCGCCTTCAGGGCGTACAGGATCAGCTGTCGCCACCTTTTCACTCTTCGACGAATTTGGGACCAAGACCGGCTCCCAGGGGATTCGGCACCACTCTAGCGCCTCGATCACTTTTTCTGAGCAGGAAGTCCAGTTTCCACGTCCGAGAGACGGGAAGACACAGTTTTCAACTACAAGTTGCTTTGCAACGTAATTGTTGTTCGAGAAGTGAGGTTCTATCGTGTCACGTTGAGGGTTCCAAAAGGCAAACATGCATTGATTGCGCAGGTATTGCTGAAATGCTCCAAGAGCCTGTTCTTTCACCGGCGTACTGATATTTTCCGTCATCATGATCTTCTTTAAGAGCGTTCCGAGGATCAATAGCTGACGAGGATTGAACATACGATACCAGTGCGTATAGCCGTGATCTGGAATGCTCCAGTAGTGCGTCTGCCACCCGTAAGGGATTTCTTCTTTTGGCCAGAAGTCTTGGAGATCGCCAGATTTGAGCGAATCCCAGATTCGCATACTCTCCGACAGTCGATTGATGTCCTTTGTGCTTGGTGCAAGAAAGTAGCGCCCATCGTATACGTACCCTTCTTCCTTGCAATCGGGGCAGATACATTGGAGAGCATAAGGCATCAATGGAGCGGGATGCTGTGCTTTCCGCAGTCCGTCGATGATGCTGTCCTTCTGTCCACAGTACTGGCATTGGACCGTAGCTTTTTCAATCACTGTTCCTTTTCGTGTGTCGATCACGCGCCCGCTGGCAAGGGTAATTAAACGGGGCAGCCCGTATTTTTTGCGATCAGTATGATCCGCATCACTCTCTTCGATCTCGACTGCGGATTCTCCCTCGTCGCTCTCCGCTTCTGCTTCTTCATCAAGCGCCGTGTCCTGAGATGATGTGTCCTCATCCAGTTTGATTTGCCCACGCACCTCAATGAATTGCAGGTGTTTTAAGCGGGAGAAAAACCATGTTTCCGTTTGATCCAAAGGTGCGTCGGAATATCCACCCAGGATTTGACCATCCTCAATGCCAGAAGCTCCTTTGAGCCATTCGGGATCAATCAGCAGATATGTGAATACCGGCTTGACACTGTTGCGCGGCGGTTGAATCTTCAAATGCTTCTTATCAATTTGTGACCGGCGAATGGCAGTGCTATGCATTGTGAGTACATCGCGGAGGAATTCGCCGGCGAATGTGCCACATCGAGGGCACTTGAGTCCCTCTTCAAATTCCACTATCGCTGCCAATTCTTTTGCTCGCTCCAGGCATTCCGCTGCGGAACCCTTCGCATAATCCATCAAACGCTTCGCGAAGGGCTGCGAAAGTTCTGTGAACGGAAACTCATTGTCCAGCACGACGCGCTCCGCAGACGGAGCCATGCGCGCCGCGCCAAGCTCGGCGTGAAAGGCCGCTTTACAGCTTTTACAAGTGAGTTCAACATATTTGACGCCGAGCTTCTTCTCCGCAATCACCGGAGTGCGAAAAATGGGAGTGCGATGGCCGCATCCGGGCTTGGAGCATGGTCCGTGCTTCGCCCAGAATGTGTAGATGGTCTCAGGTCCCTCGTAGCGATAATGCTTTCTCTCTTCCGGTTCGAGAGCAAGAGGATCAAATTCGGCAGGCATCTCTTGTTCGACGGCTGCGGCGCCGTCCTTGGCCCTGCGGAACCAGCGACCAACATGGCCACGGGGACACTCCGTGGCATAAAACGGCTGAATGACTGGCTTGACCTCAGCCTCAATCTGCTTAAAGAACGCCTTTACATCCTCTGGATCGGTGCAGGCGAGTTCGTTCTTGACGACGAACCACGCTACCGGATTGAGATCCACACCCGAGACCTGGAAGCCCAGGCGAGAGCCTTCAACCAGCGTGGTGCCACCGCCCATGAAGCAGTCGAGCACCTTGAGGTCTTTGAAGTTCTCTGCCTTCTGATGGTTGGCGTAGTACACATCCCATACTGCCTTGGCAGCTTCCGTCTCATCCGGAACGGGGATGCCATCGGCGTCGAGCACCGGTGTACCATCCTCATGCTTTTTGGTTGGCGCTTCCATGGCGGCGGCCAGCAGCATGGCGCGAAAGACGCTGCTGCGGCGGCGCGCCCACCATTTGCTCATTTGGTAGATGGGCTTGCCTGCATTACCCTCAAGCCGGGAAAGAGCATTGATGGGAACAATGGGGAAGTCCACTTCCAGGCAAGTCTTGGGTCGCTTGCGATCGGAGAAATTGGGAACGATAACCTTGACTGCTTTACCGAGATTGAAAGTCCCCGCTTGCTTTTCGATGATGCCTTTGGCGGAATCAACATCAAAATGCAACGCCGGCTGACTTTCAATGTCAACGCCGGGGAGGGTTGGCTGGTCGAGTACAGATGCCTTGCGCTTCATCGTATTTGGCCTTTACAGCTCTGGTAGTTCAATGTAGGGAACAGCCGCCTCAAGCAGAGACAGACCACCGTGACAAAGGTGAGGGAAGCCACCCTGAACCGACCATTTGCGCTGGCCGATGACCGCGAGACGGCCTGAAAACTTTGCGACCAGCGGCGGCAGATGGTGCCGCGGCCAAGGAGCATTGGGAGATTCTACAGAGTTCCGCTTTGCGCCGAATGTATTGCGAAGGAGCTGGATTGTTTCCGAATCCTGCACTTCGTCCGAAAATGAGTGGCTATGGGCGTAACCGTGGTCTGCCGTGATGACTAGGCTGCGTCCTTGTCTGAGCCGGTCGATGAATGCCCAGAAGTCCCCTCCGGCAAGTTGGCGTTTGGTCTGCATGGTGAGCAGAGAAAGTGCATCGTCCTTTTGAGCATTGCCATGAATGAGCGGTTCGTCCGGCCAAGTGTGCCAATAGAAAAGATGTGGATGCGATGTCACTTCGCCGAAACAGTCGGCAAAAGGACTTTCAAGGACAGTGGAATAGGTATCTTGCCCACTAAAAAGGAAAGTGGCGGGAGCCTGGTTGTTGCGTAGTTTGGAACGGCTCGATACGCCAAGCGCCTCCGCGAAGCGATCTGTTTCCGTGGGAAGCTGAGAACCGCGAGCTTCAACGCGAACCGGTACGATGCCTCGTTCCTTGGCGGCATTCACAATGATTGGCAGCTCACGCAGTGAGAGTCCATCCAATATGAGGATTGCCCGTCCGGAGGGTTTCGGCGCCACCCAGAACTTCTTCAGCTCATCGATAGCCAAGGGAGCATGATGAAGAAATTCATCCCAGAGATTCCAGGCCGAGTTTGCTAAAAGCTGGTCTGGCGCTACTGTCACACGGTCCAGAGCGCCCAATTTTGAGGACAGGAGTGCTGCATCTCGCAAAGCGTCGAAGATTTTCTGCCACTTCGTCGCAGCATCAGTTTTGCCCAGAATGATGTCAATCCATTCCGCATTCGAGGTCGTCATGAAGCATTTCCATTCTCAGGCGGAAGGATTACCTGGAGCTCGGCCTGTAGCTTTGGCGGAAGCTTCAGGCACAAGTCGCGAATTTCCTTGACCGTCAACCCATTGAAAGTGAGCGAAGCTTGTGTTGCCTTTTGGTTGTCTGGTAGCGCCCATTTTTCGAGATCGCCAAGCAGGTTAATCCCTGTCTTGGCTCCCATAGAGCGTCGAACAACCGGAGGTGCCGGCACTGGATCTGGGATAGGTATCGGCGTAGGAACAAATGGCGGCGGTTGCTGTGTTCCACTCGGGGGTGTTCCTCCGCCAGGCAGAGGCTGTGGCGTATATGGAGTAAGTGGCTGAGGGATTGGCTGCGTTGGATTGGCTGGAACGGCCACGCCGCCGCCGCCAACCTGAGAAACGTCACCAAGCTGAACTGCCAGCATGGCCTGTCCGCTAAAAGCTCCGAGCCTTTGGCGAAGCCGCACGTCTGCGGTTTCATAGGACTCGTCCGGCTCCCGGCCGTACCAACGTCCGCCCGCATTCACAGCAATTTTTCCTTTGGCGACGATACGAAGAACGTTCTCGAAAATAGGGAGATCGCCAAGGTAAGGGATTGCAAGTTCTCCAGGCAACGGTGGCTCTCGAAGCTGCGTCAACAGTTGGCGCATGGTATCGCCCCGGCCTGCCGCTTCCAATGTGATCTTTTCAAAGTCCTCTGGAGCAAAGTGGTTCTCTCGCACATGCCTTTCCACGCCAGCGGAAATATCCGATCCTGTGGCTCCATGGGAATCAACATGGAATGTGCACGCAGAAGGCGTTTGAAAATTCCACGTTGCCAGAAGAGCGTAGCGATCAAAGCGACTCTTGAGGTCTGTTGACAGTGCAGCTTCGAATCGCTTTTGCATGTCTCGGTACTGAGGTTCAGTCTGCTGCCACTCTCGCGCTAAGAGTGCGCACCTTGCCGTAATCAATAGACTGCGATCCGCATAGATTTCGGGTTGGTCTGCTTTGGGAAGTAAGAAGCGAATCATATTTCGGTTCTGCGGTACATAGTTCACGAGCCACGGTCCCAATACCCCAGAAACATCTCCGGGGGAACATGGCAGAACTATCAAGACGGGTTTTCCCTTTTCAGTCCAGCTTGCGGGCTGCTCTTGCTGCTGTATGTTCGCCCAAGGCGCGTTTGCCCAGTTCACATCAAGGACAACAACTTGCGAAGGAAGCTCTCTTGCAAGGTCGGGTGTTTTCAAATAATGGTTTATGAATTTGCAAAGGAATTCTTGGTCGCGTCCAATCGCCATTAGTCCTGGGGCGGTGGCTGTCTGCGGATCAAACGCGCGGTCATTGCGTGCCCAAGCCTTCAGTTTGGACTCTGGATTCTCGGGAAGACGGAAGCAATATCTTTTCTCGTGCAAGCCTCCTTCGTGAATATTGAAACTGTTCTCGACGATCTCTGCGAGCTCCGCGGTAAAAGCGTTGTCATCGACAGGAATTGTGCTGGTGAGATCTAGCTGAACCTCGCGTCGGGTAGCGCCTCCGGCTTGTACAGAGGAGAGCGAGCGCACCCAGATACTAGAAATCACTTCCCGCATGTGAGGGGCTGCAACATTTGCTTCTTTCAGTGCGCTCAGATTTCTTATTGCCTTTTCACGGAGGCGCTCTTGATCAGCACTCGTTGCAAATGAGTCAATGAGCGTCGTTACGCCACATTCATCATCGTCAATTGAGAAGTCGGCTGGGGTGATGATAGAGGTGGAAGCGCTCCGCGCACGAAAAACCTCCGCCAGCATTCTTATGAAGTCTCGACTGTCTTGGGCTGCTGCTGCCATAAGAATCTGATCTTCAAGCAGGCTGAGCAATTCCGGGGAGTAGGGCCAACACTCCACGCATTCTTCAGCAAGCCTCGTCTGGTCTGCGGGACTTCGCTCGGCGAAAAGTAAGCGATTGCGCTCTTTCGCGTACACTGAAACCGTTTGCTCAATAGTGGCTGACGGTATGTTGCTCCTATTCTTGAAAAGACGGTGCAAGACCAGGCGCTTGCGATCCTCTCGTGCGGTCTCCCCCTTAAAATCGATGACAACTGGACCTTTTCGATGAATCTGCTGAAAAGCATCCGTTGTATTATCGCGAACTGAAACTATCAGGCTAAACAGATCCGGCCGGTCTTCTGCAATCTCGGAAAGAATCTGAATGAAATTGAACGCCCATTGCAGATGCTTCTTCCCCTCTGGACCTGGCTCGTTGTGGAGGCCGTCGTACCATGTTTGAAGTTCGTCCAAAATCAGTGCGGTTTTCTGCTCGCCGAACATATCTTGGATCAGCGATTTTGACGGAACGAGACTCCCGGACTGCTCAAAGCGGCCTCTGTAGTATGCCCCTCGTGGATGCCGCTCAAAGAGTACATCCCACAGAACTGGGAATTCCGCGTTCGAAAGGGTTTCAGAGATTGCTTTGAAACCCCTCTGCAACTTGAGTTCGGCCAGTTTAGGCAGAGCAAGTCGAGTCCCCCAACTACTGGCCCATTGTTCGACTGCCTCCGGGGACTCAAATGCGTAGTGTATTAAAGCCATGATGTGAGACTTGCCACTGCCTCGTTGGCCGATCATGACGACGGACTTGCCAGATGAACTGGTCGATACTGCTTCGAGTGCTCTGCGTACATCGGAGCTCGGGTAAGTGATCTCAAGAATGGCAGAAGCGTTCTGGCTTTGAGCCCATCCCGTGTTCTGGCGGTTCGACAGCTCAATTGCTGTCCCACGCATGTGGCGGCCCTGAAACTCTTGCCTTAATTCGAGATGTGCCATGTCAAGTTCACCATTTCTGCATTTTGGGTCGGATTTCGTGAGGTCATTTTTCCAAGGCCGACCTGCTTCTCGGTAGTGCACAGAACCCAAAGAGAGCAGTCGCGTTCCTATTTTCGTGTTGAAGTTTTGTGTCGAAACCCGTTGAACAATTATGCTCCAGCAGATCAGGACGTTGCATTGTTGCTGTCCTCCAATGGATAAGTTTGTCGCTGAATTACCTGCCGGTTACTGAACTTCGAGCCCCCGTGTAGCAAGCTTCCAACTAGCCGTCATCCCGTGCCGACATCGTTTCGCGTTCCTCTCGGTTTTACTCAACAGGCCCATCCTGCTCTCCCGTCCATTCCACGAGCTTTTGTTGCAGTTCTTCCTTGCTGGGCAAGTAGAGTTGGTATTCGCGAGCGTGAATATTGGCATCTTTTGGGAGAGTAATCTCGACCAGAGCGGAGTTCTCCTTCTTGCAAAGGACGATGCCGATTGTGTGGTTTTCTGCTTCCGTCCTGACGTGGCGGTCAAAGTAGTTGACGTACATCTGCATCTGGCCTAGGTCCTGATGCGAGAGCTTGCCAATTTTCAGGTCGATAAGCACGTAGCTCCGGAGCAGGCGGTTGTAGAGCACCAAATCGACGAAGAAGTGCTCTTCGTCGAAGGTGAACCGCTTTTGCCGGGCTTCAAAAAGGAATCCCTTTCCCAATTCGAGCAGAAAGTTTTCAATGTGGGTGACAATGGCCGACTCCAGATCGGACTCGGAGTAGCGGGCCTTCTCTTCAATGCCGAGAAACTCCAGCACGTAAGGGTCTTTGAGCAGGTCTTGCGGCTTGGCGACGTGCTGCCCCTGCCGTGCCAGGTCGCGGATCGCCTGCTTGTTGCGGCTGAGAGCCAGCCGCTCATAGAGGCCGGCATCGAATTGGCGTCGGAGTTCGCGCAGAGTCCAACCCTGCTGGGCTGCCTCAATCTCGTAGAAGTTGCGTTCCTCCTCTTTGAGACCGATCAGGAATACATAGTGTGACCAACTCAGAGAAAAAGGCGGCTGCGATTGGCCGCTGGCATCCTGGGATTGCCCAGACACTGTCTGGGCGATTGCGAAAGCTGGGAATTGCCCAGACGCCGTCTGGGCAATCTGTGGTGTTCGCCCCGGATAGGCAAGATAAAACCGGCGCATATATTCAAGATTGGACTTCGAGAAACCGCTTCCGAACTCGCCGGTCAGCCGGGTAGCCAGTTCACGGACGATCTCCTTGCCATATTGAGCGCGGTCGGCGCCCTGCTGTTCCTGCTCGAAGATACGTCGGCCAATCTCGTAGTTGGTGTATACCTGAAGCAGGTTAACGCCGCGCGCGGCGCTCTGACGAGCCGACAACACCAAACTGCGGATGGCTTCGTATAGCGGGGTGGAATTCCGGCTTGCGCTCACTGCAACCTCCGAACCCCCTGCAAGATCTCGGCGCTCTTGGCATCGAACCTGGCCACCCGCAGCGGATTCAGTCAATTTTCTTGAATGCCTATCCATTCATAATAGAAGGATTACCTTGCGATTAGCAGGCAAGGGGGAGGCCGAGGAATAGGATCTGGAAAGTGTCATCTGTCCAGGATTCGGGTACAGATTCGGGTACAGCCATCAGTTTGGCTTGATTACGGAGAATTGAGCTAAATTACTGATAGACTGTCACTTGCGGAAATTCAACATTACGCCAAATTTCGCCTATTTATCATAGACTTACGGCATTCTTGAGAGACTTAAAATCCGCAGACCTTAACCGGTCGTGGGGGTTCAAGTCCCCCTCCGGGCACCATGAAATAGTGCGAATGGCGTGAGGGCGGCTTCGAATGCGTGACCTACGAAGGCCCAATGGTCCGTCCCAATGTCTATGAAAATAAGCGATTAAACGCTCATTGACAGCCTCTGGCAGATCGCTAGACCTTGGCCCCGTTTTTCAGTGTCGATCCACAAAATCGCCTATAAGCCGAGCGAGTTGAAGGGGTTACGGTGCTGCATGATTTCTCGCTGTGCGTTTCCCCGCCGCAGCGCCTGTCTCCGTCTAGGGGAGGCGAGGTCCTACCAGCTCAGACGAAGTTGAAGTGTTGCCCGGCGAATGCGGGGTCGGACTTGAGCTCCCAGGTCGGGATGGCGTAGTTGGAGAGGTGCGTGATGCCGGAGAAGTGAATTCCGACGACGTGGACGGGTTCGGCGGAGATGAGGGCGGAACCGGAGTTGCCGCCGAGGGTAGAGCAGTCGTGTGCGATGGCGCTGACGGTGCGGCCGAAGGAGGAGACGTCGGTGCGGCCGTTGAGGCGGCCGGGCTGGAAGCGCTTGCGGTCGAAGATGGCGCGGAAGATGTTTGCCTGATCGACGAAGCTCTCGTAGGGGTCGTAGGAGGGGTAACCGACAATGGTGGCTATACCTCCGGCAAGGGAGGCGGGTGCGGCGCCGGCCAGGGGCAGGGGGGAAACGCCGGCGGGCAGTGCGTCGACACGGAGGAGCGCGATGTCCCACAGCGTGGAGACAACGAGAGGCTGGGTGACGTTAAGGGGGAGAGATTTGGGAGAGCCGACTTCAGCGAGCATCTCTATGGCGCAGGTGACGCCGGGGGAGAAGGTTAGCTGGTTTCCGGCGGCGATGCCTTGGACGAAGATCTGGGCGACATGACGGTTGGTGACAATGGTATTGGGTCCGCAGACGAAACCGGTACCGACGAGGGTATAGCTGGGATGGCCGGTGAGCTGGAGGCGGCCGACGCCGCGGAGGAGAGGCTCGACGGTGGCGCGGGCGCGATTCCAGGGATCCCAGTCGCCGGGGAGTTGGGCGTAGGTTTCGTCGATGATGTCGAATGCCGGGCGGAGGGTGGGAATGATGACACTTTCGAGGTGATTGGCGTCCTGGGAGGAGATGGGTTTGTCGGCGAGGGCGCGCTGGAAGGCGTCGGCGGCTTCGGGAGTGATGGAGAGGTCCGGGGAGACGGCGGCCAGCGGGAGGTCGACGTGGGGAGCGCGGGCGGCCTTGGTGCGCTTCGCGCCTGCAGGCTTGCTTCCGCCGAGGATGGCCAGCGGAGGACGGAGCTGAGACTCGAGGGCTTTGATCGGAGCAACGTCGCGCGGCTTGCCGGAAAGGCGCACGCCGAGGACGAGGTCACCGATGGAGACAGCGGGCAACTGGGGGGGGCGGACTTCAAAGCTGTCGAGGGTGCGGCCATCGCGGCGGGCGATTTCGCGAACGTAGGCGGCGATGCGTGACTGACGCTGATCCATAGCCGGGGCTTTTCTTATTGCTGTGGCGGTTTGGACAGGGCTTCGGGGAGCTTACCGATTTTGAAGAAGCCCCCATCGATGGGGATGGCTCCGGCGGCGAGGACAGCGCCGGTGCGGCCGTCGAGGAGGTTGTAATGAACGACGACGCCGCCCATGGTGTAGAAAGGCATTCCGCCGAAGAAGGTCCAGAAGTTTTTCTTCGTGTACCAAGAGCCGCCGGCGGCGGAGACTTTGGCGACGAGGAGGTTGGCGCCGGCTTTCAGCGCGGCGCGGACCGCCTCCTGCTGGATGATGGCGGTGAGCGGGACTTTGGCTTTGTCGTCGGGGGTTGTGAGTTTGGCGATGAGGCCGTCATAGAGGGCGAGGGCGGCTTTGCCTTGGTCGCCAAGGGCCTTGAGGTCGGCGGCGCCGTTGGTTTCTTCGCTTTTCTTTGCTGCGTCGGCTTCGGTGGAAGCGAGTTTGGTGAGACCTTCGGCCTGCGCATTGGCCACGTCCACTTTCTGCTGAAGTTTGGAACGAAGGTCGGCTAGAGTGACCAGATTCTGCACGATGGGTGAGTCGTTCATGAGGGCGGGAGCATTGAAGAGAGCGGGCATGGTGACCGTAACGCTCTTCAGGCGCAGGGCATCAGCGAGGGCGTTGACGAGGAGCGCATCATCGGCGGTCACGGACACCCCCTGGATGGTGTAGTCGGTGCGGAAGTAGCCGAGAAGCTTGTTGGCTGCGTCGAAAGCGGCGCCGATGACGGCCGGAGTGAAAGCCGCTTCGTTATGAATATCGAATTTCGCGAGGCCACCCATCCTTGCGTCGATTTCGGCGATGGCAGAGAGCAGAGTCTGGTTGATGGCGTTGTACTGCGCCTGGAAGGCGATGAGGGGCTGGAAGTCGGGCAGGTCGGAGGTGCCGTAGAGGACGATGCTGCCGCTGGCGTGGCGCGCGG
Organism: Acidobacterium sp.; assembly: GCA_003131625.1. Taxonomy (GTDB): domain Bacteria; phylum Acidobacteriota; class Terriglobia; order Terriglobales; family Acidobacteriaceae; genus Palsa-343. Next base: position 98,140 of record PKVY01000059.1, on the reverse strand, counting down.
TTTTGATCTGATCGGAGATGCCTGTGGCAGCAGTGTTGGCGGCGCGCGCGGCCAGAAGCGTGGCCTCGAAGGTGCCGGCTTTGTCATTGGCGGTGACGGTGCCCGTGAAGCCTGACTCGGGAACAGTGAAGTTGTTTTTAAGGATGGCGGCTCGAGAGTCGAATAGCGCCTTTTGCTGCGCGGCGATGTTGGCAACCTGGGTGGCAACGGCCAGTTGCGCGGCGGCCGGATCGTCGGCAGCCTGAGCTTTGGCGAGGGCTTTCTGGGATGCAATGAGGCGAGCCTTGGCGTCGAGGGCATCGGCCTGCGCGGCGTCGAGAGCCTTCTGGGCGTTGTAGTCGTCAGCGGTCGCGGGTTTGTTTGGGTCGTTCGTTTGACTCATGGCGGTATTCTCCAATCGAATCTAGGACGCCCAGGATGTTCCTCGGCCTCCCTTGTGGTAGCGCATGCCCGCCCAAAGCTAGGCAAAGGACATGGATCTTCCATGACTACTCATATCGGAATCAACCCTCGCTACGCCTCCGAGATCAAACGCAGAATGTGTCTCACCGATCATGCACTAAAACACTGAATGATCCGCGGTCTCAGCTCAGATCGCTCCGAATTTCCATTGTCATGCCGGCCGAATCGTGTCACGCCCCGGAGTAATAGATTTCGACGGCTCCGCCTGGGTTCGCGGTGTTTGTCACGACGCAATGCTCTTGGCAGCCGGTATTTTGGCTGTGAGGAGTCCAGATGATGTTCGGTTCTGTTCCATCGGCGGCGATAAAGATTGAGGACATGGACGTGGACGGCGTGTTCGGGTACTCCGTGCAGTCGCCGATTTGGTAGGACTCCAAGACTTCGACAGCTAGCGGGGAGGGATCGACGCCGCTAGCAGCCAAGTCGAGATAGGAGTACCCGTCAAACCCGACTGTGTATGTGCATAGACCTCCGGACTCCTGTCTGAGCGCCACGATACCGGTCAGAACCTGGCCTGATGGCACTTGAAGGAAATCGGAATGTGTTACGTGGCCGGAGTCGTCGATGTACCAGTTGGAAATGCTCCAGTAGGCCCCGCCGCCAGCCTGCGAGGCTCCCCATTGAAGAACTGGCTGGAGAAGGCTAGAAGCTGTGGGGTTCTGCAGACCGTTAAACAGAAATATGGTCTGTCCTTGGTCGCCTGTCGAGGGAGCAGGCGGAACGGTCCACGTGGTCGCAAACTGAGAAATCGTGTCGCCGGTTGGGTCGAGCCAGGAAACAGACGTGACCCAGCCGGACCCGAGGCCAGGAATGACTACGTTCAGTTCATTTTCCGGGGCGATGCTATGCCTGGCAACGATGCGCTGGGAGCTACGGTGGACTATTTGCAGTTCCTGCTTGCGGCGGCGCACCTTGTGGCCTTGAGGTACATGATGTACGAGAGACTGATGGCGATACCCGCCGGGCGTGAGTACAAAGCCATCGGGTAGAGGCTCTCCGCTTTTCCTGTGATAAATGGATTGATCGATGATTGACATGGCGGGCCTCTATTTTGAACCCTTGAGAGCTGAGGCAGTGGCGGAAATCGAGATCTTAATCCCGACACTGAATTGTGGTTGATATACGTAGCTGGTCTCGCTCGCGACCTGTGCCGGGCTTCCCGTGCCGCCTGTGGAGAGACCGGACAGGTTCTGCTGCTTAAGAAGCAGGGCGCCGGCATAGAATTGCGCGAACTTCGTTCCCACGGAAGCGCCGAAGATAAGCGAGTGTAAGGGCTGCGAATTCATTGCGACGCCAGCGAAGATGCCTGGAATGAAGTTGAACTTGCTGTTCTTCAGGTCGACAGGGTAGGGATAGAAATCGAAGACCGCATAGAGCGCTGACTTGTTGATCTGCGATGCGGTAACCGTGTTGGCCGTGGAGTTGTATTGGAGAGCGCTCGCCTTCTTGACAGGTAGAGCGAAGGATACATCCCAGTGTTCCTTTGCCTCGTTGACGAAGGTTTGCGACGCGGTGTAAGGGCTATTGTTGGCTGCGGTGTAAGAGAGGCTGACTTTAATCGTCGAAGTCTTGTAGGCGACGGGAACTGTGCTGCAGGCCCAGTAGTTTGGATGGTCTCCAGGGTTTCCGGCCGCGGCTTTATTGGGGAAAACAAGACCGAGAAGCTGAACTGCATCCGACACGTTGGTGGCTTGCTGCTTGGTGATGGTGAGGCTGTAATCAACGACAGGACCGAGGCCAGGGCCGTAGGCGGTCAAATCATGTTCCACGATGGAAACCAGGAGAATTTTTCGCGCTCCGTAAAGGCGCGTTGCGCCGTCGAAATCGGCAAGCTTCCATCCTCCTGCGAAACCTGTCACGAAAGATTTGTGAGGGCTGTAAATGTACCAGTTGTTGGAGTCGACGCGCTGCGCATCGGCGCCTCCAGTCAGGTGTATGACATTGATTACGACGTAAGTGGAACTGCTTTCCATGGCAGCTGTAGAACCAGCGCAAGAATCCTTCACTAGCTTTTCCACGCCTGCGCTATCGAAGGTGATGGTGCCATTCGGCAAGTTGTTCGTCTGAGCCACGACAGGCTCGCTGGATGGGTTGAAGGGAACAAACGTCATCGTTGGGTTCTGTACATTGGTGTCGCTGGACTGGCCAACATTTGTGCTAGGTTGCACTGGCGCGGAAACTGTGGTACTTGGCTGGTTCGCGTTGTGAGCGTCTGCCTGCGCGACAGGGGTTACGCCCACTTCATTGGAGAGATCGGATTCGCCGGATGGATTGACCGCAGTCACGGCGATGTAATATTTAGTACCGTTGGCCAGTGGGGCCGCTGCTGCTTGAGTGCCAGCAGCGTTGATGGGGCTTGGACTCTCTGCGTTTTGCTTAGTGACTGGCGTAGTCTTGGACCAATAAATTTTATAGGACACGGCGCCCGGAACTGCGTCCCAGGAGACCTGGGCTGATCCATTGCTAGGGGTTGGCGCAACATTAGTGGGTGGGTTTGGTTGCGCCTGTGCTGTGGACCTGAGGGCGAAGAGAAATGTGATCGAGAGGAGAGAGAAACGAATCCGTTGCGACATTAAAAACCTCCAAGGAAACAAGCAAATGCAGGTGGTGTCCTTCTCCGGAGAGAAATAGAAGACTGCTTGCACCGCCCTATGAGGTTCAGCGGGAAGAGTCTTTACTCAGATATGCAAGGAGGGGAAAAGCATTACAAAAGAATTTTTGTTCTAAAGATTCGATGGAGGAATAGAAATTGGAGGCAGTTTGGCCCAGTGTGAGATGGGGCGAACAGAGGGAATCGAAGAACGTTAGTCTTTTCGGACGCGAAACAAATAGATTGCCCTGCTCGGGGGCTCATCTCCGTCGGCGTCTGCTTCGACGCGCAAGCGGTATTCGCCGGTGGCGAATAGCCGTGCCGGAAGCACGATGGTGGAAAGTCCATGGGTCGAGATGCCGGAGGGGTCGGAGAATTGCTGGCTCCAGATTTGTTTGTTATTCGAGTTTCGCAATTCTTCGCGGACGGTGGCCTCTGGCGCGAATGGAAGTTCCAACACGATGGTGACGGTGCTTGCTCGTTTCTTAAGGTTCAATACGGGTACGACGGCGAGACCACGGTTTACTCCCGGAGACAATTCGATAATGGATGTCTGATCTTCGATGGCCACCGGACTTGGCAGAGTCTCGGTCGGACGAATAGAAGGGGAGGAATGACTAGCACGGAGCTGCTGCTCCGCTTGCATGGATGCGATTACCCGCTGATGCTCGTCGTTCTCATGGGTCAGCTGGCTCAACTCGTGGCTCAAGCTCAAATTGCGGTCCGCGAGCCATACGATGGCCAGTACCGCACAAATCATGGCCGTAGCAGGCGGAAGAAGCCAGGGCTTTGCTACCATTCCACGAAGCTTCCCAAAGACAGTGCTGCGCCTTACTTCCGGCGTCTGCCGGGTAGCATGTTCCTTCAAAACAGCGGCAAAATTTAGCTTACGGAGGCGCTCAGGGGCTGAGAGAAACTCCGAGCGAAAAATGGGCTCTTCTTCTGTCGAAAGAAGCCCAAAGAGATGATCGTCGATCAACTCTTCCTCAATCTGTCGAAGGTGATCTGGGTCAATCCGGCCGTCGAGAATTCCTTCCTCGATAGCGGCCTCAGTTTCAGCATCGGCCATCCGCAGAATGAACGCGCGATATTTTTCGTCCGTGAACATTTCGAATCGCGTATACGATTAGAGTGCTTAGAATCGCATTTCCATTTCCATGGACCTGGTGCAACGTTCTACACAGCGACGAAGGGATTTCCGCAAGCGAAAGAGTTGAATCCGCAACGTAGTTACTTCAACCCCTTCTTCTTGAGCAAGTTGCATCCTTGCGTCGATCTTAGCCGATTTTTCACCCCGATAGTAACGCAGCAACAGGGACCGCTTCTCTCTGGGCAGGCGCGCCAAACATTGATCAAGGCATTTATGTTGCTGCTCGACCTCAGAAGTGCCGGAAGATGGCTGAGCAACACAATCGGCAAGTTCAGGCAACAGCTCTTGGCTCACCGTGCGGTTCCGGCGCAAGTACTCAAGATGCACGTTCCGCGCAACGCCGTGCAGGTAAGCCATCGGATTGCCTTCAAATGAGAATCCTGGCTTGAGAATTGTACGTGCCGTGCGGTCCATGGTCTCGTCGGCCAGTTCTTCGGCCGCTTCGCAACCCCGAAATGCAAATAGCGTCACGAGCTTCCGGCGGAGTTCCACGTAACGCCTGGCGCCCGTAGCCGCGTCCTGTCCTAGCCAGAGGAGCAGATTGTCGAGCTCGGCGGATGTCTTCATGGTGATCGAGAACCCAAGGTACGGCGCAGCCCAGCGCGGGTTTGACCGCGGATGTGGCGTCAAGCTGCATTAGGCGACGAGCGTATTGTGGCATCTGCTTCACCTGTTGTCTATTTTTTCGATCTGCTTGTCTCTTGGATTCTCCTTTGCCCAATCTCCATTAAGGGCATTCGATGGCGCTTTGCGCTGAATCCAAAAATCGATTAGTGCGCGCGGTAATGCGTGCTATTATCCGCTACATCTTCTCCCTCTTGCTGGTTGGGATCGAAGGATAGGACATGACTGACACACCGAAGCCTCTCAAAGAGTGGGCTCTGTATGTCTACTTTGCTGCGGACGTACCCGAGGCTCAAGCACGCGCGTGGGCGATTAAGAACCTGGTGCAGATGGCGTATGTGGGGTCAAGTGACCATGTCTATGTGACGGCGCAAATGAACTTGCCGCACAGTAAGACCCGGCGCTATATATTGCCGGAGGTTCCCTCGGCGTCGGCTCCGCTGGCGATATCGCCGACGGTTTCAGGGACTTCGCTCAACTTGCGGTCCATTGCGGATTTCCTCAAGTGGTCTGCGAACGCGTGCCCGGCGCAGAAAACGATGATCGTGCTGTGCGGGCATGGATATGGAATCGACGATTTCATGCCCCCCGGGCTGCATTCACACACGGATAGGCAAGGCGTTCAGGCGCTGGAGATGGTTGCGCCTCGAATCCGGCCGATATCAGGGACAGATTTCAGGGCCCAGCTGTCAGGCCTGTCCCTCGCGCCGCTGTCTCCTGAGGCGGAACGCATTGTCACCTTGCTTCCTGACGATTCTCTCGGGACGAACCCTACAAATGCGCAGGTCGCCGGGTCCATCAGGGCTGCCTCCCGGATGCTTCCGGAAACCAAGAAGCCGGCCATTTTGGGACTGGCCTCATGCAATATGGCGATGGCCGAAGCCTGGAGTGAACTAGCCGATTGCGCAGAGATTGGCATTGCATCGCAAACGGCGCTACCGTATCGGGACTGGCCTCTGGGCCCAATCCTGAAAGGGCTCGTGGCAAATCCGCCGAATGATGCCAAAGCGGCTGCGGCGATAGTCCAGAAGGGATTCATTGCGTCCTACGCCGGTGACAGAGATGATTATCTGGCGATCTCTACCCTTGAGCTATCTCTGATGGGCGAGCTACAGCAAGCCATCAAGTACCTGGCTGGCGTACTTACTAAGGCGGTCTCGAAGCCCGGGGGAGTCGTGAATATTCTTGAAGCGCGGAATTACTCCCCGATCTATGATCCGGACGGGTTCCTCGATCTTGGCTGCTTCTGCAGGTTTTTGAAGATCACATTGCGGGACCCGGAAGTAGACAAGGCCTGCGACCAGACAATCAAGGACTTGGAAAAGTTCGTTGTCGATTGGGACTATTCGCCAAAGGGGAGCAAGATAAAGCTCATGCAATCGAACGGTCTGTCAATCTGGTTTCCATCATGGATCCAGTTCACGAACATTAAGATGATGGAAAGGGAGCGATCGATCGCGTACTTGCGCAGAGGCTACCCGGAAAGCAGGTTCGCAGTGAGCACAGGTTGGGATAAATTTCTGGTGGCAATGCACGACGCAGCCGCGGAACTGCGCCGACAGCATGCACTGGTGGTTCCTCTCACCAATGCCCACTGAAGCATTGCAAGAACGAAAACGAAGCACAGAATCCCAAAACTCTACCGAGGAGCAGAAGAAATGGCACGCATCGGCAGCACAAAGAGGATCGCACCGGGCCACTTGGGGCACCAAAGTTCGGGACACCAAAGTTCGGGACACCAAAGCTCGGGACACCAAAGCTCGGGACACCAAAGCTCAGGACACCACCCCGAAGAAGGACAATATCAACTCAGTGCGGGAACAGCGGGTGTGGTGCTCCGCGCAACTGTCGAGACATTCGGCCCGGCAGGCGACGCAGAAGTGAACCTGACAGTTCGTTGGCCGGCTGGAGTATTAACCGCGTCGCAAACTGGGGACATCGGTTCCGATAGTGATGACGAGGGGGACGGCACCGATGTGGACGGCACATACGACTCGGATGGCAATATTCGCCGGGCAGCAACCACTCCTCCAGGCCCCGTTCAACCATAACTCCGTGAGGTAGCGTTCGATGTGGCTTCCCCGGAAGCACTGCGAAGAGTTCCGCTCATTGCGCTACTTTGTCATTTTTTTCTTCTTAACTGCAGGTTCGGTAGGCATCGGAGCGCAGGAACCTAGTGGCACCCTGCTTCCGCACGTGCCGACTTTCTTCAGTCTCAACAGGGGAGATTCGCTGGTCCTAAGGCTCGACGCCACAGGCGGGCGCGAAGCCGAAATCTTGATCGAAACCAGCGCTCCCGGGCTCGAGTTCGCCGTTCTCTCACCAGGCGGCCAACAACTCAGCGGGTCCGAGGTCGAGCTGCCTCAATGGCTGGCCCTTTCATTTCCTTGCGCTGAGACAGGACAATACCGGCTGGTTGCTCGCATGAGGTCCGCCGCGGACGATGCCGATGGGGCGTCGTTTCGCCTCGAGCTTCAGACATTCTCTGCTGCGAGCGTCAAAGGGCTTCGAGAGGCGGAAGCCGCCTTTGCTGCCGCGCGGTCGCTCGCTGGCTCGCCGCAGGAAGCGCCGGTGCGAGCCTCCATTGCGCGCTTCAGGCAAGCAGGGAAGGCGTGGGCGGCAGTCGGCGATCGGGGAGGAGAGTTGCTCGCACTAGCCGGAGAGTCGCAGGCCTGGCTTGAGCTGAGCGATTATCCAGCCGCACTCGCCGCGCTGGAGCGCGCCCGGATGTTTTGCGCTCGGAGGGCCTTCTTTCGGGCATGGGTTGCCAATCTCCAGGCGCAGCTTTATCTGGAGCGGGAGGACAGTAAATCGGCCGGCCGCTATGCCGAGGAAGCCATACGCCAGAGCAGCGCATTGAGCGACGAGTGGCTGAAGGCCGATTCGCTGGCAGACCGAGCCGAGTCAGAGTATTGGAGATTTGCTTCCGCCGAGAATGTCGATATCGAGAAAGCAGTCCGATTAAGCACTCATGCTCATGCCACGGAGACACTGGCGCGGGCTCTCCGTTGCAGTGCCTGGATCGAGCAGGACGAACGTAAGATGACGAACGCACTTGGCCTGCTGCAGCGTGCCGAAGTCCTGTTTCAAAGAGCTGGGGACAGCCGTGACGCGGCCATCGGCTTATCGGATATGGCCAACAACCAGCAATTCAGCGGTGATCCCTACATCGCTCTGGTGCGGCAGTCGAGCATCATTCCCCTGATCCAGCAATCCGGCAAACTCACCTATCTTGAGTATTTGCTGACGGACATCGCCGACGACTATGGCGCGCTGAACCAAATCCCAGATGCGATTGCCTACACAGAGCAGGCCATGCAGATTGCGCGCAAAATCGAAGGCAAAGCCAGAGAAGCAGGCGTGTCGTACGAATTGAGCCAACTGTGCGAATTCCAAATGCGCGCGGGCCGCCTCTACGAAGCTCTGGGAAATTGCCAGAAATCGGTTACGCTTTTCGAGCCCTTTCATCACCTGAAATGGACCGCGACTGCATTCCTGCGGCTCGGGGACGTTCAGCACGCGCTGGGCCAGAATGAGCAGGCGATTGCAAGCTTCCGGCGCGCGTCCGACCTGAGCGGCAGCATAGGCAATCCGGGGCTCCAGGCGCGCGCGCTCATGGACTGGGGAGGTGTCCTCGAACTCCTGGGTCACCGGGACAAGGCCCGCCGCCTATTCGAAGCGGTACTGCCGCTCAGCCGGTCTGCCGCGGACCCCGAAGTGCAGATCGAGGCTCACTACAGGATTGCGCAGTCCGAATTCGATGCAGAACGAAACGAAGACGCCAAACGCGATCTCCGGACTGCGCTCGACGGTATCGAGGCGCAAAGGCGCGCAGTGCGCAACGCGGATTTGCAGGCCGCTTACTTTGCCCACGTGCGCCAGTGTCACGAACTCCTCATCGAAGTTCTGATGCGCGATCAGGAACGGAAACCATCTTCCACGGCCCCCGCTGCGCAGGCGCTTGAAGTCAGCGAGTCGGGCAGGGCGCTCACGCTGCTTGACGCCTTGGCGACACGCGATTCCGATGCCCTTGGGAAAAAGCGAAGCGCAGCATCGGGCTCTCTCTTCCAAGCATCATTCGAATTGCATCGTGCTGTCGATCGCGCGTACGACCAGCGGCTCAAACTGATGTTGGAAGGCGGACACAAACGCGAACTGGACGCCAATGCAGCCGCGCTTACCCAAGCGATCGATTCGCTAGAACGTGCGGAAGACGAGCAGAAGACCACGGCTGCCGACTCTGCCTTGCTCTCAAACCGGACGCTCTCGGCTGTCGAAATCGTGGAGAGGAGCCGGAACCTCGATTCCACTTTGGTAGAGTACGCTCTGGGAACAGAACACAGTTATGTTTGGGTGATCGACAGGGGCAAGATCGACAGCTATGTTCTGCCGGCGAGACGCATTATCGAAGCAGCCGTAAGAAAGTGGCGCGAGCTAGCAACAGCGCGAATTCCACGAGCCCGGGAACGCTTTGAGGAGCATCGCCAGCGCGTCGAAGCTGCCGACAGGAATCTGCCGCACGTTGCCGCCAATCTGTCCTGCATCCTGCTAGCGCCATTTCTTACGACGCGCATGAAAGATCTGACGATTGTGCCCGATGGCGAGCTTGACCTGCTGCCATTCGCGGCCTTACCTGAGAGTGGCTGCGAAGGCGGACGGCAGCCAATTGCCATAGATCACCAAGTCGTTCTGACGCCTTCAATCTCAGTTCTTTTGGCGCCGCGTGAGCCGTCTGAGCAGGTTTCCTTCCGAGGCGACGTGGCGATACTTGCGGATCCAGTCTTTGATCCTAACGATCCTCGCGTGCACAGCATCAGGGATTCACCCGGGAACAGCAGTCTCCTGTCGATCGCTCCAGCGCTCAAACGCCTACTCGGCACGCGCGATGAAGCCAAGGCAATTGCCGCCCTCGCTGGCCCTGAGCGCACGGCTATCTACCTTGATTTCGATGCTAACTTGCAAACGCTTTTCGCCGCACCGTTGAGCGAGTACAGGATTCTGCATCTGGCCACGCACGGCATACTCGATGAAAGCATTCCGACTTTTTCCGGAATTGTTCTCTCACTTGTTGATCAATACGGTCAGCCGGTCTTCGGTTACTTGAAAGCCCACGACATCGCAAACCTCGATTTGCGATCTGATCTCGTGGTGCTCAGCTCTTGCAACTCAGCGGCCGGCGACAACCTCAGCGGGGAGGGTGTGACCGGCCTCAACCATGCTTTCCTCAGCGCTGGAGCTAAGCACGTTGTTTCCACGCTTTGGAGCGTGGATGATGAGACCACGAAAGAACTCATGATCGCGTTCTACAGCGGAATGCTCCGCGAAAACCTCGACCCACGCGAGGCATTACGCAGAAGCCAAGTAAAGATCATGCGCAACCAGCCCACGTCTGCACCCTTTTTCTGGGCTGCCTTCACCATTACTTCCACCGCTTATTGATGTTCAACCGAGATTGATCGGTCTGGCGCAAGCCCCCAACTACCCTGTAGCCACAAAGGACAACAATGAGGATGGCCGCAATCTCACAAGTGACGATCGTTCCAACTCCATGCGAAGTCTGCCTCACATCACTCATGGCTCTAAAGGCTTAGGGGCACAGATCGAATACAAATCTTCTTCATTGAACAAGAAGAACGTTTGTAGGACCATCCCGAACGATCCAAAATCTAGAAACGCTATCGCCCTGGCCGTCAGTGGATGCGGTGAGGACCCAAATCCGCCTGACGGGGTGAATCGACATGCGGATAAATCCCGGCGAGTGAGCCGCCGGGATTTGCCGTACACGACGCTAATTGACGCTGCCGGAGAGGGAGATCGACTGCGGGGCTGTTCGTGGCGTTGTCCGTGACGACCGAGGTCGCGGATCGCGAACCTTTGGCCGCGGGTTTAAAAGTGACCGTGATCGAACAGGCTGCTTCGGGTTAAACGTTCCACCTGTGCAGGTGATTGGTTTCCCAAGAATCTCCGGAATTCGCGCCCGTGAGAGCAACCTGTGAGATTGACAGCTCCGTGGCCCCGACGCTTGTCACGATGATGGATTTCGTCGAGCTTCCCGACGTGGTCCTGACCGATCCGAAACTCAAATCTTCCCGGTCATACCGGACTCTTTGCGGCCGGCATTTTTTGCAGGCTCTCCCGTCTTGGACGGGATTGCTTAGCCTCGACAGACTGATGCCGCTGATAAAGGCGCAAGCAGATGTGTTGGCGATTTTACGCGGTTGAAGAACACCTCGCGACGCACGGAATCGGCTGGGAAACCTAGATTCTCGGTGAGGTATAAATCACCGAATTTCTCGTCGGTTCCGATAGGAATGAAAATTCCGCCATTGTCGAGGAATCCGCGACTATGGGGAGGAAAGGCGCAATCTGTAAAGAGAAAAACTTACACATCTACTTGCACACCATGTGCACTGTAGCGATATAAAACGTTTATTATCATATGTGTATCGGCAGACGCAGCGGACTTAAAATCCGCAGGAGCTTAAAACTCCGTGGGGGTTCAAGTCCCCCTCCGGGCACCAGCGGTCACTCCCGCTCACCCCCGCGCCGTCACCGCGGCGTGCATTGTCTCCGCGAGGACCGCCTCCTCGCTCCCCGTTCGCATCACCGTCACCACCGTAATGTCGTCCGCTTGCCCGTACTTGAGCGCGGCCTCCGCAATCGCCGCCGCCGATTGCGCGCTGATCTCACGCGTCCGCTCAAATCCAAACAGCGCCCCACGCGCATCCCTGGCTTCCACCACGCCATCGGAAAGCAGAGTCATCTGGTCGCCCGGCTCCAGTCGCAAGGTATGCTCAGCATACTTTTCCTCCGGCGCGATCCCCAGAGGCAAATCGGGCTCCAGCAATAACTCCTCGCCGTTGCGATACGGCGGCAGATGTCCCGCGTTGGCCAGCGTCACCTCGCCCTTCGGGCCGATCCGCGCGCACACGCACGTCACAAATCCCTCATCGCCGGTCTCTGCCAGCTGCCGATTCAGCCGCATCAGCAGCGCCCCCGGTCCCAGGCCCTCCGTTGCCAGCGCTCGCAGCGCCCCCATCGCCAGCGTGCCCGTCATCGCCGCTTTCAGCCCTTTGCCACTCACATCGCCGACCACCACCAGCTTCCCCCCGCCCTTCGACTCCAGCACCTGATAGAAATCCCCGCCCACCTCTTCCGCCGGAAAATAGGCCGCCTCCACCTCGTATCCCTCGATCTCTGGCAGAATCTCCGGCACCAGCCGCCGCTGAATCGTCCGCGCCGCATCCAGTTCCGCCGTCGCCCGCGCCTGTTCTCTGCTCACGCGCGTGAACCGGAAGAACATCACCACCCCGATCGCCAGCACAAACAGCAAATCCCCCAGATCAGAGAGCTGCAGCGGAATTGGCCCCACCGGGATCGGATCGGCCAGGAAATCCGCCCGCCCCCATCCCGTGTAGATCGAAACCGATCCAACGTTGTACAGCGCAGTGGTCGCGGCGGGCAGCAAACTGGGCAGAATCAGCCATCCCGCTTCGCGGTTTCCTCTCCGGTACCAGACAAAAAGCCGCGCCGGCAGCAGCAAGGCCGCCGGAAGGATCGCCATCGCCTCGATCAGCACATACCGGCTGCTGGGGAATCGCCCCGCGACCACCATGGCTGCAAGAATGATCGGCGTCAGCAGCGCCCATTCGTACGTCCGCCACGCCCGCCCCACCCTCTGCCCTGCAAAGCTGAACGTGAACTCGATCTGCATGATCGTGAACACATAAATCAGCGGATCGCCCAACAGGTTATTCCACGATAGCGAGATTAAGCCCGACGTCGAGCAGTACAGAAGCAGGTTCGAAATCCCCAGCAGGAACAGATATAGCCCCAGCCACAAATACTCCAGGTGCTTTTGCTGGCTGCGATACAGCGCGAAAACCCCAATCCCCGCCAGAACCAGAGCCAGATTGATCGCAATTGATGGCAGCGCCGCGTACAGCCGCTCGCTCTCCATGGCTCGCCGCTCGTTGTCGATCGGGGCGGGCGAACCCAGCGACGCCGTCAGAAACAGCGGCAAGAACCAGCCCGTGTACGTGGGATTCGCCGACGTCCGCAGTGCGATCGTCAGCGCCTCGTCTTCATCGCGCACGGCGTACACGCGCTCCGTCGGCCTCTTCACCCCAAACAGCGACCGAATCTGCGTGCCTTCCACCAGCCGTCCGTTGACGTACATCTCGTACGTCCCCTCGCCACCCGCGATCAGGATATGCAGATGTGGATGGTTCGGTGCCAGCTGCACGTGCAGCCGGTACCACCGCGTACCCAGCGTCGCCGCGCCCAGATCGTCGAGTCTGACCTTCCGCCACCCGCTGTCGTCGAAGTTCGGCTGCGCCCACGCTGGATTGTCGCCGTCATGTTCGAGCCACCCGCGGGTCAGGTCCGCTGTCCCCGTGCGCCATTGCGTGGCATCCACCTGCGCCAGCGCCACCGGCGCCGCGAGCCACAACGCCAGCAGGACGAGCCTACGCATTAACCGCTCCCGCGCCCGTCTGTGACGGCGTCAGCACCGGTATTCCTCCCGCGTCTGGGGTGTCGATCAAATCAAGTTGCTTTGGGGAAACCCAGTCTACGTCCGTCCTTCCAGCGCGGCAACACAGCCCTCTTTGGCACACATGCGTGCCCCACCGATAAGTCCGCGATCAGCGGGTGACGGATGCCCCCCTGTCCATATCTAATGGGAAGCAATGCAAGCCGCCCGCCTCCTTCCCGCAGCGCTGTTGCTTCTGGCTCTCGCGCCGAGCTCGCCCATGAATCTCCTCGTGGGGTTCGAGCCCTCCGCGTCCGCGCAGCACATCAGCGGCAAGCGCCTCATTCTCAAAGACGGCTCATATCAGATCGTCACCAAGTGGCAAGTCCACGGTGACCGCGTCCGCTATTACAGCGCCGAGCGCGCCCAGTGGGAGGAGATCCCGTATAACCTGATTGACTGGCCCGCCACCGACAAATGGAATAAGGAGCATGAGCCAGGTGCACAGCCCTCGCCCGCGGCTGAAACCCCCGGTGCCGTTACTCCCGCGGAAGAGCAGAAGGAAGCCGCCGCCATCGACGCCGCAGTCGCCGCCGAACGCGCCGATCAGCGCGCCCGCACTCCGTTGGTGGCGCCGGGTCTGCATCTGCCCGATCGGGACGGCATCTTCGTCCTCGATAACTTCCAGAGCATCCCCGAGTTGATTCACCTCGACCAGAGCACCGGCAACGTCAACCGCGACGCCAGCCACAACGTGCTGCGTGCGGCCATCGGCTCCTTCAGTGGCGCGAAGGAACCGGTCCGTATCAATGGCCAGGCTGCCAGGATCCGCCTTCACGTCGACGACCCCGCCCTTTACGTCAGCCTCGACGCGGGCAACGCCGAGGAAGTCGCGCCCGAGGATGCTCTGATGGTCAACACGCACGGTGCCCTGCCGGACAAAAACGAATACAGCTCCCCCGACAGCCGTTACGCCATCGTCCGCGTCGATGTGCAACCGGGCGAGCGCGTCATCGGCGCTCTGCGCATCAGCCGTGCCGGCAGTGCCACGCAGTCCGAGGACATCATCCCCACCAAAGCGGAGATTCTCACCGGCAAACACTGGATGAAGCTCACCCCCAAAGATCCTCTGCCCATCGGCGAGTACGCGCTGATGGAGATCCTTGCCCCGGGTGTGATCAATCTCGACGTATGGGACTTCGGCGTCTCCCCAAACGCCCCCGAAAACAAGCACCCCATCACGCCCGTCAAAGACGGCCCGTAACCTGTTTTTTTTGGTTTCAGGTCAGGATATTCGTTACCAAAGGCAGGCTGTGTAATTCGCGCCAGGCATGTACAACGGCGATATGCGTCGCCAACCGGTTCAATCTCATCGAGAACTAATCATTTGGCAGCGAGCCATCCAACTGTGCGTTGCCGTTTATGAAGTCACGCGAAGTTTTCCCCGAGACGAAATCTACGGGCTGACAAATCAGCTCCGGCGGGCAAGCGTATCCATTCCGAGCAACATTGCGGAGGGTTATGGACGGCTCTCCAGAGAACAATACCGGCACTTCCTCGGCATCGCTCAAGGCTCCAACCTGGAACTACAGACACAGCTCGTAATCGCAAAGGAATTGGGCTATGCGGCGGAGTCAGCAGCGGGGAAGGTGGAGGCAGTCTCTTACGAGGTCGGCAAGATGCTCACCGCCCTGCTGAAGAAACTGCAACCTATGCCCTGAACTTTCGCCAACCCCGCTCTCGGCAGGGGTTCTATACCCTAAACCCTATACCCTATCCCCTGTTCTCCAGGCCAGACAGCACCGCCAGCACCGCGTCGCTGTGCACGTTCGGATCCACCTTCGTCCACACCTTCACAATCTTTCCATCGGGGCCGATCAGGAAGGTATTGCGCATAGCAATCACCATCGGTCCAAAGTTCCCCAGCGACCCGTACTCCTGCACAACCTTCTTATCCGGGTCAGCCAGCAACGTAAACGTCAGCGAGTCCTTCGTGCAGAACTGCTTGTGGCTGTCGACCGTGTCGACGCTCACGCCCAGGATCACCGCATTCAGCGCCTTGTATTTATCCAGGTCACGCTGGAAGTTATGCGCCTCGATCGTGCAGCCCGTGGTCATATCCTTGGGGTAGAAGTACAGCACCACCCACTTGCCCTTGTAGCTGGCCAGGTCCACGGGTGTGCCTTCCTGATTGGGCAGCGTGAACGTGGGCGCGGCCTGCCCTTCCTGCGGCATCGGTGCGTTATCGGCGGCAAAGCCGCGCTGGAGGGCGATGCCCCCGACGATCAAAACGACGGCGACGCCAACGGCAATCGCGGAAATCTTCGACATAACATCTCTCCTTATTCGTGACGAGCCCTGGTGTCCGTGCCAGATTTGCCTGTGGGGACTGCGTATGTGTGAACTAATATGCGTGCCCGACCATTATCCGTTTTCGAGGGCGATTACCGCAATCCCGGCGGCGTCGGCCTCCGCCCGAACCGCGTCCCGGTCGAAGATCAGCGTCCGATGCGCCTCGAGCGCCAGACATGTTGCCCCCGCCGCTCGCATCGTTTCAATCGTGTGAATGCCAATGACCGGAACGTCAAACCGCAGATCCTGCTTCGGCTTCGCCACCTTCACCACCGTCAGGCTGCGGTCAAGCAACGGGGTCCCCGGCGAACTTTGTTCGCTGGGGTGTAGAGTCGACGCCGGATCGCCCAGGCTCAGCATCAGTTCTCCGGCCCGCTGGATCGTCGCGTCCGTCCCCTCCATCGCCTCAATCGCAATGCAGGCCTGCGCCGCCACCACCACCGTCTGGCCCAGATCGAAGGCCGCGAGCCCCCGCGCCATTTCCCGCCCATAAGCGATGTCGCGCTCCTCCTGCTCATTCGGCGCGCGCGCCGTCAGCACCCCAGGTTGCGCCAACAAAGGTTCGAGGTACGCCGTCGAAGCAATCAGCTCGATCCCCTCATCCCCCAGCACCTTCGCCACCGCTCCCAGCAGCATGTCCGTGTTCCTCGTTCGTAACGACAGCAGCAGCTTCGCCAGCCGCCAGTCCGGCCGAATGCTCGAGAAAATCTGCTTGTGTTTCACCTGCCCGGCCATCACCGCCTTGTGAACACCCTCGCGCTGGAACGTCTCGATCAGCCGCGACAGCTCGCCGAGCGACAGCCAGTGAACGCGCACCCCTGGATCCGCGGCCGCGCGCGCATCCATTTCCGGGTCCGTCTCTTCTTTGATCGCCGCGACCACGACTTCGGTCCCATGCGCGCGCGCCGCGTCCAGCAGCAGAAACGGAAACCGCCCGTTACCGGCGATCAGGCCCAGCTTGTCTTTGGATTCGGTCAACGAGACTCCTGCTGCGGGCCGCCCTTAAGCTCCTCTGTGTCCTCTGTGGTGAACCCCTACTTCGCTTTCGCGAGGTGATCGAAGTTCAGAATCGCATTCAGCACCAGCGGGTAGCTCCCGATCGTTTCGCCGCGATAAATCGGATTGTTCGCGAACAGCAGCACATTCCCGCTGCCGAAATGCGCGTCCACCACGATCGGCTTCTCTTCAATCTGCCCGCCGCCCTCCAGCAATCCAGACAACAGCAGCCCCTTCGCCGACACAAATCGCAGAATCACATCCGGCCGGTACGGCTCCGGAATCAGGTAAGGATTGTCGCGCGCCTCCTCCTCATTCAGAGGCGTCGCCTCCCACGCCTTCGGCGATGGCAGCGGTTCAGGCTCAACAGCGGCGCGCCCCTGCGGAACGTCCTCTTCCTGCGGTCCGCCGCGCCCCGTCGCGCGATGGTAGTCCTTGTCCGTCTCGATGTGCCGCGGCACCGTCATGTTGCCGATCGTGAACGCCATTCCGTCCGCGCTGTAGACCGCCAGGTTCTCGCCGTAGCCCCACGCCACAGGATTCTTATGATCGACAAACGTTGCGCCGAGCACGCTGCCCACTACGTGCAGATTAGCGGCATGATTCACAAACACCCCTGGCGCCAACCCCTCATCGATCGCAAATTGCGCTGTGTCTTCCGAAGCGATCAGCAGCCCACCCTTCTCCACAAAATCCCGAAGGTGCGCGACGCCGTCCAGTCCCAGCCCAGGCCGCATGTCTTCCGTCGAATCAATCGTCAGGTTCGGCGTCAGGTCCGTCTTCTGCCACGGCAGCGCATTCCCCCACATCGGCATCCCGTTCACGATCTGCTGCGTCGACGACCGCCCCACCGGCGCAAAAATGATCACGTCATACTTCGCCCGCAAATCGCCCTCGTGCGAAGCCGTCTGCGTGCTGATGTACTCATAGGGCACGTGCAGCTTGTCCAGAGCCTCACGCCACCATCCCTCGGTCTGCGTTCCGCCCCACGTGTGCATCATCGCGATCCGCGGCGCCGGCGCATCATGCATAGCCACCGACGGCGCAGCACCCAGGCTCACCGCCTCCACATCCGCATCCTTGATCGCGGCCTTCAGCGCATCCGCGCCCGCATTCTGCACGATCAGCGATCCCGCCCCGAAATGCTTCCCGCCCGCATCGAAAGCCTGCTCGGCAACCGAAACCTTCGCGTCCTTCAGTGCATAGCGCAGCCCCAGCAGCGTAATCTCTCCGGAATTGTTGATCGCCGCCACATCGCCCGACCCATCCACCGATCCCGCCGCAACCCCCGCGTCCGTCACCGCCTCCATCTTCGCCTTCAAAATCGACGCATCGGTCACCCGCACCGTCGGCACCGCAAATAAATCCGGGAACGACCACCCCGTATCGTCATACGGATGCTTCTGAGGATCGTCCGGTGCCCAATACTGCCGGTCCAGCAGCGCATCCGCAATGCGCGAATACGGCTGATCCATCCGGATCACATAACTCCCCGCCGGAAACGTCTGTGTCTTCGCCGCATCGGCCTTGTCCTTATCGTCCGACTTCTTCGCCACCGGCTTATTTGTAACCGTCACAGCTTCAGAAAGCCGGCTCACCTCCACATGCTGCAGCGCCATCACTCGCAGCAGCTCCGCGCGCCGGCTCGTCGACTGCCCATCCGGCCCAATCACGTACGCCGCCGGCCCAGCACTCTCCGGCTTCTCAATCGACCTCTTCGCCTTGAGGTAATAATTCTCCAGCCATTGCTGGCTGTTCTGCGCGAAATACGAAATCGTCGTCAGCAGCGCCGTCTCTTCGTAATTGTTGTTGTTGCGCTGCGACCATTCCACCACCGGCAGCGGCGGATTCTGCTTGAACCACGTCCGCTGATATTCATCCGGCGCAAGAATCCGCTTCTCCGTATCCGCTCCTCCGTTCCCAAACGTCTCATAGAGCCGGCTGATGCCGTTATGCATCGCGGCGAGAAACATCAGGTACCCCGGGCTCCACGTGTCGAAGTCGCCGTGCGTGAAAACGCCTGGCATCCCAAACTCCGTCATCTGCTGCACATTGTTCCAGCCCATCTCCGCCCACTCGCCCGCCAGAATCGGATCGATCCAGGCGTTGTACGGCCCATCTCCCACCGTGTTGTCGTAGAGAAACGGCACCGACTCGTGCAGATCGTGCAGCACCTGCGCATGCCAGTCGAGATACGTGTTCAGCACATTGCGCGTCAGGTCCAGCGTCATCCCCATCGCGTCGCGATTGTTGTCATGCGCGACGTAGTGCCCCCAGTACACCAGCCGCGGCCAGTTCTCGCCGGGGTGCGCCAGGTGCCACTTATAGATGTCCACCATGCGATCGCGCCCATCCACCTCCACCACCGGCGTGATCAGCACGATCATGTGCGAGCGAATGTATTTGATGTACGGCGAATCATCCACCGCCAGCCGGTACGCCAGCTCCATCAGCGCCGTCGGTGCGCCCGTCTCCGGCGAGTGGATCGTCCCCGTGATGTAGTAAATCGGAAACGACTGCTTCACCAGATCGGCCGCAACCTTGTCGTCCAGGTGGATCGTCCGCGGATCGGCCAGCTTCGCCAGCCGCGCGTCGTTGTCCTTCTGCTTCGCCAGCACCGATTCGTCCGCGATCGCCGCCGCGATCATCTCGCGGCCCTCTTCGGTGTGCCCGATGGTGTACACCTTCACCCGCGGTGTGCTCGCCGCCAGCAGCCGGAAATATTTGTACACATCCTCGGCATACGGCAGCATATTTGGCGCGCCCGAAACATCCCCCAGCACCTTCGCCGGCGTCGGCACCATCTTCGACGCCGGCAGATAATCCGTCAGCGGCGAATTGAAGTACGGCTCCGTCGTGTACTTCTTAATGTGATCCGTGTAGTCCTGATCGATCGCCTGCTGCGGATCGCGTGCGTAGGTCGGGCTCAGCGCCGTCTGCGCAAACACCGGAGAGGACGCCAGGCAGGGAAGGGAAGCAAGCAGAAAAACAATCAGGCGGCAGCGGATCTTCATTTGGGCACAGCCTCACGTGACAGGGATTCGTAACGGAGGATGCAGAATATCAGAGGGAAATATGCCTTGCTCAAACAAGCCGCCGAAAGCGGAGAATGGCGCAAATACCTGATCGCTGAACGCTGATCGCTATACCCTATCCCCTATTCCCTGCTTTTCATTCCCACTCAATCGTGCCCGGCGGCTTCGATGTAATGTCGTACACCACCCGATTGATCCCGCGCACCTCATTTACGATCCGGCTGGAAATCGTCTTCAGCACCTCGTACGGCAGCGGAACCCAGTCCGCCGTCATCCCGTCTTCTGAATGCACGGCGCGAATCGCGCAGGTGTACGCATACGTCCGCTGATCGCCCATCACGCCCACGCTCTTCACCGGCAGCAGCACCGCGAACGACTGCCAGATCTGCTGGTAGAGCCCCGCCTTCTTGATTTCCGAAACCACAATCTCATCGGCGTCCTGGATCAACGCCACGCGATCCGCCGTCACCTCGCCCACAATGCGCACCGCCAGCCCCGGTCCAGGAAACGGCTGCCGCTGCAAAATGTCCTCCGGCATGCCCAGATCGCGCCCAATCCGCCGCACCTCATCCTTAAATAAATCCCGCAGCGGCTCGATCAGCTGCAGCGTCATATCCTCCGGCAACCCACCCACGTTGTGATGGCTTTTGATGGTCTGCGACGGTCCCTTCACCGGCGACGACTCGATCACGTCCGGATACAGCGTGCCCTGCACCAGCCACTCCACTCCGCCGGTTTCTTCTGCGATGCGGTTGGCTTCATCGTCGAAGACCGCGATGAACTCGTTGCCGATAATCTTGCGTTTGCCTTCCGGATCGGTGACGCCCCGCAGCTTCAGCAGGAAACGCTTGCTCGCATCCACCGCAACCAGCTTCAGCCCCAGCTTGTCGCGCAGGTTCTGCTGCACTTTCTCGAATTCATTCTTCCGCAGCACCCCGTTGTTTACAAACACGCACGTCAAGTGGTCGCCGATCGCGCGATGCACCAGCACCGCCGCCACCGACGAATCCACGCCGCCCGAAAGTGCGCAGAGAGCATGCCCGGTGCCGACTTTCTCGCGAATCGCCGCCACCGTGCTGTGAATGAAGTGTTCTGGCGTCCAATCCGGGCTCGCGTGGCATATATTGAAGACAAAATTCCGCAACAGCGCCGTGCCCTGTTGCGTGTGGTGTACCTCCGGATGAAACTGCACCGCCCAGATGCGCCGCTCCGGGTTCGCCATCCCCGCCACCGCGTTCGACGTCCTCGCCGTTAGATGAAATCCCTGCGGCAGATCCAGCGCCTCATCGCCGTGCGACATCCAAACGTGCAGCGACGCCGGCAGCTCGGCAAAAAGCGGATTCGCCGTGTCGATCACCTCGACGTCCGCGGGCCCGTACTCCCGCTTCACCGCCGACCGCACGCGCCCGCCCAAATGATGCGTGATGAACTGCAGGCCGTAGCAAATTCCCAGCACCGGCAGCCCCATCTCCAGAATCGCCGGATCGGCCGGCGGTGCGTCGGCGTCGTACACCGAGCACGGTCCTCCGGAAAGAACGATGCCGACGGGGTTCTGCGCTCGAATCTCCTCGATCTTCGCTGTGCACGGCAGAACCACGGAGTGAACATTCTGCTCGCGGATGCGACGCGCGATCAATTGAACATATTGCGAGCCGAAATCGAGGATCACGATCGACGGTGTGGGCACTAGTCAGTGTGGCAGGGATTAATTTCGCTGTAAAGGAATGTCCCGAGCCCCTTCGCGGAAGGTTCATGGCGCCGAAGGCGTGTCCACCTGGACGGCGAGTCCCCACAGCTCCACAAACGCCACCACCCGTGCCACCTGAAAAAAATCCGACGCCACCAGATACAGCACCGTCACTACCGCCCACCACGCGTACAGTGACGCGCCATGCACAACCTCCTCGAACGGCAGCGGAGTCGCCGAGAAAACCATCGCCAGCACAATCAGCGCCAGCTTCACAATGCCCATCACCATATTGATCTCCACCAGCTTGCTCCGCAGCGGCCCCAGCCGCAAACTCCGCACCAGGCTGTTCGCGATACCGCGCCCTTCAAGCACCGCCAGCAGTGGCGCGATGGAAAAAATCCAGCTTAGCAGCGCCCAAACCGCGAAAATCCCGAGCGAAAAAATGATCACCAGCGCGCAGTAAAGCACCAGATTCGGCTCGTCCCCCGCGTCGCTGGCCGCGCCGCTCCCCAGCGCGAAAAGCGCCGCCCACCGAATCGCAACAAACCACACAACGAGCGTCCCGAACAGCGCGACAATGCGCAGCAGCTGCAGCACGATCATCGCTGCCCAGCGTCGCGGCGTCTCCGGCCGATACGCTCGCAAAACCGAGCTGCGCCCCAACCCCGCAGCCACAGCCCAGGCCATCATCGACAGAGGCAGCAGCCACGCCGCAATATGCAGCACGGGCGCCTTCAGCACATCGATGGCGTCCGATACCTGCACCGCTCCCTGCATGGAATCCTGCAGCGAAAACTGAAAGACGCCGGTAGCCTCAAGCTTCGCGGCCGTTTCCGCCCAGATATGCTGCCCCGCGAACCACAAGACAACCAGCAGCGGGATGCCGTAACTCCAGCGCCACAACAGCTCTAGCCCGAGCAGCGACGGGCGCCGCCAGCACAGCGCCAGGATGTGCACAAACGACTGCGTCCCGCGGGCCTCGCCTCGCCTGGTTTTCTCCACAATTGGCGCGGCTGCGCCCGCATCTCCAGATCCGGCCGCAGGCATAGCCGCCTACTTCACCACAATGTTGATCAGCTTGCGCGGCACCACGATGATGCGCACAATCTCCTTGCCGGCGAGCAGAGCTGCGATCTTCTCATCGGCGAGCGCCGCTTCGCGCACCATGTCCTCATCGGCATCGGCCCCAACCCGCACCACCGCGCGCAGCTTCCCGTTGATCTGCACCGGGATCTCGATCTGCTCCTCGCGTGCCAGCGCCTCATCGAACTTCGGCCACGGCGCACGCAGCAATTCACCCCTCTCGCCGATCCGTTCCCACAATTCACACGCCAGATAAGGTGCGAACGGCGCGAGCAGCAGCGTCAGGCTGCGGAGAATTTCCGCCAGCACTGCGTCGGGAACCTTCCCCGCGCCGATCGCAGTTTCCGCCGCCGTCAACGTGTTCACCAGCTCCATAATCGCCGCGATGCTCGTGTTGAAATGCCAGCGTCCCGCAAAATCCTCCGTGATTTTCCGGATCGTCTGGTGCAGCTTGCGCAGCAGCCCCTGCGATTCCGGCGAAAGCTCCGCACTCCGGCCGCTCTCCGCCGCCTTCGCGCGATCCGCATACTTCATCGCAAAGCGATAAACCCGGCCCAGGAACCGGCTCACCCCCGCAACCCCATCCTCCTGCCAGTCCAGATCGCGATCCGGCGGCGCAGCAAACAAGGAATACATCCGCGCAGAGTCCGCGCCAAAACTTCCGATCATTTCATCCGGCGACACCACGTTGCCTTTTGACTTCGACATCTTCGCGCCGTTGCGGATCACCATCCCCTGTGTGAACAACCGCCCCACCGGCTCGTCATTGCGCACCAGGCCCAGATCGCGCATCGCCTTCGTCCAGAACCGCGAATAGATCAGGTGCAGGATGGCGTGCTCCACGCCGCCGATGTACTGGTCGATCGGGAACCAATACGCCACGGTCGCCGTTGCAAATGGAGCGCTGCTGTTGTGCGCGTCCGTGTAGCGATAGAAATACCAGGACGAATCGACGAAGGTATCCATCGTGTCCGTCTCGCGCCGCGCCTGTCCTCCGCACTTCGGGCACTTCACATTGACGAACTCCGGCATCCGCGCCAGCGGCGACCCGCCCTGCTGCGTAATTTCCACGTTGTCCGGCAGCAGTACCGGCAATTCGCTCTCCGGAACCGGTACGATTCCGTCCTTCGCGCAGTACAGCATCGGAATCGGCGTGCCCCAGTACCTCTGCCGGCTGATCCCCCAGTCCTTCAGCCGATACGTAACCGTCGCCTTGCCAAATCCATGCTCCTCGGCAGACGCCGCCATCTTGTGCTGCGCTTCCTTGTTCCCCAGCGAACTAAACTCGCCAGAATTGATCAACAGGCTGTCCTCCTCGGTGTAGGGCAACGGCGATTCGCGCTCGCCATTCTCCGAGGCCTCGCCCTGCTTTCTCGGCAGGATGACAATCCTGATTTCCAGCCCGTATTTCTTCGCGAAATCGTAGTCGCGGTCGTCGTGCGCCGGAACCGACATGATCGCGCCCGTCCCGTAGTCCAGCAGGATGTAGTTGCCCACCCACACCGGCAGCCGCTCGCCGTTGAACGGATTGATGGCGTAGTGCCCCGTGAAGACGCCGTGCTTCTCAATCTCCCCGACGTCGCCCGCCTCGCGCGCTTTCCTCTGCTGATCGAGCAGAGCCGCCACCGCGTCCGCTAATTCCGCATTGGCCGCCGCCATCTCCTTCACCAGCGGATGCTCGGGCGCCAGCTGCAAACTCGTCGCCCCGTAAATCGTGTCCACGCGCGTCGTGAACACAGCGATCTTCTTCCCCGTTCCCTTCACGCCCTCGCGAGCTGGCAACATCGCTGTTCCCGCTTTGCGCGCCTTCTCCTCGTCCTCCGTTGCGTCGCTCGCGTCCTCCAGGTCGAACCCGATCTCCGCGCCTTCGCTGCGCCCGATCCAGTTGCGCTGCATGGTGCGGACCTTCTCCGGCCAGCCATCCAGTTTCGCTAAGTCGTCCAGCAGCTCCTGCGCGTAATTCGTGATGCGCAAAAACCACTGCTCCAGATCGCGCTGCTCCACCGGCTGTTCTTCGTGCCGCCAGCAGCACCCGTTCACCACCTGCTCATTGGCCAGCACCGTCGCGCACTGCGGACACCAGTTCACCTTGCTCTTCTTGCGATACGCCAGCCCCCGCTCGTACATCTTCAAAAAGAACCACTGGTTCCAGCGGTAGTAATCCGGCAAACAGGTCGTGATCTCGTTGCGCCAGTCGTAGCTCAGCCCAAGTCGATTCATCTGCCGCTTCATCGCGGCGATGTTGCCCAGCGTCCACTGCCGTGGCGGCGTGTTGTTTTTGAGCGCGGCATTTTCCGCAGGCAGCCCGAAGGCGTCCCAGCCCATTGGGTGCAGCACGTTGTGCCCCTGCATCCACATGTAGCGCGCGAGCACATCGCCAATCGAGTAGTTGCGCACGTGGCCCATGTGCAGCTGCCCCGACGGGTACGGCAGCATCTCCAGCACGTAGTACTTCGGCTTCGTCGACGAAGCCGGTTCGGCGGCATACAGCTCCGGCTGCGACTCCCATCGCGCCTGCCAGCGCGCCTCAATCTCGGCGAAATTGTACCTGGCCTCGAAAGATGAGGATTCTCCGCTGCCCCCCTGCTGGGCGGCTTGTGCTTGTTCTTTTGTCGCCATAACGGACTCAGTCTTGATTGTAAATTGATGCGTCAGTAAGCCGTCCGGGTACTCCTCACCGGCCTCGCCACCAGCGCCAGCATCGTCTCCACATTCCTCCGGTCATCCTCCGGTTCGTCCACCGGCGTCTCCGCGATAAACGCGCAATGCGCAAATCGAGCATCGTTCAGCAGGCGGCGAAACGGCTCCAGCCCCATCGTCCCATCGCCTATATGTTGATGCCGATCCAGCCTCGACCCGCGTACAGCTTTTGCGTCATTCATGTGCCACACCCGCACCGTCTCCAGCCCCGTGCTGTCCCGAACCCGCTCTACCGTCTCCTCGTATCCCTCGCCGCTCACCAGATCGTAGCCAGCCACATGGCAATGGCAGGTGTCGAGGCACGCGCCCACCGGAACCACCGGCCGCAGCTTCTCAATCAGCTCCGCCACCTGCTCGAAACTCCCGCCCAGCGAAAACTCCGCCCCCGCCGTGTTCTCGATCAGCACGCGAAAATCGCAGTCGTCGAACCGCACCCCATCCACCGCCCGCGCAATTGACTCCGCCGCCCGCCGCAAGCCCTCCTCACGCGTCAGCCCCTTCCACGATCCGGGATGCAGCACCAGATACTCCGCGCCCAGCGCCAGCGCTCGCTCCACCTCGCCGCGAAACGCAACAATCGATTTTTCCCGGAATAATTCCGTCTGGCTGCACAGGTTCACCAGGTAGCTCGTGTGGATCACCAGCGGCGCGCAGTCGTACTCCTTGCGCAGCCGCCGCATCTGCTCGCAGTGGCTCGCATCCAGCCGCTGCGCCCGCCACATCCGCGGGCTCGACGAGAAAATCTGAAACGTATTCGCGCCAATTTCGTGCGCCCGCTCCGCCGCGCGAAAAACCCCGCCCGACGTCGACAAATGAATCCCAATGCGCCGCTTCGCCACTAGCGGTTAGTCTAGCCGCGCAGGGCACGCGTCTGCGGAATGCAGCCACGCTCTGCTCAATCACGCAGTGCCGGTCAGCCTGAGGATTTTCGCAGCGTGGTTCGGATCGAGAGATTGACGTCCCGCCCCTTGTCTTCTTGGCGCTCCCAATCGATATCAGCTCTGACGAGCGGCGAGTTCCTGAAGAACTCAACAAGGGACTCGCCTCTCGAGCGTGCAGCCTCGTTCGACTTCTCCCGCGTTCGCTCCGGCAATCGCCCCTTCATGGTCTCTTTCCCGCCCATTCCTAAACTCTAAACTCCAAACTCTAAACTCTGCTCTCCCGACGCGGTATCCTGACCCTTCCGTGCCAGAGGCGACGACCGACACCCACACTCCGCTCATGCGCCAGTACCTGGCCGCCAAACGCCAGCACCCCGACGCCCTGCTCTTCTTTCGCCTCGGCGACTTCTACGAGCTCTTCTTCGACGACGCCAAAACCGCCTCCCGCGAGCTGCAGCTCACCCTCACCGCCCGCGACAAAGAGCGCAACGTCCCCATGTGCGGCGTCCCGTATCACGCCGCGGAGAACTACATCGCCCGCCTGCTCCGCCAGGGTTATCGCGTCGCCATCTGCGACCAAATGGAGGACCCGAAGCTCACAAAAAAAATCGTCCGCCGCGAGGTCACCCGCGTCCTCTCGCCCGGTACCGCCCTCGATCCCTCCCTCGCCGCCGAGCAAAGCAACTACCTCGCCGCCGTCCACCTCACCGACAACGCCGCCGGACTCGCCTTCCTCGACCTCTCCACCGGCGATTTCCGCGCGACAGAATTCTCCGGTCCCGGGCTTTCCAGTCAGGCCCCGACCGCGCAATGTCTCGAAGAACTCCTCCGCCTCGCGCCCACCGAACTCATCTTTCCCTCAACCCGCGGCCCCTTCGGCCCAGGTTCCGGAGCAACGCCCGACGCAGCCACCCTCGCCCCGCTCCTCGCCCAGATCAAAACTCGCACCCCCGTCGACGACTGGGCCTTCTCCGCCGACTTCGCCATCCCGCTCCTCGAGCGCCAGCTCGGCAGCCGCTCCCTCGAAGGCTTCGGCCTCGCCGGTCATCCCGCCGCAGCCATCGCCGCCGGCGCCATCGTCCACTACGTCCGCTCCACGCAGCAGTCCGAAGTCAGCCACGTCGACTCCCTCCGCTTCTACGCCCGCGCCGAGTGCCTCCACCTCGATCAGGTCACCGCCCGCAATCTCGAGCTCGTCGAGCCGCTCTTTTCCGAATCCGGCTCAGACGTCACCCTCTTTCGCACCATGGACGCCTGCTGCACGCCCATGGGCAAGCGCATGCTCCGCGCCTCGCTCCTGCGCCCCATGATCGACCCCGCCGCCATTGAATCCCGCTACCAGGCCGTCGACGCCGCCCGCGCCGACCTCATCCGCCGCGAAGAATTGCGCCGCTCCCTCTCGGGAATCCTCGACCTCGACCGCCTCCTCGCCCGCATCTCCCTCGACAGCGCCGGCCCCCGCGACGTCCTCGCCCTCGCCGCCTCCCTCAAACACCTCCCCGACGTCCGCAAATCCGCCGCATTGCTGTCATCCAGCAAAAAAAACGAAGTGTCACCGGCCGTCGCAGAAGACGCCGCACCCAGCGCCCCTGAACGCCGAACGCCGAGCGCCGAACGCTCGCCCTTCTGGACCCACTCCAGCACCACCCTCGACCCCCTCGACGACCTCTGCGCCGCCATCTTCTCCACCCTCGTCCCCGAACCACCCCTCACCCTCTCCGAAGGCGGAGTCATCGCCGCCGGCATCGACGCCGAACTCGACGACCTCCGCTCCATCGGCTCATCAGGCCGCGCTTCCATCGCCGCCATTGAAGACCGCGAACGCCGCCGCACCGGCATCGGCTCGCTGAAAGTCCGCTTCAATTCCGTCTTCGGCTACTACATCGAAATCACCAAATCCAACCTGGCCGCCGTCCCTGCCGACTACGAACGCAAGCAGACCCTCGTCAATGCCGAGCGCTTTACCACCCCTGAGCTCAAGGACTACGAAACTAAAGTCCTCACCGCACAGGAGCGCTCCGTCGAAATCGAAAAACGCATTTTCGCCGATCTCCGCCGCCGCCTCGTCGACAACGCCAGCCGCATCCGCCGCACCAGCGCCGCCGTTGCCGAAATCGACCTCGTCGCCAACTTCGCCCATCTCGCAGCGCTCCGCGGCTACACCCGCCCCCGCATCGACCCTGCGCCCATTCTCGAAATCGTCGCCGGCCGCCATCCCGTCATCGAGCGCCTCATGGACAACGCCGGCGACACCCGCTTCGTCCCCAACGACCTCTATCTCGACGCGAGCGACAACACCTCGGCCCCCAACCTTCTCCTCATCACCGGCCCCAACATGGGCGGCAAATCCACCTACCTCCGCCAGGCCGCGCACCTTGTCATCCTCGCCCAAACTGGCAGCTTCGTCCCCGCCGACCGCATGACCTACGGCATCGTCGACCGCGTCTATACCCGCATCGGCGCCAGCGACAACCTCGCCCGCGGCCGCTCCACCTTTATGGTCGAAATGACCGAAACCGCCACCATCCTCAACACCGCCACCGCCCGGTCCCTCATCCTGCTCGACGAAATGGGCCGCGGCACCTCCACCTTCGACGGCCTCGCCCTCGCCTGGGCCACCCTCGAATATCTCCAGCGCCACATCGGCGCCCGCGCCCTCTTCGCCACCCACTACCACGAGCTCACCATGCTCGCCGATGAGTTTCCCCGCCTGAAAAATTTGCACGTAGCCATCCAGGAATCTCCCCACGGCATCGTTTTTTTGCATCGCATAGAGCAGGGCCCCGCGGATCGGAGTTACGGAATCGACGTCGCGCGCCTCGCCGGCCTGCCCCCGGCCGTTATTTTGCGTGCCCGTCAGGTGTTGCGCCTGCACGAGCGTTCCGAGCGGCATAATGTTGCTGTGGAGACGGAACCGTCGCTCCAACTCACCATGTTCACTCCGCTTTCGCAGCGCATCCTCGATCGTCTGGCCGAGACCGACATCGACACACTTACACCTCTTCAGGCGCTGAACCTCCTGGAAGAACTGAAAGCCGAAATCGGGGATATGAAAGCCAGCACGAGTTAATTGCGACTAGCCCATGAGCCGACGGCGCAGACAAAAACCCACTTCCGCCCCCAAAGCCCGCACCGATGGCCGTCGCCAGCCGCGCGTCTTCATGCCCCGCCGCCGCAATATGGAGCTCGCCGAGCAGGCCGGCCAGATCCTCATCGCTGGCGTCGAAGGGACCTCGCTCTCCGCTGAAGAGCGCGCCTGGTTCCACCACATCCGCCCCGGCGGCATCATTCTCTTCCGCCGCAATATCGAGCAGGCCCCGCAGGTAGCATCCTTGCTGCGCGAGGCCAACCGCATCGGCGCCACCCCTCTCCTCCGCTGCGTCGACCTTGAAGGCGGCCTCGTCGATCGCCTCCGAGACGTCATCGCTCCCATGCCCTCGGCCTCCGCTGTCTTTGCCACCGGCAGGCGCAACCTTTTCCGCCAGCATGGCCTGCTCATCGCCCGCGAAGCCCGCACTCTCGGCTTCAACACCGTCTTCGCTCCCGTCCTCGACCTCGCGCTCCCCGAGTCCGCCTCCATCCTCCGCACGCGCGTCGTCTCCGCCGCTCCGTGGCGGGTCATTGACTACGCCCGCGGTTTTCTCGCCGGCATGCAGAAAGAAGACATACTCGCCTGTGGCAAGCATTTTCCCGGACTCGGCGGCGGCGCCATCGACTCCCACCAGTCCATGCCCGTCATCCATCGGATGACCCGACTCATGTGGCGTTCCGACCTCGCGCCCTGGCTGGCCGTCGCCGCTCACCTGCCCTTCGCCATGGTCGCCCACGCCTCCTACCCCTGGCTCGGCCGCGATCCCGCTCCCGCCACCGTCTCTCACTACTGGGTCACCAACGTCCTCCGCCGCCAGATCCGCTTCAAAGGCGTCATCCTCTCCGACGACATGGAGATGGGCGGCATCCTCTCCCAGATGTCCATCGAGGAAGCCACCGTCCAGGCCCTCCTCGCCGGCATTCAGATGATCGAAATCTGCCGCGACCCCTCGCTCGTCCAGCGCGCTTATGAAGCCCTCATCAAAGAAGCCGAGCGCTCCCCCGCCTTCCGCGAAGTGGTCGCCAGCGCATGGCGCAAAATCTACCGCTCCAAGAAACGCTGGCTCCAGCCCGCCCGCCGCCAGAATCTCTCGCCCGCCCGTCTCGATCGCATCCGCGACGAAGTGAAAGCCTTCGCCGCCCAGGTGGGCGAAGCTCCCGCGGTTTCCGCCGACCCCGAACCCTGGGCCGCACAGGCATAGAATCGCCTGCCGAACCACGCCCGCATCGAAACTCCCGGCTGTCGGCGATCCAGCTGGCAATCGGACCCCGATGGCGCCTCAACGAGCGCATTTGGGCCTGAAATCGGAAACTGAGAACTGTTCCGGCTGCGCTCAATGCGCCTGGAAGGTTGTAGGAGCTTTGTGGCCAAGCTTAGAAACGATGAGCTTGCGAAGCCACACTTGCGCCGGATCGTTGTCTCTTTGCCGGTGCCAGACCATGCGCAGAACGAAGGGCGGCAACCCCAGTGGCTCCGGACAGGAGCGCAGATTGAGATCCTTGCCAAACTCCTCGACGACCGATTCCTGGATGCATGCCACAAGATCGCTCGATGCCACGGCGTGCAATACGGAAAGGCAATGAGGAAGTGCCAGCCGCAAACGGCGCCGCCTTCCTCGCGAGGCCAGTTCGTTATCGATGAGTCCCCATCGCTGGTTGCGATAGATCACTGCGGCGTGGTCCAGCTTCGCAAATCTTTCGACCGTGAGGCGGCGCCTCCACATCGGATGTCCGCACCGTGCTATGACGACGTTGCCTTCCTGGGAGAGAGGTTCCATGACCAGACCGGGTGCCAGATATCGCGCATCGGGAAAATAACCGATAGCAAGGTCGAGCGTTCCGTTGCGAAGCTCTGCCTCGGGCACCGTAAACAGCCATTCGAGCCGCCGCGTCTGCATCTGCAACTCCCCGGAGAGCATGATCCGTGACAACAGGGACACGAGACGGAGTTCAACATCGTCGCTCAACCCAATTCGGAAACGGAGCGTGCTGGTCGAGGGATCGAACGTGTTTGGCGCCTCAAACGTTTGCCGAAGCTGAGCAAGAGCAGATCGTATGGGGTCGGCCAGTTGCTCAGCACGCGGAGTGGGCCTCATTCCCTGAGCCGAACGCACAAACAAGCGGTCCTGGAGCCGACTGCGCAGTCTGCCAATGGCGTTGCTGAAGGCTGGCTGGCTGAGCCCAAGCCGTCTTGCGGCGCGCCCGACATGGCGCTCCTCGATGAGCGCTTCGAAAGCGAGCAGAAGATTGAGGTCGATGCCGCCGATATTCATGACGTGAATAACCGCTATCGCGTTTATCCATTGTACAAATACTGGGTGTCTCCGCTATACCGGAGAAATGATGAAACGCGGCATCGCCCTTCTCTCGCTCTTGCTCTTCGCGGCGGCTTTGGCTGCCGCGCCTGCTTCCGAGACTCCCGTTCTTCACATTTTTCGGCAGTGGCTGGATGCCTTCAATTCCGGCGACGCGGCCCGCATCTCCGCCTTTTGGCAGAAATATGGGAAAGGCGGAACCGAGGATCGCGTCTCAGGCGACTTCCGGCTGCGCCAGATGACCGGAGGCATGACCATCGACAAGGTACTGGAAGAAACCGATACCCATCTGGTCGCGCGGATGAAGGAGAACCGCGGGGCCTGGTCGGAGTCGACCATGGATCTCGCCGCCACAAATCCTCCGGTCGTGGCCGCGCTCATGGGGCATCCGATTCCGCCCCCGGAAAGCTCGGCGAATCCAGCCGTCAGCGACCGGGATCTGGCAGCGCAAGTGCGAGATCACGTGAAAGCCCTGACCGGCCCGGACGAATTCTCCGGAGCCGTCCTCATCGCGCACAACGGAAGAATTGTTCTCGCTGAGGCATGGGGCGTGGCGGATGTTGCCAGCCACACAGGAAATACGCCTGACACCCAGTTCTGCATCGGATCCATGAACAAGATGTTCACCGCGGTCGCCATTCTTCAGCTTGCGCAGCAGGGGAAGCTTACGCTCGACAAGCCGATCGTCACCTGGTGGCCCGATTATCCCAACAAAGATTTCGCGGCCCGCGTGACCATTCGCGAACTGCTGAATCACACCGGTGGTACCGGAGACATTTTTACGCCGGACTATGAGGCGCATCGACAGGAGACACGTACGCTGGCAGACTATGTCCGTCTCTTCGGCAACCGGCCTCTCGCCTTCCAGCCGGGGACGCGCTGGGAGTACTCCAACTACGGTTTCATCCTGCTGGGGCGCATCGTTGAGCTTGTGACCGGAGAGCCGTATGAGGCCTATATTCGGGAACACATCTATCTCCCCGCCGGAATGCTCCACACCATCGCCCGTCCGGAGACGGACCGGGTCGACGGCCGCGCTATCGGCTATACGCACGGACCGGACGGACTTGTGCCTAACACGAACACGCTGCCATGGTCCGGCACCTCTGCCGGAGGAGGATACTCCACGGTCCACGACCTCTTTCTTTTCGCCCTGGCTCTGCAATCCGGAAAACTATTAAGCACCGAGTTCCTGACAGAAGCAACGCGCGGAAGCGCCTTGCGCAATGACTATGGAATGGGATTCTATGTCCTGCCGGACGGAGGATACGGTCACGGCGGCGGTGGGCCAGGCATCAATGCCGAGATGCACATATTGCCTCATGGCGGCTACGTGCTGGTTGCATTGGCGAACCGGGACCCGAGAATGGCGACGAATATAGTCGATTTCATCACCTCCATTCTGCCGCGAAGCACCACCAGCGCCGGGGAGTCTGCGTAAGCTGCCCAGGCCTGTGGGTGCCTCGGCCAGTGCGGAAGTGAAGGCGCCTGATTTCGGACTCCCCTCAACAAGCGCACCATCGCCAATGCGCTCATCGAGCGTGGGGGAAGCACCCTCAATTCCCTGCTCTCGGAACGCATCGAGACCCGATAATCTCGACCACAACGCATGTCCCGCGCACTTCCTGGCTGTAAAATAAGCCCCCGAATGCCCCAACCCAAATCGATGATCGTCGCCGGCGTCATGAGCGGAACCTCCGCTGACGGCATCGACATTGCCTTGGTGCGGATAACGCCCAAAATTGCACCGCACGACGCGAAACATGCGTCGGGATCCAGCCTCACCCTCCTCGCCCACCGTGCCTTCCCTTTCCCCAAACCCCTCCGCCGCGCCATCTTCGCCGCGATGAACGCCCAATCTACCTCCACCGCCGAGCTCGCCCGCCTCCACTGGCGTCTCGGCCTCGCCTATGCCGAAGCTGTCCGCGCCACCATCGACTCCACCAAAATCAAGCCCGCCCTCATCGGTTGCCACGGCCAGACCATCTACCACCAGGGCATCCCCGCACCCTACGCAGGCCGCCGCATCGCCTGTACCTGGCAGCTCGGCGAGCCCGCCCTCATCGCCGCCGCCACCGGCGTCCCCGTCGTCTCCAACTTCCGCCCCGCCGACATGGCCGCCGGAGGCCAGGGCGCGCCCCTCGTCCCCCTCCTCGACTACGTCCTCTTCGCGCACCCCACCCGCGCTCGCGTCCTCCAGAACATCGGCGGCATCGGCAACCTCACCGTCATCCCCGCCGCCGCGCCCCAGGAAAACATCATCGCGTTCGACACCGGCCCCGGCAACATGATCATCGATGCCCTCGTGCAGCAGCTCTTCGCCAAGCCCTGCGACCGCAACGGCCGCACCGCCGCGCGCGGAAAAATCCTCGAGCCCGTCCTCCGCTCCGCCCTCAAAGAAAAGTTTTTCCGCCAACCCCCACCCAAGTCCGCCGGACGCGAGCAGTTCGGCTCAGCCTATGCCCGGCGATTCCTCGCCGCCTGCCGCAAAATCAGCAGGCGACCCGAAGACGCCATCGCCACCGCCACCGCCCTCACCGCCGCAAGCATCGCCGACGCCATCCGTCGCTGGGTTCTGCCCCTCACCCATAACGCCCAGATCGACGTCCTCGTCTCCGGCGGAGGCGCGCGCAACGCCACCCTCCTCGCCCAGCTCCGCGACCGCCTCGCGCCCATCCACTGCACCGTCACCACTACCGACGCCACCGGCCTCCCCGCCGAAGCCAAAGAAGCCGCCGCCTTCGCCCTCCTCGCGTACCAAACCTGGCATCGCCGCCCCGGCAACATCCCCTCCGCCACCGGCGCCACCCGCCCCGCCATCCTCGGCCACATCACCTATGTTTAGCCTGGGTTGTCATCCTGAGCGCAACGCGCGAAGGACCGCGCGTTTGCTTGTCGCTGTTCTCTGCACCCTGTCCCCTGTACCCTGCACCCTGCTTTCCGGCTGCGCCAAAAATCCCGACCCCAACACCGTCACCATGCTCATCGAATCCAGCCCCACCAACCTCGACCCCCGCATCGGCGTCGACGCCCAGGCCGAGCACATCGACTCCCTCCTCTTCGACGCCCTCGTCCGCCGTGACGAGCACTTCGGCCTCCAGCCCTTCCTCGCCATCCGCTGGGAAACCCCCGACCCGCGGACCTGGATCTTTCATCTCCGCACCGACGCCCGCTTCCACGACGGCCGCCCCCTCACTTCCCGCGACGTCAAGTTCACCATCGACTCCATCCTCAACGGCACCGTCATTTCCGTGAAAGCCGGCTCCTTCACCACCCTCGACCACATCGACGCCCCCGACCCCGCCACCGTCGTCTTCCACCTCAAAGCGCCCGACCCCGCGCTCCCTTTCAATCTCTGCGACGGAGCCATCGGCATCGTCCCGTACGGCAGCGGACGCGACTTCGGCCAGCATCCCAACGGCAGCGGCCCCTTCGCCTTCGTCAGCCAGCAGCTCGACCGCGATGTCGTTATCGCCCGCGCTCCCAGCTACTGGGACGCACTCCCCAACATCCCGCGCGTCCGTTTCGCCGTCATCCCCGACGCCACAACACGCGCCCTCGAGCTGGAAAAAGGCTCCGCCGACGTCGAAAGCAACGCGCTCCCCGCCGACGAGGTCTACGCCCTGCATCGCGATCCGCATCTTGCTATCGAAGACGGCCCCGGCACCGTCCTCAACTACATCGTCTTCAATGTGCGCGACCCGCTCCTGCGCGACGCGCGCGTCCGCACCGCCATCGCCCTCGCCATCAACCGCCCGCTCATCATCCAGGCGCTCTACCGCGGCGAAGCGCGCCTCGCCGAAAGTCCCCTTCCACCCCAGCACTGGGCCTGGACCGCAACTCCGCCCCA
The DNA here is from genome assembly GCA_003131625.1 of Acidobacterium sp. GTDB lineage: Bacteria > Acidobacteriota > Terriglobia > Terriglobales > Acidobacteriaceae > Palsa-343. The sequence continues at coordinate 62,849 of PKVY01000059.1, read as the reverse complement.
CGCCTTCGACCCCGCCGCCGCCAACGCCCTCCTCGATCAGGCCGGCTATCGTCGCGGCCCCGGCGGCGTCCGCTTCCATATCGGCATGAAAACCTCCAACGACGAAACCGTCCGCGTCATGTCGGTCGCCATCCAGGAGCAGCTCGCGCAGGTCGGCATCGCCCTCGACCTCCGTAGCTACGAGTTCGCCACCTTCTACTCCGACCTCACCCGCGGAGCCTTTCAGCTCGCCCCCTCCCGCTGGATCGGCGGCAACGAGAACCCCGACATCTTCCGCTACGCGTATTCCAGCTCCACCTTCCCGCCCCGCGGCGCCAATCGCGGCTTCTACTCCAGCCCCGAAATGGACCGTCTCATCTCCGACGCCACCTCAACCACTAACCGCCAGCAGCAAATCGCCGACTACGTCCTCATCCAGCAACTCGCCGCTCGCGACCTGCCCTCCCTCAACCTCTGGTACCTCGACTCCGTCATCGTCCACAACCGCCGCCTCGCCAACATCCACCCCAACCCCTCCGGCACTTTCGACTTCCTCCGCACCGCCACCCTCCAGCCCTGAAAAGAATCCGGGTGCCCCATATCTGCCTGCTTTTGGCAGATGTGGGATACGCGCGAAGCGCGCCGCTTCTCGCCCGACCCGCCACCGAATCTGGGTGCCCCATATCTGCCTGCCTTTGGCAGATGTGGGATACGCGCGAAGCGCGCCGCCTTTGCTCGGTTCTCGCTCGTAGTTGGCTCGCCTTTTACTTGCCGCACGCTCGTTACAATCAAACCAGCCCATGCCCCTGCAAATCCCCCCCGGCCCCCACCGCGCTTACCTCTTCGACATGGACGGCACCATCGCCGACTCCATGCCTCTCCACTACATTGCCTGGAAACAGGCCCTCGCCGAATACGGCTGCCCCGATTTCCCCGAGGACCTCTTCTATTCCTGGGGCGGCATGCCGGTCGCCGCAATCATCGCAACGCTCAACCAGCGTCACGGTCTCTCCATGCCGGTTGAAGAAGTCGCCCACCGCAAGGAGAGCCTCTACTACGAGCTCCTCCCCAAACTCACCGCCGTCCCCGAAGTCCTCGAGCAAATCGAAGAAGCCCACACCAGGATCCCCTTCGCCGTCGTCTCCGGCTCCACGCGCGAATCCGTCACCGCCTCACTCAAAGTTCTGGGGCTGCTCGACAAGTTCGACGTCCTCGTCTGCGCGGACGACTACAAGAAAGCCAAGCCCGACCCCGAGCCCTTTCTCCTCGCCGCGCAAAAACTCAACGTCCCGCCCGAAACCTGCCTCGTCTTCGAAGACACAGAAATGGGCATCGATGCCGCCACCCGCGCCGGCATGCAATCGGTCCGCATCCCCCAACCCCACGAACGCGTACCGACGCAGTCGCGCTGACCAACGTTCCCCGCCATTACCGCCATCCTGACCAACGCCCCGCCCGTACTCTCCCTGAACCATTGCGAAAACCCGCCACCCCCCAATCCCCCGGCCAGGTTCACCCCACAGCAAGCAGCGGACTCCCCTCGTCACCTGACTTTCAAGCCAATTCATCCGCGCTTGAGCCCGTCAGTACCGTACCCGTCCCATTTTGGAAAATCACGCCCGTGTTGGGTGCGACAACAATGCAGGCGCGAGTCGATGCGCCCGGCCTGAGCGGCCCTGAGCTTTTGTCTTGTTTTTATGCCGTCATCCTGAACGAAGCGCAGCGAAGTGAAGGACCTCGCGTTTGCTTTTACCCTGCACCACCACTCAACAGAAAGAAAGCCGTCACCCCAGCAATCGCGCCGACTCCCCCTGCTCCCCAACCCGCGCCACGGCCTTCTTGTCGAACGACACAAACGTCTCGCCCCCCAGCCACCGAACTTCCCACGCGATCGCTCCATCGGCAAAGTCGCCCCCGGCCCGCAGAACCGCCAGCCCGGCATCCGCCGCCGCTCGATTCACCACGACATTCTCCGCCCTCAGCAGCGCTTCGATCGTCTCCGCAGTTTCTTCGCGCCCAAAATCGTAGACGCGGTCGAGCACCCACACAAACTCGCACAGGCAGGGCAGGGAAACCGCGATCAAATCGGCCTGTCGCAACAGTCTCGCCGCTGCCGCTGCCTGCTTTCGATCGTCTTCCACCACCGCACGAACCAGAACGTTCGTATCGACCGTGACTTTCATTTCTTGCCCGCCCACCCCCGCGCCGTCGCTTCATGGATCTCCTCGAGTGTCGCCACCTTCTTCCGCCGCCCCTTCAGCCGCCCGATAAATTCGTTGATGCTCCCCGTCGGCCGTGCCGCTTCCAGCATCCCCCGCCCGTTCGGCAACAGGTTCAGCTCGATCCTCTCTCCGGGCCGAACGCCCAGATGCCGCAATACCTCTTTGCGAAACGTCACCTGTCCCCGTTCCGTTACCTTGAGCGTGGCCATCGCGCCGCCTCCCGTTCGATTGTAATGCATTTTTGCATTACCTCGGGCCGTCGCGAAGATTTGTCAAGCCCCGCGCCTCAAAACCGAAGTAATGACTCAACATTCCACACCACTTCCACCACAACACCCTCCAACATATTTGGCCGGTTTTAGGGCTGGACTTGGTATCCTGATAATAGGGGGCAAAGAAATAGTTTTCCCCCGTTGCAGTTCTGAGAGTGGAGAAGTGTAGCTCTGCCGGCTTCGTGCCCGCAGGGCTTTTCTATTGGGCACCGCAGAGCTTTTTTGTTGCGCGCGAAGGTACGCGAATCCCGCTAAGCGGAACGGAGGAGGGTAATACCTGATTTACGGTACCGAATCACCACAATGGAATCAGCAACTTGCCAGTACCCTGGGGGGAGGGGGGGTGGGGTAGGGCGGCTCCTGGCTCCAGCTCCAGGCTACGGGCTACAGGCTACAGGCTGCCTGTCTAATCGTCGTCGTCCTTTTTCAACCCGTGCGGATGCGTCAGCATCCACGGCACCGGCTTGTTGCCCATCGCGTCTTTCCACAGGATCACGTTCAACTTCACCACTGGCGCACGATCCTCATGGGTGAAATCCATCTTCGACGACTCCTTCGCGCCTTCCGCTTTTTCCTTGTTCGCTGTGAAGATCAGCCCGTCGTCGCGATTCCGATAATCGGCGCTGAACGCCGGCTGATCTCCGTTGCCGCTGAATTCCGGAACCATCAGCGGCGCAAACGCATCGTTGTTGTTCATCGGAGGGCAGCCCAGCAGCGTCAGCATCGTGTGCACGGTGCTCACTGTCGTGTAAAAAGCGTGATCCACAAAGGGGGTCTGATCATGCGGAGAGTATTTGCTCACCACCAGCGCAATCGATCGGTGCGCGTCCACATGATCGGCGCCGTCCTGCGCGTCGTCTTCCAGAACGAAGAACGCCGTCGAATCCCAGTAAGCACTGTGCGACACCGCGTCCACGGCGCGACCCACAGCCAGATCGTTGTCCGCCACCGAAGCCTTCGGCGTCGGCGATCCGGGACGCGTGCCCGCAGTGTGATCGTTCGGCAGCCGCAGCATCACAAACGCAGGCATCGTGTCGTGTCCTGCCTTCAAATCCGCAACCCACTTGTTGAAGTGCATAAGAAACTCATTCACTCGCAGCTGGTCCGGAAAGCTCAGCTCGAAATCCGGATACTCCGGATCGAAATGCCCCACCAGTTCCGGCTTCGTCGCAACGTTCTTGTAGATCAGCGGAATCGGCCACGGATAAGGACTCGTTCCGCCACCATAGTTCGCCGGAATCGTATCGCCCTTCCGAATGAACGGATGCTCGCAGTAGTGCTTGCCTTCCGGAGTTCCACTTTGTTCCGGCAGCTTCGCCGGTTGCGCAGCCAGGGAATCGTCGCAGAACTGTGTCGAAATGAACTCGCCAAAGTGGTAGAGCGACTTATGGCTGCGCGCCAGATCCGTCCACAAATAGCCGCTGCCTGGCTCGTCAATATCCGGAATATGCTCGAGCAGCGGATACCCGCCTTCAACGACACCCTCAAAGTCATACGGTCGCTCATGCCCTCGGTAGCCAACCTGCCACGTGCGCTCGTTGTAGTCGCTGTCAATGCCGGCTGTCGACCACACGTGCCCATCGCCGGAAACCTCGCCCGAATCGTAGAAGTTGTCGAGTACACCAAACTGCCGCGCCAGCGCATGAAGATTCGGCGTGATCTCCTCGCCATACATCGTCAGCGACGAATCGCCGTCGCCAACGCCCAGATCGCCGAGCAGCTGATCGTAGGTGCGGTTCTCTCTGATGATGTAGATCACGTGCTTGATCTTGTCGCCACCGCCTGTGAACTCGATCTTCTTCTGCGCCGCGTACATCAAATTGCTCTCGAGCACCTGCTGGGTCAGTTCCCGCAGATGGCTCTTCGCCTGATCCAGTTCGATCGTCGCCAGCGATCCATGCAGCATCGTCGCAATGTAGGTGCGCGGCATGTCCAGCCGCCTGATCGGATGAGGCGGTGGATTCGGCGCCTTCGCCTGCGGCGCGGCGTTTGGACCTGTTCCTTTGCCCTTTCCGGTCGCAACGTAGAGATGATTCCCGTCCACGGCGAGCGCCGTTGGATACCACTCCGTCGGAATGAAACCGATGGGGATCGCGCGCGCACTGGCTTTCGGCGCAGCATGCAGATCGAACACAGCGACAGCATTCGAGCCCGAATTGGCCGCGTACAGCGTTTCTCCATCGTCCGAAACCGCCACAGCATCCGGCATCGATCCGAAAAACGCCTGTCCAGGAAGCCGCGTGTCATACAACGCCGCCACGCGCATCGCCGCACCGGAGACATGCACCGCTGCCACCGCGTCTCGATTCGCCAGCGCCACGTAAAGCGTAGTTTCGTCGGGGCTCAGCGCCATCGCGATCGGGTGCGAACTGGGCGACGTGGGCCGCGGCGGAGCCAGCAGCGGCAATTGCTGCACAACCTTCCCGCTCCGCACATCGATCTCCGCGACCGCCGATCCGTTCCACAGTGCCACCCACGCGCGGCGTCCATCGTGGCTCGCGGTTACCGCAATCGGATAGGTTGTCGGAATCGTCGGCCCTGTCGAAAAGTCGAAGCGCTTCTCCAGCTTTCCGCTCGCCACGTCGAGCAGGAGCACATCGTCGGAATATTCATCCGCAACCAGCAGCTTCTCGGCTCCATCCGCGCCTTTCACCACTGCGATTCCTGCCGGTGCCGGAATCGCCTTGTCTTCCGTCAGCTTCATGTCTCCATGACGCTGCGTTTTTCCAGCTGGCAGCTCACGCAGCGGAACCGGAATCGTTCCTTCCGGCGTCAGCGTGTCCGGGCTTGTTCCGCCAGGAGTGAATTTGTAGACCGCAATGGCGTTGCCAGTCTGGTCTTCCTTGCCTCCTTCTGGCGCACTGATCGAATCGAAGCTGACGTACAGATGCGAACCATCCGCCGAGAACGCAATTCCGGAATAGTAGGTCTGCGGCGCCAGGATTTCCGTTCGCGGTTCCGGGTAATCGGTCAGCCTGCTGGTTCCGATGTCGAGGATCGCGATCGACTGCTCGTAATTCGACTCCACGGTCCCAAAGCCGGCATTCACCAGCGCCAGATAGCGACGGTCCGGCGACCACGCCGCGGCCATGGGCAGGCTGTTCAGCGCCTGCGGCGAACCCGGCACTGGGCCGATGATTTCCTTGCTGGAGGGCAGGTGCACGGTCTGCGCACTGCAGTAACCTGCCGCAAGGCACAGAAGCGAAACACAGGCGGCCCGTAGTTTCTGAGGATTCATGCGTTCTATCGTCTCCATCGTGGGTTAACGCGGGGTGAATGGAAAGCAGAAACAGAATGAGATGCGCCGCGACCCGTCGTGTTCAATATTGCTCATTCCTCCACACCTGCCTCACACCGCAACTGCCTTACAAAAGTGTTACATCAACTCTGCGCTTCCGGCTGCTACGGTTGAGGAAAGCGGCGGAATTCGAACCTCGCAAAACCCATCCTCTGCGGAAACGGCTCCTCATTATGCCCCCCGAAATCCTCGTCGAAGATCAGGCGGAAGTCCAGCATTCTTCCCTCGCCGCCGCGAGCCCCGTTGCAAGCTCCGCCGTCAAGTCTCTCCCTCGCGAAAACCCGTCAGGGATGCCGAAGCTCGGCTTCAAGGCCCAGGCCCAGAAGGGACCCAACTGGTTCACCACCAGCTTCATGATCCTGTTCCACGCCGGCGCCATTGCCGCGCTCTTCATGTTCACGTGGAAGGCTCTCATCTGCGCCCTGGTTCTCTGGGTTTTCGCCACCAATGTCGGCATCGGCATGTGCTATCACCGCCTGCTCACCCACCGCGGCTATCGCGTTCCGAAATGGCTGGAATACGTGATGGCGGTTGGCGGAACGATGGCGCTGGAAGGCGGCCCGATTTTCTGGGTCTCCCTGCATCGCGTGCATCACCAGCTCTCCGACCATGAAGGCGACCCCCACACGCCGCACGAAGGCGGATGGTGGGCCCACGTCGGCTGGATCATCATCGGCGATTCGCTCAACTCAGAGACCGATACGTTGGCGCGTTACGTCCCCGACCTCACCCGTGACCGCTTCTACCGCTGGCTGAGTAAGTATCACTGGGTTCCGCTGGCCATCGCCGCAGTAGCGCTCTACTTCATCGGTGGCTGGCCCTGCGTCATGTGGGGCATCTTCCTCCGCACCACGCTCGGTCTCCACGCCACCTGGCTCGTCAACTCCGCAACCCACATGTGGGGATCGCGCCGCTTCCAGACCCGCGACGACTCCCGCAATAACTGGTGGGTCGCCCTCATTACCGGCGGCGAAGGCTGGCACAATAACCACCACGCGCATCCGGTCTCGGCGCGGCACGGCCTCAAGTGGTACGAGCTCGACGTCAACTTCCTCGGCATCTGGCTCCTCAAGAAGGTCGGCCTCGCCCGCGAAATCAAAACCGCGCAGTTTGATCCGGCCAACCCGCGCCCAGCCGGAGTAGCTTAGCCCCCAGCACAACTGCGAGAATAGAGGCGCCCGCGCGATTGTTCCGTGGCGGGCGCTTTGCATTGCATCCCATGCGCCTCAGCGGACGAAGACGGAACATGGTGCTCTTCATCCTGCTCGGCGTGTGCCTCGTCGGTGTGGCCGTCGCCCTCAACGTCAGTTGGATTCTGCTCAACTGGCGTCGCATTGTCCCCATGGCGCTGGGCATCCCGTTCTTCGCCCTCCTCATCGTCGGCGTCGCCCTCAACACCATCTTTCTCGTCCGCGAGGTCCGCCGCAACGAACGCCATGACGCCTTTCTCAGCGCGGTCACCCACGAGCTGAAGACGCCCATCGCCTCCATCCACCTCTACCTCGAAACCCTCCAGCGCCGGCAGCTTGACGATGCCCAGCGCAGCGAGTTCTATACCCGCATGCTCGCCGACAGCGACCGGCTGCTGGCCACCGTCGAGCAGGTGCTCAAAGCCGGCGAAGTCGGCCAGCGGTCGCGTTCTCACGTCCGCGTCTCTGTGGACATGGGCGCCCTGGTTGAGGACTGCGTCCACATCACTCTCCTCCGCCATCATCTCGACGAGAAGGCAATTACCCTGCGCGTAGAAGAAACCCTTCTGCCCATGATGGTGCGCGGCGATCCCGACGAGTTGCAGACTGCTCTGCTGAACGTCCTCGCCAATGCGGTCAAATATTCGCCCGATGGCGCTGATGTAAGCGTGGCCCTCAGCGTCGAGCAGGATGCCTGGGTCCGCGTCAGCGTCACTGACCACGGCATCGGCATTCCCGCCGCGCATCTCAAACGCATCTTCCGCCGCTTCTATCGCGTTCCCAGCCGCAACGTACTCCGCACCAAGGGCACCGGCCTCGGCCTCTATCTGGTCCGCACCATCGCGCGCCAGCATGGCGGCGACGCCACCGCCCAAAGTGCCGGCGAAGGTCGCGGCTCGACCGTAAGCCTGCAGCTTCCACGCATCTTGATCCCCGTTCTGGAGCACGACTGAAACATGGCGCGCATTTTGATCGTCGAAGATGAAAGCAATCTCGCGCAGGGGCTGCTCTTCAACCTCAAAGCCGAGGGCCACGAGGTTAGTGTCGAAGCAGAGGGCGACTCTGCCCTGGAAACCCTCCGTCGCGAGTCTTTCGACGCGGTGGTTCTGGACGTGATGCTTCCCGGTAAAGACGGTTTTGAAGTCGCCGCCACCCTCCGTGCTGATGGCAACTACGTTCCTGTGCTCATGCTCACCGCCCGTTCCCGCTCCGAGGATGTCCTCAAAGGCTTCGCCGCCGGCGCCGACGATTACCTTCCCAAGCCATTCGAACTTTCCGTCCTGCTGGCGCGCTTGAATGCGCTGCTGCGCCGCATGAAATGGCCCCACGGTTCTGAAAAGAGCGATGCCGCGCCCGATGAGATCGCGGAATTCTCCTTTGCTGGACTCCGCATCGACTTCGATGCACTGGAACTGCACGCTCCCGGCCGCACCGTTCGTCTAACCCTGATGGAATCCGACCTGCTGCGCTATCTCACCCGCAATCGCGAGCGTATCGTCTCCCGTAAGGAGCTGCTGGAGCAGGTATGGCACGTCCGCGAGGACACCGACACCCGCGCCATCGACAATTTCATCGTGCGGCTCCGCCGCTACATCGAAGAGGACCCCGCATCGCCAAAGCACCTCCAGACCGTGCGCGGCGTTGGTTACCGCTTCATGCCCAATCCCGACTAGCATGAGTCCGCGCCGCCATTGCCGCATCTACCAACTACGGGGGAAATCATGCGGGAACTAACGCTTCGCATCGAGAACATGCACTGCGGAGCCTGTGTGCGCCGCGTGACCCAGGCCCTCGAAAAAGTCCCCGGTGTGCACGTCGGCGAAGTCCGCATCGGTGCGGCGCGTGTCGAGGCGCCCGACGATGTGCGCGAAAGCGCGCTGGTGAGCGCCGTGGAGAAGGCCGGATATCCGGCGATAGTGGAGCAGTGATGCCCGCGACCGACGTAGAGAAAACCGGCAAGACGGCAGCGTCGGAAGTCACCGTCACTCTGCCTGTCATCGGCATGACCTGTGCCGCCTGCCAAAGCCACGTCGAGCGCGCCCTGCGCTCTACCGTCGGAGTCAGCGATGCTTCGGTCAACCTGATTGCCAATTCGGCCCGCGTCAGCTTCGACCCCGCTGTCGCCAAACCCGAAGACCTCATCGCCTCCGTACGCGAAGCCGGCTACGACGCTGCGCTCCCCGGCGATTCATCTGCCGCAGCCGATGAAACCGCCGCGGACGAAGGCCCCCTCCGCGCGAAAGCCCTGTTCACTCTCGCCGGCGGCATTCTCGTGATGCTGCTCATGAATGCGCAGCACTGGCTGGCGCCCGTTGCTCCTGTCCTGTTCGCGGTTTCTCCGCGCACCCTCCAGTACGTCATGCTGGCCATCACTCTCGCCGGAATGATCTGGGGCGGCGGCATCGTCTATCGCCAGGCCTGGACTGCGGCCATCCATGGCGCCACCAACATGAACACCCTCGTGGCTCTGGGCACCGGCGCAGCGCTCGCATATTCGTTCGCCGCCACCACCATGCCCGGCGTTTTCCGGCGCCACGGCCTCCACCCCGACGTTTACTACGACGCGGTCCTCCTCATCCTCGGCTTCCTGCTGCTCGGCCGATGGCTCGATGCGCGCGCGAAGCGCCGCACCCTCGATGCCCTGCACGAATTCATGAAGCTCCAGCCGCAGTCGGCGCGCCTGCTCCGCGATGGTGCCGAAGTCGAAGTCCCCCTCGCCCAGATCGTCGCTGGCGACATCGTGGTTCTCCGCCCGGGCGAGCGCGTCCCCGTCGACGGCATCGTTCTCACCGGCGTCACCTCCATCGATGAATCCCTGATCACCGGCGAATCCCTCCCCGTCACGCGAAAACCCGGCGATCGCATCATCGGCGGATCGCTCAATTTCGACGGCGCGCTCGAATACCGCGCCACCTCCATCGGTTCCGACAGCGTTCTCGGCCAGATGATGCGCCTCGTCGAAGAAGCGCAGTCCTCGCGCGCTCCCATGCAGCAACTCGCTGATCGCGTCAGCGCCGTCTTCGTTCCCATTGTGCTGGCCCTCGCGCTTGCAACCTTCCTCATCTGGATTCTCGCCGGAGGCGGATCCGGCCGCGCCTTCGCTGTCTCTGTCGCCGTGCTCGTTATCGCCTGTCCCTGCGCCATGGGACTCGCGGTTCCCGCCGCCCTCACCGTCGCCATCGGGCGCGGTGCTCAACTGGGCGTCCTCTTCAAAGGCGGCGAAAGCCTCGAGCGTCTCGCCCACATCGACACCCTCGTCCTCGACAAAACTGGCACACTCACCGAAGGCAAACCCGAAGTAGCCGCCATCCACCCCGTCGCCGGCGCAACAGAGGACGAAATCCTCTCTCTCGCAGCTGCTCTGGAGCGTCGCTCCGAGCATCCCCTCGCCCGTGCCATCCTCGGCGCCGCGGAAAAGCGCAACCTCACCGCAACCGCTGCGGAGCAAATCCACGCCGTCCCCGGCAGAGGCATTCAGGGCCTCGTGAACGGCGCGCGCGCCGCCGCTGGCAATGCTGCTTTCATGCAGGAACTCGGCGTCGCCATTCCTGAGAACACCGCCACCGAGCCCGGAACCACAAGCATGTACATCTCCCGCGACGGCCAGCTCCTCGGGCTGATCGAGGCCCGCGACACCCTCCGCGCATCCGCTGCCGCCACCATCGCTGCACTCCGTCGCCTCGGCATCCGCAGCGCCATGCTCACCGGAGACACTGCATCGACCGCCGATGCCATTGCCCGCGCTGCCGGCATCGACCAGGTCTGGGCCGGCCTTCTCCCCGATCAAAAGCTCGAGAAGATTCGCGAACTCCAGCGGCAGGGCCACCGCGTCGCCATGGCGGGCGACGGGATCAACGACGCCGCAGCGATCTCCCAGGCGGACGCCGGTCTAGCCATGGGCACCGGCGCCGATCTAACGCGCGAGGCAGGCGACGCGATCCTCCTCCACGGCGAACCCCGGCAGATTCTCGATGCCCTGCTGCTGGCGCGCCAGGCACTGCGCGTCATGCGCCAGAATCTCGGCTGGGCCTTCGGTTACAACCTGCTCGGCATCCCCATCGCCGCCGGTGTTTTGTATCCAGCCTTCGGCATTCTGCTCAGCCCCGCCATCGCCAGCGCTGCCATGGCCCTCAGCTCGGTCAGCGTGCTCTCCAACAGTCTCCGCCTGCGCCGCTTTACTCCACGGTAAACTGGAGGCGGAACCTCGACCGTGCGCATCCTCAACCGATACATCCTGATGGAAGTCCTGTCGCACGCGGCGATCGGGGGCGCGATCTTCACCTTCGTCCTCTTCATCCGTTACCTTCCGCACCTGCTGGAGATGATCGTCCGCAACAGCGCTTCGCTCGGTTCGATCGTCGAAATTGTCTTCTTCACGCTCCCCGACATGTTCACGGTCACCATTCCTATGGCCGTGCTTGTCGGCATTCTCCTCGGCCTCAGCCGCCTCGCTGCCGATAGCGAAATTACCGCCATGCGCGCCTCCGGCATCGGCGTGTGGAGCTTCGTCCGCGTCGTGAGCATGGTCGCGATCGCGGGATGGGGCGTCAGCATGCTCGACACCCTGGTCCTCGCTCCGAAAGCGGCCGCGGCCATGCGCCACCTCGAAGAGTCTCTGGCCAACGCCCAGGCTTCCTACGAAGTGCAGCCGCGCGTCTTCTATGAGGACTTCAAAGATTACGTGCTCTACATCCAGGACGTGCGCTCTGGCGCCGGTGCGGCCAACTGGCGGGGAATCTTTCTCGCCGACGTCACCAATCCCCACGCCCCGAAAATCACTACTGCCGATCGCGCGACCGTTGTCAATGGCCCCAGTCAGACCATCACCATGCGTCTGCGCGATGGCGCCGAAAGCGAGACCGTCCCCGGTCAGCCTGACCAGTACACCGTCTCCACTTTTGCGCAGACCGATCTCCCTCTGCAGGCCGGCTCCCAGGAGGATGTGCGCCTCGGCCGCAGCGATACCCCGATCCTCGCGATGACCAATCGCGAGCTGCTGGATCGCACCCACAGCAAAAACGGCAGCATCTACGAAATCGAATTCCAGAAGCGGCTCGCCTACCCTGCCGCCTGCCTGGTGCTCATGCTGGTCGGCGTCCCTCTCGGCATCTCGTCACGTCGCGGCGGTAAGGGCGCTGGCTTCGTGCTCACCATCGCCCTGGTCTTCATTTATTACTTCCTGTCCTCCACGGGCACCGCCCTCGCGCGGCAACACAAAATTCCCGCGTTCCTCGGCGTCTGGCAGGCGAACCTGCTCTTTGCCCTCTGCGGCATCGTTCTCCTGCGCCAGATGGCCACCGGCGGCGCGGCCCTTTCCGCGCTCACCTCCCTCAGCAACCGATTTCGCCTGCGCGCAGAGGAATCCACCGCCTCAGCCGGTCCCCTCCGGCTCACCGCCCGCAAACGCGCCACCCGCGGCCGCTTTCCCCTCATCCTCGACGAGTACGTGTTGCGCGAGTTTTTCCTGACATTTGTGATGGTCCTGGTCACATTTGTCATGCTCATGCTCATCTTCACTTTCTTTGAGCTGCTGAGCGACATCATCAAGAACAAAACTCCACTGGTTACGGTGGGCGAATACCTCATTAATCTCACCCCCAGCATGATTTACCTCATCACCCCGCTCAGCGTCCTCATCGGGGTCCTCGTGGTTTTTGGCATCATGAACCGCAACAGCGAGCTCACCGCCATGAAGGCCACGGGCATCAGCCTCTACCGCATCACCGTGCCCGTCGTCGCTATTGCCGCCGTGCTCTCCATCTCACTCTTCATGTTCGACGAGCTGTACCTGCCCCAGGCCAATCGTCGGCAGGAAGCGCTGCGCAACGTCATCAAAGGCAAACCCGCCGAGACCTTCGAGCATCCCGGCCGTAAGTGGATCTTCGGTCAGCAACACCCAGGCCGCCCCAACCGCATCTTTTACTACGAGTACTTCGACTCCGACATCGACACCTTCGGCAATATTTCCATCTTCGAGTTCAACCCTGGATCCTTCACCATTGCCAAACGCATCTTCGCCTCCACCGCTCACTGGGAGCCGAACCTGAATACATGGGTCTTTGAAGACGGCTGGGAGCGCACCTTCAACGGCTCCAGCATTACCTATGAGACTTTCCCCGTTAAGACCTTTCGCGAAGTCTCCGAACAGCCCACCTATTTCAAGAAAGAAGTGCGCCAGTCCTCAGAGATGAACTTCGGCGAACTCTCCGCCTATATCCACGACCTCCGCCAGAGCGGTTTCAACACCGTGCCTCTGCGCGTGCAGCTGAATCACAAGATCGCCTATCCGCTCATCACTCTGGTCATGGCGATCCTGGCCATCCCCTTCGCCCTTTCCATGGGCAAGCGCGGATCGCTGTCCAGCATCGCCGTCGCCATCGGCGTGGCCATTGCCTACTTCGTTGTCTCCGGCTTCTTCGAAGCCATGGGCAACGTCAGCTGGCTGCCCGCCTTTCTTGCCGCATGGTCTCCGGACTTCCTGTTCGGACTCGCCGGCGCCTGGCTGCTCCTCCGCACCCCCACATAAATCCAAAATGTTCAGAAACCTCAGACCGTTGTTTCCCTATATGCGCCGCTACTGGCGCGGCTACCTGTGGGGCTGCCTCTGCACCATCCTCGCCAATGCCATCTGGGTGCAGTTCCCGCGCGTCATCGGCGTGGCCATTGGCGACATGACTGCTCGCGTCACCGTGGGCAAGATCTTCGGCTATGCCGCTCTGGTCATGGGGGTCACCGTCGCCCACGGCATTCTGCTCTTCTACATGCGCTGGATCATCATCGGCATCTCGCGCGATATCGAGTTCGACCTGCGCAACGACCTCTTCGCACAACTGGAAAAGCAGTCCGCCTCGTACTACCAGGAACATCGCACCGGCGACATCATGGCCCGCATGACCAATGACCTGGCCGCCGTGCGGATGCTGCTCGGCCCGGCCATCATGTACACCGCGAACACGGTGCTCTTCTTCGCCGGAGCGCTCTATTTCCTGCTGCGCATCAGCCCCTTCTTGACCCTGACGGCGCTGGCGCCCATGCCCCTGGCCAGCATTTTCATTCAGTTCATGGGCCGCAGGATTCACGAGCGCTTCGAACGCATCCAGGCCATGTTTTCCGACATCTCAGCCCAGGCCCAGGAAAATTTCTCCGGCGCCCGCCTCGTGCGCGCCTTTGCTCAGGAAGATGCCCAGGTCAAAGCCTTCGAACGCTCTAACCGGGAATACATCCGGCGCGCGCTGCGTCTGGTGCGCCTCATGGGCATGCTATGGCCGACGCTTGAATTCATGCTCGGACTGGCCATGGTGATCTCCCTGCTCGTCGGTGGGCACGAGGTGCTCACTCACCGGATCCGCCTCGATGACTTCGTCACCTTTACCACCTACCTGCTGATGCTCACATGGCCCATCATCGCTCTCGGCTATGTCGTCAATCTCTTTGAGCGCGGCACCGCTTCTGTTCTCCGCATCCATGAGCTCCTGATCGCGAAGCCCACCATCGACGACCGCGAAGCCGTCCTGCCGGCGCAGTCCACCGAGATTCTCGGTGACGTCGAATTCCGCGATTTGCACTTCGCTTACCCGGCGGAAAACGGCAATCCCGTCGAAGTGCTCCACGGCATCTCGCTCCGGATTCCCGCCGGCACCAGTCTCGCCCTGGTCGGCCCGACCGGCTCCGGCAAGTCGACGCTGGTCAGCCTCATCCCGCGCATCTGCGACGCACCTCCGGGCGCCGTGCTCATCGACGGCCGTCCCATCCGCGATTACCCGCTCGATGCTCTGCGCGCCGCAGTCGGCTTCGTGCCGCAGGAGACCTTCCTCTTCAGCACCACCATCCACGACAACATCGCGTTCGGCGTTCCCGGCGCATCCGCATCCGAAGTCGGTCGCGCCGCGGAAGCCGCGCACATTCATGAAGAATTCAGCCTCTTCCCCAATCGCTTCGACACCGCTGTCGGTGAGCGCGGCCTCACCCTCTCCGGCGGCCAAAAGCAGCGTACCGCGCTGGCCCGCGCCGTTCTGCGCAACCCGCGCATCCTCATCCTCGACGATGCCCTCGCCAGCGTCGACACCTATACCGAAGAGCGCATTCTGGAAGAGCTGCGCGGCGTCATGGCGGGCCGCACCACCATCCTCATCTCCCACCGCATCTCTACCGTGCGCCATGCCGATCGCATCGCTGTGCTGGTGCGAGGCCGCATCGCCGAATTGGGTACGCACGAGCAACTGCTGGAGCTCAACGGCTACTACGCCGGCCTCTTCCAGAAACAGCTTCTCGAAGAGGAGCTCGCGGTTACGCACTGAAAACCCCGTAATCTACGCGCTCCAGCTCGAGCCAACCGGTTCCGGCTCCTGGGCCCGCGTCCCCGAAGACATCATCATCTGCGCCGGCGGTCCATCGGCATCCCCCAGCAGGCGCAGAACCTCCGGATCGTGGGCCGCTACATTCCAGGCTTCCCGCACATCGCGGATGCAGCCGATCGCCTCCCTGAACCGGTCTGCCGACTCCAGCCTCGAGCCGTCCAGGCACAACGCGAAAATGGCCGTGTAAAACTCCGACAGCGCCTTCGCCGAATTCCCCCCCACATCCATGCGTAGCCGCGACTGCAGATGCATCAGGATCTCCAGCACCCGTGCGATCGCAGTCCGGCGGTCCGCCTTGTTGTGGTTTTCGGTCGCCGCGATCGCCTGATACAGAAAACGCACCATCCCGTCATAGAGTGCGACAATCAACTCCACCGGATTCATGCCGGCGACTGCCTGCTGCTGGTAATTCATATCCCTCCGTGATGGACTCCGTTATCCGCCGGGGTTCTCGTCATAGCCTGTGATCGCGCTGTACAGCTCGTTCACCGACTGCAGCTGCTCCGGAATCTCCTGCAGCGTGTAGTTCGCTGCGTTCAGCTCGGTCGTCAGCTGCGTCTGCTGCGTGCTGATGCTCGTGTTTTCGTTCGTAATGTTGGTATTCAGCCCCGTCTCCTCGGTCGAATTCTGCTGCAGTGCCAGATACACCGCGCCCGTCGGTCCCGTGTTGCCCACATTGTTCAGCGTGGTCGTGAAGTTCGCCCCAAACGACGTATAACTGCTGCTCGTCTGGAAGAAATTCATCGCGTCCTGGTAATTGCTGTTCAGCATGCTGTCCAGCGTGCTCCCGTCCAGTGTGATCGTGCCGTTGCCATCCTCAGGGACAGTGATGCCCAGCTGCGACAGCGAAGTGATCGCCCCGGACGACTGGGTGAAGACCAGCGCCTGCTGCAACTGCTCCTGCATGGCGGCGATGGCCGAAGTGCCGTACAGCGGCTCGGGATTGCCCGAGGAGTCGTCCCCCTCCTGCGTGTTCAGATCCCCGATCACCGTGTTGTACGCGCTCACAAAAGTGCTTACCGCCGATTCCACGTCGCTGTTGTTGTTGGTGATTTCCACCTGTACCTGCTCGCCGCTCGTCGGGGCGCTCAGCAACTGCATGGTCACCCCCGGAATCGCATCCGTCACCGTGTTCGAGGCGCTGGTCGTCGAGATTCCGTCGACCGTAAGCTGCGCATCCTGCCCCTGCTGCACGTTGCCGATGCTGACCGCCTTGCTGGCCGTCGCATCCTCGAGCTGGCTGGAATCGATCGTCACCGCCCCGGCAGCCCCGCTCATGTCGCTGACCAGGGAAAGCTGCTCTCCGGTGGAGCCGGTCACCACATTTGCCTGCACCCCATAATCGCCGTCATTGATATAGGTCGCCAGCGTCGCCAGCGTGTTGTTGACCGGAATGGTGTTGCCGTTGCTGTCCGTCGCCGTGCCGTCGGAAATCGTGATCGTCTGCCCGCCGATCGAGAGGCTCCCGGTCAGTGTGTCGCTCGCCCCCACCGCGCTGCTCGCGTACGAGTAGGTCTCCGCCAGCTTGCCCACCACCACCGTGTGGCTCCCGGCCACCGCGGCCGCGCTCGCGCTGGTCAGCGCCAGTACCGACGTGTCCGAGCTCGACCCTTCCTTCTCCTCAAAAACTCCCGTAGGATCGTTCAGCGCATTCAACGCCGTCGACAGCGAGCTCAGGTCTGTGCCAATGCTGGTCAGCGCCGTGTCCTGCGCCTGTAACGCCGTCAATTGGTTCTTCCACGGCGTCTCCACCGCCTGCAGGTTCGCCACGATCGCGCTCACCGTCGTCGCTACATCGAAACCCTGGCCGCTGGTCGGGGAGCCAAAGGAAATACCGACGCTTCCCATAATGCTGTTATCGGCCCTTTCCGGGCAGTCCATCACCCGCAATCCCTGCGTACACGCCCAGGGCCGCATCGCGGACCGCACGGTTAAAACCACCTAAGAAAAAAACGGGAAGCCTGATCCCCGTTCCCCGGCGCGCCGGGTATTGCCCGCCGGAGGAGGGAAGCTCCCCGCCTGTTAAACTGCCACGTCCACGGTCCTGTCCAATGCCCTGTCCAGGACCGTCTCCGCGCTACCTTACTGCAGCAGCTTGGTCACCATCTGCTGCGTGCTGTTGGCCTGGGCCAGAGCCGAAATACCGGTCTGGGTCAGGATCTCGTACTTTGACATGTTCGAGGTGGCCGAAGCATAGTCCGTCGCCGTGATCGTGTTCTGTGCAGAAGTGATGTTCGTCATCTGCGAGCTGGCGATGTTCGATGCCGCGGTCAGTGTGTTGATGTTCGCCCCCACCTGGCCGCGCTGGTAAGCGACGGCGTTGATGGCGTTGTCCACCGTTTGCAGAGCAGCTTCGGCAGCAGCCTGGGTCGACAGCGTGGTTCCTGTCAGGCTCGTGCCCATGCCGGCGCCTGACAGCGTGCCGCCCGTGCCCGTTGCGCCGCCCACCGTCGCGGTGACGCCGGTCCCCATCGCCGAGCTTCCCGCCGAGGTTCCCACCGTAGCATCTGACAGGGAGCCTACGGTCACGTTGTAGTTCTGGCTGCCGGTGCTCGTTCCGTCACTGGTGTAGATGTTCACCCCGCCCGTCACCGGAGTCTCCTGCGAAGCCGCCGCCTGCGACGCCTCGGCCACCGTGAATCCGGTGATCCCCGCTGCCACGCCGGTCGAAGAAACACCGATGCTCAGGTTGCCGCTTGTTGAGTTGTAGGCAACCGCATAATCGGTTCCCAGCGCCGTCTGCAGCGAGCTGGCGAGGTTGGCCGTGGTCACTCCCGTCAGGCTGACCGATACCGGCGTTGTGCTGCTGCCCGTCGGAGTCAGAGTAAAGCTGCCCATCAGCGAGTTGACCGAGGCAATGGTGCTTGTTGTGGTCGTCCCCTGCGACAGTGCGTTGTTGCCGCTGCCGTTGGCGATCGAAACCGAGTTCACCCCGTCGGTGTTCCCCTGCGAATTCACCGCGATGCTCAGCTTGCCGCTCCCGTAGCTGACTGTGTAGTCAGCTGCTGCGCTGCCCAGAGCTGTGTTGACCGCGGAGACCACCGCGGCCGTGGTGTTCAGGCCCGCCAGATTCACGCTGATGGGGCTGTTCGACGCCGCTCCGTTGATGGTTGGAGTGATGGTGAAGTTGCCGCCCAGCGTGTCCCCGCTGGTAAAGGCGATCGAGGCCGTCTTCGGCGCCGTCTCCCCCAGCGTGTTGGTGGTGTCACCGGCTCCCACCAGACCTGTGATGTGATCCGTCGCAGCCTGAGCGGTCAGGGCCACGGTCAGTGTGCCCGCCGAGTAGCTGACGCTGTAATCCGGACTCTGACTGGTTCCGTTCAGGTCGGTATTCACAACGCTCTGCAGGTTGGCTGTGGTTACCCCGGCCAGCACGATGTTCGATGGCATGGTGCCCGAGCCCGATCCGGTCAGATCAATCGTGCCGCTGATCGAATCCCCGTCCGTCACGCTCATCGTGAAGCCCGTCGGAGCTGCCTGGGTGGTCGTGGAACTGGTTCCGGAATTAATCTTGGTGATGTTGTCGGCTCCGGCGCCAGCGTCCAGCGTGATCACCAGCTTACCGTTGGTGGCAGCGACGTCATAGTCGGTGTCGCTGTTGCCCGCGGCCGCATTCAGGGCTGTCGCCAGACTGGTCGCCTGCGCGCTTAGCGTGCTGCCGCCCAGGGTGCTCAGGTCGATGCTGATTGCCGTGCCGGCGTTGCCACTGACGGTCGGCGTGAATTCCAGATCGCCCGCAAGCTTCGCTCCTGGGGTGATCGCGGCGCTGGTCAGAATCGTGCCGCCGCCGCTGCTGGTCCATGCCAACGATGCCGGCGCAGCATAGGTTTGTGTCACCGTCGGTGCGATTCCCGCTGTCGTGCCGCCCGTAACGATGCTTGAAGACGCAATCGCCGACGCCGTCGCCGCAGCCGAGGACGCCGGAGTCCCCGATCCCACCGCCCACGTCAGCGCGCTGGTGGTCTGATCGCTGCTGAACACCGAGATCCCGTTGTATTCCGTGGTGCTGCCGATCGTCCCAATCTGCGTCAGAATATCCTGGTACTCCTGGTTAGCCGCGCCCAGCTGCGAGCCCGACAGCGTTCCCCCGCCCGCTTCCGTGGCCAGCGTCACTGCGCTGGTCAGCAAACTCGTTACCTGCGACAGCGCGCCATCCGCAACCTGCAGAAAGCCCGCGCCCTCACTGGCGTTGCTGGAGGACTGCGAAAGCGCCGCCGAGTTCGCCGCCAGGCCGTTCGCAATCGACAGCCCGGCCGGATCGTCCGCGCCGGAGTTGATCTTCGAACCCGAAGACAATTGCGTCAATACGTTTTGCAGACTCGACTGCGTCTGGTTCAGGTTGTTTTCCGCATAAACTGCCGATATGTTATTCAGGACTCCCAGTGGCATAATTCTTCTCCCGTTCTGAAATGGGGTTCCTGAACGAGGAAGCACCTGGCCCTCAGGCCTGCGCCCACTCAGGAAACCTCTTGACTCACGCTCTTCATCGGCTCTCTATTCCTCCCCTTTATCCCCTTCCGCCGCTTTGGTCATCCGCGTGCCCCGCAGCCCGCTCTCCCTCTCACCCCATTCATCCCCTCCCCCCTGCCGCCGATAACCACTCCAAGGCCACGGAGACGCCGACCCATGATTCACCTGACCCGGCTCAATGGGAATCCTCTGGTCGTCAACAGCGACCTCATCAAGTACGCCGAATCCTCACCCGACACTATGCTCACCCTGATCAACGGCGAGAAAATCGTCGTGCTTGAAACCTGCGAAGATGTCGTCACCCGCACCATCGCTTACCGCGCCAGCGTCTACAGCGAAGCCGCCGGACATCTGCAGGCCCTCGCGTGGTCCCCCGCATCCGCCAGCCCACGCACGCCGGAACCCAACCCTCGCCCGCCCGCAAGCGCCGGCGAACCCGAGGACTAGCTCCATGGACGCGGGCAGCCTGGGCGGCATTCTCCTGGCGCTCGCCGGCATCCTTGCCGGCCTGCTGCTGGAAGGCGGTCATCTGGGTCAGGTGCTGCAACCCACCGCCGCCATGATCGTCTTCGGCGGAACCCTCGGCGCCGTCATGCTCCAGTTTCCTTTGAACACCGTCTTCTCCGCGGCGCAGCGCCTGGTGCGCATTTTTCTTTACAAAAACGACAGCGGCGCTGTCCTGCTCCGCCAAATCGTCACCTTTGCTAACAAAGCCCGCCGCCTGGGTATCGTCTCTCTCGATCCCGACCTCCCCCAGGTCGCCGACCCCTTTCTCCGTCAGGCCCTCATGCTCGCCGTCGACGGCACCGAACCTTCCGAGCTGCGCCGCATCATGGAGTTCCAGATCGACAATGTCAGCGAAATCGAGGCCCGCATTCCCGCCGTCTTCGAATCCGCCGGCGGATTCTCCCCCACCATCGGCATCATCGGCGCAGTCATCGGCCTCATCCAGGTCATGCAGCACCTCGATCACATGGATCAGGTGGGACGCGGCATCGCCGTCGCCTTTGTGGCCACCATCTACGGGGTCGGCTCCGCCAACCTCTTCTTTCTCCCCGCCGCCGGCAAGCTGAAACAGCGCGCCCGCGAAGATCAACGCCTCAAAGAGATGGCGCTCGAAGGCGTCATCTCCATCCTCGAAGGCATGAATCCCCGCATGATCGAGATCAAGCTCGCCAGTTTCCAGGGCAGCACTCCGCAGAGCTCCGAAAAACCTGCGCCGGAGACGCACCCATGAGATCCACCTCTCTGAAATCGCGCAGAACCTCAGACCACGTCCCTCACGATCGCTGGCTGGTCTCCTACGCCGACTTCATCACCCTGCTCTTCGCCTTCTTCGTCGTTCTCTACGCCAGCTCCCGCGCCGACGAGCGCAAGCAGACCCAGATCGCCCACTCCATCCAGTCCGCCTTCCAGGCGATGGGAATCTTTCCCTCCACGCCCAAAGTCGATGAGCGTGCAACGCCCACGACCGACCCGCAGTCTCCGGCTCCTCCCGTCAACGTCGTTCTCGGCGACGATCTCTCCGCATCGCCCGTCGTGCAGCAGGATCTCCAGCACCTCCAAACCCAGCTCACCGGGCTGCTCTCCACCCAGCTTGCCGAGCACATCGTCGCCTTAAAACTGGGGCGCGATGGCCTAGTGGTTTCACTCCGCGAATCCGGCTTCTACGACAGCGGTTCCGCTCTGCCCCATCCGCAGTCCATGGGCACGCTCGACGAGGTCGCCGCCAAAATTGCCGCCACTCCCTACGACATCCGCATCGAGGGTCACACCGACAACGTGCCCATTCACACCGTGCAGTTCGCCTCCAACTGGGAACTCTCCACCTCCCGCGCCACCGAGCTCGCCAAGATCTTCATCGTCGATTACAAGTTCGCGCCGGCCCGCATTTCCGCCGCCGGCTTCGCCGAATATCATCCCGTCGCCGGCAACGACACCCCGGAAGGACGCAGCCAGAATCGCCGCGTCGACATCATCGTCCTGCCCCGCATCAGCGTCGTGCCTGTCCAGAACCCAGGGCGTTGACGACCAACCCACAAATTTGCACAGAGTCCAGGATCCCGAAGGGATCGTCCGCCCGACCGGCCAGGTCTCAGCTGAACCCCAGCACCGGGTGCGGAATATACGCCTCCTCGAGCGACGCCGCCTCCTCCGCCGTCAGCCTCACCGACAGCGCCGCCACTGCGTCCTCCAGATGGTTCTGTTTCGTCGCCCCCACAATCGGCGCCGTGATCCCCGGCTTCGCCAGCATCCACCCGAGCGCCAGCGACGCCTGCGCTACACCCTTCTTCTTCGCCAGCGCCTCCAGCCGATCGACCACCCTGTGATCCGCCTCCTCCGTCCGCGCGTACATCGTGTTCCCGAAGTTGTCCGTCTCCGACCGCTTCGTCGTCTCGCTCTGCCACGGCCGCGCCAGCCGCCCACGCGCCAGCGGACTCCACGGAATCACCCCAATCCCCTCCTCCCGGCACAGCGGAATCATCTCCCGCTCCTCCTCCCGATACAGCAGGTTGTAGTGGTTCTGCATCGACACAAACCGCGTCCACCCATGCCGGTCCGCCAGATACTGCGCCTTCGCAAACTGCCACGAGTGCATCGACGAAGCCCCGATGTACCGCACCTTCCCCGCCTTCACCACATCGTGCAGCGCCTCCAGCGTCTCCTCGATCGGCGTTTCGTAATCCCATCGATGGATCTGATACAGATCCACAAAATCCGTCTCCAGCCGCCGCAAACTTGCGTCCAGCTCATGAAAAATCGCTTTGCGCGAAAGCCCGCGTCCGTTCGGCTCGTCGCGCATCACACCGTGGACCTTCGTCGCCACCACAACCGACTCACGCCGCACTGCGCCCTTGAGAAAACGCCCCAGTACCTCCTCGCTCGCGCCGCTCGAGTACACATTTGCCGTATCGAAGAAGTTGATGCCCAGGTCGAGCGCCTGCCGCAGAAACGGCTGGCTCTGCTCCTCATTGAGCGCCCACGCGTGCCGCCCCGCCTTTGGTTCCCCCGGCGCCGGCGGTCTCCCGTACGTCATGCATCCCAGACAAATGCGCGAAACCTTCAGCCCCGTCCGACCCAGATTGACGTATTCCACAGTTACTCCTCGCAAGTTTGTTTCGATGAAGTCTTTCTGCACCCTGAACCCTGTACCCTGTCTTCAGATTCTAAGATTGAAGCGATGCCAGCGCAGAAAAGCCGGCGCGCGACAGCGCGAACAACCAAAAACCGCCGCGATCCCACTCCACCCGCCCGTCGCCTGCGCGCCATGTACAACCATCTCGTCGAGCGCTTCGGACCCCAGCAGTGGTGGCCCGCCAAAACCCCCTTCGAAGTCGTCATCGGCGCGTACCTCACCCAGAACACCGCCTGGAAATCCGTCGAGCGCTCTATCGCGAACCTCGAAGCCCGCGGCGTCCTCTCCATCGACGGCCTGCGCGCCATTCCCGAACCCGATCTCCGCGACCTCATCCGCCCCTCCGGTTTCATGCAGCGCAAAGCCGCCGCCCTCAAAGCCTTCGTCACTTTTCTTGACACACACCACAGCGGACAAATGGACGGCCTCCGCCACGCAGCCCTCGATAATCCGCACGCCGTCCGCGAACAGCTGCTCGCCCTCCTGGGTGTCGGCCCCGAAACCGCCGACGCCATCCTCCTCTACGCACTCGACGCTCCCGCCATGGTCGTCGACGAGTACCTCCGCCGCGTCGTCATCCGCCACCGCCTCGCCCCCGAAAACGCAAAGTACGCCGCAATCCAGTCCCTCGCCGAGCAGGCCTTTGCCCCAGACCGCGCCGCCGAGAACCCTGCCGACCTCGCCCGCCACTACAACGAGTTCCACGCCCTCATCGTCCAGATCGGCAAGTCGCACTGTGGCCGTGTCGCCCGCTGCGAAGGCTGCCCCCTTCAGTGGGACCCTCACAAAAATCCCAGCCCGGCATAGACCCCGCATAAAATGAAACCGTGCCGGTTACTCTCTACGCTGCCACCACCAACCCCGGCAAGCTCCGCGACTTCTCGGTCGCCGCTTCCGAAGGCGGGTTCACCGTCGCGCCGTTGCCTGATCTCAACGAAATCTCCGCGCCTGCCGAGAATGAACCGACCTTCGCCGGCAACGCTCGTCTCAAGGCGCAATACTACAGCGGCTTCGCCCCTGGATTCGTCCTCGCCGACGATTCCGGCCTCGAAGTCGACGCCCTGGGAGGCGAACCCGGCGTACGCTCCGCGCGCTTTGCCGAGGATGCGGGCTATGTCCCCCGTGGCACCGGCGAGATCTCCATCGACGCCCGCAATAACCTCTACCTTCTGTCCCGCCTGCGCGGCATCGCCCTCCGCACCGCCCGTTACCGCTGCGCCCTGGCCCTCGCCAGAGACCGCGAGGTGCTGCTGACCGCCGAAGGTTTCGTCGATGGCGAAATTCTCACCTCCCCTCGCGGAACCGGCGGCTTCGGATACGATCCCCTCTTCTTCCTTCCTCAATTCCGACTCACCATGGCGGAAATTTCTCTCGAGCAAAAGAACGCCGTCAGTCATCGCGGCCGTGCTCTTCGCGCGCTCCTGCCCGGTCTCAGGAAACTGATCTCCTGACCGGCGCAGCCTCCGTCCTCCCACCCCGATCCGGGCTCCGCTCGCGCATCCCCATACCGGCGCGGTTAGAATAGCCGCCAGTCACCGGGATCACCGCGACCGCTATGCGCATCGACGCGCATCATCACTTCTGGCGTTACACGCCCGCCGAATACGACTGGATCGACGACGCCATGGCTTCGATCCGTCGCGACTTTCTCCCCGCCGACCTTGCTCCCGAGATCGCAGCGGCCAATATCGACGCCGTCATCTCCGTCCAGGCGCGCCAAACCCTCGCCGAGACCGAAGCCCTCCTCGAACACGCCGCCGCCCATCCGTGGATTCTGGGCGCGGTCGGCTGGATCCCGCTCATCGATCCCGCCGTCGGCGATCTCCTCGACCGCCTCGCCGTCAATCCCGCGCTCAAAGGCGTCCGCCACGTCCTCCAGGCCGAGCCCGACCCGTACATGGATCGCCGCGACTTCAACGCCGGCCTCGCCCAACTCCCCGCCCGCAATCTCGCCTACGACATCCTCATCGTCCACCACCAGCTTCCCGCCGCCATCCGCCTCGTCGATCGCCATCCCAACCAGGTCTTCGTCCTCGATCACATCGCGAAACCGCCCATCCGCAGCGGAGAACTCCGGCCTTGGGCGCGCGACCTCGCCGACCTCGCCCACCGACCCAATGTTTTCTGCAAACTCTCCGGCGTCGTCACTGAAGCCGACTACGCAACCTGGAACTACGAGCAAATTCTGCCGTATCTGGAAGCCGCGCTCGCCGCTTTCACTCCCGCGCGCCTCATGTTCGGCTCTGACTGGCCTGTCTGCCGCGTCGCCACCACGTATCTCGGCTGGGTTCGCACTGTCGAGCGCTTCGCCGCAACGCTCTCCGTCGCCGAACGCCAGGCCCTCTTCCATGACGCAGCCGCCCGCGCCTACCGCCTCACCTGAAAATCATCAGTCCCCGGCGTCCCTCATCGGCCGTCACAACGCGCCTTCAAATCTCCAGCACCGAGACCATTTGCCCAGCGACAAGCCGATCCGTCGTCTCCGGAACCACCAGAAATCCATTCGCCTTCGCCGCCGCTGCCAGGTCTCCCGACCCCTGCCACGCAACTTGCTTCACCCGTGCCCCGCGAACATCGCGGTCCACGCGCGCGGGCAAAAAGCGTGTCAATCCCGCCTTCACCCGAACCTCTTCCTCCAGCTGCGCCATCCCGAATCGCGGCCGGCACTCGCTTTCACCGCCCAGTCCGCGCAGCAGCGGTCCCGCAAACAACGCAAACGTCACCATGGTCGACACGGGATTCCCCGGCAACCCGAAGAAGTAGCTGTTCGCCAGTTTTCCGAAAACCACCGGCTTCCCCGGCTGGATGCGCGCCCCCGTAAAGAAGAAATCCGCTCCCAAAGCCACCAGCGCCTGCTCCACAAAATCGAACTTCCCCATCGAAACTCCGCCCGTCAGCAGCACCAGATCGCAGCTTTCGGCCTCGCGAATCGCCCGTTCCGTCGCCGCCTTGTCATCCCGCACAATCCGCAGAATCTCTGGCTCGCCTCCAGCCGTTCTCACCTGCGCCGCCAATGAGTAACTGTTCGAGTTACGAATCTGATATTCCAGCGGCGTCTCCGCAACCTCCACCAGTTCGTCGCCTGTCGCCAGAATCGCCGCCCGCGGCCTGGCGAAGACCGGCAGCTCCGCGCCGCCGCATGCAGCCGCGGCTGCAATCTCCGTCACGCCCATGCGCTGCCCTGCAGCAACCACAACCTCTCCGCCCCGCGCCTCCGCTCCGGCTGGCACGATGTTTTCCCCCGGCACGATTTCCCGCGCCTCCGCAAGGCCCACCACCCCACCCTGAGCAGAGACGTGCTCCACCATGACCACGCAGTCCGCGCCCGCGGGCACCGTCGCTCCGGTCATGATCTCCGCCGCTTCTCCGGGCCGTATCGCGCCCAGCGTCCACGCCTCCCCGGCGCGCAGCTGGCCCACCACCCTCAGCCCGCCAGCCTGCATGTCCGCGGCCCGGCACGCAAAACCATCGCGCGTCGCTCGTGCAAACGGCGGCTGATCCCGATCCGCCACCACCGGCTCCGCCAGCACGCGCCCCGCTGCGGCCGCCAGCGGAACCCGCTCCACATGCCGCGTCGTCGCCGCTCCGGCGCGCGCCCGCTCCGCCTCCCGCCCCACAACCGCGGCAGCGTGGTCGTAACTGAGCACGATCGATGGAGATTCGCCGTTCATTCCTGACGATTGTCGCAAAATAAAAGAGCGCCGTCGTTTCCGCCTCTGCGTTCGAAGCGGCAACTCCGGCGCTCTTCCTCTCTTGACTCCGATTCTTAGTGCTTCTTGGTCGCCTTGAAGCTGGTCGACTGCGTCTGATTCAGCTCCGCCAGCACCTGTTTCGCATCGTTGGCAAACGTCCCCGTCGGCGCCAGGTCCAGATACTTCTGGTACGCTTCCGCGGTTCCCGGCGGCGCAACGATCTTTTTCGTGGCGGGATCGATCGTCGCCTTGTTGATCAGCGCCTTCCCCTTCAGGTAGTACGGAATCGGCTTCGTCGGATCGACGGCGATGGCTTTGTCAGCCGCCGCCACTGTGGCGTCCAGCTGATTGTTCCGGTCCATCACGATCGCTTCGTTCGAAAAGTACATGGCCGCGCCCGCGGGATTCGCCTTCGCCGCTGCATCGTACGCCGCCTGAGCCTCGGGAATCTTAGCCTCTGAGCCGTAGGCCTCGCCCAGCGAATTGCCCGCCGCGCCCAGCACGTCCGCATTCGGTTTCTTCGAAGCCGCCTCCAGCGTAATGCCCTTCTGCAGCGTCGCCTCCGCGTCCGAATACTGCTTCAGCCCCAGCTGCGCCTGTCCCAGTTCCACCAGGATCAGGGGTTCGTCCGGTTTGATCGCGGCATCCCGCTGCATCAAAGCGGCAGCATCGGCAAAGTTCTTGGCGCCGCGATCTTCGCGCGCCTTCGCCAGATCCGTATTCAGGTTCTTGATCTGCGAATTCTCCTTCAGAATTTCGGCATTCTTCGCCTTCGTTGCCTCCAGGTTCTTGCGGTCCTCCGGGCTCATTTTGGCGACGTAATCCGTTCGCGACATATCATCGTCCTGCGCCGTGTCGGCATTCGCCGTCACCTTCACGTTGTCGATCTGATCGACCACCTTATCCTTCGGCGTCGTCGGACCCCGGAAAACCAGCGTGTACGTCCCCGGCGCCACGTCGCCTTTGTAGGTACCCGTTCCGTCCATCTGGAACGTGTATTTCGGTTCCACGGTCGCTGATGTCATCGCGCCTTCATACAGCGAAATCGTCCCCGCGGTCACCGGCGAACCTGCCGGATCGGTCACCGTTCCGTGGATTTTCCCTGTAGTAGGTGCCTGCGCCGCCATCGACAACGCAGCTCCAAAAAGTACGGCCAGCCCCAGGCGCGGCCCAAAGTTTCCTCTCTTCATAGTCCTTCCTCTCTGCTGGAGCGCGCAGTCACGCCGCGCCCTCCTGATTTGTCTCCCCGGCGTACGTTCCCGCCTCACGCCTTCTTTCATAGTGGATCGGGTCCTTCACCCCGGCCTGCTCGAACGCGCGCAGTCGCAGCACACAGCTCTCGCACACGCCGCAGGCCGCCTCCGAGCCCGAATAGCATGACCACGTTAAATCCAGAGGCGCGGCCAGTTCAAGACCGAGCACCACGATCTCCTTCTTGTGCATGCGGATGAGCGGCGTCTTCACCATGATGTCGCCGTCCCGCGTTCCTTTCTCGATCAGCTCCTGGAACGCCTCATAATACGCGGGTCGGCAATCCGGGTAGCCCGAGCTGTCCTGCTCCACCGCCCCAACGAACACCGCCTTCGCGCCCAGCACCTCGGCCCAGCTCACCGCCGCCGACAGAAAATGCGCATTGCGAAATGGGACATACGTCACCGGAATCCCTGCCCCGATCCCCGCCCCGCTCGCCTCCGCTTCGGGCACGTTGATCCGCGGATCCGTCAGCGCCGATCCGCCGATTCGCTGGAAAAGATCCAGCCGCAGTCGCAGAAAGTCGCGGAACCCCAGCGCATCGGCCACCGCGTGCGCCGCCTGCAACTCCCGCTCCTCGGTCCGCTGCCCGTAACTGCAGTGCAGCGCGTACCCGTCGTACTCGCGCGCCGCCAGCGCCGCGCACACACAGGAGTCCATGCCCCCGGACAGGCAAACCACAGCGCGTTCCCGATGTCCGATCTCGCTCCGCTGGATCACCCTCTATCCTAGCGCGACCCGTGCCCTCCCGGCGCAAATCGCCACATCACCAAGGTCACGAGCGAGTTCGACCCGCATTAGCTGACTCGCGGCGCTCCCTGCGCACCTCGCGCGCCGCCGCATCAATCAATCGCATCCCTTCATCCTCCGGAACATTGGCATACGCCGCCGCTATCCGGCTGCTCAACTCGTCGAATTGCAGCTGAATGCGAGCCTTTTCTGCATCGGAAGCAGAATCCACCGACTTCGGTCTCCCTTTCATTCGCCTTCCCCCACCCGAAACCTCCGGTACGCAACCACCGCCAACACGATAAACAAAACCAGCGTCAGGATCTGCGCCACCTTCAGCGGCATCTCCTTCCCCGTCGGCGCCAGTGCATGCAGCGCCGGGATCTTCTCGAACGACTGCACGACCAACGCGAAAAAATTGAAAAATTGCGCCAGAATCGCCGTGACCACCCACGTCCCGCGCCACAGTCCGCCGAGCTTTCCGCCATAGCGAGCCACCACCGCGAGCAACAGCACAATCATCGACAAAATGCCGAGCACGATGCCTGGCGTCACGCCCTTGTACGAAAACATGAATCCGGTAATGCTCGTCAGCGCCGTCGTGATCAGAAACAACGCCGTCACCAGCGGCATCTTTCGCGCTGCCATCATCCCAAAAATCACCAGAAATCCCGCGGCAATCCCAACCAGGCTGATTGCCACATGCACCTGCGTAAATTGAGCAAGACTCATTCCGAGAATCATGGTGTGCATCCTTTCGTGGGTGGTGGATGGAAGGCTTGTGGGGGCGCGCCAACGGCTCAAATCCGCGCATCACCCAAAGAAGGGCCCAGTCGTGCCATTGCGGGGAAGGGAAATTCGTTCGCTGCCGCCCAATACAGGCGGCCAGCCACTCATCGCAGGCCCTGGACTCCGGATCTCAGAGTACCGCGCGATCTGAAAGATCCGGCCTTGAGAGCCATGAGACTACCACAAAACGCCAACCGTCCCGTCCGATTGACATCCCACCCCAACGCGCATACCTTCGGCTCTTGCGAAAATACTTTGTCTATTGAGGAGTTTCCCGGCATGCGCCGCTCCGCCTTCCTTCTTCTGTCTCTGCTCGCCGCCACGCCCGCTCTCCTCTCAGCCCAGTCCGCGCCCTCGCAGCCGCCTCCTGGTCAGCTCGACCCCACCCGCAACCTCTCCCAACCTGTCCTCTTCTCCTCCTTCCACCAGCCGCTCCCCGAGCAGTACATCTGGACCAGCGACGCGCCCAACCTCAGCCGCGCCCAGCGCGACGAACCCCGCTGGTTTCGCGTCCACCTGCATCTCGACAGCGTTCCCGAGGCAGCCGAGCTCTATCTCGCCGGCCCGCGCTCCGCTGAGGTTTACCTCAACGGCTGGCAAGCGGCCCACTTCAATACCGACCCGCTCTCCCGCCTCGACATGCACGTTTTCCATGTCGACGTCGCGCGCCAGCTCCATCCCGGCGACAACGTCCTCGCCATCAAGGCCGACCACGGACGCACTCTCGTCGTCAAAATCATTCCCGCCGCGCCCGGCGTCCTCGCTCCGCCCATCCTCATCAGCGGTCCCGAATGGAAAGCGTCCACTCGCGCCGCCGACCGCTGGCAAAACACCGATTTCAACGACAGCTCGTGGCCCGCAGTTGCCGCCCGCGGTTCCATCGAAGGCAACATCGATTTTCTCCAGTGGAACAACGACGCCGGCCTCTACGACTGGCCCGGCTATGAAGGTGAATCGCCCTTCCTCGCCCATACCGTTCTCCCCGCCGCCGAACTTCAGGACGTCTACGCAGGCCAGGGCTCCTACGAAAATACCGACGCCCTCACCACACCCACCGACAACTCCGCCCATGAATTCACGGTGAAATTCGCCGTCAACCGCTCCCCCGACGAATTCATCCCCGGCATCACCCTCGACTTCGGCCGCGAAGTCGACGGCCGCGTTCAGATCGTCTCCGACACCGACGCGCCTGCCACCATCTCCATCGCCTACGGCGAGTCCCTCGGCGAAGTCGACAACGAACCCTACCTCGGCACGAACCTTCTGCACCTCACTCCCAATGGCACCGGCGTCGGCCCCAAATCCGCCTTCCGCTACGCCCGCATCCGCTTCCTCTCCGGTCCGCCCGTTCTCCGCTTCAAATCCATCCACCTCGAAGACATCTATTATCCCGTCCGCTACCAGGGCTCCTTCGAATCTTCTGACGCGCTCCTCAACCGCATCTGGGAAACCGGCGCCTACACCAGCCACCTCTGCATGCAGGACGACATCTGGGACGCTCCCAAGCGCGATCGCGGCCGCTGGATGGGCGACACCGACGTCAGCGGACGCGTGATCGACGACGTCTTCGGCGACCAGTTCCTCATCGAAGACACGCTCACCCGCCTCATCGGTCCACTGCCCATCCAGTCGCATGTCAACGGCATTCCCGGTTACTCGTCGTACTGGTTCACGGAGCTCGAGCACTACTACCTGCACAGCGGCCGCAAAGAGTTCGTCGCCTCCATGCACGACCGCATCGTCGGCCTCCTCCAGTTCATGGACCAGGACTTCGACGCGCAGAACAACTTCATCAACCACACCCATCAGTGGCTCTATGTTGACTGGGCTCTCGAGCTCAATGGCGACACGCCCTCTACACGCGCCACCACCACCATCGAATACGTCCGCGCTTACCGCGCCGGCGCGCGGCTGCTTCAGGAACTGGGTGACACGCAGAACGCCAGCCACTTCGCCCAGCGCGCCGACGAGTTAGCCCACACCAGCCAGGCCTCGCAGTTTGCCGGTGGATCCTTCGGTCCGCGCTGGCAGACCAACGCCATGGCCGTCATCTCCGGCGTCGCCACGCCCGATCAATATTCTTCGATCTGGCAGAACGTCCTCTCCAACGTCGGCAAGCCCACCTGGCGTCCCGACGTCGTCAGCCCGTACTACGGCTCCTACGTCCTCGATGCCATGGCGCGCGTCGATCATCGCGACGCCGCCCTTGCCTGGATTCGCGAATATTGGGGTGGCATGATCAACGAAGGCGCAACCAGCTTCTGGGAAGCCTACGATCCCGCCTGGCCCAAAGACGATCCCCACGTCGATCTGCAAGCCGACGACACCGCTGGCTACCGCATCTCGCTCGCGCACGGCTGGTCCAGCGCGCCTTCCTGGTGGCTGCTCGAACAGGTTCTCGGCATCGTTCCCACCGAGGCTGGTTTCAAAAAAGCCACCATTCGTCCTGACCTCCTCGATCTCGACTGGGCACGCGGCGCCGAACCCACGCCGAGCGGCCTGATCAAAGTCGACCTCCGCAAAGAAGGCGGCAGCAAAGAGAGCCCAGGCCTCCACGCCGTGATCGACATTCCTGATGGCGTCGACGCGACGGTGCTGTTCCCGGTGAAATCAGGTGCGGCACAAGTGAAGGTCAACGGCGTTTCCCAAAATGGAACGGCTGTCGAGAATGGCTCGCGGCTGGCGCTGCACCTCGCGCAATCCGGTCACTACGAATTGCAGGCCGAATGAGGATCGAGCTGGAGTGGCAACGACGAAGGCATGACCAAAGTTTGGGTTCTCCGCCGATTCTTCTTGCACTCGATACTTTCTGACCCTCACACTGAATACGGAACCTGAACCAGGAGGACTCGCATCGCGCGAGTCCTTTTCGTTTCTGGCTCCAGACTTCGACAATCCTCGTTCACGATCGTCCATCAAGCTCGGCGCCCGTGCTCTGAGCCTCTGTCCCGGGTCCAAAAGGGACCCTCGCGCGACCTTGTAGCGCGACACGTTCTTTCTCATCTCGGCTTGATTTGCGGTCCTGTCAGAACCCGTTACCGCCGCCGCGGGGTAATACCTGATTTACAGTACTAAAACGTCCCCGCGAAATGAGCTACTTGCCCCATACCCGAGGGAGGGGGGGTACCATTCGCTACCGGCAACCGGCCACGTGCTGCGGGCTGCAGGCTGCCGCCTGCAGGCTATCGAAAGGGTAATACCTGATTCACGGTACTAAAACATCCCTGCAAAATGAATCATTTGCCACACCCCCGGGGGGAGGGGGGTGGGGGGGTACCCAGGACACGGCGCTACATTGGGTGACTCACTGCATCCGCATGCGGCACCAGCTGCGGCGCCATTACGAATCAGTGGCCACGGTCCCACGCCAAGTGGTCGTAAGCAATGGCGGGGACACCTGCTCTTGATGCTAATCCTCTGATTTGCTGCTGGACAGACGCGTAGGTGGCCGGATTGTCGATGAATTTCATCGTCGCCGTTTTCGGGATTTCTCGTCCATTGGGCAAGGCTACACACTTCCGGATCCCAGAGAGGGTGTAGCTGTCCAGCGGAACATGAAGAAAAGGCATTATCCTCTGCCGGTCGGATACGGCGAGTCTCTCGCAGACTACCTTCATCACGAGATTGGGCAATTTGTAGGAAGGTCCGAACGGCATATCTCGATTCATTTTCGCCTTCCATCGTATTCGGAGGTCGCTGACTAATTGGTCGAGCCATCGATCGTAGTCTTGTTGGGTTTGAATACTCTTCAACCTTTCAAAGCGCCCTTGCTTGACGAGTGCATCATAGGCCCATTCACGGAACACACTTGATGGTTTATCCGGCATTTTCTGGAAAGCACGGAATGTATTTCTGCCAACGGCGCCTTTTATACAGGTTGGCCAATCCTGATCGTTAACTTCGATGTTCGACCCGCGGACCTTCCAGTCGTTCCTCAGGTCTGAGATGAGTGATTCCGCATTGTTCCAAGTTTTTGGCGTCGGCATATCGGGCCGGATTATATCGCCGCAGACAGCAACTTGGCGAAAATGACCCAGTGTTGCAGGTGAGCCGTCGGCGGGCCGCCGCCTTCCTCACATCGGATGGCTAACTTCATTCGCATGCGGTACCAGCTGCATGTACACCGCGCGCGGCACCGCCGTCTGCCAGTGCCCTGACATCCGCGCCAGCAGCACCACGCCCAGGAAAATCACCGCCAGAACAGCCGCCACTGCCCGTGGATTTACGGCGCGTCCGCGCCATCGCGCCGCCGCATCCGGAGCCTTCGCCGCGGGCAGCGCCAGCTGCAGAGCGTTCTCCACCGGGCACGACGCCACGCACGCCATGCACGCCGTGCACTCGACAGACCGGATCTGCACCAGCTCGTCCACCTTCAGGCTCGACGGGCAGGCCTTGCTGCACTTCCCGCAATCGATGCACGCCTGCGTGTCGCGCCGAATCTTCACCGGACTCAGCAACGACGCCAGCCCCATCAGCGCGCCGTAAGGGCACAAATACCGGCACCAGAAATTCTGGATCAGCACCGACAGCACCACCAGACCCGTCATCACCGCGATGCCCACCACACCCATCGTCCGGAAGAGGTTCAGCATCTTCACATCGGCAATCGTCCCGTACGGCCCCGCCATGAAATCCTT
The DNA here is from genome assembly GCA_003131625.1 of Acidobacterium sp. GTDB lineage: Bacteria > Acidobacteriota > Terriglobia > Terriglobales > Acidobacteriaceae > Palsa-343. Next base: position 28,827 of record PKVY01000059.1, on the reverse strand, counting down.
GAGCGCGGCGGCCGGCATCCACGCGATCACAAACACGAAAAACCCCAGCAGCAGATACTTCAGCCCTCGCAGCTCACGATCCAGCCACCGCGGCACTCTGAAATTCCGGCCGAAAACCCGCCGCCCCATCTTCCACAGCGTCTCTGACGCGGTCCCTACCGGGCACAGCCACCCGCAAAACGACTTCTTCAGCACCACGCTCATTGCCAAAAACGCGATCAGCAGAAACATCGCCGCCGGATGCATGGCCGGAACCCGTCCCGTCGTCAGCAGGTACTTCAAATTCATCAGCCCGGCAATCGGCAGCCAGCCGTCCACGCCCGCTGGCCGGTTCACCGCCCAGCCCTGGCCCCCACGCTCAAACCAGCGCACCCACAAATAAAACTGCGCGCCGATCCAAACGTTCAACGCCACGAACACCCACTGCACCACCCGGCGAATCCGTTGCGAGCCGTCCGGCGCAGCCCGGCGCACCAGCTTCTTCTTCCGTTTTTCCTGGCCCGGAACCACCACGCCTGCGGCTTGTGTGCTCATGCCCACGACTCCCAGCTACCCCGAAGCGTAGCGGGCAAAGCACCGGCCCTCAGTGACTTTGATCACTCCCACCCGGCCGGAACGTTACCTTCGTCGTGTAAAATTACCAAAAGAGCGTCCCGCCGCTTCCCCGGCTTTGCTCGCCGGTGTGGTGAATCTCCCTGCACAGATCAGGTGAATCCCCGCGCAGCTCAGCAGGATGCTCCGCGCCTCCAACGAGCGCGCCAAAACGAGATCAGGAGCACCACCATGGCCAAGATCGCCAAGACCGCCGACCGCAAGAAAATGATGGACACCACCAAGAGCACCGACTGCCCGAAGTGCTCCAAGCCCACCCGCATCGTCAAGCGGGTCAAGGACCGCGAACGCGGCATCCCTGGCGGCGTCTACATCTCCTGCTCCGCCTGCGACTTCTACGAGAAGCTGTAGCGGCGATTGATCTGGGCTGGCCCGGGTCTCGATTCTGAGACCCGGGATAGCGCGAAGCGCCCGCCAGTTCTCTCTCTCTCTGAATCTTAACTGGCTGCCGCAAAGAAGCCTTGTGCCCTAGCCGATCCTCTGCTTCCCGAGCCACAGATTCTCCCCCGCCGCCAGCGCCAGAATCACGGCCAGCGCCGCCAACGGCACCGCGAACCCGATCCGCAGCGATCCCGACCCCGTCGACACCAGACCTGTCAGCCACGGCAACGTCGCGCCACCGGCCGAACACATCGCGAACGCCCAACCGGTATTGCGGTGATCGCGCACGCGCGCCAGCATCCTCGACACGCCAATGGGAAACACCGGCCCGAACCCCGCACCCGCGGCCGCTACCGCCACCAGCACGGTCGTCGTCGAATGCGGCCCAATCAGCGTAGCCACGGCGATCAGCGCCAACACCAGACTCGGAATCAAAACAGCCCGCTCCGTGACGCTCCTCAGCGCCACCGATCCCGCCAGCCGCCCCGCCAGCAGAGCCGTCCAGTAGAGAGACACGGTCAGGCTCGCGTGCGCCAGCGTCATCCCGCTGAAGCGGTGCGCGTAGGTCGGAATCCACCCGCCCACCACCGTCTCCACGCCGAGATACAGAAAGAAAAACGCCGCGAAAAAGATCAGCGTTCCCGCCTCCGCCATTGCCGACGTTCGCTCGCCCACCGCAAGGCCCGGCTCCGGCTCGCGAGCTTGCGACAGCAGCGCCGCAAACATTCCAGCCGTGCCCACCGCCATCAGCAACAGCAATCCCTGCACGTGGCCGCCATGCACCGCCGCCGCAATCATCCATGGACAAGCGACCGCCCCAATCCCCCACCACAAATTCACCACGGAAATTCTGCGCGCCCGCCCGCTCGCACCCCGCTGCGCACCGGCACCTTCCTCCATCATCCCAACCACAAGGTTGGTCGCCGTGACTGACAGCCCCGTGCCCAGGCCGATCAGCCCAAACGACGTCAGCGCCAGCGCGTGTCCCAGCGCAGCGTGCTCCGTTGTTCCGGTGAAGATCAGCAGCAGAACGCCGCCCGTCATCACCGCATAGCCCAGCGGCAGATTCCACCGCAGCCGCCGCGGCGAAAAGATCGACCCCACCATCGAAGCTGCGAACTCAGCGGCGAAAAACGCTCCCGACTGCACATCGCGCAGCCCCCAGCGCGCCGCCATCAGCGGCAGCAGCGGCCCCGGCAGCACCGTCACGATGCCGCACACCACAAATCCAAAACATAAGAGGGAAAATCGAGGACCGCGGCTGCTCAAGGGCGCCATCGCATGCCGATTCTACCGTTCACCGCGCTGGCGGCAGGTCGAACGCTAAACTCTATACCCTAAACCCTATACCCTGCCTTACCTCTTCTTCATCCGTGTCGGATTCGGCGGCAGCGTCGATTCCCGGATAATCAGCTCCGGCACAATCGGCACCTCTTCGGGATAATCTTTCAACCCGCGGATTCTCTGCAGCAGGATGCGCGCCGCCGTGTTGCCCATGCTGTTCAGCGGCTGCCGGATCGTGGTCAGGCTCGGCGTGTGATACGCCGCTCCCTGAATATCGTCGAAGCCAATCACCGACACATCTTCCGGCACGCGCAGCCCGTAGTCGCGCAGCGACCGGATCGCCCCGATTGCCGCAATGTCGTTGTATGAAACCAGCGCCGTGAATGGCCGCTTCGCCGCCAGCAGTTGCGGAATCACCGGATACCCCAGCTCCGGCGACGACAAATTCTGTTCCAGCTGCACTACCAGCTCCGGCAACACTTCAATCCCCAGCTCTTTCGCCACCGCCATCAGGCTCTTCCAGCGATCGTCGGAGTCCGAGCTGAACGTCTGCCCGCGCATGAACGCGATCTGCCGATGTCCCAGCTGATACAGGTGCCGCAGCATCAGGTCCGCCGCCCGCGCGTGATCCAGCACGATGCGCGTCACTCCCGGCAGCGGTTTGTGCGCGGCCACCGCCACTACCGGCAAGGGCAAACTGTGCTGCAGCGCCGTGTCGATGGCCACAAACCCCTCCACCGACCGATCCATCAGCAGCCCCGGATACTCCTCGATCAGATCCGCCTTACGCCGGTGGCTGGCCGTCAGGTAAAAATAACCCTCCTCGATCAGCACTTCCTCGATGCCGCTCATCACCAGCACCGAGTACCCATCGCTCAGCTCCGGAACCAGCACGCCCACTGAAAAGCTCTGCCGCCGCCGCAGCGACCGCGCAAAAAAGCTCGGCCGGTACTCGAACTTCTTCGCCGCCGCGATCACCCGGTCCCGCGTATCCTGCGGAATCGACCGCACCCCAGGTGCGTTGTTCAGAACCAGCGAGATCGTCGCCGGGGACAAGTCGAGGTAATCCCCCAGCGTGCGCAGGCTGATCGGCCGCGGCGGCAGGAATTCATTCTTCGCCGCTTCGCCCGATCCCTCACGCCCAGGCGCCGCCTTCTTCCCGGCTGCTTTCTTACGTTCCGCCATGACCCTCGTTTGTACCTGCTCGGGCGGGAATCTACAACTAAAATGCCAGCCAGCCTCGATCCGCCTGGCGTTCGCGCTATCCTTATATCACCCCTTTCGCAAAAAGGAAGGCCCGTTTGCACGCAGCGGGCTCGGGAGTAACACCCTACCGTGTTCAACCGCGACGAAAAGCTGCCCCCCCTCCGCCTCGCCGTCATTCAGTACGCGATTGCCGTCATCATGGCCGTTCTGGTCTTCGGCCTCTGGCGTCTGCAGGTGGTCGGCGGTCAGAACTACCACGCCCTCGCTGAAGCCAATCGCATCCGCAAAGTGCCCATCCTCGCCCCGCGCGGCAAGCTTTTCGACCGTGAAGGCCGCCTTCTCGTCGACAACTATCCCTCCGTCTCCTGCTTCCTCATTCGCGAGCAGGGCCACGACATCACCCCCGATCTGCCTCTCATCTCGCGCGGCCTGCACATGACCGCCGACCAGATCGACGCGATCCTCAAACGCTATCTCAAGGCGCCCAAATACCAGCCCCTCCCGCTCAAGCAGGACATCACCCCTGACGAAGAGGAATTCATCGAGGCCCACAAGGACGAGCTCCCCGAACTGGAAACCATCCAGGAGCAGCGCCGCCTCTATCCCCGCGACGGCTTCGCCGCCCATCTCATCGGCTACGTCGGCGAGGTCAGCGAGGACATGCTCAACGACTCCCGCTACGCCATGTATGAACCCGGCGATGTCGTCGGCCGTTCCGGTGTCGAAGCTTCTTACGACAGCATCCTGCGTGGCGAAGACGGTTCCCAGGACGTGGTCGTTGACAGCCATGGCCGCGAAGTCGGCAAAATCGGTACCGAGCCCGCCAAGCCGGGCCAGAGCCTCAAGCTCACCATCGACCTCGATATCCAGCGCGCCGCGGAGAACGCCCTTGGCGACCGCAATGGCGCCATGATTGCCATCGACCCGCACACCGGCGAGGTCCTCGCCCTCGTCAGCCGCCCCGCCTTCGATCCCAACCAGTTCTCGGTGCGCATCTCCCGCGGTGAGTGGAGCAAGTACGTCACCGATCCCGACCATCCCTTGATGGACAAGGCCATTCAGGCCCAGCTCGCACCCGGTTCCACCTTCAAAATCATCATGTCTCTCGCCGGTCTCGAAGAAGGCATCGCGCAGGACATGGAAGTCCACTGCTCCGGCGGTGTCAACTTATTCGGCACGTATCAGCGCTGCTGGGTGCACGGCGGCCACGGCGCAGTCAACATCAACAAGGCCATCTACCAGTCCTGCGACGTCTTCTTCTACACGCTGGCTGCTCGCCTCGGCATCGACAAGATTGCTTACTGGGCGCATCAGGTCGGTCTCGGCTCCAAAACCGGCATCGACCTCCCCGACGAAGTCTCCGGCACCGTCCCCTCCACCGAATGGAAATGGAAAAATTTCCATCAGAAGTACTATCCCGGTGAAGTCACCTCTGTTGGCATCGGCCAGGGCCCGCTCACGGTTTCGCCCGTCCAGATGGTCCGCGCCCTCGCCGGCATCGCCTCCGGCGGCGTGCTCAAGCGCCCCCACGTCGTCTTCCCCGCGGAAATTCCTGCCGACGATCGGCAGGCGATCCGCGACAGCTTCCCCGGCTCCGGGGATGTCAGCTTCCAGATCGCCCCCGCCGACTGGGAGATGATCACCGACTCCATGGCTGAAGTCACGATGCCTATCGGCACCGACCCCAGCGCCCATCTCGAAGGCATCGACTTCGCCGGAAAAACCGGCAGCGCCCAGACCATGAGCAACGCCCTCGCCGCCAAAATGGGCCACGCCCACTCCATCAAGGACAACGCCTGGTTCGTTGGATTCGCGCCCCGCCGCAACCCCGACATCGCCGTCTGTATCCTTTTTGAAGCGGGCGAACATGGCCGCCTTGCCGGCCGCCTCGCCGCTCGCGTCATCGAAGCCTACGTGAACAAGCAGCGCACCCTCGATCACAACCTCGTCGCGCAGCAACAGAAGAAGGTCGAAGTCGGCGCGCTCTGGTCCAATCCCGCCGCCCCCAGCTCCCTCGGCGGCAAACCACTGCCAACGCAGCCCGGCCAGAAACCCAACCCCGAACTCGCTTCCATCCGCGGCGGCCACTTCACCGTCCCGGTCCAGGCCCAACACTAAGTCACCGCCCGCATCACCGCCTCCACCAGCCCCGGCAAATCATGCGGATCCGCCTCCGCTGCCGGCTCCCAGCCGTTTTCCCGCATAGTCCGGCTCGTAATCGGCCCAATCGACACGGCCCGCATCGACTCCGGTCGCGCAACCCGCGCCTCTCGCAGCAAATTCAGAACATTTGTAACCGTCGATGAGCTTGTAAACGTAGCCGCGTCCGGCGACCGCCCGCCGGAGTCGAAAAGTGTGCGTATCGCTGTTACAGATTCCGCCGGAATCACGGTTCTGTATGCATCCACCACATCCACCCGCGCGCCCCGCGCCCGCAGCGCATCCGGGATCACATCGCGCGCCACCGCTGCCCGCGCCAGCAGTACGTGTTTTCCGTCGGCCTGCTCGCCCAGCGCTTCCACCAGCGACTCTGCGACATATTCCTGCGGCGTCACCGCCACCTTCAGCCCCAACTTCTCGAGCGCCCGCTCCGTCGCCGATCCCACCGCCGCAATCTTCAGATGCCCAAAATCCCCAACGCCAACCCCGGCCAACGCCAGACGCCCAGCCAGCGCCGCGACCCCGTTCGCGCTCGTCACAATCAGCCACTGGTACTGCGACAAATTCCCGAGCGCCTCATCGAGTGCCGCATACGACTCCGGCGGCACTATTTCAATGGCCGGAATCTCCACGACCTCCGCTCCCAGCGCCCTCAGCTTTTCCGATAATTGCCCCGCCTGATGGCGCGCCCGCGTGACCAGAATGGTCCGCCCCGCCAATGGAAGTTTGCTCACGCCGCCCCGACCGGCGCCGACCCAGGACTCTCCGCCGCGCCCACGCTGAGCAGCCTCTGCGCGCCCTGCCGCAGCAGTTCCTCTGCTACCTTCCGCCCCAGCGTCTCCGCCTCGAGGCCGCTCTGCCGGTCCATCACCACGCGCAACACCTCCGACCCATCCGGCGCAGCTACCGCCGAAACCACGCTGTACCCCTCGTCGCCCGCGAAGCAGTGGATCCCAATCGGCACCTGGCACCCGCCGCCGAGGCCGGCCAGCGCCGCGCGCTCCGCGGTCACCGCGTACCGCGTTGCCCGGTGATTCAGAAACTCGAGCGCCGCCAGCGTCCGCTCATCGTCCGCCCGCGCCTCAATCGCCAGCGCGCCCTGTCCCGCCGCCGGGCACAGCACCAAAGGAGAAAAGCATTCCCGCCGATGCGCCGTCAGCCCCAGCCGCTCGAGGCCGGCCGACGCCAGAATGATCGCATCCACCTGCCCCTCGGCCAGCTTCCGCAGTCGCGTGTCTACATTCCCGCGAAACTCCACGCATGCCACATCCGGCCGTTGCGCCTTCAGCTGCGCCTGCCGCCGCAAGCTGCTTGTGCCAATCCGCGCCCCGTGCGGCAGCGCCTCAAAGCTCGCGTACAGCACCGACACAAACGCATCGCGCGGATCCACGCGCTCCGGAATCGCCGCAATCGTGAACGGCGCCGCGAGCTCCGTCGGCAGATCCTTCAAACTGTGCACGGCCAGATCGATGTGCCCCTGGTACAGCGCCTCCTCGATCTCCTTCGTGAACATCCCCTTCGCATCCTGCTGCGCTCCGCCCACCTCGGAGAAAGGCACATGCTGCATCGCATCGCCCAGCGTGCGGATAATTTCGATCGCGACCTCGTGCCCCGCCCCGCGCAGCCGATCGGCGATATGATTCGCCTGCCACAGCGCCAGCTGCGACCCGCGCGAACCAATCCGCAGCACGCCCTTCGCCGCACCAGGTTTTGCATTGTCTTTGGGATTCGTCATGCAGTCTGAGATCAGCGTATCGCGCCGCAGCCTGCTCTGTCTTACTCGCGGTCCTTACCCGTCTCCGCGCCCGGATCCGTTTCCGCGCTCGCCGCGTGGCCCTCGGTGCTCTTGTCTTTTCCGCACTCGCGATCGAACATCCCCCGAATCGTATCCAGCGCGGCCGCATCTCCGTCCCGCGCCGCCGACTTCATCGCCTGCAAGGGCATATGCATAAATTTATTCATGAGGCCGCGCGTCAGCGCTTCCACGGCTTCCGCCTGCTCCGGCGTCAGCGACTGCAGCAGCTGCCGCTGCCGATGCATCTCCGCCTGCCGCAGCTCCTCCGCCGTTCCCTGCACATCCACCAGCACCGGCGCAATGTCGATGGTCCGAATCCGCCGCCGGAATCGCTCCGTCTCTTCCGTGATGATCGCCTCAGCGCGCGCCGCCTCGCGCCCCCGATCCACCTGGTGCGTAGCCGCCACCGACTGCAGATCGTCGATGTCGTACAGGAAGATCCCCTCCAACCGATTCACTGCAGGGTCCACATCCCGCGGCACCGCAATGTCGATCACGAACACCGGCCGGTTCTTCCGCCGGTGCAGAATCTCCTGCGCCTGTTCCACGCCCAGGATCTGCCCCGCCGATCCCGTCGACGTAATAATGATGTCCGCCTCGTGCGCCCGCGCATGCAGCTCCTCGAACCGGATCGCCTGCCCCAGGAACTGCTCCGCCAGCTGCACCGCGCGCTCGTAAGTGCGGTTCGCCACCATAATCGAATCCGCCCCGTGCTGCATCAGGTGCCGCGCCGCCAGCTCGCTCATCTTGCCTGCGCCGACAATCAGAACCTTCTTGCCGTCGAGCGATCCAAAAATCCGCCGCGCCAGGTCTACACCCACCGACGCAATCGAAACCGACGACGACCCAATCTCCGTCTCCGTCCGCACCCGCTTCGCCGCCGAAAATGCGCCCTGCAGCAGCTTATCCAGCGGTCCCTTGACCGCGCCCAGCTCGCGCGCCACGCTCCACGACTGCTTCACCTGGCCCAGGATCTGCGCCTCACCCACCACCATCGAATCGAGGCTCGACGCCACGCGAAACATGTGACGCACCGCCTCTTCGTCTTGATACCGATACAAGTGCGGCTCTAATAGAGACCGGTCCAGCGAGAAGCGCTGGGCCAAAAATTCCGGCAGATGCGGCTCCAAACCGTTGTGCGAAACCAACAGCTCCACGCGGTTGCAGGTCGAGAGGATCATCGCCTCCTTCACCCCCGGCTCCCCCAGCAACGCCCGCGTCGTCTCCGGCAATGCCTCTTTGGCAATGGCCAGCCGCTCGCGCAGCTCCACCGGCGCAGTGGTGTGGTTCAGACCTGTGACCAGGAATCTCATTTCAAGCCAAACCTGTGAGCGGAAGAGTGAACGGACCCCAGCAGATTCGCGGCCCAAACGCAAAGGATCAGTACAAAAACACCCGACGTCAGCCACGCGGCCCGGCGCCCGCGCAGTCCCGCGCTCCGCCGGATGAACAAAATCACAACGTAAAGCCCCCACATTACGAAGGACAATAACACCTTGGGATCGGCGAAATACCCTATGCCCACATCCTCTTGCGCAATCAGTGATCCGGCGAACAACCCAACCGTCATACACACGAAACCGATTCGTAACGTGCTGGTGGCAATCTGATCCATCGTCGCCAGCGGCGGCAGCCAGGTCAGAAACCCACGCGGCCGTTTTTGCGGCCGAGGCAGCACACCCGCCTTCGCCCAGTCCTTGCCCTTCAACCGCTTTTCCTGGATCAGATACAGGAAGCTCGACAGCATGCTGAACAGCAGCGCCGCGTACGCCGCCAGCAGCATCACCACGTGGAACGCGATCCACCCGTTCCGCACCATCGGGGAGCTGAATGTGTACCGCTCCGGCCCGATCGCCGGAACCACCGTCAGCAAAAATGCCAGCGGCAAGGCGAATAACCCAAACGTAACCGTCCGGTAAACGAAAAATGTAAACAGGAAGACAGCGACGATCGCCAGCGCCAGCGTAGAAACAATCTCATCGGCCATCACCGGAATCAGGTGGTGCGCAGCCACCAGCATCTCCACCGAAGCCACCAGGTGGAAGAACCACGCCCCCAGCGCCACCGGAATGCAATACTTGTGCCCCTTTGGATGGTTTCCGAGCACCGCCGGAATCGCCAGCAGACTGGCGACCCCGTACAAACCTGCCGCGATTCGGAGCCACAGGAGAAACATGGGGAAATCTCAGGGCGGAAGCCGTAACCCGAGGATTACCAAAAGTATAAATACCCTCGGGACCGCAACCCACCGAACCCCATTATCCGAACCCCGCCCACCCCCGGAATGTGAGCTATATCACACAAGGGCAGAATCCCTGGGAACTCATCAGCGGGGTACCCCGGGCCTCGATTTTGAAACCCGGGATTTCGTCCCTCGCTGGCAGTCTCTCGCTAAGCGCTTTTCGCTAACAACCTCACTGCACCCGAGCCGGAAACAGCCTCTGCGCCTTGCCCCCGCCAAAATCCACCTGGCTCCCCAGCAGCCGGTTGAACAACGCAGCATCGTTGGCCTCCAGCACCCAGCCCAGCACGTGTCCATTCACCGCCACCGCCGCCGCCCCGATCACCTGCTCCTCGCCCGTCTGCAGATCGGCCGTCATCACCGGCGTCCCCTGCCCCGCGCTAAAGTGCATCCGCTGCCCCTCGAGGTCATAGAACATGGGCGGCTCGATCGGCATCATCCCCATCTCGGTCGTCCCCTGCCGCACCAGATTGGTCAGCGTGAGGTCCATCGCCTTCTTGTTCCGCAGCACCTGCGCCGGCAAACACCGCGCATCCACCTCGAACAACCCAACCCGCGCCCAGCTCGTGGCTCCGCTCCCCGCGTTGTTCGCGCCAACCGCCAGCAGCACCTTGGCGCACATGTCCCTGGGATGATCCGCATCCGTCGCAGCATCCGCGCCATAAATCATCCGTCGTTCTGCTCCGAGCACCGTCGCCGCATCCCGCGGCGTCAGCTCCGCCGGATACGAAAACGTCAAATGCAGTTCAGGATTCGTGTAGACCCGCATCGGCTCGCTCGCCGGCGGCGGGGCTTGCGCCGCCTGTCCGAAGGCAGCTACCGACGCGAGAACCATCGCCATCAGGCTGGCTTTCATCCTGGCCAGCCTACCACCCTGCTTCGGGAATCACAGGGAGTGCCAGGGCTGCCACGGCGCTGGACTGGCCGGGCTCTCTGCCGGTGTCGACGGACTCACCGCGACTGCGGATGCGACCACGGGTACGGGCTGCGCCTCGCCCAACTCCGCGAAGTGCGCGCAGTTCCGGCCTGCGGCTTTTGCCTTATACAGCGCATTGTCCGCCGCGACCAGCAATTCCTCGAGAGACGTCACCGCGCGGTCCGGCCGAAACGCCGTCACGCCAAAACTGCAGCTAATCCGGATGTTCTTTCCTGCGTTGGCGAACGTATGCTCGTGGATGCTCGCCACAAGCCCCTCCAGCCGGGCCGTATTCTCGACCGGATCGCACCCCGGCATCAGGATCAGGAACTCCTCCCCGCCGTAACGCCCGATGAAATCGTAATCGCGCAGGCAGCCTTGCAATCGTTGCGCCGCCTCGCGCAATACCTTGTCGCCGCAAAGGTGGCCGCGCGTGTCGTTAATCTGCTTGAAGTGGTCCAGATCCGCGAGCACGATGCCCAGAACCGTCCCTTCGCGCCGGGCCCGCCCCACTTCCCGCTCCATGTGTTCCAGAATCGCGGCCCGGTTCCACAGCCCCGTCAGCGAATCGTGCGTCGCCTGCAGTTCCAGCTCTTCGCGCGCTTCAGCGAGGGCAAGGGTCTCGCTACGCAGTTGTGCGGTGCGTTCCGCCACCACCGTCTCCAGCTGCTTGCGGTGCCGTATCAGGCTGCGTGTGCGCAGTTCCACAATGACCCACGTCAGCAGGATGGCGCCCAGAATCCACAGCAACCAGGCCGCCCGCGTGCGGTACCACGGCGGCAGAATGCTGAACGCCACCACGCCCGCGCTGGGGGTCCACTCACCATTGTGGCGCGCAGCCTCCACCACGAATGTGTAACTCCCCGGCGGCAGATTCGTGTATCCCGCGCTGCGCGTATTGCTCGCCTCAATCCAGCCGCGGTCGTAGCCCTCCAGCCGGTAGCGAAACTTAATCGTCCACGGAGCGATAAAACTCGCTGTCGTAAACCGGAAGTTCAGCCGGTCCGATCCCGGTCCCAAATGCAGGTTTCCCGCGATCGGCACAACTTCCCCTCCAAACATCACACTCTCGATTCGCACCCGCAGCGGCGGATCGGGCAGCACCGCAATCCTCGGGTCCACCACGGCCAAACCATTCAGCGTCGGCATCCAGATCCGGCCATCCGGACCCATCGAGCCCGAACCCGTCCCGCCCTGCATCGTCTCGCGTGAGCGCAGCCCGTCGGAAGTGTCGTACCCGACACTGTGAATCGCGGAGATTCTGCCCTGCGCAAAAGAATTCAGCTCCTGCTTCGAGACGCGAAAGATCCCGTTGTCGGATCCCATCCACAGGTTGCCAGGTTTGTCTTCCACCAGGTTGCCGACCGTCGAATCGAACAGCCCCTGTGCAGGCGTATAGGACGTGACGCGACCGTTTTCGATCCGATTCAGCCCGCCCGAGCTGGTGCCCACCCACACCACTCCATCGCCATCCACCAGCAGTGCGATCACGTGGTCGTTGATCAGCCCATTCGTCTTCGTGTAAAGGGTGGTCGCCCCGCTTTGCATGCGCAGCACGCCCTCGCCATCGGTGCCCACCCACAGCGCGCCATCCGGGCCCTGCGCCATCGCCGGCACATCGCCGGTCGTCGTTATATGGTCGAACTGGCCATCGGCGAAACGCGCCACTCCCGATCCGTAGGTGCCAATCCACAACTGGCCGTCTTTGTCTTCGAGCAGCGCGTCGATCGCATGATTCGTCGACTGAGGATCCTGAAAATGATCGAAGTGCCCGTTCTGGTAGCGCGTCAGCACCCCGTGCCGGTGCCCGATCCAAATCGTGCCGTCGTGCCCCAGCAGCAGCGAATGGATTCCTTCCGCCGGCAACCCATCTTTGCTCGTGTACACGTGCAGGCTGCCGTCCGGCAGCATCTCCGTCAGTTCGCCCGTCGCCGTGGCCAGCCACACCGCCCCGTCCGGCGTTTCTACTGAACAGCAAATAACGGCCGACGGTATTCCTTCCGGCTTCCCGTAGACGGTGAACTTCCCATTCCGCAGTTGCAGCAGGCCGCCGTCGAAGAAGCCCACCCACACGTTGTGTTCCGCGTCCTCCAGCAGAGCCTCGACCGATTGCCCCGGCAGTCCGTTGCGCGAGTCGATCTGGGTCAGCACTCCATCGTGCAGCCGCGCCAGCCCCTGATTCTGGAATCCGATCCAGAGATTGCCATCCAGATCGAACAGCATCGCCTCCACATCGTTGTGCGGCAGCTGGACCGGCGCCGTCGTCAGCATACCGCCCGTCTCACGCGCCAGCTGTCCGTCGGTCGTAGCCGCCCAAATCGCGCCATCCGGAGCCAGCGCCAGCGCCGAGAGCGCATTCCCCGGCAGCCCGTTCTGCGTTGAGTACGCCGTGAACTGGCCCCCGTCAAAGCTCGCCAGTCCCCCTTGCGTCGCGACCCACAGAAGACCCTTCGCATCCACCTGCAGCGCCGTCACCTGCTCGCCGGGCAGCCCGTCTGCGCTGTGCCACACGCGAACCTTGCCATTCTGCAATCGGTCCAGCCCCTGATCGGTCCCCACCCACACGCTGCCGTCGCTGCCTTCCACCAGCGCCTCGATATCGTTGCCGGAAAGTCCTGTCGCGGTTGAGTACGTCGTCCAGACCCCGTCTTGCAGATGCGTCAGCCCGGCGTCGGTGCCGATCCACAAGCTCCCGTCGCGCGCCCCCAGCAGCCGATGCACGTAATTCGCAGGCAGCGCCGGCGTGTTTTTCCGGTTGAACACAACGAAGCGCACGCCATCGAAGCGCGCCAGCCCCTGCTCCGTGCCCACCCACAAATACCCGTCCTTCGTTTGTGCGATGGAATACACCGACGTCTGCGGCAGACCCGTTTCGGTCGTCCAGTTCGTCTGGATGTACTGCGAAAAAGCTCTGCCTGGATCGAGTCCGAACACACGTCCGGGAGATCCCACGACGAGCGACACCATCGTCAGGCAGGCCAACCGCGCCCTGGCGCCACAACCCACCATTCTGTGAATTCCCTCCGCCAACCCCCGGCCGCAGCCAGGCATCGGCGACCCTCAACCCTGAATCGGGATCTCGTTCCCGAGTGTGAACCAGAGCAGAACGAAAGTGGATACCCCGAAGGAGCCAGACGCAGCCAAAGTTACTGTCAGATGGGACCCAGCGATGAAGCGAAAGACGATAGCCGGACCGTCCCGGCTCGATCTCTTGACCCGGGATGGCGTGAGGCGCCTGACGTGGATTTTTCGAGCAAAGCTCGTGAACAGAAAAGCGCCGGGTCCTAACTTAGCGAAAACCGCCCCGCAAGACAAGAGGCTTTTCAGCCCCGGCGCCCTTCGCCCCCCGGGTTTGCTTTCCTGAGACGTGGTTTCCCGAAGCCCGTGACCCGAGTACAGTCTGTCTTCCGAGCGATTTCCTGCGCTGCGAGGAAGACCCTGGAGCGATCAGCAGGTCCGCGGAGATCCCGAGCCCCGACCGGACCTTGCGGATCATATCGATGGTCAGCTTCCGCTTTCCTGTCAGCACTTCGGACACGCGAGCGCGGCTCCCGATCATTCGTTCCAGGTGCTTGCGCGTCAATCCCTGCTGCTCCATGCGAAATTGAATCGCCGTGATCGGATCCGGAGCATCAATGGGGTGATTCCTCGCCTCCCACGCCTCAGCAAGAGTAGCCAGCACATCCAGTTCGTCACCCTCAGGCGTGCCGGCCGCAGCCCCAATCAATTCGCCAATCCTCGCAACTGCGGCGTCGTGGTCTTCTTCATTTCGGATTGGGCGAACCCTTATACCGTTCCTTGTCATATCGAACCTTCTCGACGCTGATCCTGTCGTATTCCTTATGTGTTCCAATCCAGAGGATCAAAACGATCTGGAATTGATAATTAATCGCTGCAACAAGGCGATAATCGTTGCCCGTGATGTTAAAAACCACCCGCTCTGAGGAAACGATGCCCGCCGATGCGAACTGCTTCTTCAGTTCCGCCGAATTCTTCCATGTAGCCTTCGCAGTTTCCGCATACCACGCATCCAGTTGCCCCTTGACCGCTGCCTGAAGACCCTTCTCGACACTGTTCTCCACAAACAAACGGAGTGTGCCGCGCGCGATCACTCTCACCTGTCCAGAATAACGTGTTCCCAAATTGGGAGCAACCTGAAGTCTCGGGGCCTGACAATTGGTCGTTTCGCGGCAGTTTCCCTTGACGCCCCTGAACCACCCGGCCTACAGTCCTCCCATCCCGGAAAGTCAAGGGGTCATTCCAGCCATGGCCACCGCCTCCGACGCCGCCTTCACCCTCGACAGCCTCGGTCGCGATATCCGCTATGCCCTGCGCCAGCTCAAGCGCTCCCCAGGATTCGCTGCAACCGCGCTGATCACCCTCGCCCTCGGCATCGGCGCTAACGTCGTCGTCTTCGGCGTGCTCAATGCCGTCCTCCTGCACTCACTCGAAGTGCGCGAACCGCAGAGCCTCTACCAGTTGCGCCATCAAGCATGGGCGAGCTTCCGGCTCATCACCACCTCGTATCCCGACTTCGAAGATTTTCGCCGGCGCAACACCGCCTTCACCGGAATGGCCGCCATTAACGGATACTCCAGCGCGGCTCTGTTCTGGCATGGCGAGGCCATCGAGGTCCACGGCGATGAAGTCACCGGCAATTATTTCGACCTCCTCGGCGTCGAGCCCCAGGCCGGCCGCTTCTTCCACGCCGCCGACGAGCACGGCCCCAACTCAGCGCCCTGCGTCGTCCTGAGCGATGCGCTCTGGCGCAGCGCGTTTCATGCTGATCCCGGAATCATCGGCTCGACCGTCGAACTCAACAAGCATCCGTTCACGGTCATCGGCGTTGCGTCCCCGCAGTTCCACGGCGCCGAGCGCTTCGTCTGGCCCGACTACTGGATCCCCATGATGAACGAACAGCAACTCAGCGGTTCGGACTACCTCCAGAGCCGCACCTCGGTCGCCGTCACCGTCATCGGCCGACTGAAACCCGGCGTGACCCCCGAGCAGGCCACCGAAAACCTCAACGCCATCGCTGCCCAGCTCGCGAAGGAATATCCCCAGACCGACGACGGCCAACCTCTGCGCCTTATCCATCCCGGACTCTTCGGCGACGACGGAGAAGTCATCCGCGGATTCCTCTGGAGCGTCACCGCCCTCGCGCTGCTCGTGCTCGCCGCCGCCTGCGCCAATCTCGCCAGCCTCTTCGCGGCCCGTGCCGCCGATCGCAGCCGCGAGCTCGCCCTCCGCGTCGCCCTCGGATCGAGCCGCCGCCGCCTCATGCGCCAGCTGCTCACCGAAGCAGTCATCGTCTCGCTGATCGGCGGAGCCGTGGGGTTCGCCAGCGCGAGTCTGCTGCTGGCCGCGCTCAACCGCTGGCATTCCCCCTACGGCCAGCTGCCCGTCAGCGTCGACGCGCGTGTCTGCCTGGCAGGCCTCGCCTTCACCCTCGCCAGCGCGCTGCTCTTCGGCATGCTTCCCGCCCGCCGTGCCTGGCAGAGCAGTCCCCTCCAGGCCATGAAAAGCGGACCGGCGGATTCCACACCCCTCCGCCGCTTTGCCCTGCGTGACCTGCTGCTCGGCGCGCAAATCGCCATCTGCACATTACTGGTCACAGCCTCGCTGGTCGCCGTGCGCGGCATGATGCGCGAACTCCGTGCTCCGCTGGGTTTCCAGCCCCAGGGCGCCATGCTCGCCGACCTCGACCTCAGCCACGCAGGATACGCAGACGACGTCGTCCTTGAGAAAGAGAAAGCCATCATCGAAGCCGCGCAGCACATCCCCGGCGTCACCGCCGCAGGCACGGTGAACCGCACCCCCATGACCGGCGGCATGCACGGGATTCCCATCTTTCCTCCCGGCACAACCGAGTTCAGCCTCCACAATTCCGTCCTCGCCCCCTACGTCTTCACCCTGTCGCCGGGATACCTCGAAGCCGCCGGCACGCGCCTCCTCAGCGGCCGCGACGTCAGCTGGCAGGACACAACGGACAAGCCGTACGTCGCCATCGTGAACGCAACCTTCGCCCGCCAAATGTGGCCCCGCACCCCGCCCATCGGCCAGCGCTTCATTCTCTTCGACCACCTCACTGAAGTCGTCGGCATCGCCGAAGACGGCAAGTACCACGACCTCCAGGAGTCGCCGCAACCCGTCGTCTACCTGCCCCTGCCGCAAGGCGACGTGAGCGAAACCAGCCTCGTCGTCCGCTCGCATCTCGCGCCCAACCAGATGGCCGCCGCGCTCCAGCGCGTCCTCAGCGCCATCGACCCGAACGTCCCCATCACCCTCCAGAGCTGGCCCGAATCGTTGCGCCCCACGTTCTTCCCCGCACAAGCCGCTACCGTCGCCCTCGGTGTCATGGGCCTGCTCGCCGCCATGCTCGCCCTCACCGGCATCTTCGGCATGGCCGCCTACAGCGTCAGCAAGCGCATGAAGGAACTCGGCATCCGCATCGCTCTCGGCGCGCGCCGCACCCAGGTCATGACCGCAGCCATCGGTCGTCCCATACTTCTGCTCGCGGTCGGTTCAGTGCTGGGTCTGCTCGCCGGAATCTTCTTCAGCCGCCTGCTCGGCCACATCGTCTATCAGGCCGATCCCCGCGATCCCCTCGTCCTCCTCGGAGCCATCGCCACCATGACTCTGATCGGCGCGGTCGCGTCGGCCATCCCGGCCCGCCGAGCGCTCCGCGTCAACCCCTCCACCCTCATGCGTGAGGAGTAGCGGAATGCTGCAGTGTTTACGAATCTCCTCCCGTGTCCGCGGCCAGGACTCTGCTACAGTAGTATGAGGTAACACCTTAGAACACCTGCCATGCCACGGTCAGCCACAACCAGCCTGAAGCTCGACACCGAGACGAAAGAGCGCGTCCAGCGCCTTGCGTCGTCACGCCGCCGAACCGCGCATTGGATCATGCGCGAGGCCGTCGAACAGTACGTTGAGCGAGAAGAGAAGCGGGAGCAGCTCCGCCAGGACGCTCTCGCCGCCTGGAACCATTACCAGACCACCGGCCTTCACGTCACCGCTGCGGAAGCCGATGCATGGCTGGCCAAACTTGAAGCGGGCAAGCGCGCCGCTCCTCCTAAATGCCACGATTGAGGTGGTCCCAGCCGGCTCTGGCCGATCTCGCCCGTCTCTACGATTTCCTGGCCCCCAAAAGCCCCGACGCACCCCGCCGCGCCGTTGCCACCATCCGCCGTGGAGTGAAAGCCCTCGCCACCCACCCGGAGATCGGTCGACCTGTCGACGGGATGCTCCCCGAATTCCGCGAATGGGTCATCGAATTCGGTCACGGTGCCTACGTCGCCCTCTATCACTTCGACGGCAGGCAAATCGTGATCCTCGCGGTCCGCCACGGCCGCGAAGCCGGATACTGAGCCCTCTGCCTTGACCCCGGTGCCCGGAGCCCGGTGCCCTGCTCCGGCTCACCACTCCATCGCATACTGCGGACTCATCGCAGCTACCACCCCCGCCTTCGGCTCGCTCGCCAGCTCCAGCACCAGCCGCTCCAGCACCAGCCGCTTATCCGGAGGCTGCGACCGCAGCTCCAGATCCGCGCGAGCAATCAGCCGCAGCGCCCGCGTCAGTTCCCGGCGCGACTTGTACCGCCGCGCCTGCCGGATCACATCCTCCGCCGCAAAAGGAGGCATCCGGAACCCTTGCCACAGTGCCTGCCAGATCGCTCGCGAGTCCCGCACATTTTTTTCCAGGATCACCAGCATCTGCCGGAACGTCCGCGCCAGCATATATAGATGGCCGATCGCCGAGTCCTCCCCGCCATCCGAAGCATTCAGCAACCCATGCAGCAAGCTCAGCGCACGCGCGCGATCCTTCGCCGAAATCGCATCCGTCAGCTCGTACAGCGACCGCTGCTTCGCCGCCAGCACCATCGTCTCCACATCGCCCAGCGTCACGTGCCGCTTCGCTCCGGCATAGAGCACCAGCTTCTCCATCTCGGACGCAATCAGCATCATGTCCGCGCCCAGCGCGTCAGCCAGCTCCCGCGCCGCATCCTGCTCGAACACCACTTCGCGCCGCTTCGCCTCCGCCGCCATCCACTTCAGCGCGTCCACCTCGTCGACGCGGGCCAGTTCCACCAGACCGCACCAGTCGCCCAGCGTCTCTCGAATGCGCTCGTACCGATCCTTGTCCTGCAGATCCATGCGCCGCGGGTCCGAAGGAATCCGCAAATGATCCGCCACAAAAAGCACCAGCGCCTGCGGATTCGGCGACCGGAAATACGCCTCCAGCGCCGCGAATTCCTCCTTCTTCGCGCCCCGCGTGTACATCTGCTTCAAATTGCGGATGAATAGCACCTGAAACGGCGCCATCAGCGAAGGAGTCTGCGCCCGATCGAGCGCCTCAAAAATATTCGTCTCCGCCAGGTCGATTTCCGAAAGGCAAAAGTCCCGCAAATCCGCAGGAACCAGCGCGTCCAGCACCGCTCTGCGGCATCGCTCGTAGAGAAACACATCGTCTCCCACGAGCACGTACCCGGCTCGCAGACGATTCTCCTTCACCTCAGCCAGAAACCGATCCGTCGCCGCGAATCCTGCGCCCATTTGCTCCAGTCTACGCGACCCGTCGGGTGCCCCACATCTGCCCGCTTTTGGCAGATGTGGGAATTGCGTCGGCAAAACCATTTCCCCAATCGCGGGAACGAGCCACCGGCTACCAGGCTGCCGGCTGCGGGCTGGCTCTCTACTCTCTGCGCTCCTGCAGGAAATCCGGCGCCACCGGATTCTCATACAGCGAATAATCCCGCGTCACCACCGTCAGCCCACTCGGCGTCACGAAGTAGTTCTTCCGGTCGTCGTTCGAGTCGTAGCCGATCACCGTTCCTTCCGGCAGATGCACGTCGCGGTCGATGATCGCCTTCTTAATCCGGCAATGCCGCCCGATGTTTACGTGCGTGAACACGATGCTCGAATCCACCTCCGAGTACGAGTTCACGCGCACATCCTGTGACAGCACGCTGTTCCGCACCACGGCGCCGGAAACGATGCAACCGCCCGAAACGATGGAGTTGATCGCCATGCCGGTTCGTCCCGGTTCGCCAAACACGAATTTCGCCGGTGGATACTGCCGTGCCCGCGTTCGAATCGGCCAGCTGTTGTCGTACAGGTTGAAAATCGGCGACACCGCTGCTACGTCCATGTTCGCGTCGTAAAAAGCTTCCAGCGTTCCCACGTCGCGCCAGTACAGCGCTTCCTTGCGGTTCTCGTCGACGAAGTTGTAGGCGAACAGCTTGTACTTTCCCAAAATCGCCGGCAGAATATTGTGCCCGAAATCGTGCTGCGACTCAGGATCTTCGGCATCCTTGATCAGCGCCGGCAGCAGTACGTCGGTGTTGAACAGGTAAACGCCCATCGAAGCGTCCACCATGTTCGGATTGAAAGGCGAGCGCAGCTCCGTCTTCTTCGGCTTCTCGAGGAATCCAACCACTTCGCCATTGCGCGCCACTTCTACAATGCCGAACCGTGCAACCTCCTGCGGCTCGATCGGCAGCGTTGCCAGCGTCACATCGGCGCCCGAATCCAGATGCTGCCGCAGCATCTTGCCGTAGTGCATTTTGTATATGTGATCGCCGGAAAGGATCAGCACGTGCTTCGGCTGCTCCGATCCAATCGAATAGATGTTCTGGTAGACCGCGTCCGCCGTGCCCATGTACCAGTTCGCGCTCACCCGCTGCATCGGCGGCAGAATCTCGATGAACTCGCCCAGCTCCTGCGCCACAACGCTGGTCCACCCTTCGCGGATGTGCCGGTTCAGCGACAGAGCCTTGTACTGCGTCAGGATGTACACCCGGCGCAGATCGGAGTTGATGCAGTTGGAAAGTGTGATGTCGATGATGCGGTACTGCCCGCCAAAGGGAACTGCCGGCTTGGCTCGATCGCGCGTCAGCGGAAAAAGCCGTTCTCCGGCTCCGCCCGCCAGAAGTACGCCCAGAGTATCTCTCATCGGCATGATCGCCTCTCACGGCTCTTGCCTGAACTTGCTGCCTTCCCGCTGCTTTGTCGGCGACCGGGGTCTCAGGCAGGCCCATGTTGGCGCTCGCGGTAGGGCGAAGGCCAGATATATCACAACCCCGGCGAACCGCGCGCCCGTCGTCGCAGTTCAGCCTGCACGCACATCACACGTCCTCCTGCTCTCCTTGTCCCTCTTCTGCCTGTTCCCCATGCTCACCCGCGATTGAAATCCGCAGCGACTTCAGGAAATGCAGATCCTGCGCGGTAAATGTGCCCTGTTCCTCCGCGTCGGCGCGCTCCCGCGCTGTCTTCGATGCATCCAGCGCACCCTCTGGCTGCTCCTCCACTTCGTTCAGCCCGATCGTCGCCTCCAGCATGAGCATCACTTCAAAACCCTGCCGGCGAATATCGGCGACCACGCCTGCAATGCGCGGCGACTCCGACACGCTCTCGTGGATCGCCTCGCCCAGTTGCTGAACCAGCTTGCGGAGTTTTTGATTCAAGTCAGGACCTCGTTTTCCCGGCTTCGCAGTTCCGAGCTGCCCACGCCGATTCCCTTACCTTATATTCTGATGTTCCCACTGGGCAATCCGAATCGTGCCCCCGCTTCTGTCGCGCTGCTAGACTTTTCCCATGCAGCCGAATCGCCTCGGCCGAGCTCTGGGCATTGGCGCGCGCGTCGCGGCCGAGAAGCTGCGCGACGGAACCGCCGGGGCTGCTGCGGCCCTTCAGCGATCCGCCGCTACGCAACCCTCTCCCGCCGCCACGCAGCCTGCTCCCACCGCAACCGCTGTACCAAAAAGGCCTGGTCCCGCCCTTCCTTCCGCGCCGTCCATCGCCGAGGGCAGCCGTCGCCTCGCTCGCGGTGCAGGGCGCTTCGGCGCATCCATGTGGCGTCCGTTCGCCCACGCCACCGGCATCCTCACCCTCCAGATCACCGGCTCGTTCTTCGCCATTTTCACATTGGTTTTCGCGGTCCACTCCTGGCAGCTCTACAAATCCGCTGGATGGCACGACCACCATCTCCCTCTCTACGCCGCCTTCGCCGTGCTCTTCGCCTGGTTCACCGTCAGCTCCTTCTGGCGCGCCAGCCGCAAGCAGAAGCGCGCCTGAACCAGCAACACATCTCTGCACTGCCTTACAATGGCTGGTTCTGAATGCCAGACCATTTCAATCCCAAGCCCCTCTACACCGCTGAAGACCTCGCAGCCTTTTCCCCCGACCACGACCTCGGCTTTCCCGGCGAGTTCCCCTACACCCGCGGCATCCAGCCCACCATGTACCGCGGCCGCCTCTGGACCATGCGCCAGTACGCCGGCATGGGCGACGCGGAAGAGAGCAACCGCCGTTACAAATTCCTCCTCGACCAGGGAACCGCCGGCCTTTCCGTCGCCTTCGACCTGCCCACCCAGATCGGCTACGACTCCGACTCGCCCATGGCCCTCGGTGAAGTCGGCAAAGTCGGCGTCGCCATCGACTCCATCGAGGACATGGAGCGCCTCTTTACTGGCATCCCGCTCGACCGCATCTCCACATCGATGACCATCAACGCCACGGCCAGCGTTCTGCTCGCGCTCTACGTGGCCGTCGCCCGCCGCACCGGCGCCAATATCAGCAAGCTCGCCGGCACCATCCAGAACGACATCCTCAAGGAGTACATCGCGCGCGGCACCTACATCTATCCCGTCCGCCACGCCATGCGCATCGTCACCGACGTCTTCGCCTGGGCCGGCGAACACCTTCCCGAATGGAACACCATCTCCATCTCCGGCTACCACATGCGCGAAGCCGGATCGACCGCCGCCCAGGAAGTCGCCTTTACCCTCGCCAACGGCATCACCTACGTCCAGGCCGCCATCGATGCCGGCCTCGACATCGACCGCTTCGCCCCGCGCCTCTCCTTCTTCTTCAACGCGCACAACAATTTCCTGGAAGAGGTCGCTAAATTCCGCGCCGCCCGCCGCATCTGGGCCGGCATCATGCGCGACCACTTCCGGGCGAAGAATCCGCGCTCCTGGATGCTCCGCTTCCATACCCAAACCGCCGGATCCACCCTCACCGCCCAGCAGCCGGAAAACAATATCGTCCGCACCGCCCTCCAGGCGATGGCCGCGGTCCTCGGCGGAACGCAATCCCTCCACACCAACGGCTACGACGAAGCCCTCGCCCTTCCCACCGAAGAAGCCGCCCGCATCGCCCTCCGCACCCAGCAGATCATCGCCAGCGAATCCGGCGTCGCCAACACCATCGACCCCGTCGCCGGCTCCTTCTGCATCGAGTCGCTGACCAACCAGATCGAGCAGCAGGTGCAGGCGTACTTCAATCAAATAGACAAGCTCGGCGGAATGCTCGCCGCCATCGAGCGCGGCTGGGTGCAGCAGGAAATCCAGAACGCCGCCTACGAATACCAGCGCGCCGTTGACACCGGCGAAGCCACCGTCGTCGGCGTCAACCGCTTCACGCGCGAAGACGACCCGCCGATTCCCACCCAGCACATGGACGAAGCCCTCGAGCGCAAACAGATCGAACGCGTCCGCGCCCTGCGCACTCGCCGCGACCCCCAACCCTGGCAAGCCTCCCTCGACCGCATCCGCGACCACGCCCGCACCGGCGCCAATCTGATGCCTGCCATTCTGGAAGCCGTCGAAAGCTACGCCACCGTCGGCGAAATCGCCTCCACCCTGCGCGAGGTCTTCGGCGAATACCGCGAGACCGTCGTCGTCTGAAGAGTGGCGATCAGCGTGGAACGGAGCGGTGCGCCTCCGCCCTCTTCGACAAGTCCATCTCGATCTGGACCAAAGATCGGCGATTGGGCGACATTGCAGACGAGCTTGGAATCCGCGCCGCGATTCCTTAGCTAGACTCACGAAGTCCGTCGCGCCTGATACCTTGACCCGACTGCCACTACGACCGGGCGACGGTTGGTCACCAATCCTGATATTACCGAAAGGTCACTCGCCCAATCGAAAGTTACTGGCGCAGCAAACCTAACATTGCATTGACATCAATCTCCAGGTCCTGCAACATCAGTAGTCTCTACTTAGCGTCTCCAATTCATCGAAACCTAATCGTTGTGTTCCAGCGATGAAGCGGCATGGAACGCATGGCAAGCCGGGCTCTCCTCTCTCACCCTTCTTACCCCCCAATCGAGCGGAGCTGGTGGCAAGGAGCATTCACATGGGTTTCGGATCGGTAGTGCGTTCGCTCTTCACACTGCCTTCGGCTTTTCGTTCGAATGCATCCTGTAGCGGAAGAAAGCCGCAACCGCAGCGTCGCCTCGCCCTGTTCCTGGCAACCATGCTTCTGCCAGGCGCCCTGATTCTATCCCCGCTCCACGCCCAGAAGGCGTATTTCGCCGACGCTGAGACAGCACTGGGCGGCCTCTTCGTCGACCCCGAAGGCGTGGCGGTCGACCGGAACGGCAATGTGTATGTTGCCAATGGCCTCGACAATGAAGTGACGGAGATGCCCGCCGGCTGCACTTCCTTGATCTGCGTCACGACGCTGGGCGGTGGCTTCAGCGCGCCGGTCGGCGTGGCGGTGGACGCCAGCGGCAACGTCTACGTCGCTGATTCCGGCAACAACGCCGTGAAGGAGATGCCTCGGGGCTGTGCATCCTCCAGTTGCGTGACGACGCTGGGCGGCGGCTTCAATGCCCCTAGGGGTGTGGCCGTAGACGGGAGCGGCAACGTCTATGTCGGCGATTCCGGCAACAACGCGGTGAAGGAGATATCCCCTGGCTGCACTTCCTCGAGCTGCGTCACGACGCTGGGCGGTGGCTTCAACGATCCCTGGGGCGTGGCCGTGGACGCCAGCGGCAACGTCTACGTCGTTGATCGCGGCAACAACGCGCTGAAGGAGATGCCTCCTGGCTGTGCTTCCTCCGGTTGCGTGACGGCGCTGAGCCTTCTCGACGGCATCAGACACCCTCTTGGTGTAGCAGTAGACGGGAATGGCAACATCTGGGTGGCCTCGGGGGCAGATTCCCCGCAGATGTTTGAGATCCCCGCCGGCTGCACTTCTTCCAGCTGCATGACGCCGCTTTATGCCCACGGAATGCCAAACGCCGTGGCGGTCGACGCCAGCGGCAACTACTATTTCAACGAGCGTGAAGAAGACCTGGTGATCGAGATCGAGAGGCACGGCGTGAACTTCGGCGCTGTTGCCGTGGGAACTGCTGAACCGGCGCAGAAGACCCTGACCTTCGCCTTCACCGCTGCCGACACGGGCATCACCGCGTCCGTACTGACCCAGGGCGCCAAAGGGCTGGACTTTGCCGATGCGGGCACCGGAAGCTGCGATACCGTCGGGACCAGCTACACCTACAGCGCAGGCCAGGCCTGCACGATGGATGTGACGTTCGCGCCGAAATACGCCGGCGCGCGCTGTGGAGCGGTGGTGCTGTCCGATGCCAGCGGAGTCATCGCGACGGCTTATATCTTCGGCACCGGCCAGGGGCCGCAACTGGTGTTCCAGAGCAATCAGACTCCCATCGTGGTGGGCGCAGGTGCCGGCGATCCCTCGGGCCTGGCGGTGGACGCGATCGGCAACGTATACGTCGCCGATCCATCCGGCCTCGGGGAGGTGCGGGAGTTTCCGGCTGGCTGCACGATCAGCACCTGCACGCCCGTGGAATTGGGCGGCAACAACAGCGAAGGACAGGTGTTCAGACAGCCCACTTCCGTGGCGGTGGACGGGGCCGGCAACCTCTACGTCGCCGATTCCGGCAATTCGGCGGTGAAGATGATGCCGCCCGGCTGCGTTGCAGCTGGCTGCGTCGCCACCCTTACCGCCTTCCCTTATCCTGGTAGCCTGGCGGTGGACGGGGCCGGCAAGCTCTATGCCTCCGATGGCAACGCGGTGAAGGAGTTGCCCTCGGGCTGCGCTTCCACCAGCTGCGTCATCACGCTGGGCGGCTGGTTCAGCGATATCGGTGCCCTGGCGGTGGATGGGAGCGGCAACCTCTATGTCCTCGATGACGACGCGGTCAAGGAGATGCCCCCTGGCTGTACGTCCGCCAGTTGTGCCACGACTCTGGGCGGCGGATTCATCGCTCCCGCTGCTGTAGCCCTGGATGGCAGCGGCAACATCTACGTCACCGATAACGATCATGCCAGCGGCCGCGGGTTCGCTGCGGTATTGGAGATGCCCGCTGGCTGCGCTTCGTCGAGCTGCGTCACGCCATTCGGCACCGGCTCCATCAACCTTTTCGCTCTGAAGGGCGTGGCCGTCGACGGAAGCGGCAAGGTTTAC
The DNA here is from genome assembly GCA_003131625.1 of Acidobacterium sp. Lineage (GTDB taxonomy): Bacteria > Acidobacteriota > Terriglobia > Terriglobales > Acidobacteriaceae > Palsa-343. The sequence continues at coordinate 3,013 of PKVY01000059.1, read as the reverse complement.
GTCGAGGATTATTACGCCAACAGTGTATACGCACTGAACCTCGCCACCGTGCCCAGCCTGAGCTTCGCCAATACGACCGTCGGATCGCAAAGCAGCGACAGCCCGCAGACCGTCACACTGCGCAACATCGGTAACGCCCCACTCATCTTCCCGGCTCCGGGCGTGGGCGAGAATCCCTACGTCTCCGCCGGCTTTACGCTGGACGCATCCACGACCTGTCCCGAAGTGACTTCGTCGTCCTCCGCCGGCATGCTGGCAGCCGGAGCCGGTTGCCAACTGGCAGTGGACTTTGCCCCAACGACCGCCGGGCCGATCACGGGTACAGCCGTGGTAACTGACAACACCCTTAACGTCACCTATGCTACGCAGAGCATTGGGCTGAGCGGCGCCGGACTGGCAGCGATAATCACGCCGACCGTCACGGTGATTCCCACTTCCTCGAACATCAACTCGGCACAGGCGTTCACGGTAACGGTGACCGTCAGCGGCGGACCCGGGAATCCCACCCCGACCGGCTCCGTGACTTTGACCAGCGGCGCCTACACGTCGGCTGTCACGAGGCTGTTTATCGCGTCTGCGGACATCATCGTCCCGGCTGGGAGCCTGGCGCTGGGCAACGACATTCTGACGCTGACCTATACACCGGACTCGGAAAGCGCCTCGACCTACACCACTGCCACCGGAACGGCTCCTGTAACGGTGGTTCAGGCGATCGGATCCTGCACGACCGCGAACCCGAATCCGAATCCGAATCCGGCGTCGTTTGCCGCGGTGGGCGACTTCAACGGCGACTGCAAGAGCGACATTCTGTGGCGGAACAACTCCACCGAGCAGGTCTACATCTGGCTGATGAACGGGACCACGTATCCGGGCAGCGGGGGTCCCGGTCCGGGCACCGGGAGTCCCGGCACTCCCACCTCCGACTGGGTCATTCAGGGCGCCGGCGATTTCAATGGCGATGGCAAAGCCGACATCCTGTGGCGGAACAGCACCACCGGCGAGGTCTTCATCTGGTTGATGAACGGCAGCACCATCGCCGGCAGCGGCAGCCTCGGCTACGTCTCCTCGGACTGGAGCATTAAGGGCATCGGCGATTTCAATGGGGATGGCAAAGCCGACATCCTGTGGCGCAATAGCACCACCGGTCAGGTCTACCTCTGGTTCATCAACGGAACCACGATGTCGGGCGGCGGGAGCGTCACCTACATCTCCTCGGACTGGGTCATTCAGGGCATCGGCGATTTCAATGGAGATGGCGATGCCGACATCCTGTGGCACAACAGCACCACCGGGCAAGTCTTCATCTGGCTGATGAACGGGACCACGCTGACCAGCAGCGGAAGCCTCGGCTACGTCTCCTCCGACTGGAGCATTGCGGGGGTGGGCGATTTCAATGGAGACGGCAAGAGTGACATCCTGTGGCGCAACAGCACCACCGGGCAGGTCTACCTCTGGTTCATCAACGGAACAGCCATGTCGGGCGGCGGCAGCGTCAGTTACGTCTCCTCCGACTGGGTCATTCAGGGCGTGGGCGACTACGACGGGAGCGGCCGCGCCGGCATCCTGTGGCGCAACACCAGCTCGGAGCAGGCCTATATCTGGCTGATGAACGGAGCCACAATCACCAGCCAGGGAAGCCCCGGCACCCCCGCCGCAGTGTGGCAGATAGAACCATAAGGTTGCTCGAACCAGAATCCTTGCAACCTTCTTTCCGCGACTAATGACCTGTGCGCCAACGGCCCTCCTCTCCGTAACGCCAGGAGGTACTAAGAGCGACCAGCCGGGAGGCTCTCCGGCAGATATGCAGCCTGGTCAGGCTAGGGGCAGATTAAGCGACACCGGAATCGATCAGACAGGGCTTCTCCTGGTCCCTTGCGGCTTCAACTTCGAAGCCCGCGCGCGGATTGGCTCCGACATCGGACATTCTTCTTGACTTTCCTCTCCTCCCGCAGTTATCTGAAGGCGTACCGTTTCCCCTGTACCGAACCATCGTTCTTTCTGTTCCAGCTCGGATACGCTCTGAGCGGGGCCCGATTCGCTCGGCTCAAAACCCCACGCGCAGGACCTTCCTTTTGGGATTCTTCCCACGCTGCGGCTGAAGTCGATGCTTTGCATTGATCGCCGCTCCTTTCCCCGAAATGAGTGGTGAGTTTCTCTCAAGGAGAATCTCCCATGGCTGCTTTGTCCTTCGTCCGCTCTTTGGCATCCATCCTGAATCAGGCAGTTTCCTCAGGCGTATCCACCAGCAAGCGCAACACAGAACCTGCACCTCTGCGGGTAGCTGGGTTATGGACGAGGGCGGCTCGGCGTTTGCTGGGCCCCATCAGGCCAGGCGCATTCTCGCTGGGTGCGCTGCTGCTGGGCGGCCTGGCTCTCTGCCCGCTCCAGGCCCAGACCGCGTATTTCGCCGGTGCGGTGACGACGTTGGGCGGCAGCTTCCTCTATCCCGAGGGAGTGGCGGTGGACGCGAGCGGCAACGTTTATGTCGCCGAAGTGGACCGCAACGCGGTGAAGGAGATGCCCGCCGGCTGCGCTTCCCCCAGCTGCGTCACGACACTGGGCGGCCTCTTCGGCTTCAATGGTCCCGATGGCGTGGCGGTGGACGGCAGCGGCAACGTCTATGTCGCCGATCACGGCAACAGCGCAGTGGAGGAGATGCCCGCAGGCTGCGCTTTCGCCAGTTGCGTCACGACGCTGGGCGGTGGCTTCAGCTATCCATTTGCCGTGGCGGTGGACGGGAGCGGCAACGTCTATGTCGCCGATAACACCAACGCGGTGAAGGAGATGCCCCCCGGCTGTACATCCACGAACTACACCAGCAACCTCTGCACGATCACGACGCTGGGCGGCGGCTTCCTCGATCCCGAGGGAGTGGCGGTGGACGGGAGCGGCAACGTCTATGTCGCCGATACCTACAACAACGCGGTGAAGGAGATGCCCGCCGGCTGCACTTCCGCCAACTACACAAACAACCTCTGCACGATCACAACACTGGGCGGCGGCTTCAGCTATC
>PKVY01000122.1 GCA_003131625.1 Acidobacterium sp. | reverse complement strand
CGCTGGCCGCCGGAGAATTCGTGGGGATAACGGGGCATGGCGGAGTCGTCGAGGCCGACCTGGCGCAGGAGTTCCTGACAGCGGCGGCGGCGCTCGGCGCGGGAGTGCTTTTCGTGGATCACGAGAGGCTCGGTGACGATTTGCTCGACGCGCATGCGGGGATTGAGGGCGGCGTATGGATCCTGAAAGACGGGCTGCACGCGGCGGCGGAGGGGGCGAAGTTTGGATTGGGGGACGCCGGTGACGGGGTGACCGTCGAAGGAGACGGAGCCGGAAGTGGGTTCGACGAGGCCGAGGACGATGCGGGCGATGGTGCTCTTGCCGGAGCCGGATTCGCCGACGAGGCCCAGGGTCTGGCCGCGCTCGATGGAGAAGGAGACGCCGTCAACCACGGGAGCGGCGCTTTTTCCGCCGTAAATCTTCGTGAGGTCGCTCGCGGCGAGAAGGGGCACATCAGCAAAATTAACAGGCCGGGTGAGCGATTAAAATAGAGGAGAGCCAATCCCTTTGCAGCCTCTCCTCCAGAAGCTCAATCCGCAGCAGCGCGAAGCCGTCGAGGTCCTCGATGGGCCGGTGCTCATCCTGGCCGGCGCGGGGTCGGGGAAGACGCGCGTCATCACGCACCGGATTGCGTACCTGATCGAACAGCGCGGCGTTGCGCCGGACTCGATTCTGGCGGTGACGTTCACCAATAAGGCGGCGGGCGAGATGGCGGCGCGCGTGGAGCGGCTGATGGGGCACGCTTCGCTGGCGAAGCCGCTGATTTCGACGTTTCACTCGTTCTGCGTGCGGCTGTTGCGGCGGGATATCGAAGCGCTGCGGGTGATCACCCCAGCGAGCAGGCCCGCCGGGGACCCCGGGAACAACGAGGGGCTGACGAGATCATTTGCGATTTACGACGAGACGGATCAGCAGGCGGTGGTGAAAGCGGTGATGCGGCGGATGGGGCTCGACGATAAGCAGCTGACACCGCGGGTGGTGCTCGGGAAGATTTCGTGGGCGAAGAACCACATGATCGATCCGCAGGAGTACTACCTGCAGTCGGCGGACCCGATGAGCGAGCGGGTGGCGCACATTTTCGAGGGATACCGGAAGGAGCTGCGGAAGGCGAACGCGCTGGACTTCGACGATCTGCTGCTGGAGGCGGTGCGGGTGCTGAAGGTTTCATCGGAGGTGCGGGAACGGTACAACCGGCGCTATCGGTGGCTGCTGATCGACGAATATCAGGATACGAATCGGCCGCAATACGAGCTGATGAAGCTGATGGCGGGCGAGGACAAGAACGTCTGCGTGGTGGGCGACGAGGATCAGAGCATTTATTCGTGGCGGGGCGCGGACATTCGCAACATCCTGGAGTTCGAGAAGGATTTTCCGGGCGCGAAGACGGTGCGGCTGGAGCAGAATTACCGGTCGACGCAGATCATTCTCGAAGCGGCGTCGGCGGTGGTGGCGCGCAACGCGATGCGGAAGGGCAAGCGGCTGTGGACTTCGCGCGAGGGCGGCGCGCTGATCGGCTACTACGAGGCTCTGGATGGGGAGAACGAGGCGCTGTTCATCGCGGATACGATCCAGAAATATTTGCGGAAGGCGGGTGAGGAGCAGGACGCGGCGAAGTGCGCGGTGCTGTACCGGACCAATTCGCAGTCGCGCCTGGTGGAAGAGGCGATGCGGCGATACAACATCGCTTACACGATGGTGGGCGGGTTTTCGTTCTACGAGCGCGCGGAGATCAAGGATCTGCTGAGCTATCTGAAGCTGGTGCAGAATCCGCACGACTCGATTGCGCTGCAGCGGGTGGTGAACGTGCCGGCGCGGGGGATCGGCAAGACGACGATGGAGACGCTGGAGCGGATTGCGCTGGAGACGGGGTCGAGTGTGTGGACGGCGATCGATCGCGCGCTCGATCAGCAGCTGCTGACCTCGCGCTCGCTGGCGGCGCTGGATGTGTTTCAGCGGATCATTCAGGACGCTCGGGCGATGATGGCTCCTGGGTTCGCGGAAAAGCTGGCGGGGGATGTTGCTCCAGAGGTGGCTGCGGATTTGGCCGCGTCGGCCGATGCGGACACCAGCTTCGATTTCGGCAACGCCACCCAAGGGCATCTGGCGCTGACGCACGACGACAGCGGCGACGATTTTGTGAGCGAGGGCGCGGATTTCGATCCGGCGCGGTTTGCGCCTTCTGCAGAAGAGGCGGTGGTACCGCATGCTGCGGCGTCCGCGGAGGGCGAGGGTGAGGCCGTTCCGGGTTTTCGGAAGCCGGGCGATGCGGCGACGCTGCCGGAGATGATCAAGTTCCTGATCGATCGGACGGGGTACATTCGATCGCTCGAAGAGGAAGGGACGCCGGAGGCTTTTTCGCGGATTGAGAACCTGAAGGAGCTGGCGAATGCGGCGCAGGACGCGCAGGAGCGCGGGGAGACGCTGGCGGAGTTTCTGGATCATGCAGCGCTGGTGAGCGATGCGGACCAGTACGATCCTGAGGCGCGCGTGACGCTGATGACGCTGCACTCGGCGAAGGGGCTGGAGTTTCCGCTGGTGGTGCTGGCCGGGCTGGAAGAGGGATTGTTTCCGCACTCGCGGACGCTGAACGATCCGCCACAGATGGAGGAGGAGCGGCGGCTTTGCTATGTGGGGCTGACGCGGGCGATGGATTCGCTGGTGCTGACGCGCGCGCGCTATCGGCGGCGCTACGGCAATGACATGCCGGAGGCGACGATTGCGTCGCGGTTTCTGGAGGAGATTCCGCAGCATCTGATCGAGGACCTGAGCGGCGGGCGGACGCGGGCGACGAACTGGGGCGGGTACGCAGCGAGCTATGCGGAGCAGCCGTCGCGCTTTGGCCGCAACAGCGGCGACGATTCTGGCGCGCGCCATTACAGCTACGAAGACGAGGACCAGAGCGCGCCGCACCGGGCGGGGCAGCCGGGGCGGTTCGGACGGCGGGTGGTGAATCCGCCTGCCGGCTCAGCGGACAACATTGCTCAGTTTTTCTCGGGACGGGGGGGTGCGCCGGGGAAAGCGGCCAGGCCGAAGCTTGATGTTCCGGAGCCCACGGGAGCGAAGGGATTCAGGAGCGGGCAGCGGGTGCGACATCCGAAATACGGCGAGGGCGTTGTGTTCCGGCGTGAGGGCGACGGGGAAGACGCGAAGATTACTGTACAATTTTCAGGATTCGGAGTGAAAAAGCTGGTGGAGAAATTCGCGCAGCTCGAGCGGCTGTGAAGGCCGTAGTCCGCGCTCCGGAAAAGGATTCTCATGGCAAATACAAAAGCGATCGAAGACACGCAAGAACGCAAGAAGCTGAAACGCGCGGCCCGCAAGAAGGCCGCCCCCAAAGCAAAGCGCACCGTACCGCGCGGCTCGCAGAAGAAGAAGGTCAGGAAGCTGGCGCGCGGCCAGAGCAAGCGGTAGACGCCGCGGCACGACGCGCAAAGAACCCTCGAGGCGGGCGAATTCCCTTTCGCCCGCCCCGGGAAACAGCTACACTCTTCAAAATCCACCCTCCCCGCAGGAGCTGTCGTTGGCGGATCAGCCCGCGCTTCCATCTCGGCCCGAAGGGACGCAGCCCAAGTCCCAGCTTTTCGCGCGCAAATCCATCGACAAGCTGATCAGCGATTCGGAGCAGCCAGAACACGCTCTGAAGAAGACGCTGGGGCCGGTTTCACTGACGGCGCTGGGCATCGGCGCGGTGATCGGATCGGGGATTTTCACAGTCATCGGGACGGCGATCGCGGGGCAGCAGTTCCCTACTGCTTCGATCGAGAACACGCCGCTCATCGACTATTTTATTCGCCACACAGCGATGGTGGGACGGCCGGGATCGGGGCCGGCACTGGCGCTGTCGCTGGTGCTGGTGGCGATTGTGTGCGCGTTCACCGGACTTTGCTATGCGGAACTGGCGTCGATGATCCCGATTGCCGGGTCGGCATACACGTACACCTACGCGACGATGGGCGAGCTGATCGCGTGGATCATCGGCTGGGACCTGATCCTCGAGTACGCATTCTCGAACATGTCGGTGAGCGTGGGATTCGCGGCGCACGTGGTCGATTTGCTGGACTGGTTCGGGATCCATCCGGGGCTCAAATGGATTTCCCCGGCGTATCTGCCGGAGGGTTTGCAGGACCTGGCGGGGCATGATTTATATCCGCCGGGGTGGCATTTCGGGTTCAACATACCGGCGTTTCTGATCGTGATGCTGCTGACCGTGGTGCTGGTGCGCGGGATTCGCGAGTCGGTGGAGACGAACAACATCATGGTGCTGGTGAAGATCGCGGCGATCCTGATTTTTGTCTTCGCCGGCGCCAGCTTCATTCAGCCGAAGTACTATCACCCGTTTTCGCCGAATGGATGGTCGGGCGTGCTGACGGGGGGGTCGATTATTTTCTTCACGTATATCGGATTCGACTCGGTCTCGACAGCGGCGGAGGAGTGTAAAGATGCGCAGCGGACTGTGCCGATCGGGATTCTGGCGACGCTGGCGATCTGCACAGTGTTGTACATCGGGGTCGCGGTGGTGCTGACGGGCATTGTGCCGTGGAAGAGCATGATGGGCGACGCGGCGCCGGTGGTGAACGCGCTGAAAAGGCTGTCGGTGCTGCCGGGCGGGCATCGGCTGCACTGGGTCCGGCTGTTTGTGGTGCTGGGCGCGCTGACGGGAATGACCTCGTCGATTCTGGTATTTCAGCTGGGGCAGGCGCGGGTGTGGTTCTCGATGTCGCGGGATCGGCTGCTGCCGGCGATCTTCTCGCACGTTCATCCGAAATATCGGACGCCAGCGGTGGCGACGTGGGTAGCGGGATTTGTGGTGGGGATTCCGTCGGGGCTGCTCGATATTGGGACAGTTTCGAATCTGTCGAATATCGGAACGCTGTTCGCGTTTGTGCTGGTCTCGGCAGGCGTGCTGATCCTTCGCTATCGCGAGCCGAATCGGCGGCGCGGATTTCGCGCTCCGCTGGGCCCGGTGTTCCCGGTGCTGAGCATTATTTTCTGTGTGGTGCTGATGATGGGGCTGGAAGTGATGACGTGGATCCGGTTTTTTGTGTGGCTGGCGATCGGCCTGGTAATCTACTTCACGTACAGCCGGCATCGGAGCGAGTTCGGGCGCGGGCAACGCATCGGCTGAAGCGGTTGGGCGGCGATTGCGTAGTGTCGAATCGATAAACCTTTCAATCAAAACCACATCGGCTCGATGGTCACACTCATCGGTAACCAAGACGTGTCGTTGGTTACGCGCATCGGTAATTCCATTTCCGCAGCGCAGTCACCGGGTGCTCTGACCGAAGAGCCATGAAATCCCTCCCCCTCCCGTAACTTATTGTAGTGACGCAAGATAAGTGCACGGCTGAAGCGTTTCCGTGCCACACTACACCATCTTATGAATTGCGGGGGTGGCGCACCAGGCTCGGCGTCACGGACCTCCACCGCACCCAGCGAGCCATTACTCCGATTGCACGGCTTGCTGCGTTTCTGCCTTTTCTCTCGACCACGAATATTGAAATCCTGAACACTGCCGCCGTCCAGTCGAGCAGGGATAAAAATGAAGATCCCCTCTTTGGCTGCACTGCTTCTGCCGGTTCTTGCTGTAACGTGTGCCGTGGCCTGCCCGGCACAAGACGCCCAAACCGCCATGCTGGTGAACGCCCCCGTGCCGTCTGAGACGGTCACGCCGGCGCCACCCGGGGAACCCGGCAGCAGCTCCGCACTGGGTGTGTTTCCAGTGCAGAATCCGCAACTCAAGGAGAAGCCGCCGGGGATGGGCATTTTGGACTGGAGCATGCTGGGGGCGGCGGCCACTCTGCGGGTGCTCGATTACGCGTCGACGGAAAAAGCGCTGAGCGAGCCGCAGAGCTTTCACGAGGCCATGCTGCCCAATGCTCTGGTGAAGAACAAGCCGGCGTTTGCCTCGTTCGAGGCGGGCACGGTCGGGTTGAATTACCTGGGGTATCGCTTTCTCGTGCGGCACGACAAGCGCTCGCTGGCGCGGGCGGCGCAATACCTGTATGTGGGCATCATGACATTCCAGGTGGCGCACAATTATCAGCTGCTGGGGAACCCTCCGGCGAACTGAGGCCGCGGTGATCCTGCTGTGACGCGCGGGCCCGCGGTTGACAGCCTCCCGCGCCTGGCCCTAGGCTGGTGTCAGGAATGAACGCTTTCTCTCCAACCTGCATGTGTATGTGCTGCTGCTGTTGCTGCCGCACCGTGCGGGTGTGTGTCTGAGAGAAGCGCAATAAGTTTCGGAGTCGCTCAGAACCCACCCGCTGCCCAATGGCCGGGTGGGTTTTAGTTTGCGCCGCACTTCACAGGAAAACGGGAGAACCCCAGGAGGAAGTATTCATGACGTTACGCATCAACGATGTTGCCCCAGACTTTACAGCGGAAACAACCCAGGGAGTGATTCGCTTCCACGAGTGGATCGGCGACAACTGGGCTGTGTTCTTCTCACACCCCAAGGACTTCACGCCGGTTTGCACAACGGAGCTGGGCGCGGTTGCCGGGCTGGAGAGCCAGTTTGCGCAGCGCGGCGCGAAGGTGATCGGCCTGAGCGTCGATCCTGTTTCCAGCCACGGCCAATGGGCTTCGGATATTAAGGATGTGGGCGGATTCGAGGTCAACTATCCGCTGATCGGCGACCCGGAACTAAAGATCGCCAAGCTGTACGACATGTTGCCGGGCGATGCGGGCGAGACGTCGGACGACCGCACGCCGGCGCAGAATGCTCCGGTGCGGACTGTGTTTGTGATCGGACCGGACAAGCGGATCAAGCTGACGCTGGCGTATCCGATGACGACGGGCCGCAACTTCGATGAGATTCTGCGGGTCCTCGACTCGATCCAGCTGACGGCGAAACACAAGGTATCGACGCCGGCCAACTGGAAACAGGGGGAGGACGTGATTATCAGCGGCGCGGTATCCAACGAGGAAGCGGACAAGATTTTTCCGGGCTATAAGACGGTGAAGCCTTACCTGCGCACGACCGCGCAGCCGCAGTAAGTTCGGCGGCGCAGCTCGCGCGCTGACAGCAAGGAGAAGTCTCCGCCGTGCCGCACGGGCGCGGCGGACGGACGACGTGGGACCAAGGGCACCGGTGGCGAAGGGGCTAACGCGCTGGTCTGCAAAACCAGTATTCGCGGGTTCAATTCCCGCCCGGTGCTCCATAAAATCAATAATTTATGCACAGAACATCATTTCTTCCGTACCACGTTATACCACTTTAAGCTAAACTGCTCTCACGTCCACCCGGAGCAGTCATGAAAATACGCCGCGAACGCTACCAGCATGGCGCGATCCGAAAGTTGAAAAGAGCGAACGGATTCGCATGGGAATTCCGCTACCGCGTTACCGAAAACGGAAAGAGGAAACTCAAATCGCAGATCTTCGACGGCGCGGTCTACCGGACCGAGAAGGCCGTTCGGCAGAAGATCGAAGCGCAGCTCCTTCGGCTGAATGACGGAACGGAGTACGCCCGCGGGCAACAGGTTACCTTCAATGCGCTCCTGGATCGCTATATCGACGAAGAGATGCCGGAGCGCCACGCCACCAAAGGCGGCTATGTTTCGATCATTGAGCGGCACCTCCGGCCACGCTGGGGCGCGGAGCCGATCATGGCGATTCGACCGGCTGACCTTCATGCCTGGTTTCAGTCCCTCAAGCTTGCTCCGGTGACCAAGGGGCACGTGCGAAGCCTCCTGCATAAACTGTTCGACCTGGCGACGCTGTGGGAATACATGCCGCTCGAACGGCGCAATCCCGTCGATATCGTGAAGATCAGGAATGTCACCCAGCGCGTGAAGGAAGCCGTGGTGCTGACGCCGGAGCAATTCCGAACGATCGCGCCAAAGCTTCCTGGGCATGTGAACATGATCGCGATTACTGCTGCCTGTCTCGGGCTGCGCGTCAGCGAGGCGCTCGGGCTGCAGTGGGGCGACATTGACTGGGAGCTGCAAACGGTCACGATTCGCCGCAGCGCCTATCGTGGAGCGATTGACGATACGAAGAATGCGGGCTCGAAGGCGAAACTGCCGCTGCATCCCGCACTGGCGGAGCTGCTGCTCGCATGGAAACAAAAGTGCAAGGCGGAATGGCTCTTCGCCAATCCTCTGACCGGAATGCCTTACATGTCGCCCAACCTGCAGCAGCGCTGGATCCGGCCCGCGGGCGAGACCCTCGACATCAAAGGGCTTGGCTTCCATTCGCTGCGCCACTCCTATCGTTCCTGGCTCGACTCGGCCGGCGCGGCGCCGGGCGTAACCAAAGACCTGATGCGGCACTCCGCGATATCGACGACCTTCAACGTGTACGGAAGAGCGCTGTCTCCGGAAAAGCGGGAGGCGAACAGCAAAGTCGTGGAGATGCTGCTGCCCTCGGCAACGCAGGTCGTTCCGGAGAACGTTAACTAGCCTCCATCCATTCCCGCAACCGGTTTTCTGAAAAGCGCCATAGTTTGCCGACGCGGCGGGCAGGGATCTTCCCTGCCTGAGCCATTAGCCGCAGTGTTTTCGGATGGCACTGGAGGACGGCAGCGGCCTGTGTGAGTTTCAGCAGCTTCCCCTGGGGATCCTTCCGGGCTTCCATAACAGCCTCATACCTTGCTGATATGCCCGTGGTGCTGTGATTCAGGGCTTAATACCAGCATGGCTAACCATGTGAGGCAAAGTCCAATCAAATACTGAAGCATCGTTATTCCCTGGGGTTATAACGGATCACACCAGTGCGAAACGTCCGCCAGGGGACCAGTCGAGTGGAGGAGCCATGAGCCAGATCGATCTTCGGCTGATACGCGCGGCAGTCACGGTGGCGGAGCAGCTTAGTTTTTCCCGCGCCGCTTTGAAACTGCACGTCTCACAACCAGCTTTGACAAAACAAATCCAGGATCTGGAAGCGATCCTGCGGGTGCCGCTGTTCATTCGCGATCGTCAGCGGGTCCACCTGACGGATGCGGGGCGCGCTTTCGTGGAGGAATCAAAGCTCGCCCTGATTCACCAGGAGCGCGCTGTCGAAGTCGCGAGGTCGGTCGCAAAGGGCGCCGAAGCAGTCCTGAATTTCGGCCAATCCCCTTTCGTCGATCCCTTCCTGACGTCGATCGTAACCTCGGTTCATCTCCCGCTGTTTCCCGAATTGCGGATCAACATATCAAGCGATTACGGAGCGGAACTGACGCGACGGGTTGCATCAGGGGAGCTGGAAATCGCTCTCCTGACCGCCGGTCCGGAACTACCGCAACTTACTCAGGTCGAAGTCGCAGCATCGCCGCTTTATGTTCTTATCTCCGAAACATCGCCCCTTGCAGTCCAGCGAACCCTTCGATTGCGCGATCTCGATGAAATCCCATGGATTCTTTTCGCAAGGCAGGTTCATCCCATGCTGTACGACGCGATCCACGAGCGCGCAATATCCCTGGGAATCGCCGCAACGGAGAGACACCATGTAACCAGCGCCGAGCAGGCGGCCCAGCTGGTTTTCAGGACCGGTGGCGCAGCGATCCTGAATAAACACGGCGCATGGCGCGTTGCGATGGACGGTCTCACCATGCGCCCTCTCGACGAACCTGAGATCGTGATGCGAACGGTTCTGGCCGTTCGCAACGACGCAAGCCGGCTTGTGAGCGAGCTGGTACGAGCCACTGTAAGGAAACTGACGAGGCTGTCGGCTCCGAGCCAGGGCACGCTGCCGCTGACGGTCTAGACCAGAGACGATGGCTGCGGCCGCTCATCGGCCGTTTTGGATGAGGATCTCAATATTGAGGGGGCCTTCGTATCCGCATGCACGGCAGCGAACCAGACCGTTGATCAGGCTCTCCAGCGACACTCCGGATCGTTCGGTCCCCTCGCCGCAGCTGCGGCACACATGAACGGCGCTGAGCTGGGCGGTTGGATGGCCGGAGTGGTTGACCGGGGCGGACATGGGCGGATTCCTCGCGCCATGCTCAATCTGCCACGTTCACCAAAGATTCTGCTGATTTCTCTCGGAAACGGTCGGATTACCGGTCAGGCTCCGAATCCCCGAAGCGATGACTCGCTCTATGGACGAGAGGCTTCAGGAGCGACCGGTAAGCCCGGCAGGTTTTTCGCGCGGCGCTGCGATGCGCATCGTCACTGCGGTCACCCGGCCAATGATCTCCGCCTGGGAGGGATATCGAACCTCCCTGACCCGGGTCCGCGACTCCGGAAACGGTAGTAGCAGAAGGCTGCCTTCTCTCTCCTCACACCAGGAGCAGGCGTATTCTTCACGGAGTTCCACGAAATAGACAGGGCGCTCAAAGATACCTGACCAGCCCGAACTCTCGATCTTTCGTTGCGACGAGTCGATCTGCACGAAGGATCCGGGACGAATCAGCGGGGACAGGGTGAAATCCTTTGTGCCGACATATCCATAAACAGCCGGACCGGTATGCCCTTGCGGGAAGAGGTCCGCTTCGAGTCCTCGGAATCCGGAGAACATGCGCGAGACCAGATCGGTCTTTTCGAGCTGAACCCCCGACATGTTCGCAAGAGCAATTTCCGGTGGTGCGTCGGGAATTCCTACAAGATGGGTGTGGGGCAGCGGCAGCCGTATCTGCTCCAGGCCGATGTCACCGATCTCGACACCGAAGAAAGCCAGGACCTCGTGGAGCCGGTATTGATAGATGATACTGAGGGTATGAATCTTAAAAATGCCGGGAGTGAACTCTCCCCTTTCCATCTCCGATAACCAGGCGTGGGAGATGTAATACTCCTGATTCTGTCTCTTCTCCGCCAGCTGACGGCTCAGCCGCTCGACGTCGCGTGTCGACAGGCGCAGCCGTTGCCGCGCCTCGCGGAGGCGTTTTCCGGGGTCCGGGTTGGGGGAGTAGCCAGGCATCGGTTAAGTGCTGAACGGTACTGTATCTAGCCAGATACAAGGCCGGTTCGCTGTCTTTCGCTGCCTCCGATCAGCATCGGCGAATTCCAGTTCGGCAGCATGAAGTCGGTTCGCAGTGGTTGCTGCTCCGACCAACGCTCCTTTCCGCTGAAACAACAACCACGCAGGTCCAACGGGCAATATCTACCCTCGGCTGCGATCCTTGTCGGCGGAAACATCCGGCATCGGACCTGCGAGCGTCGGCAGTTCAATAATGCCATCTCTCGCGAGTTTCGGGGGACACCACAAACCGACTTTCCCGGGAGCAGCCGGTTCGCATTGTGCAGACGAGGCAGAATGGCGGGGACCATTCGGGAGAGGAATGCGGGACAAAAAACGGCGGCGCGAATCCGCTCGATCCTCGCGTCCCGAGGTCTGACCCTGCATCAGGTCTCCGCCCAATCGGAGCGCCTCTACGGATCGGAGTCGCCCTCGTGCATTCCGCACACGCTCTATCACTCGCTCGCGACATCTCCGTCCTTCGGCCCCAGCCTTCCTCAGACCTGCGCGCTGAGCCGCATTAGCGGCTACCGTCTCGAAGACTGGCTGGCGGCACTGGGGATCGATCCCGATCGGATCGCTGGTTTGCAGGCGTCGCTGCCGCTCAGGCGAACCAGAATCATCGATCCCGCTTTCCACCGGGAGGATGTCGTGATGGGCGGCCCTGAGCAGCTGACCGGCGATCACCATTCGGAGGGTGTTGTTCCCCTGGGGCAACTGTTTCGATGGGTGAACCCGCCTCGCTTGCTGTTGCCAACCAGCGCTCCGGAAGAGCGGCGGTGTCTGTTCGCGAGGATTGGTCCCGAGGATGCCTTTGCTTTTCCGGAATTGCTGCCGGGCAGCATCGTTCGCGTCAATCCCCAGGACATATACCAGCCCGCCGCCGATACCGTCCATCGCAGCCGTCCTCAGCTGCTGCTGATCGAACACGAACGCGGGCTGTGGTGCGGCCGCTTCCACGTCTCCGGTGAAGGCATTATCCATGCCGCGGCGTCGGAGCTGGCTTATGCGCAGATCGCGTTTCAATGCCCGAAGGAGGCAAGGATACTGGGCGCGGTAGACATGGAGATTCGCTGGATGCATCGGTTCGAGAGCCCGAGCGTACCTGCCGAATTTGCCACGTATCGACAACCGCGAACACTGGAGCAAGTGAGTCTGAGCCCGGGCGTTCTCGTCCGCCGGGCGAGAAGCAAAGCCGGTCTGACCCTGCGGGAAGCTTCCCTTCTCTCCCGGGGAGTCTCGCAGTTTTTCAACGATGAGCAGTACGCAATTGCGCAGAGCACGCTCTCGGAATACGAAGTCCAGAACGCGCCGCCCCGGCACCTCGAAAAGGTCATTACTCTATGCCTGATCTATGGATTCACGCTGATCGATTTCGCCGCGGCATCGGGGACGGCACCCGAGGATCTCGGGCGGAGCGTTATTCCTCCGGAATTCCTGCCAACTTCTGACACTGCGACTGCGCCTCGCTCTCAGCGATTCTCCTCGGATCGCAGCGAACTCGGCGCTGCTTCTTCTGTGCTCCGTCGGTTCGGTGAGATCCCGTGGTTTCTCCGCAGCTCGCTGGCCGAGTTATCGGGGATTCCGCGACCCTCGCTGCGCGATTTCTTCTGGCTGGATGGAATCCATCCATTTCTGCCCGCACATACCCAGGGAAGCATGCTCACTCTCGTGAACCGGAGAAAGAAGAAGCCGGTGCGACTTCCCGCTCTGCCCTCGTGGCAACAGCCGGCGTATGTTCTTCTGCTGCGCAGCGGCGAGTATTTGTGTGCCTGCTGCAGCCTCGACGGGGAGACGTTGGTCCTCTATCCGGAGTCGGACCGGACACGGACTCCAGAGCAGCTCCGCCATGGACGCGACGCGGAAGTCGTGGGCCAGATCGTCGCGCTGGCGAGGCGCATCGCATCCTGATCGTGCTTCCCCCTGCTTCGGAACGCTCATATAAATGGCGGGTTAATTTCAGTTCATGTGGCCTTGAGTTATAGATTTAACTTGTCGTCTCCGGCTCTTCCGTGTATCTCTGAGCTGATATCTTCAGCGGAATTGTTGGTTATCCGAATATCAGGCGCGGTCACTGGCAAAAGATCAAGAATGGCTGCAGAGTAGGCAGAGTATTGCGGCAACTTACTCCCCGGTGACCCGATGCCCAGACTTTCTGACAACGTGCGCACAACACACACCGGTGACGGCGCCGTTGTCCTCGATATCAGCCGCGGTCGCATGTTCACTTTCAATCGGACGGGATCGCGAATCCTCCAATTGCTGAATACCGGCGTGGAAGAGACGGAAATCGCTCTCACGCTGGTCCGTGAGTTCTCCGCAGATCCCAGGACTGCAAAAACCGACACAGGCGAATTCCTGGCGCTGCTGCAGCAACACGAACTTGTTGAGCCATAGAGATATTCTGGCGCGAAAAGAGGCGGCGCGATGTTCATATTGGCATGCCGGGCTTACTTTCAGCTAATTCAGATGGATCTGTGTCTTTCTCGCGGCGATTTCGCCGTCATGTACGAGCGAGTACGGTGTGAGCGGTTGCGCAATCGGGCAAACATGAACGCCGCGGAAGGAATTTGCCGGGCCGTCGATATCGCTTCAGTCTGGTACTGGAAGCAGGTGCCCTGCCTCCAGCGGTCGGCCGCGACAACCTGCCTGCTGCGCCGATACGGAATTGCGGCTCAGCTCGTCATCGGAGTGGAAAGCAGGCCGTTCCGAGCGCACGCCTGGGTCGAAGTTAGTGGTCGCGTAATCAACGACAAATCCTACATGCGTGAAATGTATACGGTCCTTGACCGCTGTTAGAGACCGGCTTTCCTCGAGAGATCTATGAGTGTTCAATTCGGAAGATGGAACTACGATGGCGTATCAGAGGCTGGCAACTTTCTTGACGAGGTGGGCCGGCTTCTGCGGCCCTTTGGCCCCGGCGGAGAAGCAGCTTTCCACGAAAACGGCGTTGATATGCTGTACTGTGCCTTCCATACCACGCCGGAATCGCGGCAGGAGGTCCAGCCGCACTGCTCTGCGTCGGGCGCGGTAGTTACCTGGGATGGACGGTTGGACAATCGGGCCGAACTCATCGCAGCGCTCGGCGACGGGCCTCTCTCCGGCGACAACGACGTCAGTGTTGTTGCAGCCGCATACGAGCGCTGGGGCGTGGACTGCTTTCGCAGGATATTGGGTGACTGGGCTCTGGCCATTTGGGAACCAAACCTGCGATCTCTCGTTCTGGCGAAGGATTTCTTGGGCACGCGCCATCTTTACTACTCCCCTGGGCGCGATCACATCCTGTGGAGCACCCTCATCGACCCCCTGGTTCTCTTTGCCGAAAACGATCCTGCGCTAAATGAAGGCTACATCGCTGGGTGGCTTTCCTCGTTGCCAGCGGCGCACGAGACCCCATACGCAGGCATTCTCGCTGTACCGCCCGCCTGCTGCGTCGTGATTACTCCTCCGAAGGTAGTGGTCAGACGCTACTGGGAATTCGATGGTGGGAAGACGATTCGTTACCGGTCGGATGCCGACTACGAGGAGCATTTCCGCGAAGTGTTCGGCAAAGCTGTTCTCCGACGACTGCGCGCCGATTCGCCCATCCTGGCCGAACTGAGCGGTGGCATGGATTCATCGTCCATTGTCTCGATGGCGGATCGCCTGATTGCATCAGGAGCGTCGCCGGGAACTTCTCTTTCCACCGTGTCCTACTACAGCGATCTCGAGCCTCATTGGAATGAACGACCCTATTTTGCGAAGGTGGAACAACAGCGCGGGCGGAC
Source organism: Acidobacterium sp. (assembly GCA_003131625.1). Lineage (GTDB taxonomy): Bacteria > Acidobacteriota > Terriglobia > Terriglobales > Acidobacteriaceae > Palsa-343. The sequence goes on along the minus strand of PKVY01000122.1, from coordinate 17,762 downwards.
CGGGCTGCACATCGACACCGGATCACGCTCCGGGAGTGGCCTTGCTCGGAGGCCTGACCAAGTGGCGCTCCTGCCGGGGTCCATGCATCCGACCGCACAAGGCGAGCTGCGTGACCGGATGCTCGCTCATCAGCATCGCGTCGTGCTGTCGGGAATGGGAGGAGACGAAGTGCTGGGCGGCGTACCCACGCCGGTGCCGGAACTCGCTGACCTGCTTGCCAGAGCGAGGCTCGCCTGCTTTTCGCGAAAGCTGCTCGCCTGGGCTCTCCAGCAAAGACGTCCCTGGATTCATGTTCTGTGGGACGTCCTTCGGGAGTTTCTTCCCCGCATAATCGTTCCCCAGCCCGAGCACCGGCGCCCCGCGGCATGGCTCCTGTCCGACTTTGTACGGCGGAACCGCACCGCTTTCCCGGACCGGGACCGAAGGTTCCGGTGGTTTGGGCCGCTTCCCAGTTTTCAGGAAAATCTGAAGGCCATCGATGCACTGCGCAGACATCTCGCGTGTACCTGCCTGGTGCTGGACCCCTTGTACGAGAAGCGTTACCCGTTTCTCGATCGAACACTCCTTGAGTTCCTGTATGCGATTCCACGCGAGCAACTAGTCCGACCAGGCCAGCGCCGGTCGCTGATGAGGCGGGCACTGATCGGAATCGTTCCCGAGGAAGTTCTGAGCCGAAAACGTAAGGCCTTTACCGTCCATGCTCCGATCGTCTCACTTCGCGCCCGGTATGCCCGCTTGGCCGCCGGAGGCAACGAGATGATCCTGCGTTCTCTTGGCTGCGCGGATGCCGGACGGGTCCGCGCTGAATACGAAGAGGTCGAACAGGGCCGCGCGGAGGGGGCAATTGCTCTGGCGCGAGCGTTAGCCCTGGAGGAATGGCTGGAGAGCCTCAGCGCGCGCGAAATGCTGGTGACATCCGGCAGTGTAGCGCGCCTGAACGTCAGAAGGATTCGGGCAGCTGTGGAGTCTCTGTCCCCGCAACGCAACGCGATTCCCGCGACGGTTGAGGCGAGTCATGTCCAGCTTTCTCTGTGACAAGTCGAATCGGATCTTACATTCCCCGGAACTGTTGCCATGCGTGCTGGTCATAACCAGACGTGCGCATAGAGAGATCTTTCTGATCAGGAATGAACGGGGCCTGCATTTGCCGAAGACTCAGATTCCGAAAGGCGAACGGCCCGCTCCCCATCTTGTCCGCCAGGCCAGGCTGCAGTGGCACATCGACGGCATTTGCCTCTTTCGCGCACGAGCCCGCGACAGGCAGCTGCGCCATTACGTTCTGGAAGCGGTTTGCGCCGAAGAAGCTGATTCCGGAGGGGGCGAGTGGGTTGCCGCGGATGTAGCGGGGGGGAAGCTGAGTATTGATGAGGAGGTCGATGCGCTTCACGCGGCTCTGTCAGACGCAAGGGCATACAGCGTTGGTGGATCCGAGAGGCCGTTTGCCAACTTCGGATGGCTGGAAGAACTGAGGAACTGGATCCGAGGTGAGTTGTCTTCATGGGGCTGGCAGCTCCAACCGGGCTGGGAGCAGTACGCTATGGGACCGGAATTCTGCCTCGTGCGTTTCGAGACCACGGGCCCTGCGCTCTGGTTCAAAGCCGTTGGTGGCCGACACCTCAGGGAATTCTCGATCGCCACAACGCTGGCGCCGCTCCGGAGCAGGTCTTTGCCGCGGATGATCGCGAGCCATCCCAGCTGGCATGGCTGGCTGATGCTTGAGGCCGGAGGCTCCGATCTGGGGCAAGTTTCCGGGATCGCCCCCTGGGAGCGCGCTGCTCAGTCCCTGGCCGCTCTGCAGATCGAGTCGATCGATCTTTCCGGATCGTTGTTGGCCGCCGGTAGTACGGACCTGCGTCTCACTTACCTCTCCCATTCGATCGAACCGTGGCTGGTCACGATAAACGACCTGATGACCGCGCAGACGGTTGCAACGCCACGTGCCCTGACCGCCGGAGAGCTGCAAGCGCTCGCAGAATCGCTCGACCTCGCCTGCGATCGGCTATCCGTGCTCGAGGTCGCCGACACCCTCAACCACGGCGACCTGAATCCCGGCAACGTCCTGGTCCATAGTACGGGGGCGGTCTTTCTGGACTGGGCGGAAAGCAGCGTGGGCCCCCCGTTCCTGACGTTTGAATACCTTCTGGCTCTGCTTCGCAGGCTCCGCCCGGGAGAGCTCCGCGAGTATGAGTTGGTTGAGGAGTCCTATCTCACTCTCTGGAGGGAAGTGTATCCCCGCGCGCTTCTTGAGGAAGCGCGGCGATGGACCCCCCTTCTGGCGATGTTCGCTTTCTGCCTGAATTGTCCTGGCTGGAGAGACGGGAGGGAGGGCGTGACCACGGCAACCGGAAAAATGCTCCGGTCGATGGCTCGCAGCATGTACTTCGAGATGCTGCGTCTCCACGGCAACTGAGATCGCAGAAGGAAAGGAGGTGAGAGGAATGGTGATCACGCTTCGGAACAGATCTCCTGCTGCAGGCGCCACAGTCCGACGCGTCGCACGATCTCTGCCCCGGCGGGAAAATGGCCCAGCCCGCACGGTCTCGCTCCAGGATGACAGCTGACCGCAGCAGCGGTGCAGCAGCACGTCCGTTGCGCTTGGGCGCTCGCGCCCGGGCTGGTCATTCTTCACCAACAGGAGGAACCGTCATGAACTACTGCAAACCCGAAATCACAATCCTTGGTCAGGCGCACCGCCTGATCGCGTCCAACCTGCTCAAAGGAGAGATCACCGGCGATTCGGTCGGAGATCCGTCCGATATGACTCCTTCGGCCGGCTACCAGGCTGACGAGGAGTAGCATCCGCGGTGGTGCTCCGGAATACCGCCGGGGCACCACCATGCTGACTTCCCTTCTGACTATGGACTTCAGCTTCCGGCTTACTCGGGAGACCAGCTCCCTTCCCGCGAATCTGCCTGCGCGGTGCTTGAACGCAATGCTCCGGTCTCGAGATCGCGCAGCCGGTTCCAGCGGCGGTACTGCTCTCGTTTTGCGGGACCCGGAGCTTCCTCGTTTTTGAGCCAGAAGCACATCCAGTCGACGGTGCTCGACTGCGACACCATGCGCTCTGCCGGATTCGTCAGAGGATGCGTTCCCTCCTTGAGAAGGATGAAATCGACGGGCTTGTTCTGGTGCCAGAGAGTGGCATAGGGCTCCCATTCGGTAAGCACGCCGCCCTCGCCTACCCCAACCACGAGCAGCGGCGTTGTTACCCTGTTCATATTGAATTCCGGTGAGCGTTCGACCCACTTCCGGAGGCCTGCCCCGAAGGGAGGGGCCCCGATGACGCTGTTGCCGTCGGGCACCTCGCCCTGGTCTTCAATCATGTACTGCATATATCCCATATCGACTCCATCCGTGATGGCGGCGGCGCGGAACCGGATCCAACTGGTGGTGAGCGCCTCGAGCGTGTAGTAGCAGGTGCGACTGAATCCGACGATCCCGATGCGCTCCCGATCGATGCGACCCTCCGCCTCAAGCTGCTTGACCGCACCTTCGTAGGCCCCAACCTGGCACGGTCCCTCCTCCGGAGTCCGGCGGATTGGACAACCGCGCACCTGCAAAACCAGGAACCCGGCGGCGGCAAGCTCCCGCGCGGCAAATCCTGTGGGATAGACTCCGCTCGGAATAAATTCATCAGGAGAAAACCCGTGTGCCTGGATGATCAGAGGGTACCGTTTGCCAGGCACGTAATCCCGAGGCTCGTAGAGCCCCCCAATCAGAACCCGCCCCTGTGCATCTTTCCACTGGTAGAGGTCAACCCGGGTGAGCTCCACACGCGCGAGCCAGGCATTCGGATTCCATAGCATCCGGGAGGTTCCCGACTCGGTATCGGTCGCCACGAGAACCGGCGGATCGTTCATGCTCTGCCGGATCGACAGCTCGACCGGCGAACTGGCGTCCGAATCCGCCGCCGTCTTCTTTAGCTCCCATTGGCCCGAGGACGAGAGCGCGTAGATCGCTTTCCTCCTGACGTCGCCCGGATACTGCTGGCTGACGACGACGCGATCCCGGCTGCGCCGATCGAAAGCAATACCCGTCACCAGACGAAAGCCGGGTTCATGCAGGCCGTTCTTACCGGCGCCGTAGACAGGCTCCACACAGTCTGCGCGAAGGCTCGCGACGTCGATGACCGCGGCACAGGGGCTCTCATTAGACTCGTCCGGTTGCCCCCCGCGCCTCGCGAGGAAGGTGTCGGTGACCGCGACGCGTGTCCCGTCGCGAGACCAGTCAGTGTAGGGCATGCCAATCCAGTCAGCCTCATAACCCAGGGGGCCCAACGGAAGCGCCCGGATCGTGTCGTTTGCGATATCGATCAGCGCATAGCGTGACACGTCAAAGTACCCGTCTATGCTGTCGAGGTCCTGGGGGCCCACGTGAATGTGGCGGGCATCGCCGGGAAACGGAGCCGGATACCGCGTCGCCCAGTCCGCGGGAACGTCGGGCACCGGCAACGCCGTGACGACGGTGTGACCGTCCGGCGATAGCCCCAGAGCCATCTGTCCTCTAGCATAGATCGAGAGCGGCTCGTGGGTCCCGGGATCGTCGACGCGGATTCTGCGATTCCCGATCACTCCCCAAAGCTCGCTCAGGTCATGCCATCGGATCGCCGCGGTCGGCGAGAGAAGGCTGAAGATTCTGCGCCCCGTGGCGACGACACTGACTGCCCTGCTCTCGGCTTCGATTCGCTCGCGAATCGACGGACTGATCACGGTGTATACATAATGGCTCGCGTCTCGGATATCGAAGCTGCGCACGGACTGGTTCGCCGGCGTCAGCGCGCGAATCGTTCTGGTTCCGACATCTGCCAGAAAGAGCCTCTCCTCACCGGATGCGGACTTCGCCAGGAATCCGAATTCGCGGGAATCACGGAGCCAGCGAATCATGGTGATCACCGGCCCATTGCGGGAGGTCGCCTCGCTGAACGCCCAGAGAGGTGGCGGCGCCGAAATCCCGGGCGGACCGGCGAGAAGCCGTTTCACGTCCGCGGTCGCGTAGACCCGCACTGTTGATTCGCAGCGATTAACGTCCAGCCTTCCGTGCTGGGACTCAACGACAAAATACCTGTGATCCGGAGACGCGACAAACGGCTCCCCTTCTCCACCGAATGGGTCGCCAAAGTAGGAGAACCGAATATCGTCGGCGACCGTGAAGGGTCGTTTGTTAGGTGCGGAAGAGGCGGTGGCGGAGCACCTCGATGCAAGCAGCAGGACACAGCAAACCAGCGCGCGTGGACGAGACAACATAAGCTACCTTTCCTTCGGGGAGGTTCCGGGAGGATGTCTCTCCACTAGAAGGCGAGTTTCAGCGAGAGTTGCAGCGAGCGGGGTCCGCCCTCCTGAAATAGCGGGTTCAGTCCGCCCAGTCCGGAGTTCAGCATCTGCTGCGAGACCAGATAAGCGGACCCAAACTGGATATAAGCGAGAGGATTGGTGAAGTTTGGGTGGTTGAACGCATTGAATGCGTCGGCACGAAACTGAAGACCCCACCTGTCGGCGATGGGGAACTTCCGCCCGAGCGAGAGGTCCAGCTGTGTCAGCGGGAACCCGGGAATGTCGTTGCGGCCTTCTGTCCCCTGACGCGCCGCTGCAGGGACAACGAACGCGGCGGGATTGAGACTCCGGCCGCCCCCGGCGGTCGCGTCCGGGATCCAGAGAGGCTGCCCCTGGTCCAAATCCGGGCGGGAAAGAGCGTTGCCGCTGGGGTCGAGGGACGGGGAGATGACCTTCCCGTTGAACGGAAAGCCGCTTCGGGCAACGGCGACGCCCGCCAGGGACCAGTTCCGGGTCAGCAGACCACCGGCTGCGGAGCGGCGGAGGCCCGGCACCTCCCAGGTCAAGGCCCCCGAGAAACTGTTTCGAACATCGCTGTCCGAGGATGCGTAGTCGCTGGCTCCCGAGATGATCGTTCCGCTGAGGCCGGCAATAACATCGCTCGATGCATTATCAAGAGAATGAGACCAAGTGTAGTTGAGCAGCGCCTGCAGGTGGTTCGTGAGCGGCCGGCGGTACTGCAGCTCGAGGGCATCATAGTTGGACCAGGCGCTGTTGCCGGTCAGCATAAAATCGCTCTGGAAATTGGCGTTCGGTTGGTACGTGCCCTGCTGCCGCAGCAGGTCGCTGCCCCGCTGGCCGACAAAGGTCAGGGAGACAATCTGATTCGAGACAAAAGCTTTTTCTGCCGCAAGATTCCATTCGAGCGAGCGGGGAAGCTTCAGATCCGAAGAGATGGCTTCGACCAGAGGATAAGGCGGTGCTAGAGAAATTTCGGGTAGATACCGAGAAGGATCGCCATAGGGGACGGAGATGTCCGGGAAGGTCACGGTCACTTCCCCAGGGAAGTAGGAGCCGATGTCGGCGGTGCTGCCGACTCCGAGGTCGTAGAAGAGACCCACCGCGCCGCGGAGGACGAGATCGCCCTTCGGAGTCGCGCGCCAAGCAACGCCGAGCCGCAGGGCCAGGTTGGCATATGTGGTGCTCCAGAGCGGAGTTCCAAAAGGGGCAAGCGACAGTTCCGCCGGGGTGTTCACATGCTCCCAGGAGGCGAGCTTCGTTCCATTGCGGGGCGAAGGGGCCGGCGCCAGCTCCCAGCGGGCGCCATAGGTGAGGGTGAGTCGGGGAGTGAGCTTCCACATGTCCTGTCCGTAGAGCGACTGCGACTGCGTCAGCAGATCCGTGGGCTGGCGGGTGGAAGCGCCGAGCTCGAGCGATTGTGTGGCGAGGAAGCTCTGGACGGTGTCGGCAATCATATTGACACCGTGCTGATAGGGCGTCTTGTCCAGCCAGATCGCCCGATAGTCTCCGCCAAATTTCAGCTCATGCGTGCCAATCCCCAGGGTGAGGTCATCGACGACATTCATCTGTCGCGTACGGTTTCGGACAATCGGGCCAAAATCGTAGTAATCCGTATCCAGCGTTTCGAATGATGCATTGTCCGTGCTGTCGGGCAGCGCTCCAAGAATGAGATTCGGACCGAGCGGCGTGCCCCCGCCAAATGCATCAATGCTGTTGATCTGACCTGCACTCTGTGAGGAGTAATTGGCCCGTAGAGTATTCGCTGCAGTTTTGCTGAGTAGCATGTTGACGCCGAGTGTCAGGGTCTGCGTATTCACAGGGGACGTTTCGAGCACATTCAGGCTGTAGGCACGCCCCACCGTCTGCGAAGGAGCATAGTTATAGCGGCCGAATACCGAGAATCTCGCACTAATGTCGTGATCAACGCGGAGGGAAGCGGCGTCCAGTATCGCTGCGTTCGAGTAGCTGCCTGTGAACTGCCCGGTACAGGCGGAGGCGGAAACCGGGCCGTCGGGCTTCGGATATGCGTCCAGGTAAGCCGCAAGAGTTTGGGGAGGCGAACAGGCGGCGGGGGCGAGATAAGGTACCTCAATCACAGAGGTCTGCGGAAGACGGAGACGCGCACCTTCGTAGGAGAAAAAGTAAAAGGTCCTGCTCTTGAGGATCGGGCCGCCGAGATAACCGCCGAAATCGTTGTGACGCTCCGGAGCGCGGGGATTACCAGCATGATTGGCGAACCAGTCGTTCGCGTCCATCACATCGTTGCGGAAGTATTCGTAAACGCCTCCATGGAGATCATTGGTTCCGGAGCGGGTGGTCAGCATCACCTGACCTCCGGGTGTCCTTCCGAATTCTGGCGCGAAGGATGATGTCTCCACGCGAAACTCCTGCAGAGCTTCCACGGAAACCAAGCTGCTCGTGCCGCCCAGCGCGCTGAAGGCTTGCGCGGAACCCGTACCTGATTCGCCCGAATACAGGCCGGTCGTAGTGACACCGAAGTTCGCCGAGACGCCGTCGACAGTGAAACTGTTGGCGTCGCTGCGCTGTCCGGAGATGCTGAACTGACCGCTGGCACTCTCGTTGCCGCCGCGCTCGGTTTGCGCAATGACGACTCCGGGGGTCAGCTGCAGGAGCGTATTGAAGCTCCGGCCGTTGAGGGGAAGATTTTCGACGAACTGATGGTCGATGACAGTGGAGACGGCGGCGGATTCCGTCTGAAGTCCGGAAGCGCCGCCCTGAACGGTGACAGTTTCAATCGCTGCGCCCACGGGAAGCGTGAAGTTAACGGCCAGCGCATCTTCGGTGCGCAGAACGATGTCGGGCTTAAGCAAGGTCTTGAAGCCCGGCTTTGATACCTGTAGGCGGTACGGGCCCGGCGGAAGGTTCGGGATCTGATAGATCCCCTCGCTGTTCGTGTTGCCGGGATAGCGGATTCCGGTCGCGTCATTGACCATCTCCACATCGGCTCCGGCGACGGGCCTTCCGCTCGGATCGAGCACGATGCCGCTGACGATGGCGCTGGTCGATTGAGCAATGGTCGGGGATCCCGCCAACAGGGCGAAGAGCACCAGCCGCAATGCGTCTCTCGGTCTCACACGAGGCTCCTTGGGATAACGGGAATGATTCTGGTTCATCCTGTCTACGCAGGACCCGCCGGTTCTTTATCAGATGATTCTGAAAATTCCTGCGCGATGCAGTTCGCCTGCGGAGCCCTGGTCGGAAAACCAGACAGCAAAGGACTGCCGCCGGACAGGTCTATTCGAGCGGAATGCGGCGATTCTTTTGAACCCGCCCTCCCGAACGTCGGTTCTATGGATGGTTGGGTTCGATGCGCAAATAGGCAAAAAGCAGAGGTTTGCCGCTGGGATGGCTGCTTCCGCCGTGCGGTTCGACCGTGACGAACACAGCGTCGATATCGGCGAGAGTTTTGGGGTCTTCGGCCTTGAGAACCCAGCGCTTTTTGGCCGCGTTATCGACATAAAGGATGCCGAGATTCACGGCGCGCGCCTGGTCCGGCCCGCGCCGGCCCCAGGCCTGAAACGTATTGGCATCCCGCAGCCCCGGTTGCTGATCGAGGTCGTAGGCATAGAAGATCAGGGATTTGCCCTTCGTATAAAACACGCGACCGAACGGCCGCTCGGTGTCGCCGGTCTTTGCCACATCGTAGACTTCGGCGATGTAGAGGTTACGCGAGCCCATCAGCTCGCGGATGTCCTGATCGTGGTCGAGCAGCTCCTGCTCCCGCGCGATCTCCTGATCCCGCTGTGCCACGCTGCTTTGGAGCTCATCGATTTGGCGCTGCAAGGCAACCAGCGCGACCGTGTCCTGAGTATTCTGACTGCCTGCCGAGTCGAGCCGCTGTTTCGTCGCTTCGAGATCGGCCTGACTTGCGGCTAGCTGACGGGACACGTCTTCAACACTTTGCTGCAGCTGACCTTGGCCGCTTTCGCTTGAGCGCAGTTTCTCTTCAAGAGTGGCCTTCTCACCTTCGAGCTTCTTGACTTCGGCGACTTTGCTGTCGAGTTCCGTCCGAATTGCGGCGCTCTGGGCATTGTCCGCCGGGCCGGGCACTGGTTCCGTGCCAGCAAGAGACTTCCCTGTCCCCGGCGACGGTGTATGCGCGGCCGGAGCGGCGCCTAGGGCCAATTCCGCTCCTTTGTGGATGCCGGTGCGGTAAACGGAATACCCGAGGGCGACCACCAGAATGATGCCGGCGGCATACTGCCACCACAACTGCCGCCACAAACCGTCGACTGGGCCGTCTTGAAGGTCACGCGGAGGCGGCTTCAGGTGGATCGAGGGCTGGGCCGAATCGTGTGCGGGATTCGGGCCGTCCGCGGGAGATGTCGTCTGCGCCTCCTCCCGATCAAGCCGGGCGAACAGCGCGGCCTCCGCTTCGTCGATCGACCAGACTGGATCCGACTTCGCAACATGGTCGGCATGCCGTTCGACGCTAACTGCGGGAATGCCAGTATCGACCAACGCCTGGTACTGGTCGAAGGCTTCACGGCAGGTGGGGCAATCGCGGAGGTGTTCCTCCAGACGACGGCGTTCCTGAGCGCTCAGCAGTTCTGTGGTCGCAAGGGCGCAGAGTTCGAGGAATTCGTCGTGGGATTCGCTGGGCGACACGGGCCGCGCTCCTCCGCTGGAGCCATTTTCTACCATATCGCTCATTTGGCCTGCAATTTCGTGCCGAAAAGCTCTTTCCGCATTTTCTCGAGGGCACGGTAGTAGTGGTTGCGGACATTGCCGACCGACTGATCAATCACGGCAGCGATTTCCTGAAGCGTGTAGCCGTCGAAGAAATGGAGGCGCATCACGAGGCGCTGGGCTTCGGAGAGCGCTTCGTCGATCCGCCGCAGGGCGTCGCGACCGAGAGCCGCCTCGATCGAATCGTCGTAGGAGTTCGTGAGGGTGGCTGGCTCTTCCGCCCGGAGGATCGCCTCCTGCAGTTCGAGGTTCGAATAGAAGCGGCGTGAGACAAGATAGCGTCGGCGGTCGAAAGCGCGGTGATACGTGACTTGGACTAGCCAAGAACGCGCCGAGCCGCGCTCCGGATCGAAGAGACCTGCTTTGCGGAAGACGAAGAGAAAGACCTCCTGGACCAGATCTTCCGCTTCCGAGGCGTCACGAACAATCCGTTCCGCTAGGACGCGGATAATTGTCGCGTAACGCCGGAAAAGAGTAGATAGCGCTTCCCTCTCGCCGTCTGCGACTCGCGCAAGCAGATACTCATCCGACATGTCGAACCCGGGATGCGCAGTAGCGGCAGTGTCAACCGCTTGATCCATCCCGGACACGGAGAGAGCAACAGTCTCGGTCTCCACTGAGCCGTCAGATGGAGAGTGTATCTCCGCCCGATCTGCTTCCTGAGCGGTGGCAACAACCCGTGGAAAATAACCTGCCGCTTCGGAGTTCATCGCGTTCTCGTGTGCTCCTCTCGAAGCTCAAGAACAGATGTCACCGATGGCGTCGACCCTCCGCAGGAATAGTGTCGGATTTGACACCTCTCCGCAGCCACTGAGTTGTCGGTAACTGCCCGTTGGCCAACAACCGACAAGGCTAGACGATGAATCTCGTAATGGCCAAACGTCGAAAACAAATTCAGCCTCTATCGGGAGTTGAAAAGGCGTTTGGAGAAGCAATGCGCAGCTTGCGAGAAGAACGCAAGATTTCGCAGATGACACTCCATGTACGCACTGGTTTGGACCGAACGTTCATCAGCGACCTGGAGAGGGGAATTCAATGCCCCAGTCTTCGTACGATTCTCCGCGTTGCACTGGGCCTCGAAGTGAATGCCTGCACTCTCCTCCGGCGAACTGAAGAATCGTCCCATTTCGTTTCACCGGCGAAGTGAGCGTCCAAACGTGACTAGCACGTTAGCGCTATTGGCCTAAAAAGGCAACCATTCTTTAGGCCATTGGCCCATGTTGTTTAGATGCAGTTCCCTCTAGGGTCAAAGACGAGGCATGGAGAATCTCGTCCTGTTCGGCAGGAAAGTTCGCGCAGTTCGCGAAGCCCATCGCTATTCGCGAGAGGCCGCCGCAGAGCGGGCGGGCATCAGCGCAACCTACTTGGGTGAAATTGAGCGAGGAGAGAAGTGGCCGTCGCTCGACGTTATCCTTGCTCTCGCGACTAGCCTCGATTCGCTGCCCTCGTCATTTTTCGAATTCTCGGCCGAGGAGACCGATCAACGGGTTCTCCAGGCCGAACTCGCGGGCTTACTGGCAAGTCGAGATCCAGAGCAACTGCAGCTGGCACTTCGTCTCCTAAAAGCTGTTTTCAGGCTCTAGCGAGGACCGATCGCATTTGGAGCCGCATTTTCCTTGATCGACAGAGATCCTTGAGGACTCTTCTGCTTTCCAGAGGATCGCTGTCCCTTCCGAATAGAGCCAGCGAGTGTCAATCGGGCGATAGCCCATGGCCCTTGCTTTGCTGTCTAGCCGCAATCTTCCGGTGCCTCCTGTGAAACGGGGGCGGGCATCGCGGGCAGGAACAGGCCCCGCTGGGATGGCAAGCGGAAGACGGCAGGACCGACTGGAGTGAGGGAAGGAGCCCCTTCCCTCCCCCAAAAGCGCGCTATTTTGAGGAAACTCTCTTCCCGCGCAAAGAGAACGCATACGCCGTCACGCAGCGTGTAGAGCCCGCGCAGAATCCCTGACGGGAAGGGCGTTCGAACGAAGCCGCTGGCGCGGCCGCCGCATTTGCGATCAAAAGCCGAGCTGGATGAGTGCATTGGCCTGAAGTCGACAGTTGAGAGTTGAACTTGCGTATCAGTGATACGCTAGCCGAATTCATCCGATCGTCAATCTCGTCGAATATTTTCGTAGTCATTCTGATTTCGAAGATCAGCGACCCTATGTAGTGTTCTATATTTAGTCGAGACCCGAATTGACCGTCTACGGGTTCTCCAGGGAGTTCTTCATGAACAGAGGACTGAAGTGGGATCTGAGGATACTATGGGCGTTCGTGCTCGCAATCGCCGTTGCAGGCAGTCTTTGCGCACAGGACATCACTGGCAGTTGGCAGGGAACAATTACGACGCCCCAGGGCAGACCGGGGCGCATGGTTCTGCGGGTCATACACGGTGACAGCGGGGCGTTCAAAGCAAGGATCTACAGCATCGATCAGGACTTCACTGGAGATTGGGTCGACTCAATGACCGTGCACGACTCGACCGTGCAATTTGCGGTCGGTATGCTCCAGCTTTCCTACGACGGTAGGCTCAGCGCCGACGGCAAAACCATCACCGGCACATGGACACAGGGCGGTTCGACCCCTTTTACCTTCCAAAAGACTACCCCGGCGGCCGCGTGGCCCCTACCCCCCGACCCCTCACCCCACACTGTGAAGCTTGTCACCGTCGAGCCGGGCGTCCAGCTCGAAGTGCTCGATTGGGGTGGCACTGGCCGGCCTCTCATCTTCCTCGGCGCTCTGGGCGACACCGCGCACGAGTTCGACCAGTTCGCGCCCAAATTTACCGGCAAATATCATGCGTACGGCATCACCCGCCGCGGCTTTGGCGAGTCCAGCGATCCTACGCCCAACGACGACAATTATTCGTCCGACCGCCTGGGCGACGATGTCCTTGCCGTCATCGCTGCCCTTCATCTGGATAAGCCAGGCTTGCCTAAGCCAGTCCTGGTCGGTCACTCAATCGCCGGCGAAGAGCTGAGTTCTATCGGCAGCCGTCATCCCGACAAGGTCAGCGGACTCATCTACCTCGAGTGCAGCGGTACCCACTCTTTTTACGATCGCGCCCAGGGCGACCTGCATCTCGACATGATCGATGTCCGCAACAAGATCGAGCAGCTTCTCCCGGACGGCGGCGACCCCTCCGGCCCGATCCAACCAACAGAGGCCCTGTTGGCCGCCCTGCCCCAGCTCGAAAAGGAGCTGCAAGATCAGGTGAAGCTGCAACAAGCCGTCGCGCCACCCACCCCCGATCCCTCACTGCCACCAGACCCGCACCCCACGACCGCAAGCGCCTTCGCCGCCATCGTCAGCGGCGAGCATAAATACACCGAGATCAAGGTACCCAGCCTTGCCTTCTTCGCTGTGCCGCATGACCTGAGCAGGGTCTTCCCGGGCGATCCCGCTCGCCATGCCGCCGTCGCAGCGGCCGATCTCGAGAGGCAAACCAGATTGGCCAATGCCTTCGAAGCAGGTGTTCCCTCAGCCAAGGTCATCCGTCTGCCGAACGCGGATCACTACATCTTCCGCTCCAACGAAGCAGAAGTGCTGCGCGCGATGAACGACTTCCTCGGCAAGCTGCCTCAACAGTGATAACCGATCCGGTCAAAGGCCAGACGAGCGCAAAATCGCCAATGCACTCGTCGAGTCAAGATAGGTAGCAAAAGTCGACATAGCGGAACTGATCCGGGTGTGAACGGCACAGAATCTGCGCCTGCTCCCGGATCGTGTGATCAAGCCAGCTACCGACCCCGAAGAACCGCTGCAAATCGACGGTGCCGCACTGCTGGTGCTTTTTGACGCTTTTGCAACAACGTCAGAGGTTACGGTGGCACAATGGGTCCATCGACGCTGCCAGAAAAGCGTTGGGCAGAAGGTGAAATCATGCGATCCCCAGATCATGCTCTTCAGGGTGTTCCATCGTTGCGCGGGGTTTCTCCATTTAGAGTTGCCGCAGCAGGCATCGCCTGCGCCGCGGTCGCTCTCGCCGCAGCGATGCTGAGCCGTTTTCGCAGCCAGCCTAGCCTCATCCTGCTGGGCATCGCGGTGATCGTGCTTTGCATCATGGCCCTTCTGCATGCCCGGTTCCTGCAACTGGCTCAAACCCGGTTCCTGCTCACCAGAGAATCTCTTGATCGCCGTGATTATGAGTTCCATTCGGTTTTCGACCGCTCGCTGGACGCGATCCTCATCCTTGATGACCAGCTGATTTGTCAGGAAGCCAATCCGGCTGCCTCCCGGCTTCTTGGAGTCGATCATCACAGGCTGGTGGGCCGATCAATGGGCCAGTTTTCTGCCGACTCCATCGAGCCCTCTCTGTTATGGAGGCGCCTCCTGGGAGAGGGTCCATATCGCGGACGGATGGAACTGCTGCGAGCGGATGGGGCGCGAATTCTGGCGGAATTCACTTCATCAGCCAACATGCTCCCGAGCCGGCATTTGCTGATGCTGCGGGATTCGACTGCGCAGGTTCGCGCAGAGGAAGTGAGAAGCCGCAGTCTTGCCGTGGCGAAGTCGAACTTTCTTGAGGCTCAGGTACTGCGGAACGCTACTCTGGCACTCACGCATAGCGTTCCAATGAACGCTGTCCTCGACAATCTGTTGGAAAACGTCCACCCGTTCATTCCGTACGAAACTGCCCACGTTCTGTTGCTCGAAGCCCCCGGTCGGCTTTTCCTCGCCCGCGAGGTTTGCTCGGAAATCGGAAAGACCCACAGATCCGAATTTGCAGAAACGGTGGACTCAGGCGCTTTTCCGGTCCTGATGCAGACACTTGAACAACGCGGAGGCCTCCTGGTTTCCGACACTCGGCTTGAAAGCGACTGGCGCAGCTTCACGAGGGAAACCACTGCGGGATCGTGGCTCGGCGTTCCGCTATACACGGAGGAGGAGGCCATTGGGATTCTGTCCTTCGTTCACACCAGCCCGAATCGTTTCACCGCCGAGCATCTCCGGCTGGCCGCTTCACTGGCGATACCGGCGTCTCTGGCTGTCCAGAATGCCCGGCTCCACGAGCGAGCTGAAATCTTCAGAGCAGAACTCGAACGGCACCTCTCGAATCCTCAGCGTACCGAGAACTGAGTATCGCTCGCTTCTGAAAAGGGCGGTCGCATAGCGGGACCGCTACTTGCTGGCGGCTTCCTTCTTTTGCTTAGCCCACCTTTTTTTCTGAGCGGCGGAAATCTTCGCACGTGCCGCTGCGCTCAATGGCTTGCGCTTGCGAGCTGGCTTGGCCGCGTTGGCCCCATACTGGAAAGACGTAGCACCACGGCTGCTCACTGCCCCGCCGCCGGCCAATAGCTCTCTGACTTGCTCAAGACGCGCGATTTCCCCGTCCAGTGCGGCCACGATGTCTGCAATTGCCATTCGTGAACTCTCCTCCGGTCCCAATTCTACATAGCACACAAATTTGAGGTCAGGCCAACCGCGCCTTTCCGCGCAAGCCGGTGTCTCCCATAGCACAAACTAAGATGTAGCCCGGCAAATCACTCGCCAGAATCCAGCAGCGTTAAGACCTGTGTGTTGAGTATCAAACGGTTATCCTAGCGCACAGCATCTTGTCAAGACGGGCATACCTGTTCCTTCAGGCTGGAGTCTCCGAAGAGCGCATCAGATCATCCAGGAACTCCGATTCGGGTGCTGTGCTTGTTACGAGGAGATGGTCGCGTGCGCGGGTGCAGGCGACGTAGAGGAGTTGCCGTTCGGTGTTGTAAACATCCTCAAGGTCGCCTTCATCGGCCACTGTTTGAATCCGTTCCTGAAGTGGAATGACCTCGTCGTCACAAGCCATGACACCGACAGCGCGAAACTCCAAGCCCTTAGCAAGGTGCATTGTGCTCACCGACACCGAGCCGGGCGTAGTCTCGACGTGTTCGTCGAGAACCTTGGACTTCACACCTGCCTTTTCCGCTGACAACTTGGGCCGATCAAGCTGAGCGGTCGAGCGGACGAATAATGCGATCTCGTGAGGCTGTAGCCCGGTCTCTATCAGGTTGGTCAGCCAATCGCCAACTGCGCCGATCTCGTCGGTAGTAGATTTGTACACTTTGATGTCTGGCTGAGGGCCGTTGAAGAGCGAAATGGTGCCCTTACGGGCTTCGATGTTGCCGTCAACGTCGGTTATCTGCGGGTCCAGTAGGCGGTCCGCCTGCGACCGGATCTGATGTGAAGTCCGATAGTTGATCTTCAGCGTTGTGGAGCGGCCGCGCACGTCGATCCCCGCGGCCTTCCATGAGAATGGCTGCTGGAAGATGCGCTGGCCAAGATCGCCGGCGAAGAAGAGGCCATTGGGTCGGCCCGATCCGAAGGCCGCGAGAAAACGAATCTGCGCGACGCCGATGTCCTGTGCTTCGTCCACCACGGCAAAGTCGAATGGCAGTGCAGCTCCGTTGGCATAGTGCCGAGCCAGGATGTTGAACATGCCTGATGTCGTGATGAGACCCTGTTCACGCAAACCGGACCGCACAGCCTCAAAGATGGACCACAGCAGTTTTCGCTGTTCCTCCTTCAGGCGCGTCTTCCGGCCCAGGCGGTTCACGTCGCGGTACTCTTCCCAAGTATCCAATTGCCAGCCATCGACTACCTGCCCCCATTCTGTCTCAAGGAAGCGAAGCGAGAATTTGTGGCCCCCAACCTTTGTGGAACCTTGCTGTAAAAGTCCGGTGATCTGCGCATCCGTTGCGATCCGCAATTTGCCGATGTTCAGCTCGTACAGGCGCCGCCCGATTGCATCCATCGAGTACACCTCGATACGCTCGCCCAAACGAGGTTCACCAGTAAGAAGCAGGCGCAGTTTCGCGCGGAGGACGTTAGCCAAAGGCTCGGAGAATGTAGTCAACAGCACGCGGGCTTGGGGATTTCCGCGGGCCAGATGCGCGGCCCGATGCAGCGCCACGATCGTCTTTCCGGTTCCCGCAGTGCCAGACACGCGCGCCGGTCCATTGAAGTTCTTTTCTACGATCTTGCGCTGCTCGGGATGCAGAAACACCGCCCAACGTTCCCACGGATAGTCGAGCGCCAGGGCAAGCTCCTCGATATTCTTCATGATCCGGAAGCGCCGTAACGCATCGGGATGCTCGAAGGGATTGCCGTCCGGAGCCACATGCTCGGGGACCGGCGGACGGATGCCGGTGGCAAGATTCAGCAGTGCTTCGGCGGCCTCCGCGGGCAGGTGTCCCGCGATTTCGAGCAGACCGTCCTCAGTCGCGTCCAGGACTTCAGCCACCCATTCAGGAGGAACGCCATACGTGAGCAGTGTGCCTTCGGAGATATTGTGGAAGACTCGCCGTTTGGGCGCTTCCTGCTCCTTTTCAACGTACTTCGGAACCGTGATCTCTTGCACGCGCTCACGGATCTCCACCAACTGGGCAGCGCCCGTCTTCGGATGTGTTTCGAGGCGCCGGCGCTCAGCCCACTGGTACGCTTCGTCGTGGTGGTTGACGTAGCACAGCAACAGGCTCGTTCCGGTGCGGTGGACGATAATGCGAAGGTCGCGGCCGACTCGAATGGACCAGAAGTTCGGGTCTTTGGCTTTGTCCAGCTTGTGGAATTGAAGGCTGGGATGCGCCGGATTCAATTGCAGGTCGAAGGCGGCCGTCTTGGCGGCTTTCTGTTCGTCGCCAGTCAGCTTGGCAAGACTGCCTGTGAATGTGTCCGCGATTCGGAATTCCATCGGCAATCGTCCTCAGTTCACGCGAAACACCTTCATTACCTCGTCGCCGAAGTGATTGATGACCTTCACCGCGATGCGACCACCCGCTGGCCGCTCGAACGAGCGT
>PKVY01000147.1 GCA_003131625.1 Acidobacterium sp. | reverse complement strand
GTCGAGGCGCATCCGGCGGACGGTTTTCGTGGAAGCGGGGCTGTGGGGTGAACCTGGCCGGGAAAGCGTTGAGGGGGCGTCGCGCAGGGGGGCAGGAGGAGGGCGTCGGTCGGCATTTGGCCGGTAGTTCCAGACCGGGAATCGACGGAGGGCGCGGAGACCCTCATTGTGACGGCGGATACAGACATGTGTTTTTTCCGGCATCTATAGGTCTTGTCTGTGACTCCCCAAAGAGGTCACGTAAGGAGGGTGTAATGACCTGGACAATCAGTGCGATGGGAATGCCAGGACCGGTACGGGCCAGTCTGGCCAGCCAGTTTGCGTCCGCGAAGCACAACGCGGAGGAGTTGCCGGCCGAGCGCGTCACTATCGAAGCAATCGAGAAAGCCGTGAATTCTGAGCTTGATCTTCTGATCGGGCAACTGGATCGCAAGACCGCGGTTCGGGTCGTGTCTGCCGGCTCGGTGGACGCTGGTTCAGCGCCCGGCATCGGCGGAGGCACGCGGCTCTCGCTGAACATCGAATGTTTACCAGAGTTCCTGAATCACGGGCGGGCGGAAGAATCGGACGAATCGTGAGAGGGCAGGGATTAGAGATTAGGGATTAGGGTTTAGAAAAGCAGTTTTCAGGCGTCTCAGCGTTTGGCGCTCCGCGGAGAGCACAGCCCCGCACGGGGTGGTAGCATGGTGCTCGATTCTTCCCAAGGACAACTTATGAAACGGCGAGTGGGAACGATGCGAGCGCGTGTCGTTTGGCGCCTGAGCTGTCTCTCGATGCTGTCTCTCTCCACCCTGAGCGGGTGCGCAGTTTCGCCGCTGTCGCAGCGGGCGGCGACTTTCTCGACAGCTGCGTCGGCGACGGTGGTGAAGATGCAGAGCGCCTATCAACTGGTGGAGACGACGTACGAAGAGGCAGCGATGGCGTCGCTGGTGAACCAGTTCGACATGAAGGGGTTCGACCCGGCGAGCATCCAGCCGTTTATTCCGGCCGCCGACATGAAGGCGCGCACGGAGCTGATGAGCGCGCTGCAGCAGTATGCGACGCTGCTGGCGGAGGTGAGCGGGAGCTCGGAGGTGACGGAGCTGGACAAGGAGTCGGAGGCGCTGGGGACGAATTTAGAGGCGATGGCGAAAGACGCGCCGCTGACGGCTCTGGCGAAGAACGCGAACATGGAGAGCGGAGTGGCTTCAGCGGCGGTGGACGCGCTGGGGCGAGTGCTGATAGAGAAAAGGACGGCGAAGGAGCTGCCGTCGATTCTGGAGAGCGCGCAGAAACCGATCGATACAATCTGCACGCTGCTGGGGCAAGATATCGGGACGCCCGAGGGAACGGGGCTGCGGAATGAGTTGCGGGATAAATACGTGGAGCTGATCGCGGATCAGCGGACGTATATCCTGGCAAACGAAGCGAAGATGAGTCCGGATGAGAAGCGGACGGAGATCGGGAAGCTACCGCAGCTGGTGACGGCGGAGAAACAGGGAGACGCGACGCTGGAGCAGACACAGAAGGCGCTGCAGCAGCTCGCGGCGACCAACGATGTGCTGACGCAGACGAAGAAGGACAAGGACGCGCCGGCGTTCCGGGCGCTGGTGACGCAGATGGTGGCGCAGGGGCAGCAACTGGGCGCGGTGTATGCGGCGGCGAGCGCGGCGAGCGCGAAAAAACAGTAGAGGGGGAGCGATGGCGACCGATCCTGCGATTCCGACCACGATTCCGACGACGAAAGCCGCGGCGCAGGCGCTGCTGGACAAGCTTTATGCAGCCAATCCGATCACTCTGGGCGATTCAGAGGCCATCTCCGATGCGGTCGCGGAGGTGAATGTGATCCTGACGCAGCTGAACCAGGAGGACATCGCATCGCGCACTGGGGCGATGCAGGCGGTCGCGGCGGACCTGAAGGATCCGGTGAAGAAGCTGGGGGAGCTGAAGGATCAGCTGACGCAGGTGGCGAGCCGGGTGAAGACGCTGGGGGATATCGCGAAGGATATTGATTCGGTGATTGGTGGGTGCAAGAGCGTGTTTGGGATTTAGGTCGCTCATTATTGTGAGCGACCAATTTCTTCTTTAACCCAACCGATTGGGTTTTGTGATAGGATGGACCCATGCCGACCGTTTTGAGGTTTGGCGCTTATCGGGTCGTGATTTATCCGAATGATCATCGACCGGCTCATGTCCATGTGATTGGATGCGGGCATGAAGGCATCTTTGAGTTGAATTGTCCCAGTGGTCCGGTGGCGGCGCGAGAGAATTATGGATTCGCGCTGCGCGAACTCACACGGATTGCAGCTGTGCTGCTGGAGAATGTTGGGTTGCTCTGCAGAGCGTGGAGGGAGATCCATGGAATTGGCTGAGTTCGAACGGGCCAACGAAAGGGCGCGGGAGATGCAGGCTTCAGTGCCCCGCGCGGTGGCGGCGCGTTATGACCGGCGGCTGGGGCGGGTGGTGATTTCGCTGAGTTCGAAGGTGGATGTGATGTTTTCTCCCAGGGACGCTGAAGGCCTGGAGAAGGCGACGCCGTCGGAGCTGGAGGGGATCGAGATTTCTCCGTCGGGGTTCGGGATCCACTTTCCGAGGCTGGACGCGGATTTGTATTTGCCGGCGCTGCTGGAGGGCTTCCTAGGGTCGCGGAAGTGGATGGCGGCTCGACTGGGGGCGACGGGCGGGCGGTCTCGGAGCGTGGCGAAGCGGAAGGCGGCGAAGAAGAACGGGCGGCTGGGGGGACGGCCGAAGAAGAAGGTTCGGGCGGCGTGAAGCGGTCGCGCTTCGCGCGATTTCCCGGGTCTCAGAATCGAGACCCGGGCCAGCCGAACCTATACAGTCTTCAGAACAGGCCGGGTTGTTTGCGGGGTGGGGGTAAGTTGAAATGTTCGTAGGCCAGTCTTGTGGCGACGCGGCCGCGGGGGGTGCGGTCTAAAAAGCCGATCTGGATGAGGAAGGGTTCGTAGACTTCTTCGAGGGCGTCCTGTTCTTCGGCTAAGGTGGCGGCTAAGGTGCCTAAGCCGACGGGTCCGCCGTCGTACTTTTCGATAATGGTGAGGAGTAAGCGGCGGTCTAACTCGTCGAAGCCGTGGGCATCGACTTCTAACATCTTTAATGCGTCGCAGGCGGTCTGGCGATCGATGCGCCCACTGGCGCGGACCTGGGCGAAATCCCTGACTCGGCGTAAAAGGCGGTTGGCGATGCGCGGGGTTCCGCGGGAGCGCATAGCGATCTCGGCTGCGCCGTCCTGGTCGATTTCGATACTCATGACTTCGGCGGAGCGGGAGACGATGAAGCGGAGGTCGTCGTCGGTGTAAAACTCGAGGCGGAGGAGGATGCCGAAGCGGGAGCGGAGAGGCGAGGAGAGCAGGCCGGGGCGGGTGGTGGCGGCGACGAAGGTGAAGGGGCGGATCTCCATGACGTGGGTGCGGGCGGCGGGGCCCTGGCCGATGATGATGTCGAGCTTGTAGTCCTCGAGGGCGGTGTAGAGTTTTTCTTCGAGGACGGGCTGGAGGCGGTGAATCTCGTCGAGGAAGAGGACCTGGCGTTCGCGGAGGTTGGTGAGGATGGCGGTGAGGTCGCCCTGGATCTGGAGGGCGGGGCCGGAGGTTTGCTGGAAGCCGACGTCGAGCTCGTTGGCGATGATGGTGGCGAGGGTGGTTTTGCCGAGGCCGGGGGGACCGGAGAGAAGGACGTGGTCGAGGGCTTCGCCGCGGGATTTTGCGGCTTCAAGCGCGATGGCGAGCTGCTCTTTGGCTTTGGTCTGGCCGATGAATTCCTGGAGGCGGCGGGGGCGGAGCTTGAGCTCGAAAGAATTTTCGTCTTCGGCGCGGGCGGCGGAGACGAGGCGCTCGGGGTCTTCGGTGTGCGCTTTGGGAGCGGGGGGCATGCTGAGATGAGTGTACCAGGAAGGGTTCGGGAGAGAGTTTGGAGTTTAGAGTTTAGATCGGCGTGGCGGAGAAGCGTACGAGGTAAACTACCGGCAGATATGGCTGCGAGGCTGCATGACGTACTGGATACGCTGCGAACTCACGAGGGTGAGTTGCGCCGGCTTGGCGTGTCACACGCGGCGGTGTTTGGGTCGGTGGCGCGAGGAGAGGCGATCGCGGAGAGCGATGTCGACGTGCTGGTGGAACTGGACGAGACGCGTCCGATGGGGCTGTTTCAGTACGCGAGGCTGAAGCTCTATATCGATGGGCTGCTGGATGGCGCTGGAGATGTGGTCAACCGCAGGACACTGAAGCCGATGCTTCGGGAGAATATTCTTCGCGATGCCATCTCCGCATTCTAAGAACCCGGAAGTACGGTTGCGCGACATTCTGGAGAATATCCAGGCGATTCGCGAATTTACCGCTGGAATGGACAGCGACCAACTGGCGGCGGATCGACGCACTCTCTATGCGGTGATTCGCGCACTCGAAATCATTTCGGAAGCGACGAGGCGCTTGCCGACGGAGTACAAGGACCGGCATGCCAAAATCGACTGGGTTGCGATTGCGGCGGCGGGAAACATCTATCGCCACGAATATGAGGGCGTGGACGAGAAGCTGATCTGGCATACGATTCAGCACGATCTGGCGCCGCTGGAAGCGGTGGTGAATTCCGAGCTGGAGTTCGCAGCTGAGGCGGGGCGGCAGGGGCTCGCAGTTGCGAGCAGCGAACACGCCAAGGAGGAGCAGGACTTCATCGATTCCATTTCAGACTGGCCCGAGAAGCCGCCTTCACGCTGAAGTTAGTGTTTGAAGTTGAGGCCGATGTCGGGGTGGGCGCTGGTGCCGGAGATTTTGATGGGGACCTGGGTGCCGGCGCCGTCTTTGGCGAAGAAGGGATCGACGGGCTTGAGGAGCAGGGATTTCCAGCCGGTGACCATCTGGGAGACGTGGGCGTCGAGGCGGGCGGTGCCGCTGAAGTCGAGGGTCTGGCCCTGGAGGGTGTAGGCGCCCTGGAGGGCGATGTCGACGCCGGGAACGTGGAAGTTGAGAGTGGGGATGGTGAGCTTGCCGGAGCCGAAGGTGAAGGTGCCGCGCATGTCGGCGGCGATGTCGGCGGCGGACGAGGCGGGCGGGGACGGGTTGGCGGGGCTGCTCGGCTGGGAGTTGGTCTGAGGGGCGCTGGTTTGCGGCGTGCCGGTTTGTGGGGCGCCATTCTGTGCTGCGCCGTTTTGTGCTGAAGCGTTTTGGGCGACGGTTTTCTTTCTGTCTGCGCCTTCCTGGTTGGCCTGGGCGGCTTTGCCCTGGCCGCGGAGGCTGAGCTCGTCGATCTTGCTGATAATGTTTTCGCTGGTGAAATGGGTGCCGGTGAGCGCGAAGGCGCCGTCGAGGCGGAGGCGGTCAGTGACGGCTGCGGGGCCGGGGGGCAGATCGAATTTGGTATGCATCTGCATCTGACCAGTCATGAGGGGCGGCCCGGCTTTGACGGAGAGCAGGAGGACGTCCTCGATGAGGCCGGGATCGACAGTGACGTCGAGGCGGATGTCGCGGCCGGGGACGCCGGCGGTGTGGACGACTTCGCCCCGCGCCACGATGTGGGTGTGCTGGAGCCACGCATCGACGGGCTGGAGGTAGGTGTCGCCATTGGTGCCGTCAACGATGGCGTGGAAGGTGGTGTTGAGGGACAGGGGGCGTTTGGCGATGTCGAGGCGGAAGTCAGGAGTGGTGGTGGTGCCGTCGACGACGATGCGGTTGAGCTGGCCCTGGTAGCTGCCGTCGGAGGAGAGGATGCCGCCAATGCCTTTGATGGTGCCGAGGTTGGCGTCGCGGAAAGTGTAGCGGCCGTCGACGGGTGTGTCGCCGGGGCTGTGTGCGTTGAAGGGACCGAAGTCGCCGGTCGAGTCGATGTTGCCGGTGGGAAGCGGGTTGACGAGGACGGCGTGGAAACGCATGGGCTGGCCGGCGGCGACGGAATGAAGCTGGACCTTATCGATGATGAAGTTGAGGGGAACTTTACCGGGTTTGCCGTTTTCAATGATGAGGTCGGCGCGGTCGACGTCAATTTCGTTGACGAGGATTTTGATGCCGCTGTGGCTCTTGTCTTCGCCGGGTTTCGGACCCTGGTTCATGTGCGGCATGTCGGAGCGCTGGGATTTGGGTGGCAGATGGATATTGAGGCCGGAGACCTGGACGCGGTTGATGACCAGAGGGGTATGGAGGAGCTGGCGCCAGTCGTAGACGCGGAAGGAGAAGCGATCGACCTGGATGAGGGGGTCGGTCATGTCGAGGTGGTTCGGATAGAGCTTGAGGCCGGAGCCGGAAACCTGGAATCCGCGAAAGAAGGCGGCGTGGAACTGGTCGAGCTCGACGCGGCTGTCAAAGCGGGTGCTGAGGGTTTCGACGACTTTGGCTTTGAGCGCGGGGCCGGCGCGATGCAGGAAGATGTTGGCGGCGGTGACGGCGGCGATGAGGAGGATGACAAGGATGGAGACGGTCCAGAGCAGAGCGATGAGGAGGGTGCGATGACGGCGGGGAGGTGCTGTGGGATCGGTTGCCTGGTCGATTGGATCGGTCACATTTGTCTTCTTTACTGCCGAATTGGATGAGGGAAATACTCGCGATCAGGGGCTAAAGCCCGCTTCCTTTTGGGACCCTTACGGCACGAGTAAACTCGTGCCCTGATACAAAACCAAGTCGCTCTCTGCGCGAATCCCGGGTCTCAACATCGGAACCCGGGCCAGCCGGGCCGCACCGCGAGAGTTGTACGCTGCTCTACGCAGATTCTATCCGTAAGCCATTGGAACGGGCTGAAGGGCGCGGGGTTGCATTCGGGGGCCGCGGCGAGGTTTGGCGAGGTTTATCGTGGATAAGCAGGCGGTGGAGGTGGTTACGCGGGGAAACGGGCTTGGCTGGATGAAGAGATGGCGGCGGTTGCGTTTGGCGATCGCGGCGACGCTGTGCTTTCTGGGGGCAGCGGCGGGGGCGCAACAGGCTCTGCCGCCGAAAAGCAGCCGGCCGGCGACCGCGGGGCACGCGACGGAGGCCGCGCCTTCGATTGACGGTTACATCCACGATGCGTGGACGACGCTGCGGCGGTCGATGCTGGACTGCGCGACGCTGCGGGATCCGAAGGTGAAGACGGAGCCAGTGCTGTATCTGCCGCAGGATTTTGCGGAGCCGCCGGAGGTGGAAGCGCTTGGCAAGAAATGCGGAGTGCGCGTGGAGCGGCTGCCGGCGAAGATCGAGCGGCTGGGGCAAACAATGCCGATCGAGACGCCGGGATTGCTGTATTTGCCGAATGCTTACGTAGTGCCGGGCGGGCGCTTCAACGAGATGTACGGGTGGGACAGCTACTTCATCGTGCTGGGGCTGCTGACCACCCCAGCGAGCGGGCCGGCGGAGGACTCCGGAAAGAGCGGGGATCTGGAGCTGGCGCGGGGGATGGTGGAGAACTTTTTCTTCGAGATTGAGCACTATGGAGGATTGCTGAATGCGAATCGGACATACTATCTGACGCGATCGCAGCCGCCGTTTTTGTCGTCGGAGATTCGCGAGGTGTGGGCGGCGGAAGTCGCGGAGGGGCGGAAGCAGCAGGCACAGGCGTGGCTGGAGCGGGCGTATGGGTACGCGGTGCGGGATCACGCGCTGTGGATGAGCGAGGAACATCGCGCGGGCGATACCGGGCTGGCGCGGTACTACGACTTCGGCGAGGGGCCGGTGCCGGAGATGGAGGACAACAGCACCTACTATGCCGATGTGATTCGCTGGCTCCTTTCGCATCCTGAGGTGCGGACGAATGATCTGGTGGAAGGGCCGTCGATGCCTGGGGCGGGGGATCGTGAGAAGCTGGCGGCGGCGAGCTGCGATCCGGTTGCGTCGGCGGTGTGTGCGCGGGCGCATGTGGGGATTTACTGGCTGACGCGGGATTTTTACAAAGGCGATCGGGCGATGCGGGAGTCGGGGTTCGACCCCGCGTTTCGGTTCGGGCCGTTCAGCGGGTCGACGCATCATTACGCGGACGTGGGGCTCAATTCTCTCCTCTACAAATATGAGCGGGATCTCGCGTGGATGGCGGAACAACTGGGCAAGGCGAATGAGGCGAACCAATGGAACACCGAAGCGCAGGCGCGGCGGGCGGCGATGGACCGGTATTTGTGGAATGCGGACAAGGGGATGTATTTCGACTACGACTTCGTGGCGGGAAAGCAGTCCAGCTATGACTACCTGACGACGTTCTACCCGCTGTGGGCGGGAGCTGCGAGCGCGGAGCAGGCGCGGAAAGTGGAGGGGAATCTGCGACTGTTCGAAAAGCCGGGCGGGTTGGCGATGAGCACGTACGATTCCGGGGTGCAGTGGGATTTGCCGTACGGATGGGCGCCGGCGACGTGGCTGGCTGTTGATGGGATGAAAGAAGCGGGAGATTTAAAGGATGCGGTGCAGGTTTCACAGAGATTCATGGCGACGGTGCGCGATAATTTTGCCTGCGACCACACCATCCGCGAAAAGTTCAATGTGGTCACTGGATCGTCAGAAGCGCAGGTGGCGGTGGGGTATCGACAGAACGTGGTGGGGTTTGGCTGGACGAACGCCGTTTACCTCAGGATGGAAAAGCTGCTGGAGCGCGCCGGTGTGACGGACGATGAAGACGCGCAGACGCATCCCGTGTGCGCGGCTGCTCCGTAAAGAGGTTGCTGAAAGCTTAGAAGACCCGGCAGTACATCCCGCAGCGGCTAAAGCCGGGGACATTTTGCGGCATTTACGGCACGGCTGAAGGCCGTGCCCCTTCAAGGCACAGGGGCTGAAGCCCGCCTTTCCTCTGGCCTGTTCGGCACGAGTAAACTCGTGCCCTGACACAAAACGAATTCTTTCCGCAGATCGCGGTGCGTGCTCTCTGCGAACAGCGGGTTTTCCCGAGGGCTGTGCGAGCAGCGTAGAAGGTCAGAGGAGTCGCGATGACCGAAGAGAAGACCGAACAGCGCGTGGTGGTGGGACTGGGCGAGCTGTTGTGGGATCTGCTGCCGGAGGGAGCGCGGCTGGGGGGAGCGCCGGCGAATTTCGCGGTGATGGCGGGACGGCTGGGGGATCGGGCGGTGGTGGCGAGCCGGGTCGGAGCCGATGCGCTGGGGAACCAGGCGGTAGATGCGCTGGAGGCGCTGCCGGCGGAGAGCGGGTTCCTGCAATGCGACACGGAATATGCAACAGGGACGGTTACAGTTGCGTTGAGGGATGGCGAGCCGGAGTATACGATCCACGAGCCGGCGGCGTGGGACCGGCTGACGCTGACTCCGGAGTGGCGGGAGCTGGCGCGCACGGCGGATGCGGTGTGTTTTGGAACGCTGGCGCAGAGGGCGGAGGCGTCACGGGGAACGATTCGGGCGTTTCTGGAGGAGACGCGGCGGGAGTGCTTGCGAGTTTTCGATGTGAACCTGCGTACGCCGTTTTGGTCGGGCGAGGTGCTGCGGGATTCGCTGGGGCGGGCGACGATTTTGAAATTGAACGCGGGTGAGCTGCCGCACGTGCTGGTGGGGACGGGAGCGTGTCCTTACCCGACGGAGGCGCAGGATGAGGACGCACTGCTGCGCGAGGCGCGACGACTGCTGGAGCAGTATCCGGTGGAGATGGTGTGCATCACGATGGGGGCGCGGGGAAGTTTGCTGGTAACGCGGAAGGGGCACGATCGCCATTATGGCCTCGAGACGCGGGTGCAGGACACGGTGGGCGCGGGAGATGCGTTCACGGCGGCGCTGACGCACTATTATCTGGAGGGCGCGCCGCTGGCGGTGCTGAACGAGGCGGGGAATCGGTGGGGCGCGTGGGTGGCGTCGCAGCCGGGCGGGATGCCGGCGATGAAAGCGGAGACGCTGGAGCGGGTGAGCGGGGAGATTGGGGCGCGGCGGGTGCGGGCCTTTGCCGACCGGGGCTGAGGGTTTCCCGCTCCATGGTGACGGCTCCACTCGGGGCAGGTCGTGGGCACGCACATTCCCACCCGGCGGCGTGATCGCGATCCCGATTTGGATCGCGGGGGAGTACTCCGGTGCCCATGGCCAGCCGGGTGGTATGGAAAGTCGGCTAATAAAGGAGTCTTCTGCTTGCTGTGGGGTGAACCTGGCCGGGGGCGGCGGCGGGTGTTCTTCGGTTGAGGGTTTTTGGAGTTTCCTGAAGAAAATTGTGTTTTGAAGGCGGGAGGGGTTGACAGGGTCTGTGAGGCTGGGTAGATTACATACCAACTGGTTGGTATGTTGATGACAGCGATAGAAACCCAACACGAATCGAAGAAGAAGCTGCTTGAGGCGGCGGTGTATGTAATTCGCGCCAAAGGGTATACGGCGACGCGGGTGGAGGACATCTGCGAGGCGGCGGGTTTGACGAAGGGGAGCTTCTTCCACCATTTCACGAGCAAGGAAGCGCTGGCGCTGGCGGCGGTGGAGCACTGGAATGCGGCGACAGGAGAGCTGTTTTCGACGGCGGCGTACCGGTCGATCAAGGATCCGGTGGACCGGCTGGTGGCTTATGTCGATTTTCGCAAGTCGCTGCTCGAGGGCGAGCTGCCGGAGTTCACCTGCCTGGTGGGGACGATGGTGCAGGAGATTTACGAGACGCATCCGCCGCTGCGGGCGGCGTGCGATGAGAGCATCAGCAGCCATGCGGCCACGCTCGAGCCGGACATTGCGGAGGCGATGCGGCTGTATGGCGTGACGGGCGACTGGACGCCGCGGAGTTTGGCGCTCTACACGCAGGTGGTGATTCAGGGATCGTTCATTTTGGCGAAGGCGAGGGGCGGGCCGGAGGTGGCGGCTGCGAGTATCGATCACCTGCGGCGGTATATCGAGATGCTGTTCGGGCGTTCCGGCATCGGGACGAAGGCGGAAACCAAGATACAAGGCAGGTACTACCGCAGGAGGAGGCGACATGTCCACAGCGACATTGATCGACACGACGCAGCGGGATAAGGCTGCAGTTCTGGAGCTGATTGCCGGGATGGCGAAGGCTCGTTACGAGAAAAACGCGCGGGCGATTGCCGCGCCTTACGCTTCGGATGCGGCGATCTACAGTTTGGCGCCGCCGCTGGTTCATCACGGGATCGACCTTGCGGAGACGCAGGCGTGGCTCGACACGTGGGACGGGCCGATCACGATCGAGCCGCGGGATTTTGGGGTGACGATTGCCGGGGATACGGCATTTTGCTTCGGCTACATGCGTCTGGAGGGGCAGAAAAAGGGAGCGGAGAAGCGGGTGAACTTCTGGATGCGGGAGACGCTTTGCCTCGAGCGGCGTGGGAACGGGTGGCGGATTGTGCATGAGCACACGTCGGTGCCCTTCTATATGGATGGAAGTTCGCGACCGGCGTTCGATCTGGAGCCGGAGTCGCTCGGGCGTTGACGGGCGGGCCGTTCTCGCCCGGCAGCATAGAATATGCGATGATCGCCGTGACTGAGGAGGCCTTTTGCGGACGAACATCGGGACTCTGGCGGTGGTGACGCTTGCCCTGCTGGTGTTTGCGTGGTTCTCGCGGGATCTTCCGTGGACCGCATGGCGCATCGCGGGTATGGCCATCGCGATCCCAGCGTTTTTGCTGTTCGCGACCGCGCGGGTGCAGTTGGGAGGCGCGTTCAGCGCGCGGGCGAAGGCGACGACGCTCGTGACGAGGGGAATCTACTCCCGCATTCGCAACCCGATTTATGTCTTCGGCGGGCTGACGATCGCCGGCTTCATGATTTGGGCACACCGGCCGTGGCTGCTGCTGATTTTTGTGGTCCTGCTTCCTCTGCAGATCTACCGGAGCCGGAAAGAAGAGCGGGTGCTGCGGGAGAAATTCGGAGAAGCGTACGACGAGTACAAGCGGAAGACGTGGTTTTGAGTCCTCGTCGTGCTGAGCCGGCACGCGGGAGCGGCAATGTGAGGGATTGGGGCGAGGCGGCGCATTTGTAATCGCGAGCCGGACGTTATAGCTTCGCATTTGAACGACCAATGGCACATATTCCGACATCGCAGGAGAGGCGGGCGCTGGGGCGGGCTCGCCGCAAACAGGTGCGGCGGCAGGATCACGCGCGGTGGGATGCGTCGCTGCGGCAGCACGATCCGATCGTGCTGGTTGAGGAGTCGATGCGGGGACGGGTGCCGCAGCTGGTGACGCTGAAGTACGAGCGGATGCTCGCGTCTCCGTTTGGGTTCTTTCGCGGAGCGGTGCCGGTGATGGCGGCGGATCTGGCGCTGCTGCCGCACACGGGGATCGCGAACCAGATTTGCGGCGATGCGCATGTGCGGAACCTGGGCGCGTTTGCGGCGCCGGATGGGCGGCTGCTGTTCGACATCAACGATTTTGACGAGACGATTCGGGGACCGTTCGAGTGGGACCTGAAGCGGCTGGCGACGAGCCTTGTGCTGGCCGCGCGGGAGACGTGCGCGCCGGGCGAGAAGGGCAAGGACGCGCGCAATGCGGTAGCGAAGTTTGTGGCGCGGTACCGGAAGCTGATCGGGACACTGTCGCGGATGCCGGTGATCGAGGTCGCGCGGTACCAGGTGCACAGGCTGCAGAGGATCTCGCCGGTGTCGAATGCGTTGCTGAAAGCGGAGCGGTCGACGCCGCTGCACACGCTGGACACGCTGACGGTGGCGACGAAGAAGGGGCGGATTTTCAGGGAGGAGCCACCGGTGCTGCGCAGGCTGACGCCGCAGCAGGCGCGGCCGGTACTGGCGTCGGTGAAGGCGTATCGGGAGAGCCTGCAGCCGGAACGGCAGCATTTTCTTTCGCAGTACACGCCGCTGGATGTGGCGTTCAAGGTGGTGGGAACGGGGAGCGTGGGGCTGCGGGATTATCTGATTTATATGGAGGGGAACGGAGCGCGGGATCCGCTGTTTTTGCAGGTGAAGGAGGAGCCGGGGTCGGCGTATGCGCCGTATTTGCCGGGATCAGCGACGAGCGCTGGGCACCAGGGATGGCGCGTGGTGGAGGGACAGCGGGCGATGCAGTTCCAGTCGGATCCATTTTTAGGATGGACGACCGTTGCGAACCGGGATTATCTGGTGCGGCAGCTGAACGATCACAAGGGATCGATTGAGATCGATGATCTCGCGGGGCAGGGGCTGGTCGATTACGCGGAGATGTGCGGGGAGTTGCTGGCGCGGGGNNGGTCGGGCGATGCGTGTTTGATTGCCGGATATGTGGGGAACGGGGAGAGGTTCGGCGCGGCGCTGGGAAAGTTTGCGGAGGCCTACGCGGATCAGACGGAAGCGGACTGGAAGGAACTGAAAAAGCGCAGGGGATAGGGTATAGGGTGTAGTCGCAGCTGATAGCTGGTGGCGGTGGCTGGATTTCTGCATGAATGAACTGGCACTGACTTTCGTTGGGGACAGCGCGCACACGCCGCCGTCACATATTCTGGAAAACCTGAGTGAGGAGCTGGCGCACCGCAAGATTGCGGGCGCCCCGCACAGCATCTATGCCGAGGTGTGGCATGCGTCGTACTGGCAGGATGTGATGCTGGGCCGGGTGCATGGCAGGGGGACGCCGTCTCCGGAACACAACGCGATGAGCTTTCCGGATGAGGCTGCTGTGCGGGCTGAGGCGTGGGCGGACTTGTGCGGGCGGTTCCTGAGCGGCGTAGATGAAGCGGCGACGATGGCGGACGGGGATGCACAGAAGCTCGAAAGCGTGGTGCTATGTCCTTCACCGTCTCATCCGATGCGGAGTATGACGGTTCGCGAGCAGCTGGAGAGCTTCGCCGCGCACAACGCCTATCACCTGGGACGGGTGGTACTGCTGCGGCAGCTGCTGGGGAGTTGGCCGCCGCCATCGGGCGGGCTCACGTGGTGAGAGGCAGCGAGGGAGGCGGGATGACGAAGCGGGGCGTGTTGGTGGTGGGAGTTTTGGTTGGGGCGCTCGTGGCTGTTGGCGAACGCGCGAGGGTCGCGATGGCTGCCGGTCCGCAGATTGCGGCGAATGCGGCGAGCGCGGATGATGAGGCGCGGGGCAAGGCGTGGTGGGCGCATGTGCAGGTGCTGGCCGACGATTCGATGCGGGGGCGGATGACGGGCAGCCCGGATTTTTTGCGGGCGGCGGCGTATGTGGTGCGGAGATTCCGGGCGTATGGTCTGGAGCCGGCGGGCGTGGGCGGGAGCTATTACCAGCCGGTGCACTTCGTCGAGCAGTGGGTGGAGGCGGGCAAGTCGCAGGTGAGTTTGGTGGTGGATGGCAAGACAGAGCCGCTGGTGCTGGGGCAGGATGCGGTGTTGAGTTCGCGCTCGCCGGAGCCGACGACGGTGGACGCGGGGCTGGTGTTCATTGGGTACGGGCTGCATCTGCCGGATTCGAACTATGACGATTTCAATTCGGCCGAAATGCCGGCGGGATCGCTGAGGGGCAAGTTTATTGTCGTGATCAACGGCGGGCCGGCGGAGTTGCCGGGGGCGCTGAAGTCGTTTGCGCGAACGTCGCCGATGCGGGAGGCGATGCGGGAGGCGGGGGTGGTGGGGATGGTGTCGATTCCGACGCCGAAGTCGATGGATTTTGGGTGGGATAGGATCGCGTCGAGCGCGTCGCAGCCGGGAATGTGGCTGGCGCCGGAGGCGGGCGATGAAGCGGTGGCGCGGCGGCATCCGGCGCTGGCGGACGATCACGATCCGATGTTCGCGGCGACGTTCAACCCGGCGCAAGCGGAGAAGCTGTTTGCGGGAACGGGGCATACGTTTGCGGAGTTGCTGGCGCTGGCGGATGCGCAGAAGCCGCTGCCGCGCTTCGACCTGAAGAAGCGGATGACGGCGACGGTGGTGACGGAGCGGGACGCGGTGGTTTCGCCGAACCTGGTGGCGAAGCTCGAGGGCAGCGATCCGGCGGCGGGCTACGTGGCGGTGTCGGCTCACCTCGATCATCTGGGGGTGGGCGAGCCGATTCACGGGAAGACGATTTACAACGGGGCGATGGACGATGCGTCGGGCGTGGCGACGGTGCTGGAGACGGCGCAAAGTTTGAGTGAGGACGCCACGAAAGGGATTCGGCCGCGGAGGAGCGTTCTGTTCGTGATCTTCACGGCGGAGGAGAAGGGGCTGCTGGGGTCGCGGTATTTCGCGGGGCATCCGACGGTGCCAGGGCAGGCGATCAAAGCGGATCTGAATCTCGACATGTTTTTGCCACTGTTTGCGTTGCGGAAGCTGCATGTGCAGGGACTGGAGCAGTCGACGCTGGCGGACGATGCGCAGCGCGTGGGCGAGGCGCACCACGTTGTGATTGCGGGAGATCCGGAGCCGGATCGGAATTCGTTCACGCGGACGGACCAGTACAGTTTTGTGCAGGCGGGTGTGCCGGCGCTGGCGATGAAGTTTGGGTGGGAGCCGGGTTCGCCGGAGTATCACATGTGGCGGGACTGGCTGCGCGATCGCTACCACTCGACGGCCGACGATCTGGGGCAGCCGGTGGATTTGGCGGCGGCGGCGCAGTTCAATTCTTTTTTTGCGGATCTGGTGCGGGAGGTGGCGAATGATCCGGCTACTCCGCATTATCTGGAGTCGAGCTTCTTTCGGCGATTTGAGACGGGGCAGTGAAGGGGGAGAACCATGCAGCGGCTGAAGCCGCGATGCCCTGGGCCCGGCATTGACGCGACTGGAGAGCCCGCGGGAAAGGGAATTAAGCGGGGCGGGTGCTGTGCTTTTTCCAAAATGGCACAACGGGACGTCCATCAACGGTACTTTTGGGGCCAAATCAGAGGTTGGTTGTATTGTTTATTAGACTGGAGGAGAGCTAGCTTCTTGCTGTGGGGTGAACCTGGCGGGGTCGTATTAGGTTTGGCGGTTGCAGGTTTCGGGCCGGAATTTTTCCGGCTTTGGCTTCTGCTGGAGGTGGCGAATGATCCAGCTACGCGGCATTATCCGGAGTCGAGTTTCTTCAGGCGATTTGAAGTTGCGCAGCAGGGATGGGGGTAAGGCGTGCGGATGAGGCGGCGGGAATTTCTAGCTTCGGGTTTGGCTGCTTCGGCTTTGGTGGTGGCCCGTCGGGCGGGCGATGCGCAGACGGCAGCGACCGCGTCTGGGACCGGCGGCAAGGCGCGGCAGTATTACGAACTGCGGAAGTATTTCTTGCAGCAGGGGCCGCAGGTCCAGCTGACGGAGAAGTATGTGGCGGGAGCGCTGATTCCGGCGCTGAACCGGATGGGCATTGCGCCGGTGGGGGCGTTTAGTTTGTCGATTGGGCCGGAGACGCCGATGCTGTATTTGCTGCTTCCCTGCCCGAGCCTGGAGACGCTGGTAAACGCGGAGCTGCATCTGCGGACGGACCAGGCGTTTCTTGCGGCGGCGGACGCTTTCTGGAACGCGCCGGCCGGCAGCCCAGCGTTTGTGCGCGTGGAGAGCACGCTGCTGATTGCGTTTGAAGGATGGCCGGCGGCGACGGTGCCTCCAGCGACGGCGCAGAAGGGCAAGCGGATTTTTCAGCTTCGCACCTACGAGAGCGCGAGCTATCGCGATCATGTGCGGAAGGTCGCGATGTTCCATGCGGGCGAGTTTGAGATTTTTCGGAAGGTGGGTTTCTGGAATGTGTTTTTTGGGGACGCGCTGATCGGGCCGCGCTTGCCGCAGCTGACGTACATGCTGAGCTTCGCCGATCTCAACCAGCTGAACGACCTGTGGGCGGCGTTCCGGGACGATCCGGAATGGAAGAAGCTGAACACGGTGCCCGAATTTACGTTTGAGCCGATTGTGAGCAATATTACGAATCTGGTGCTGACGCCTGCAGCGTATTCGCAGATTTAGGGGCGGAGATGGCGGCGCGTGTGGGGAAAACCGGGGCGGGTGCCGTCGCAGGGGCGCGTAAGTCGTTGCGGGCGCGGTCGCCTGCGGGATATTCGGGCACTCCTTTGGCGAAGAAGCTGGGCGTGAAGGACAGGCAGCGCACGTGGCGTTTTAAGATGCCGGCGAGCGTGGCGGAGGAGATCGCGGAGGGCGGGGTTTCGCCGGTTCTTGAAAAGACAGCGCGGGCCGGAGTCGAGATGGCTCATGCTTTTGTGACGCGGAAAGCGGAGTTGGCGCGTGAGTTATCGCGGCTGCGCGGTTTGCTTGCTCAGGACGGAACGATTTGGGTTTCGTGGCCTAAGAAGGCCTCCGGCGTGACGACCGATGTGACGGAGGATACGGTGCGGGAGATAGCGCTGCCGCTGGGACTCGTGGATATCAAGGTGTGCGCGGTGGATGCAACGTGGTCGGGGCTGAAGCTGGTAATTCGGAGGTCGGAGCGGAAAGCGACTTAGATTTCGCTGATTATTTCGACACGGGCCGGCGGGGGCGCTGTTTGGGAGAGATGGATTTGATGATGAGGCAGCGCGGCTGAGACGGGTCGATCTTTTTCTCGGAGAGTTCGAGGGCCTGGGCGACGAGATCCTGGACGGCGGGCGAGTCGAACAGGGCCGGGTCTTTGAGCTTGATGTGGCGAACCTGGTTGCCGCTGCCTTCGAGACAGCCGGCAGGATCGCGGAGGCGAGTGCCGTTGAGGAGAAAAAAGAGGCTGACCCAGCGCGGAAAAAGCGCGATGGAGAAGATGGCGTCGGAGGTGCGGTCGGTGGGGCTGAAGCCGATGGCGAGGGCGTTGTAGTTGTCGTAGACGAGCTCGAGGGCGCCGGGGAGACGGGCGCGCATCCTGCGCAGAGCGATGCGGGCCTGGGCGGCGATGTCGGGAGTGAACTTGTCAAGGAAGGCGTCGAGCTGGGCGGCGGGGGATGGGATGGACGCGGCGCGGGGCGCGGACTTTTTCTTCGCGGTCTTTGCGCGAGCCGGAGACATGGTGCGGGAATGGTAGCACCGCTTCTGCGCTGTCGCCGATCGGAAGTGAAATACAAAAGCCCGCTGCGGAGAGCGGGCTTTTGCGATGAGCCATGGGTGGCGCTATTTGTGCAGGACCTTTCCGGTGCTGGCATCGACGATGGTGGCGTAGCCGGCGGCCTTCGTTCCCCACATCACGTACCAGACGGGTACCTGGAATTTGTAGGTATCGCCAATTTCGAATTCGGAAAGTTCTTTGCCGGGATTGTTCTTCAGCCAGTCGGCGGCAGCGACGGCGGCAGCGGTGTAAGCGGCGTCAGAGTCGACATTGAAGAGGGTCACGTCGATGGGCATCGCATCGCGGGTCGCGCCGCCCCAGGGCTGCGCGAAACCGGCCACGACGCCCTTGAAGATGTTGGGAGGGGCATCGGCGATGGAGTCGGTGAAGGTTTTGTACTGGTGCAGGCTGGGCGAAGCGAAGACCGCTTCCCACATAGCGGCTTTGCCAGCGTCATTTTTGAATCCGGGAACCTCTTTCGCGCTGAGGCGGATGGCTTCGACGTCGGGCGCCCAGTTATGAGCGGCTTTGTACATCAGCCAGAAAGCGGTTTTGGCGGTTATGAGTTCGGGCGGGCCCGCGGGTTGAGCCTGGGCCGCGGACGGGGCGGCGGGTTTGGAGGTGGACTGCGAGCATCCGGCAAGGAGGAGCACGAGGCTCACTGCAGCGGTTGCCGATCGTTGGAACCAAGTGGTCATCGGAGTCCTCCACCTCGCTTTGTCCGCTGGGGACCGGACGAAGACAGCAAAATCTCTTTCGACTGATAGCAGTACCATGCCGGCGGCGCCAGGCAATGTGAGGGTCGTCACAAGGCAGTCGACCAGCGGCGCGGCACTGCGACAGAAAACGGCAAAAAGCCCGCTCTTTGGGAGCGGGCTTTTCGATGATATGCCGGCGATCACCTAATCTCCCACACACTTTCGCGTGCAGTACCATCGGCCCGGCGAGGCTTAACTTCCGTGTTCGGGATGGGAACGGGTGTGACCCTCGCGGTAAGACCACCAGGAAACTGGAAATCGAAACTCGAATGGCTGCACGAGTTTCGATGAGCAACTGAAGGAAGTAGGTTCAACCGCAAATTCCGCTAGAGAGTAGCATTTCGCGGAAAAGCTTCATTCCCTACGCCGCGCGGCCCTTGGTCGTCCCGATACATCGAGACTTCTTGGGGGAAACGCTACGCGTTAGGAAAGTTTTATGGTTAAGCCGAACGGCCGATTAGTACGGGT
>PKVY01000116.1 GCA_003131625.1 Acidobacterium sp. | reverse complement strand
GGTCCGGACCGGCGATTCGGGTTGGAGGGAGGCGGGTGCTTTTGAGAGGGGATCTCGTCGACCGATCATCCCCGCCGGCGCTATTCGGATGGCCGAATGGGCGATTGACCGTGGGCTTTTGGACCTCTGGACACGCACCCGCATTTTGGGACATGAGCTGTGGCGATGATTCCTGCCGCTTTCGCCCGGCACCGGGCTTGTTGTCGATCAGCCGTCTCTCGTATTGAAACTTGTTCCACCAAAATGTTCACAGGTAGGAATGGTCGAAACATTCCTATGACCGACAAAGCAAAGCCGCAGAGAGTGCTTTGTGCCGCCTCAGGAAACGGGCGGCTTTTGTGCGCCAGGCGGGTCCTCACCCGGAAACTTTCTGCCGCCCAACAGGACTCCGACTCCCATTCCGACGCAAAATGGCCCGGCGATAAGCTGAACTATGTCCGCCCCATGCGCCGCGCTGAGGCGCGGCCGGCTCAGGACGTTGAGGATCGCAAAAATCCCGAACAGGATTAAGAACACGAATAAAAACATCCTTCGTTTATGCATCTGACCCCCTAAAAGGTATCCCCAAGCATACGCCTTGCGCTTTTCCGCGGCTTTGCTTCAATGAAGATGTTCCCGCAGGCAAAGAACCGGGTTTTGAGGTCGCTGCATCGGGGCTCGTAATCCGCTGAGTGGCTATGGGCGATGAACATTCATCGCTGTAGAATCCTCCTGCGTTTGGCGTCTGTGCGGATCACAGGAGAGGGGCATGACGGTTGAGGTCGGGGGGATGATGGGCGCGGGGATTGCCGCGCTGGTTGCGGGACTCGCTCTGGCGCGGAGGCGATTCGCCGCGGCTTCGGGCGCCGGAAAGGTTCTGGTCCTCGGGCCGGTCTTCGAGGCGGTGCCTCTGGCCGTGTTTGCCGCGGAGCACTTCACGGCGGCACGCGACCTGGCGCCGATTGTGCCGCACTGGCTGCCGTGGCCTTTGTTCTGGACGTACTTTGTGGGGGCGGCGCTGCTGGCGGCGTCGATCAGCTTCATCGTGTGGCGGCATGTGCGCTGGTCGGCGGCGCTGCTGGCCTTGCTGTTCCTGATCATCGTGGCGACGATTGACCTGCCCAGTCTGCCCAGGCATGTGCATGACCGGATCTTCTGGACGCTCACCGTGCGCGAGACGGTGTTCGCGGGCGGAGCCATGGTGCTGGCGGGGAGCGTGCGGCCGCGCGGAAGCCTGGCTGGCGTGGCGCTCGAACGCATTGGCCGCGTCATCGTCGGCGCGACGATGATCTTCTACGGGATCGAGCATTTTCTCTATCCACGGTTTGTGACGGGGGTTCCGCTGGAGAAGCCGACGCCGGCGTGGATGCCGGCGCCGGTGGCGATTGCGTGGGTGGTCGGCATCACGCTGGTGGTTGCGGGCGTGGCGTTGCTCGTCCGGTTCAGGGTGCGCATGGCGGCTGCTGGTGCGGGGATGGTTCTTCTGCTGCTGGTGGTGTGTTTCTATGGTCCGCTGCTGGTGGCGGAGTTCTCCACCAACCCCGTGGAAGGGCTCAACTACTTTGCCGACACTTTGTTGTTTGCAGGGACGGTTTTGCTCGCGGGGCTCGAGGCGGAGCAGGCGGCTCAGTCGTAGTTATGTTTGGTTAGTCCGCGCAGGGCCGGCTCATTGTGACAGGGAAATCCACTTGCCAAAGCGAGGTGGGAGGCGGGTGCGGTGTGCCGTTTTGGTTCGGAGACAGTACTGAGGAGTTGAAGTCCGGAATTTTGTTCTCTGGGCAGCGCACGGTGTGAGCTTAAGCTTCTTGCTGTGGGGTGAACCTGGCCGGGTGCAGCGGGGGGCTGCTTTTTTTTCCCCAGGCTGTGAAGCCCCGGGCCTCGCAGGCTGTGATGCCGGGCCTCGCAGGCTGTGATGCCAGGTCTCGCAGGCTGTGATGCCAGGCCTCGCAGGCTGTGAAGGCGGGCGTCGCAGGCTGTGAGGCGGAGCAGGCGGCTCATTCGTAGCGGATGGCTTTGACGGGGTCGAGGTGGGAGGCGCGGCGGGCTGGCAGCCAGCAGGCAAACAATCCCACGGCGGCGAGCACGGCGGCGACGGCGATGAAGACGGTGGGGTCCGTCGGTGAGACGCCGATGGGCAGGCTGGCCATGAGGCGCGCGGCGGGGAAGGCGGCGGCGAGTCCGAGGGCGAGGCCGGCGAGGATCTGCCAGAGGCCGCGGCGCATGACGAGGAGCATGATGTTGCGAAGGCTGGCGCCGAGGGCCATGCGGACACCGATTTCCTGGGTGCGACGGCTGGTGGCCTGGGCGAGCACCGCATAGATGCCGACGGCGGCCATGAGCAGCGCGATGAGGGCGAATCCCATAAAGACTTTGCTGAAGAGGCGGAGATACCAGGTCTGGTGCTCGACCGCCTGGTTCAGGATGTAGATGTCGCGCAGGGGGAGATTCTGATCGAGGCTCTGGACAGCGGCGCGCACGGCGGCGGTGGGATTAACGGTGGACTCGACAACGAGCGAAGTACCGCCCCAGTCTTCCTGCTGAATGGGAACGAAGAGGAGGGGTTTGGGATCCTGCTCGGTCAGGTCCTGAACGATGTTGGCGGAGACGCCGACGACGGTGATCCAGTCGCCGGGTTTGTTTTGATCGTCAAAAAGGCGGAAGCGCTTGCCGAGGGCGGATTGACTGGGCCAGAAGCGCTGGGCCGCTTCGCGCGTGAGGATGGCGGACTGGTGACTCGCGGCGCCGTCGAGGGCGTTGAAGTCGCGGCCGAGGAGCAGCGGCAGCTTGATGGTCGAGAAGTATCCGGGAGAGGCGGTGACGAAGGCGATGACGGGGCGGTGCGCGGGATCGCTCACGGGTTCATGTTCGACTTCGATGTGCGTCTCGGCGGAGCCAAGGCCGGGCGGATTCGAAGTGAGGGCGGCGCTGGTGACGCCGGGGAGAGCGCGAAGGCGGGGGAGAAGCTGGTCGTAGAAGCGCTGGCGGGAAGCGATGTCCTTGTAGTGATCCTGGGGAAGCTGGAGACGGGCGACCATGAGCTGGCGCGCGGGGACGGATTTGTTGGTGTCGAGCGTTTTGAGGAGGCTGTGGACGAAGATGCCGGCGCCGGTGAGCAGCACGAGGGTGAGCGCGAACTGGAAGATGACGAGCAGCGCTGAAATTTTGCCACCGCGCAGGCGGCCGACGGTGCGGGCGCCTTCCTGCAGGACCTGGTTAAGGTCGGGACGCGAGGAGCGCAGCGCGGGCACCGTGCCGAACAGCAGACCGCTAAGAATGCAGAGGGCGGCGAAGTAGCCGAAGACGGAGTAATCCATGGTGAACTGCACCCAGTAGGGGCGGCCGACGCTGGAAGAGGCGAGATCGAACCAATGGACGCCGAGAACGGCGAGGCCAAGGCCGGCGAGGCCGCCGAGGACGCTGAGCAGAACGCTTTCGATGAGGAGCTGGCGGATGACGCGCCAGCGGGAGGCGCCGAGGGCGGCGCGGATGGACATTTCGCGCTGGCGGGCAATGGCGCGGCTGAGCATCATGTTGGCGACGTTGGCGCAGGCGATGAGGAGCACGAAGCCGACGGAGGCCAGCATGAGGATGAAAATCATTTTGATGTTGCCGCCGTTGTAGCGCTCATGGAAGGACATGACGAGCGCGGTGGTGTTCTTATCGGTGTCGGAGTATTGGACGGCGAGGCGATGGGCGATGCCGGTGAGTTCAGCCTGCGCGGCGGAGAATCCGATGCCGGGTTGGAGTAAGCCGAAGACCTGGAGCTGGCGGTTGTCACGCTTGAGGTCGTTGGGCGTGGGTGCGAGGGGCATCCACATGTCGACGGTGGTGGGGAACATGAAGCCTTTGGGCATGACGCCGATGATGGTGGCGGGCTTCTCGTTGACGCGGACCTCGCGGCCGATGATGGAGGGCGATCCGGCGTAGCGCTCCTGCCAGATGGTGTAGCCGACGATGAGGACGGGCGCGGCGTTGGGCAGAGCGTCGGCGGGGAGGAAGTCGCGCCCGAGGACCGGATGGATGTGGAGCATGGAGAAGACGCCGGTGGTGGCGCGCTCCATGTGGTAGGGCTGGGGTGGATTGCCGGGCTCGCCGAGAACGCCTTCCTGATCGGAGGCGCCTTCGAGGGCGGCGAAGGAGTGGGCCTGTGCGCGGTAGTCGAGCAGGTCGGGATACGACAGCCGATCATCGCCATTGCCGGGTGCACGGGAGGTGAGAGCGACAAGGCGGGCTCCGCCGGGAACAGGGACCGGCTTGAAGAGCGCTGCGTTGATCAGGGTGAAGACCATGGTGTTGAGGCCGATGCCGAGCGCGAGGGTGACGACGACGGCGAGCGAAAACCAGCGGTGGGCGAGGATCATGCGCAGGGCGAAGCGGAGGTCGGAAGCCATGGAGCGGGTACGGATGGAGGAGGCGCGCGGTTCCTTCAGAAGCGGAAATTGAAGCCGAGGTTGATGGTGCGGTTGGCGGAGCCGGTGCCGAAGTTGCTGGCGAGCGCGGTGGACTGGCCGAACAACGGGGAGCCGAGGACGCCGACGGGCGGCGCTAGATTGACGTGGTTGAGAACGTTCTGCGCCGCGACGATGAAGCCGATGTTGTATTTGCGCTCGATGGGTTTCTTCGCGGCAGCTTTGGCGGGGGAGGGCGCCGGGGTTGCTCCGGCGGGCGACGGAGCGGGAGTTTCCTGAGGCAGAGGCGGGCCGAAGTTGAAGCTCTTGCTGAGACGCATGTTGAGGACGAAGGTGTCCGGGCCCTTGCCCCAGTTGATGGGAATGATGGTCTGGCCGGGGATGGGCTGGGTGTCAAAGACGCCCCACGGGGTGTGGACCACGCTGGGACGGGTGAGGTCGGTGGCGAAGGCGGGGCGGTCGTTGAACTCGGTATCGCCGTTGAGGTCCTGGCCGGTAACGATGTTGAAGGGCAGGCTGGACTGGTAGATGAGGAAAGGGTTCAGCGAGAATCCGCGCCAGAGGCGCATGTAGCCGCCGAGGAAGACGCGATTGCGGAAATCGTTGGAGGAGCGGCCCCAGTCCTGGTGGAGGTCGTAGTTGTTGGAGGGGAAGCTGCCGATGCCGAAGGTGTCGGCCTGGGATTTGGCGAACATGTAGTTGCTGAAGAGGCCGATGGATTTGGTGTGCAGGTTGACGCTGACGACGAGGCGATGGCGGACGGAGTCGCCTTCCGATTGGTATTCGTAGATGTTCTGGCTGGTGCCGAGGGGTCGAACGCCGCTGGTGGGGTCGTCGGGATCGTAGGTACCGGGGAGCGGGGCGTTGATATTGCGCGTGAGGTAGAGGTGGTCGCCGCGGTAGAGCTGATAGTTAGCGGAGATGTTGCCGATTTTGCCGATGGGTTTGTCGGCGCCGGCGCTGGCCATCATGATGTAGGGCGTGCGCAGGTTTGGGCTGATGCGAAAGATGGCGGGCGCGAGGGTGGTGGCTGAGGAACAGGCGGCTGGATTGGTGGAGCAGGTGGCGGGATAGAAGCTGGGATCGTTGATGACCTGGTCCTGCTCGGTGACGCCGTTCTGGCGCTCGGCTTCGAGCACGTTGCCGGAGGGAAAGCGCTGGTAGAAGAGGCCGTAACCGGCGCGAAGGACGGCGAGGGGCGGCTTGTTTTTGCCGTGGTTGAGAGCCCAGGAGGCGGCGAAGCGGGGAGCGAAGTCGGCGTGGTCGGGGATCTGCGTTTGCGATTCGAAGCGCAGGCCGTAGCTGACGGTGAGGTTGGGCTTGAGCTTGTAATTGTCTTCGGCGTAGAGGCCGGTGTCGAGAACAGAGACGGCGATGCCGGATTTGCCGGTGGTCTGGCTGAAGAGGCTGGGACCACCGCCGGCAGCGGCGATCTGGGCGGGGGTCCAGCCGTTCTGGATGCCCTGTTCGGTGATCTGCCAGGCGGTGAGCGAGGCGAAGGTGTACTGGCCGTTGAAATTCGCGGAGGAGTCGTTGGAGTCGCGCAGGGCGCGGAAGCGAGCGCCGAAGTCGATGGTGTGTTTACCGCGGCTGGTCTGGACGTAGTTCTGCAGCTCGTAGTGGTCCTGGGCATCGTTGTTGAAACCGAGGTTGCTGCCGCCGCCGGTGAATCCACCCTGCACGACGATGGTGGGGCCGAAGGTTTGCGGAGTTTGGCGGCTGCGGTCGCGGATGTACTGGAAGCGGGTTTCGTTGAGGAGTTTGGCGCCGTAGGTTTGGCTGTCGCTGAACTGCAGGACCTGCTCGGTGTTGTTGCTGTCGTAGGCCTGGGAGGCGAGGGCGAACTGGCCGACGCCGGCGTTGGTTTGATCTGTGAGGTTGAGGTGATAGCGGAGGCTGAGGGTCTGGATTTTGCCGAGCTCCCAGTCGTAGCGGGTGGAGAAGTCAGTATTGGCGTTGCTGTTGGGGAAGACCTGGGTGAAAGGAGCGGGGTTGAGGGAGGAGTCGAGGACGAAGGCGTTGACGATGGAGTCGTCGCTGGAACTTTCGCGCCACAGTTCAGTGAACTGGGAGGAGTGTTTGGTGATGGGACCGTTGAGGTCGCCCCAGAGTTCGAGCGAGTGATAGGGGGGCTGGGTGGTGACGAAGGGATTGCGGGAATTGAAACTGGAGTCGTTGATTTCGGTGAAGAGGTCAGCGTGCCAGGTGTCGGCGCCGGGCTTGGTGAAGATCTCAACGCGGCCGAAGCCGACCTGGTCGTACTGGGCGGAGTACGGATTCTGGTTCATGCGGATTTCGCGGATGGCGGATTTGGGAGGAAGGCGGCCGCCGGAGAATCCGTCGATGTAGAACTGGGTGCCGATGTCGGGATCGGAGCCGGCAATGGCCTGGAGCTGCTCGGTGAGTTCGTCGGGATCGTCGGGGAGCATGTCGAGGTCGGAGCCTTTGAGGATGATGGCGTCCCCGTTTTTGTCGGGGCTGGAGTCGAGCTGGTTGGCATTGACGACGACCTGCTGCTGCTGCACTTCGAGAGGGAGGGTGAGCGTGAGGTGCTGCGCCTTGCCGGCCTGGACGGTGGCGTGTTGCAGGCGCGCGGGACGGAATCCTGGAGAGTTCGCTTCGACGACGTAGACGCCGGGGGCGAGGCCGGAGAGAGTGAAGCTACCCTGGCCGGTGGAGGTGGTGGTGATGGGTGTGTGAGATGCGGATCCGGCGAGGGTGACGGTGATGGTGGCGCCGGGAATGACGGCGCCGGTGGGATCGACGACGGTGCCGGCGATGCTGCCGGTGGGGAGTGGGCTCGGGGCGGACGACTGGTCTGGAGCTTGCGCGCGCAATGGCGATGCCTGGAGCGCCAGGGTCAAGGCAGCGGAGACTAGCCAGCGTCGCCAGGGGTGGCGGTCACCCGACATGAAAGCACACTTCTCCTCTTCGCATGAGCTGGAGATTCTAACGATGCAAGTAACAAAAAGGGTCTAAGGAAACAGTAGCAGAGGGGGGAGGGCCGGAGTGCTTCGCGATCTGCGCCGCGCTGTTGGGTAGACGGGCGAGAGAGGGAAAACGCTCCGGGATTGCGGAGATTTTCACGGCATCAGCACGGTCAGGGATCGTTCAGGATCGCTTCGATTTGCGGGCGGAGTGCCGGAATTTCTGCGGTGACCGCATTCCAAACCAGAGAAATGTCGACTGAGAAATAGCCGTGAGCGAGGCGGTTGCGCATCAGGTAGATATCGCGCAGCGGCAGGCCGGGATATTTTGCGGCGAATCCTGGGTCAACTGCTTCAATGTTTTTGCCGCCTCGCCCATGATTTCGATATTGCGGATCACCGCGTCCTGCACGAGAGGGTTCTTCGCGAATTCTGCAGCGTTCATCTCAGCGGTATAGGCAGAAATGCGAGAAATGGCTTCGAGAATATGACGGAGGAACTCGGCCGCTCGGGCCGGGTCCGGTTTCATACGGGGCGAGCCTCGTCCAGAACGCGTCCGCGATAGGATTCCGGCAGCGAGAGCGGGGTGAGCACGTCGACCGGGATGCCCATGAGGTCTTCGAGGCGCCCCTGGATGCGGGCGAGGTCCATGAGACTCGTTTCCGGGGCGGGATCGATGAGGAGATCGAGGTCGCTGCCTTCGGCGTCTTCGCCGTTGAGAACCGATCCGAAGACACGAGGATTGCTGCTCCGATGATCGGAGACGATGCGGCGAATT
Organism: Acidobacterium sp.; assembly: GCA_003131625.1. Lineage (GTDB taxonomy): Bacteria > Acidobacteriota > Terriglobia > Terriglobales > Acidobacteriaceae > Palsa-343. The sequence goes on along the minus strand of PKVY01000116.1, from coordinate 8,821 downwards.
TCTTCGCGATGGCGCGCCAGGGCTTCGGAAGGTCTCATAGCAAGGACAGTATAGAGAATGCGAGGCTCGGCGAGGGTTTGCGAATGATCCCGAGGTCGGGGCTTTCTACTGTTTTTCCCTTTTACGGGATGCGATTGGCGACTTTTGCGCCGCGCGGGCGGGATGTAGTGGAAGCGGATGAGGTAGATGGTCTGGCCGCGGCCGTGCTTTGCGACTTTGAGGAGGTCGAGGACGCCGAGGAAGCCGGAGGCGCGGGCGAGCTCGGGCGTGATGTCGGGGAGGCCGATGTTTTCGACGGAATCGATTTGGATTTCGCCTTCTTCCATGCGGTAGCGGCCGCCGACTTTGACGTGGGGACGCATCCAGATGCGGACGCTCGAGGTGATTTCGCCGCTGCGGACGCCGTCGCGGAGGCGTTTGGTGAAGAGCATGGGGAGAGGATAGCTGTTCGACTTGCACAGAGTCTCAGAGCGCAGAGCAAGGAGGGGTGCGTGGCGTTTGTTGGGAGCATCCTCGCTGTTGCCGATTAACATCCCATGACCGGGAGGTGGTATTTCCCCTGGTTGTTGCGCGGTGGAAGAATCCGCGCTTTGGTTACGCCCGGGCCCGGTATTCGCAGATTTCGTGATTAATGTCACAGCCGATCCTGGGCGAGCGAATTGAGACTTAGGCGGACTCGAAAGAGACTCTTTCGGTCCCATCGCTTTGGCTGGCCGGGTGCGACCGGCGCAAGGCGCTGACTCGCAGGCACGTCCGCGTCGACGTACCGGAGGAGGACAACGTGCGATCCTCGAATCCACTCTTGCGTGCAATTTTGGGATGCGGTCCCTGCAGGACGGGCAGGGCTGCCGTCTGCGTGACTGCATTTTTGCTGATGATGGCTGGGGCGACCGCGCTGCGCGCGCAGATGAGTCCTCTGTCGGTCGATCGTCCGGATCCGGCTAATCCGGGGGCCGCGCAGATGAACGCAGCGATCCAGCAGGAGCTGCGGATGGCCGGCGCTTATATGGTCGGCAAGGGCGTGCCGAAGGATCTGGTGCAGTCGGCGTACTGGTTCAAAAAGGCGGCCGACCAGGGCGATCCTGGAGCACAGAACGAGCTGGGGTACCTCTACATCTGGGGCGTTGGCGTGGAGCGGGATGAGGCGCAGGCCTTCAAGTGGTTCGCGCGCGCGTCGGGGAGCGGTTCGCAGCAGGCCAAGCTGAACCTGGCGGTCCTGTATCTGAAGGGCATGGGAGTGGCCAGGGATAACGAGATGGGCCGGGAGTTGCTGACCGAGCTTGCCGCGAAGAGGAACGGGCGCGCGGAGGCTTATCTGGGCGTGATGTATCTGCGCGGGCACGGCGTTGCGCTGGATCGGGGCGCGGCGGAACAGTGGTTCAGCCGGGCAGCGAAGGATAAGAACCCCGAAGGCGAGTTTGCGATGGGGACTTTGTACTCGATCGCGGGCGGGCACGAGCACGACTTCGCGAAGGCGGCGAAACTTCTGCGAGGGTCGGCGCGTGCGGGTTATGTTCCCGCGATGTACTCGCTGGCGATGCTGCTCGTAGATCATCCTGACATTGAACAGAAGGGATCGGGCGAAGCGGTTGCGATGCTGGAGCGCTCGGCGGAGGCGGGGACGTGGGAGTCGTCGGTGGATCTGGGCGTGCTGGCGGGCGATGGCCGCGGAATGAAGCAGGATGTGGGCGAGGCGTTTCGCTGGTTCACGATTGCGGCGAAGNNAAAACGCGGGCCGATGTGGAGAAGTGCCGGGTGGCGCTGACGGCGGGTGAGCAGGACGACGAGTCGCGAGCGGCGGAGAGCTGGCTCGAGCAGCATCCGCATGCGGATCTTTTCGTGTTCAACGATCTGCATTCGGAGTTCCCGGTTGGGGAAGTGTACGCCGCGCGGGCGAACGGGATGGAGTAACGGGCGGCCCGCGATGGACGCTCTTAGGGCGTCCGATCGATGTCAAGAACCTGAATGGAATATGCCGGGACGAGGTGGCGGAAGCTGGCTGCCGCGGTATTCGTGTGCGTGACGGTGGGGACGATGTGGGTGGGTTCGGTGATGGAGTTGGTGTCTTTGGTGGTTTTACCGGTGAGGGTGGTGATGGTCATCGCGGGGCGAATGCGCGGCGCGCCTGCGATTTTGAGGTCGACGGGCTGCGGGATGCTCGAGGCGTTGACGAGCTTGATGTGGAGGCGTCCGGTCTTTGAGTCGGCGGTGACGGATTCGAAGAGGCGGGGGTTGGTGGTGTCGAGGGTGGAGGCGAGGATCTGGTCGCCGAGGTGGTTGCTGAACATGACCTGAGCGTAATAGCTGGGCGATCCGTAGCTGGAGAGCGCGTCGAAGCCGATGAGGTCGGCTTCCCACTGCATGGCGAAGGGACTGAGGTTGACGAAGAGGGGCGCGTAGGAGGCCATGACGACGAGGTCGCTGTTGCGCTCGAGGCCGGTCATCCAGGCGGCGTCAGCGAGGGCTGCGCCGAGGTTGGTGGTGGGCGTGCCTTCGCGCGTAGCCCATTCGCCGACGAGGATTTTAGGGCCGCTGCGGTCGTAGCTGTCGTAGCGATGGACGTCGAGGAAGAACTGCTCGGCGGTGCGGTAGAAATGGCGGTTCGCGGCGTGGTCGTTGTCGTCGATGATGTCGGGGCGGACGGAGGTGACGGGGGCGGAGGCGATGATTTGTAACTGTGGGTGAGCTTTTTTAATGGCGTTGTAGAACTGGGCGAAGCGGGCGTCGTAGGTGCCGGAGGGGTCGTGGTACTCCTCGTTGCCGATTTCGATGTAGTGGAGCGGGAAGGGCGCGGGATGGCCGAAGCGGGCGCGCTCAGCTCCCCAGCGCGTGTCGGTTGAGCCGGTGATGTACTCAATTTCCTCGAGAGCATCCTGGACGAAGGGCTCGAGGTCTTTGCCGGCGTTGATGTGGTCGTGATTGAGCGCGTAGCCGGAGAAAACGGCGAGCAGGGGCTCCATGTGCAGGTCTTCACACCAGGTGAGGAACTCGAGGAGGCCCATGCCGTCAGAGGAGCGATACATCCAGGGAGTGGGATGGGTGGGGCGGTCGACGAGGAAGCCGATGGTCTTCTTCCAGTCGTAGTGATCTTCGAGGCGCTGGCCTTCGAGGTAGTTGCCGCCGGGAAAGCGGAGGAATTTGGGATGGAGGGCGGCGAGTTTTTCCATGAGGTCGGGACGGAAGCCGTTGGGCTGATCGTGCCAGGTGGGCGGGAAGAGCGAGAGGAGCGAGAACCAGGCGGTGCCGGGGTGGGCGACCAGAAATTCGATGTGGTTGTCGGCGGAGGTTTGGAGAGCGGCGGCCGTTTTCAGGGTGAAGAAGTTGGGGCGCCAGGAATTTTCGAGCACGGGGACGGTGGCGGAGGCGGCGACGGCTCCGGTTTGATTGTTGACGAGACGGACGGTGATCGGGCCGAGGCCGGGCGTATCGGAGCGCGCGTAGAAGGAGCCGATGTAGGTGGTGGAAGGATGGAGGGCGATGCCCCAGTAGCCGGTGTTGAGGAATCCGGCGAGGGAGTGGGCGTCAGCGGAGGTGACGACGAGTTTGAGGCTGTTGGGGAGAGCGGCGCTGGGGCCGGTAGTGGTGTCAAGCGAGATGGCGGCTTCGGAGGCGCCCTTCTCGACGAGGATCCATCGCTCGAGGCTGCGGCGGCGATTGTTCTGGAAGGTACGGTTGGCGATGAGCTCGGCGTAGAGGCCGCCGTCGTAGGAGTGGTTGATTTCCTCGGACATGATGCCGTAGAGGGTGGGGCTGATCTGGGCGGTGGGGTGCAAGGCGTCAATGGAGAGGGTGGCGGTGGTTTGAGCGAGGGCGTTGGCGGCGGCGAGGATGAGGAGGGCGAGGATGAGGCGCATGGGGTGGTTCGAGGGTGAAGCTGGAGTTTCGAGATAACGTTTACTTGCGCAGTTCACGGTAGACGCGGGGAGGGCTCCAGGTCAAGTTGTGAGGGGATTACGGTTCGCGGATGAGACTGCGCAGGTCCTTCATGAGCAGCATGAGATGGAGATCGTTCGCCGGAGATGGCTCGAAGTTGAAGTGCCGGTAGAATGCCGCGGCCTGAGCGTCGATGGCATGGACCAGAACCGTGCGGGCGCCGACGATGTCAGCCGCTCTCGACAGCCGACTCAGCGCATCCTTGAGCAAAGCTCTACCCAGACCTTTTCCCTTTTCGGATTGATCGACGGCAAAACGCGTCAGAAGCAGGACGGGAACGGGATGGTTGGCTAAGCCCTTTGCAACACGAGCGGGAACAGTTTCGCGGAGTACGCTCCCGGTGGAGATCGAGTAGTAACCCACAACGCGTTGCGCGCGGTGGACGACGTAGGTGCGCGAGGACTCATTCTGCTGGCTGGCCCAGGCGAAGCGCTTCAGCCAGTCGTTCAGGGAAGAGTGGGTTCCGCAATCGAAGGAGCTGAGATCGTGCGAGCGCGAGAGGGGCTCGACCGCGGAGAGATGGATGGTTGCGCGTTCGGAGTCATTCAAGGATGGAGCGCTCCCGCATCAGTCTTTCCAGGCGCGGCATCTTTCTGACGGGGCGGTCGAGAGCACTCATGAACGCCTGCCATTGCTTCGGACTCAGTACGAAGTGCCGCTGATCGGCGAGGGTGCGCTGGGCGCGTTCGGACGCACTCTCCAGGATGAAGGCGCTGACGCTGACGCCAGCGCTGGCGGCGGCCCGGCTGATGGTGGAGACTTCGCGCTTCGAGGCGCGGAGCTGAATTCGATGTTCTTTTTTCGCACCAGCGGGCATGCCGTTTCTCTCCGTACTGCCATTGTACTCCAGCGGGACAGAAATCGACTGCCGTATACTTTCCTGTCTGCTGACGATGAGGTGAGGGTATGAGTGCTGGAGCGGTTGGGTATGCGCGGGAGAATGCAGCGCGGTTTCTGGAGGATCTGAAGACGCTGTTGCGGATTCCGTCGGTGTCGACGACGCCGGAGCATAAGGGCGATGTGGAGAAGGCCGCGGAGTGGGTCGCGGCGGATTTAAAGCGCATCGGCATGGAGCATGTCGAGGTGATCCGGAGCGTGGGACATCCGCTGGTGTATGCGGACTGGCTGCATGCTGCTGGGAAACCGACGGTGCTGTGCTACGCGCATTACGATGTGCAGCCGCCCGATCCGCTGGAGGAGTGGGTGACGCCGCCGTTTGAGCCGACGGAGCGGAATGGGAACTTGTACGCGCGCGGTGCGGTGGACGACAAGGGGCAGCTGGTTTTGCAGGTGAAGGCTTTAGAAAGCCTGTTAAAGAAGGATGGGAAGCTGCCCATCAATGTGCGGGTGATTTATGAGGGTGAAGAAGAAGTGGGCGGGGAGAGGATTGCGGCGTTTGTGCGGGAGCATCCGGAGCGGCTGAAGTCGGACTTTGCGGTGATTTCGGATACGGAGCTGTTTGCGCCGGATCTGCCGACGCTGACGGTGGGACTGCGGGGGATGATCTACACGGAGCTCGAGGTGCGGGGCGCGAAGACCGATCTGCACTCGGGGATGTATGGCGGGGCGGCGCCGAATCCATTTGTGGCACTGGCGCAGATCATCGCGGGGCTGAAGGATCGCGAGGGGAAGATTCTGATTCCTGGTTTCTACGACGATGTGAAAGCGCCGAGCGCGGACGAGCTGGCGGCGTGGAAGAAGCTGCCGTTCGATGAGGAGGAGTATCGCGAGAAGGAAGTGGGCGCGTCGAAATTGGTGGGCGAGAAGGGCTATTCGGTACTGGCGCGGACCTGGGTCCGACCGACGCTCGACGTGCATGGGATTGTCGGCGGGTTTATCGGCGCGGGGGCGAAGACGGTGATTCCGGCGAAGGCGACGGCGAAGGTGTCGATGCGGCTGGTGCCGGATATGACGCCGGAGAAGAGCTTTCGGCAATACAAGGAGTATGTGGAGAAGATCAAGCCGGAGGGAGTCAGCGTGGAGGTGCGGCTGATTCATTCAGGCGAGCCGATTGTGATTGGGACGGACAATCCTTACGTGAAGGCCGCAACGAAGGCGCTGAAAAAAGTGTGGGGGAAGGACACGGTGTTCATCCGGTCAGGCGGATCGATTCCGATTGTGGGGGATTTCGAGAAGCACCTGAAGATTCCGTCGGTGATGATGGGGTTTGGACTGCCGGACGATGGGCTGCACGCGCCGAACGAGAAATTCCACATCGCGAATTTTCATCGAGGGATTGAGAGTTTGATTGAGTTTTTCGACGAGGTCGGAAACCAGGGTGCAGGGGATAGGGCATAGGGGATAAAAAACCCCACGCGATGCACTGAGAGGTGGGAAGCGGTCCTGGGGAGGATGGGGGTAGGGCCGCTTCCCGATGAAGAGCTACTGCTTCGCAAGCTGGCTGGACGGCTTGACGATGGTAGCCAGGCGCGGGTCCTTCCAGAGCGGGGCAAAGGCCGGGTCCGTATAGACGTTGGCCAGATCGCGGTAATGCTGCTCTTTAGCCTGACGCAGGAAATCGAGTGCACCTTCTAAATTGCCACGCTTCGCGTAGGACTTCGCGATCATGAAGGAAACCAGGGCTCTCTGCTCGGGCGTGGAGACTTGCGCGAAGACTCCTTCCTTATCGGTGTTGAGGACATCGGCGTCGAGTTCGAGCGCGCGGGCATATTCGGTCATGGCGCGGTCGTTCTGATGCTGGCCCATCCAGGCCTCGGCGAGGTTGAGATGGGTTGCGGCCTTCGATTCATCAAGGGCCAGCGCTTCCTTGAGGTAGCGCACGGCGGGCCGGTATTTGCGCTGCAGGCAATAGACGGCGCCGAGGTTGTTGAGCGCGTCGACGTTGGAGGGATCGCGCTTGACGGCCGTGGCGAAGGCTTTGCGGGCGTCATCCATGGCGCCGAGCTTCATATCCGCAATGCCAAGCTTGTTGTAGAGGCCGGGATCACGGTTGTCGTAATGCAGGGCAAGGGAGTACCAGTCGACGGCCGAGGAGAATTCTGCGCGGGCGCGGGCGATGTCGCCTTTGAGTTCGTAGTCTTTGGCGGTTTGCTGGCGGGTATCCGCGGTGAGCGAAGACGGCGGAGGGACAGCCCATGCCGTTGCGGATGGGATAGCCAGCAGTGCTGCGGTTGCAAGGATCAGGATCGGCGTTCTCATATTTCCACCTCCTGCGGAGGAGCACCGGTACGCATGGGGCGGCACTCTTTCGCATTCGGGCTCAGTAGACGCCACGGCCGGAAGCCTGCACAACGCTATACCTGCTACCTGGCGGCTGCGCTGCAGTTACATCGGACTCTGGAGAGCGGGCGTGCGGCAACTGAGGGACTTAGACGTCAGCATGGGCTGGCGGGGAGGGGCGTGGACGCGGGGCGGTGACGGGGTTAAATCCCGTTACCTGGCGGCGCGGGCATCGATTTCACCCGTTAAGGCTCACCAGGGAGGACTGGCGAGCGTATAAGGAGGAGCGGAAGTTGGCGACGATGGTGATCGAACAGCCGAAGCCGGTGGAACTGGAAGCGTGGCGCGAAGAGCTGCGGGTGCTGCTCGCGTCGCGCGCCTTCCGCCAGGCGCCAACTCTGGCGCATCTGCTCGAGTATTTGTGCGAGAAGCGCTTCGCCGGCGAGAGCAACCAGATCAAGGAATATTCGATTGGAGTGGAACTCTTCCGGCGGGGCGACGCGTTCGACCAGGAGACGGATTCGATTGTTCGCGTGGAGGTGAACCGGCTGCGGAAGCGGCTGGCCGAGTACTACGCGGGCGAAGGGGCAGCGCATCCGCTGCGGATTGTGATCCCGGTGGGGCAGTACGTGCCGAATTTTCAGCCGGTGGTTTTGGCGGCTGACGCCGTGCCAGCGGTTGAGCCTGCGACGGAGACGGAGAACCCACGCTGGTTCCTGCGACGCGAAGCGTGGGTTGTGGGGTTGGTGGTTGCGGCGGTAGTTCTGGGCCTCGGCTGGCTGGCGATTCGCGCGCCGAAGGAGCCTTTGGAGACGGTGGCGACGGCGCCTCCAGCGCAACTGACTGCGGAGCCACTGATTGGGCCGCCTCCTGGAGATGAAGTGCGGATCCTGGCCGGATCGAGCCGGAGCTATGCGGACCACGCCGACAAGCTGTGGAAGGCTGACGCGTGGTTTGCGGGCGGGACGGCGGTGAAGAACGAGGCGCGGCACATTGCGCGCACCGAGGACCCGAGTTTTTATCGGAACAGCCGTGAAGGGGAGTTTCGGTATGACATTCCGCTGAAGCCAGGTGTTTACGAACTGCATCTGTTTTTCGCCGAGATGGTGTATGGCGAGGAGAACACCGGCGTGGGCGGCGAAGGAAGCCGGCTGATGACGGTGCGGGCGAATGGTCAGACTCTTCTGAGCCATTTTGACGTGATGGCGGATGCGGGAGGAGACCGGATCGCGGACGATCGGGTGTTTCCTGGATTGTCGCCGGCGAAGGATGGGCGGCTGCATCTGGAGTTTGCGGGAGAAAACGGGACCAACGCGACGCTGTCCGCGATTGAGGTTCTTCCGGGAGTGGGGGCGCGCATGCGGCCGGTGCGGATTCTGGCGCGGCAGACTCCTTACTACTCGAATGACAGCCACTGGTGGGGACCGGACAATTATTTTGATGGCGGGCAACTGGCTGCGTACACGGATCCGGTGAGCGGGACGGACGATCCGGAGCTGTATGAGACGGAGCGCTGGGGGAATTTCTCGTATNNTCTCGTACGCGATTCCCGCGTCGCCGGGAAAGTACACCGTGGTGCTGCATTTCGCGGCGCGGCATCGGGGATGGAATCAGCCGCCCACGGCGGGCGATGAACCGGCGGCGCGGGTGGATCACATTTTTAATGTGTTCTGCAATGGCAAGGCGATCCTGGAGAACTTCGATCTGG
>PKVY01000062.1 GCA_003131625.1 Acidobacterium sp. | reverse complement strand
CGCTGGATGGGCCGACGGAGCTTTCGTTCACTGAGGACGTGCTGAAGCGCTTCGAGGCGTATCACTGGCATGTGCAGATTGTGGAGGACGGCAATGACCTGGAAGGAATTGCGAAGGCGATTGAAGCGGCGCAGGGGGTGAAGGACAAACCTTCGCTGATCGCGGTGCGGACGGTGATTGGCTATGGCAGTCCGAAAGCCGGAACCAACAAGGCGCATGGCGAGGNNCGAGGCGCTGGGCGCGGAGGCGGTGAAGCAGACGAAGAAAAACCTTGGCTGGCCCGAGGACAAGACGTTCTACGTTCCGGAGGATGCGGCGAAGAACTGGCTGCAGGCAGTGGATCGCGGGGCAAAGGTCGAATCGGACTGGAATGCCCTTTTCGCGAGCTACAGGAAGGCGTTTCCGGAGGAGGCTGCGGAGTTCGAACGCGTGCAGGAGGGTCGCCTGAAAGACGGGTGGGAGCAGAGCCTGCCGCGGTTCCCCGCGGACGGGAAGCCGGTTGCGACCCGAACCGCGGGCAACACGGTAATGAATGCCATCGTGAAATACGTGCCAGAGTTGCTGGGCGGGGCGGCGGATCTTTCGACATCGACGAAGACGGTGATCGAGGACAGCGCGAATTTCCACATCGATCCCAAAGGGGACAACATCTATTTCGGAGTGCGCGAATTCGGAATGTGCGCCATAGTGAACGGCATGGCCGCGCACGGCGGCATTATTCCCTATGGCTCGACGTTTTTTTGCTTTTCGGATTACGCCAAACCGGCGCTCCGCATGGCCGCGCTGATGCAGGTACATTCCATCTTCGTTTTCACTCACGACTCCATCGGGCTGGGCGAAGACGGTCCCACGCATCAACCAATCGAGCAACTGACTATGCTGCGCGCGGTGCCGCATCTGACGGATTTTCGTCCGGCGGACGCGAACGAGACGTCGGCCGCGTGGGGTTTGGCGCTGGAGCGCAAGGGGGCGTCGTTCATGGCGTTGTCGCGCCAGGACCTGCCGCTGCTCGATCCGGTTCAACAGCGGGTCTTCGAAGGCGTGCGCCGCGGGGCTTACGTCGTGGAGCAGGGAAGCGATTCGCCCGATCTGCTGATTGTGGGTACGGGAGCGGAATTATGGCCCGCGGTGCAGGCCGCCGAGCAACTGAAGAAGGACGGCATTATCGCCCGGGTGGTTTCAATGCCGAGCACGCACATCTTCGATGAGCAATCGGACAGCTACAAGGCGTCAATCTTCCCCGATCACCTGCCTAAGCTGGCGATTGAGGCGGGCGCGACGCTGGGATGGTGGAAGTACGTGGGCCGCGATGGTGACGTGATCGGGCTGGATCGCTTCGGCGCTTCGGCTCCGGGAGCGATTGCACTGGAGAAACTGGGATTCGGCACGGACAACGTGGTGGCCCGGGCGAAGGCGCTGGTCGAGCGCGCGCGCAAGGCCGAGCNNTGGAGCAGCTCGGGCACGAGGTGATTGACCTGGGCGCATTCAACGCCGAACCTTCGGACTATCCGGATTTTGCCGAGGCGGTGGGCCGGGCGCTGCAGGCGGGCCGCGCCGAACGCGGCATTCTGATCTGCGGCAGCGGAGTGGGCGTGTGCGTAGCCGCCAACAAGATGCCCGGGATCCGCGCCTGCATGTGCCACGATCATTATTCCGCGCACCAGGGTGTTGAACACGACAACATGAACGTGCTGGTGCTGGGTGCGCGCATCATCGGCGAGGAACTGGCCTACGATCTGGTGGCCGCATTTCTAGAAGCCCGCTTCCAGTCGCAGGTGGAACGGTACGTGCGCAGGCTCAATAAAGTGATGGCCATCGAAGCTCGTAACATGCCGAACACAAACAAGCCGTAGAATCAGCCGGGGTCCCCGACTTTTTTCTGCAAGACCAGATCATGCCAGGAGATGCCATGGACGGCATCAGCACCATTCTGTGGGATGTGGGCGGAGTGTTGCTCAGCAATGGCTGGGATCGCCAGCAGCGCGATGCTGTGCTTGCGAAATTTGGGCTGGACGAGGCCGACTTCGAGCGCCGCCATGCCGAGGTCGATCAGGCGTGGGAAAAGGATGAGATCGGAGCGGACGAGTACCTGAGCCGCACGGTGTTTTTTGAGCCGCGCAACTTTACCCAGGCTGAATTTGTTGAGGCAATGCGCGCAGAGTCCACGCTGCTCGCCGACAGCGCCATGGGAATCCTTCGCGAGCTTTCCGCATCGGAAGAATATGTGCTGGCAACGGTGAACAATGAGTCGCGCATGATGAACGAATTCCGTCTGGGGAAATTCAATCTGCTGGATCAGTTCGATGCATTCTTCAGCTCGTGCTACCTGGGGCTGCGCAAGCCGGATCGGAAAATCTATCAGGTGGCGCTCGATGTGCTCCAGCGCGATCCCGAGGGAGTGGTCTTTATCGATGACCGCGTGGAAAACGTAGCGGCGGCGGCTTCGCTGGGAATTCATGGGGTGCGCTACGAAGGGTCGGAGCAACTAACCGGCGAACTGGTGCGGCTTGGGATTTTGCCGGTGCTGGGCCGATTTCGCGCGTTGAGGGTGCAAGAGGCTTGATTGCTTTCAGAATCAGGGAGTGAAGCCAGGGAGGAGCAAGCATGGAACTTGGAATCATTGGACTCGGCAGAATGGGCGGAAATATGGCCGAGCGGCTGCGGCTCGGCGGGCACAAGGTGGTCGGTTTCGATTTCAGCGCCGACGCGGTGAAGCGGCTCACGGACTCAGGATCGACAGGGGTCTCCACACTGCAGGACCTGGTGAAGAACCTCGCCGCCCCTCGCGCCATCTGGATCATGGTGCCGCAGGGCAAGCCGGTCGATGAGACGATCGAGAAACTGAAGCCGCTGATGCAGAAGGGCGACACCTTCATCGACGGGGGCAACTCGAATTACCAGGACAGCCAGCGCCGTTATCGCGAACTGACGCCCGAGGGTTTCAACTTTGTCGACGTGGGCACGTCCGGCGGCATTTGGGGACTGAAGGAGGGCTACAGCATGATGATCGGCGGCGNNCATAACGGCATCGAATACGGCCTGATGCAGGCCTTCGCCGAGGGCTTTGCCATTATGGAGAAGAAAGACGAGATGGATCTCGACCTTGCCCAGGTGGCGCAGATCTGGCGCTACGGCAGCGTGGTTCGCTCGTGGCTGCTCGATCTGATCGCCGATGCACTGGGGCGAAATCCGGAATTGAAGGGACTGGAACCGTACGTTGAGGATTCGGGCGAGGGCCGCTGGACAGTCTTCGAGGCGATCAATCTCAATGTTGCGGCGCCGGTGATCACGGAATCGCTTCTGCGGAGAATTCGCAGCCGCGAGGAGTACAACTTCACCGATCGCATGCTCGCGATCATGCGGAGCGAGTTTGGGGGGCATGCGGTGAAGACCGAAAAGGAAGAGGCGGCGTAGAGAATCGCACGCGCGTTCCAGGCTGGCGACGGGAAGCATCGCGGGAAAGAGGCACATTCATGGCGACTACGGAAGTGAGAATCTCTCCGGAGGACGTAAAGCAGGCAGCGTCCCAGGTACACGAGCGCATTCCTGAGCCCAGCGTGGTGGTGATTTTCGGCGCGTCCGGCGATCTGACCAAGCGCAAGCTGCTGCCGGCGCTCTTTCATCTGGAGCAAACGGGATTGTTGCCCGAACACTTCCGCATCGTTGGAGTGGCGCGGCGCGATCTCGGCCAGGGGTTCGCCGACGATATGCGCGAGGGCATTCTCTCGTTTGGCGGCGTCGAGAAGAGTGCGGCCAAACTGGACGAGTTCGTCGGGAAAATCGGTTATCACGCCATGAATTTCGATGACGACCAGGGTTATGTCGCGCTAAAACAGCTGCTCGAGCAATACGACCGCGACTACGGCACGCGCGGCAATCGCCTTTTCTACCTGGCGACTGCGCCGGATTATTTCGCGGATATTGTGCACCGCCTGGGCGCGCACGGGATGGCGAAGCCTGAAGTCGGAACCGTACGCGTGATCATTGAGAAGCCGTTCGGACACGATCTTGAAAGTGCGCGTGAACTGAACGACGACGTCGATACGGTCTTCAGCGAGAATCAGATATTCCGGATCGATCACTATCTGGGCAAAGAGACGGTCCAGAACGTGCTGGTCTTCCGTTTCGCGAACGGAATCTTCGAGCCCATCTGGAATCGCAACTTCGTCGATCACGTGCAGATCACCGCCGCGGAGAGCATTGGCATCGAAGGACGCGGGCCCTTCTACGAGAAAGCCGGCGCGCTTCGGGACGTGGTGCAGAACCACATGATGGAACTGCTCTCGTTCGTGACGATGGAACCGCCGGCCAGTTTTGCAGCCGAGGCGGTGCGGCGCGAGAAGATCAAGCTGTGGAGCTCGATCAAGCCCATCAATATTTTCGATTGCGTGCGCGGCCAGTACGGCCCGGGCATCGTGGACGATCAGATGGTCAAGGGCTACCGCGAAGAAGATCGCGTCGACCCCAAATCCCAAACCGAGACTTACGCCGCGATTCGTCTGGAAATCGACAACTGGCGCTGGGCGGGAGTTCCGTTCTATCTCCGCGCGGGCAAGCGGCTCGCGAGCCGGGTTACGGAGATCACGATTCAGTTCAAGCAACCGCCGATGTTACTTTTTGGCGCGCGCGTGCCGGGCGGCTGCGATATTCAACCGAACATCATCACGATGCGGATCCAGCCGGACGAAGGAATCTCCCTGCGTTTCGGCGCGAAAGTGCCGGGGCCGCAGATGTCAGTCTGCCCGGTCATTATGGATTTCAGCTACGCGCAGTCGTTTGGCGCTTCTTCGGCGAACGGGTACGAGCGTTTGCTGCTGGACGCGATGCTGGGCGATGCAACGCTGTTTGCGCATCGCGACGGTGTGGAGACAACGTGGGCGCTGTATACGCCGGTGCTCGATGCGTGGGCAAAGAAGTTTCCGCAGACCTTCCCCAACTACGCCGCCGGAACGTGGGGGCCGGAATGCGGCGAGGAACTAATCGGGCGCGACGGGCACACCTGGCAGGGCGTGCCGGAGGCGCCGAAGCCCTAATGGGCGCGGCTTTCGCGTTCGCCTGCGCGGCGCTAGAATGCCGCTTTGCGCCTTGAGCTAAAGAATGGCAAAGAAAATTCACGTCGAATATCGCGTTTTTCGAGAACAGGACGTTCTTACGGGCGAGACCGCCGAGCATTTTGTGCGGGGCATTCAGTCGGCGGTCGCTGCACGCGGTATAGCGCGCATCGCGATTTCCGGCGGGGGTAGTCCGCAGCCGGTGTTCGCGCTCCTTGCCGATCCGAAGGCCCCTTACCGCGACGCCATTCCGTGGAATCGACTCTGGATTTTCTGGGTGGATGACCGCTGCGTGCCGCCGGAGAACCAGGACAGCAACTTCGGAGCGGCGCGGGAACTCCTGCTCGACAAAGTCCCGCTGGCGCCGGATCATGCGATCCGCATCGAGGGAGAGCTTGATCCCGAGGAGGCGGCTGCGCGTTATGAGTCGGCGATTCGCGGACACTTCCGGCTGGAAGGCGCCGAGGTCCCAATCTTCGATGTGCTGCAGCTGGGTATGGGAGACGATGGGCATTGCGCATCGCTGTTCCCGCACACGGCAGCTCTGCATGAGACGGGCCGGGTCGCGGTCGCGAATCACGTGCCGCAACAGAAGCAGAGCTGGCGGGTCACGCTCACCTGGCCGGTCATCAATGCCGCGCGCGATGTTTTCTTCCTGATCGATGGAGCGGCGAAAGCCGATCCACTGGGGCGCGTGCTGCAGGGCCCCTACGATCCCGAGACGCTGCCGTCGCAGCTGATCCAGCCGCAAAACGGCGGACTGCTATTCTTGCTGGACACGGCTGCCGCGGCGCGTCTGCCCCCGCCCAACGCCGATGGCACAGGAACGCTGGAGATCGCAAGATGATTCTCGCCGGGGACGTGGGCGGCACCAAGGTCGACCTGGCGCTGTACTCCTTCGAGCACGGTCAGCTGGTGCACGTTCGCGACGAGCGGTTTCCGGCCCACGAATTCAACGGGCTCGAGGAAATTGTTCGACGCTTTCTGAGGGAAAGCTCGAACCCCGAGATTACGGCGGCCTGCTTCGGCGTGCCGGGACCGGTGCGCGGTGGACGCCTCCGGCTCACCAATCTTCCGTGGGTGCTGGACAGCCGGGAGCTTTCCGCGGGTCTCAACATTACGCACCTTTTCCTGATCAACGATCTTGAAGCGAATGGTTACGGCATTCCGGAGCTGACGCCGGACCAGATCTTCACACTCAATCAGGGCGATCCCTCCGCGGTGGGGAATCGCGCGCTGGTGTCGGCGGGCACAGGGCTTGGCGAAGGGGTTCTCGTGTGGAACGGCAAGACGCATGTGCCGATGGCGTCAGAGGGCGGGCATTGCGATTATGCTGCGCGCAATCCGCTGGAGATCGAGCTGCTCACGTGGTTGATGCAAAAATACAGCGGGCGGGTCAGCTTCGAGCGTGTCGTTTCCGGACCGGGGCTCACGAACATCTACACGTTTCTTCGCGATCAAAAACATATGGAAGAGCCGGAGTGGTTACGGCAGCAGATGGCGGCTGAGGATCCCAACGCCGTGATCGGAGAGGTGGGCGAGGAGGGAAAGAGCGAGCTGTGTGCGAAGGCTCTCGAAGTTTTCGCGGCCGCCTATGGCGCGGAAGCCGGCAACATGGTGCTGAAGGCACTGGCGACGGGTGGGATGTATATCGGGGGCGGCATCGCGCCGAAAATGCTGAAGACCATGCGCGGCGGAGTATTCATGCAGGCTTTTATCGACAAGGGGCGGTTGAGCGAATTGCTGATTCACACGCCGGTGCACATCATTCTGGAGAGCCGCGCCGCGCTGATGGGCGCCGCGGCGTACGCGGAGGCCCGCGCCGCAGAGATCAGCGGCAAGTCGGTGCGCGCTGCGTCGCGATAAACTCTGCTTTGGGTCCGCGAAGTGGTGACGGTTTGCCGAACCGTTTCGCAAACGGCAAAGCGTTATTCCAGGGGCTCGATTCTGACCCTGTCGATCATGAGGGTTTCGCAAGCCATGCAGATGAAACGAATCTCTGTCGCAGTCCTCGTTGGCTGCGCCGCGATGCTCCTGCCACGGATCGCGTTCGCCCACGCGCACCTTCTCTCCAGCACGCCAGCGGCAAGCGCGACGGTTCATGGCCCCGACGTTGCTATCGAGCTGCGATTCAACTCCCGCGTCGACGGGCGTCACTCCGTTCTTACGCTGGTGACGGCCGATGGGCACACAGCGGCCGTTTTCCTGGACAACCAGAGCGCAGAAAACAATCTGAAGGCGCACGCTGCGCTGAAGCCGGGCAGCTACACGCTGCGCTGGCAGGCGCTCTCCACCGACGGTCACATCACGCGCGGCGAAATCCCGTTCACGGTACGCTAGAACCAACTTGATCTGGTTCGTTCGCGACTTCGATCTGCTCTCGCTCCTGTTGCGGGCGCTGTCGTTTGCGCTGGAGGCGCTGGCGTTCGGAGGCGTATTCTTCCTGCTCTTCGCAGCGCGCCCTGCAAATCTGGATTCGGAATCGCAGGCGCGACTGCGGTGCGTCGCTGCGGGCTTCGCGCTGGCGCTGGCGGTGACGCAAATCGCACTGATCGCCGCCACATCAGCAGTTCTGATCGGCAGCTCCGGCATGGGCCTGCGCGATGTGATCTCGGCGGCTTATTTTATTGCCGGGACCATCTTCGTCGCTGCATCACTCACATTGTCTCTGCTGCTCCGGGTGACATCGAAGCTCACGCTGGCCGCTCTTCCGGGATTGGTTGCGCTCGCGGCCTCGGTTTCGCTGAGCCATGCCGCGTCCCGCATGGATCATCGGCTACTTCTGGTGGTTTTAACAGCGGGGCATCATCTGGGAATGGCCGCGTGGATTGGGGCGCTGCTGTTTTTGCTGATCGCGCTCCGGCTGAACCGTGATGCGGAGATTTCGCGGCAGATGGCGCGTCGTTTTTCCGCGATGGCCGTCATCAGCGTGGCGACTTTGATCTTCGCCGGTGCGGGGCTTTCCTGGTTCTATGCAGGTTCCTGGCAGGGAATCTACGGAACGTCGTATGGCCTCATACTTTCCGCGAAGATCGTTTTGACCGCGCTGATCCTGACGCTCGGCGCAGGGAACTTCTTGCTGCTGCGCCGCGTCGAGAGCGATCCAGCGCCGTTGCTGTTGCGCCTGCGCCGTTTCAGCGAGGCCGAAATCGGGCTGGGATTCACTGTGATTCTCGCTGCGGCCTCGCTCACCGCGCAGTCGCCGTCGGTCGACGAGACACCGCAGGACACACTCACGGGCCATCAGGTTGCCGAGCGTATGGAGTGGCGTTGGCCGAGCTTCCACACGCCCTCGTTTTCGCAACTCGCGCCGCCGACGCCGCTCAGCGTTGCTGTCCGCGAAGCGACGTACACCGGCGGCAGCGTGAGTGACGCCAATGATCGTGCCTGGTCGGAATACAACCATCACTGGGCGGGGCTGATCGTCCTCGCCGCCGGCGCTCTGGCTCTGATTGCGCGCTTACCGCGCCAGGGATGGGCGCGGCACTGGCCACTGCTTTTCCTGGGGCTGTCGATCTTTATCCTGCTGCGCGCTGATCCAGAATGCTGGCCGCTGGGACCGCGCCCCTTCTGGGCCAGCTTCACCGCGCCCGACGTGCTGGAGCATCGCGCCTACGCGGTTCTCATCGCGGTTTTCTCCATCTTCGAGTGGGGCGTGCAAACGGGACGCCTGCGCCAGCCTCGCGCCCGCTTTGTTTTTCCGGTACTGTGCGCGGCCGGAGGAGCGCTGCTGCTCACCCACACGCACGCGCTGGGCGAGGGAACCGATGAGGTCTACGCGGAACTGAGCCACACGCCGATCGCGCTGCTGGGAGCCGTAGCCGGCTGGGGGCGCTGGCTGGAACTGCGGCTCGATGATCGGGCGGTGCCTCAGGAATCCCGGCCGAGGCGAATCGCCGCATGGGTGTGGCCCGCTTGTCTGGTGCTGATTGGGCTGCTGCTGCTCAATTACCGCGAATCCTGAGCAGGGGCCATGCGTCTTTCGCGGCGAGGCGTGAACCTGGTTGGGTACTGAGCGCCGTTCTCCGTGTCTTCGATAATGGGATTGTGGCCACCGCGCGCAAAGCTGAGCTGGGGAATTCCAGGCTGGGCAATTCGGGACTGATTCAGGAGTATCTCGTCTACCTGCGCGTCGAGAAGGGGCTGCGCCCGCTTTCCTGCGAGGCCTACGGACGCGACCTGCTGCAGTTTGCCGAGTTTCTGGAAGGTGAGTCGACGACTCTGCTCGAAGGAACCCAGGCGCTGGTGGCCGGGTTCCTGAAGCATCTTTCGAAGCACGGCGTGGAGTCGCGTTCGGCGGCGCGTAAGCTCTCGTGCCTGCGCGGATTTTATCGGTGGCTGCTGCTGGACAAGCGGATTCACCGCGATCCCACGCTGAATCTGGAATCACCGGCGACGTGGAAGGTGCTGCCCAAATCACTGGCAGTTGCGGAGGTCGACTCGATGCTGGATCGTGCCGCGATGGCTGCGAACCTTCCGCAGGCGGACGCCGTTGCGCTGCGCGATTGCGCCATTCTGGAACTGCTGTATGCCGCGGGATTACGCGTTTCGGAATTGACGGGGCTGAACGTCGCCGATCTTTCGCTCGATGCAGGGCGCGCGCTGGTGCGCGGCAAGGGAGACAAGGAGCGGATCGTTCCGCTGGGGCGGGCATCGATCCAGGCGCTCGAAGAATATTTGAGGAAAGGCCGACCCGCGCTGGAGAAAGAATGCTCGAGCCGGCTGTTTCTGTCGATGCGAGGGCAGCCGCTGGGCCGCGGCTGGGTGTGGCATCTTGTGAAGCACAGCGGGAGCGCCGCCAGCCCACACATGCTGCGCCATAGCTGCGCCACGCACATGGTGGAGAGGGGCGCGGACCTGCGCACGGTTCAGACACTGCTCGGTCACGCGGACATCGCCACCACGCAGATCTACACGCACCTGGCCCTGGGACGACTGAAGGCCGTGCATCGGGAGCATCATCCGCGCGCGAAGCGAGTGGCGCCATGAGCGGGTCGAAGAGCCAGAAGCAGATCGCGAACAAGCCGGCGATCGCGCGTCATGTCGATGAGTTTCTATCGATGCTGGCGCATGAGCGGAAGGCCAGTCCCCACACGGTGCGCGCTTATGAGCGCGAACTGCACGATTTTGCGGGGTTTGCAGTGGCGAGGCTGGGCGCGAAGCTTGCGGTCGACGGCATCGAGCATAAGCACATTCGCGCTTATCTCGGAGAGCTATATGGGCGCGGCTTGTCGAAGGCTTCGGTCGCGCGGGCGCTGGCGGCGATCCGTTCGTGGTTCAAATGGCTCGCGCGGCAGGGGTTGGTGGAACAGAGTCCCGCCGCGCTGGTCGCTACTCCGAAACTGCCGAAGCATCTGCCGCGCGTGCCGACGATCGAAGAGATGAACCGCGTGGTGGAAAGCGCCGCCGACGATGCCGCGGCGTGGCCGGAGCGCGATCGCGTGATCTTCGAACTGCTCTATGGTTGCGGGATTCGCAACGCGGAACTGGTGGGCATCGACCTCGGCGATATTCACTGGGCAAACGAAGCGATTCTGGTGCGCGGCAAGGGACGAAAGGAACGCTACGTTCCGCTGGGCGATGCAGCGGCGCAGGCGCTGCGGGCGTATTTGCCGGTGCGCGAGCGGAAGCTCGCTGAGGCAGGGAAGTCGACGGCAGCGCTGTTGCTCAATCTGCGGCTGCGCGGCGATGGGCGGCTCACCGTCCGCAGTGTTGGGCGCATCGTGAAACACATCGCGCTGGCGCACGGGCTGGCGGCGGATGTCCATCCGCACACGCTGAGGCACGCGTTTGGCACGCACATGCTGGAGGAGGGCGCGGATCTGCGGGCGATCCAGGAGTTGCTGGGGCATGAGCGGCTCTCCACGACGCAGCGATACACGCAGCTGACGGTCGGGCAGGTGGCCGAGGTCTACGACCGCACGCATCCCAGAGCCAAGTAGCAGAGCGAAGCAGGAGCCAGGCAGGAGCAAAGTAGCGGAGCGCATCGGGCAGGAAGAGGGGCGAAGAGAGGGCGAAGTGGGGAGTTATCGCGCCGATTCCTGCCGAGTTTTTCATTTTCCTGCCGATTTTCGGTGCGATATTCTTGCCTTCCTATGGCTTCGACGGTCTGGAAAGGTTACATTTCGTTCGGGTTGATCTCGGTGCCGATCCGCTTGTTTGTTGCTGCGCGCGAGCAGCACATCAGCTTCAACCAGGTTCACCAGGTCTGCGGCACACGCATCAAGCAGCAGATTTACTGCCCGCACTGCGAGCGCGTGGTGGAGCGCAGCGAGATCGCCAAGGGCTACCCCGTCGACAAAGAGAACTTCGTGCTCGTCTCGAACGAGGAGTTAAAGGCCCTCGAAGCGCAGTCGTCGGAGACGATGGAGATTGTGCAATTCGTGAACCTGCCCGACGTCGATCCGCTCTATTACCAGACTTCGTATTTCAGCGTTGCTGAAGATCCGGGACGCCGGGCGTACTCGCTGATCCACAAGGGCATGCAGCAGCTGAAACTGGGCGCGATCGCGAAGATTACGCTGCACCAGCGCGAGCAAATCGTGATGATCCGGCCTTTTGAGAAGGGGCTGGTGCTGCACACGCTGTATTACCCGGAAGAAATCCGCGCGGTCGCTGAATACGACAATCAGCCGGAAGTGGAAGTGCAGAAGGCGGAAGTTGAACTGGCCGAGCAGTTCATGAAGCAGCTCACCGGGGAGTTCCATCCGGAGAAGTTCAAGGACGAATACGAGGGCAGGGTCGAACAGCTGATCGAGAGTAAGCAGGGCCAGGCGGAAGCGCCGTCGAAGCAGCCGAAGCGCAAGCTGGCGCCGGTGATCGACCTGATGGAGGCGCTGCGCAAGAGCATGGGGCAGGGCTCCGCAGCGGATGAGGAAGATGAGTCGAAGAAGCCGCCGCAGAGAGCCGCCGGGCAGAGGAAGAGACGAGAGGGCTGAAGGCAGCCAAGAGCCAGCTAAGAGCGAGTGGAAGCCGAGCCAAAGGCGAGCGAAAGGCGGAGCTGGAAGCCAGCGCGTCCGTCAGCTCTGAACTTTCCGCGTGGTTGGCAGGATCTTCTCGAATAGCGCTGAGATTTCCGCGGCGGTTCGTCCGCGGACGAGGATGGTCTTAGTGCGAGCGCGCTGACCACCGGCGATCTCGATCGCCGACCGCGGCGTTCCCAGCACATCGGACAGGAAGTCGACCAGCGCGGCATTCGCGCGTCCTTCGACCGGCGGCGCATGCAGCGCGATTCTCAGTGTGGCCTCAGGGCCATTGGCAAACACGCCCGTGATTGCCGTGCGGCTGGCGCGCGGAGCCACGCGCACCGTGAACCTGGCGCCGTCCCGGGTGTCGCGTATGGCAATCGGCATCGTCACCTGGCTGGGGCGCGCTCGCCGAACAGAGCGGTCCCGATGCGCACCAGGGTCGAGCCTTCTTCAATGGCGATCTCGAAGTCCCCCGACATGCCCATGGAGAGCTCATGGAAATCGATGCCTGGATACTCGCGCGCAAGGGTGTCGCGCAGCGAGCGTAACCGCCGGAAGCAGGCCCGCGCGGTCTCCGGGTTTTCGTCGAACGGAGCAATGGTCATCAGCCCGTGCATCGTGAGGTGTTCGAGAGTGGGCATCCGTTCGAGCAGGTGCCGCAGCTCCACGCTGTCGGGTTCGATGCCGGATTTGGCCGGCTCCCCGCTGATTTTGATCTCGAGCAGGATCGGCAGTCTTTTGCCCAGCTTGCCCGCCGCATCGTTCAGGCGCTCCGCAAGTCGAAAAGAATCGACGCTGTCGATGGCCGAAAAAATCTCGGCAGCGCGAGTCGACTTGTTCGATTGCAAATGCCCGATGAAGTGAACTTCCGCGCCGGCGACGCCAAGCTCGTGAAGATGGCGCCACTTGGCGTCGAATTCCTGCACGCGATTCTCGCCGAAGAGCGTCAAGCCCGCGTGCGCCGCCTCGGCCAGCGTCTCGGTAGGATGCATTTTGGAGACACCCATCAGCCGCACCTCCCTGGGGGAGCGGCCTGCGCGATGGCACGCTGCCGCGATGCGCTCTTCCACGCTCTGCAACCGTTCAGCGATCGAACTCACACTTCTATCGTAGGCGAAGCCGACTGGAGGGACCGATGAGCCGGTGCCTGCAGTCACGTTTGTCTTTTATAAACTCTCGTAACTCAGGGCCAACTCTGTAAAAAACCCGGGCATCTCGGCTGACAACGCCTGGAGGGGTCGCGAGAAGCGTCCTGCAAAGACGATGCGCTCAGTGGTTCTGATCCGTGGTTTGCTGAAGGGCATGGGACGGGAAGCACCCTGCGACATGCTGGCGATGAAAGACGCGGCTTCGGAGACGGGCCCCGTTTTCTATTCCCGGTGCTGCGTCATCGATGCGCCGCACGGCCTGCCTGACGGCGTCTACGTCGTCACATTCAGCGGTCATGTGGTCGCGGCCAGGAAGGAGGGCGGATTGTGGCTCCCCGAATGCGCCACGAGTCCGCTGCAGATCGAGCCTCGGGCGAGCAGACCCAATGATTCCTCCGAGATCGCGCAAATCATCGAGGTTCTGCCATGGCTGAAAAACGACCACGTCGCCTGACGGGGTGGGAAGCCGATCGACCGGGATTCCGGCGCACGCCGCGCCGCGAAGAGAATCACGACACGGCATCCTGCAACAACAGGTTCATCTGTTCCAGAAGGTCGTCGCGGAGACGGTGCAGTTCATTCACTTCGGCTTGAGCATCGGCGACGTTCGGCCCTGTTGCCTCCTGAGCCGATGCTCGATCGGCGCGATCATGGATTTGCCGATGGAGCTGATCGACCTGCTCAAATGTGGTGGTGGCTCCGAGGGGGGTGGACCGTTCGCTGTCGAGCCAGCGGCCAAAGCGGCAGCGATGCGGATCGAGAAGCGGCGGCACGCGGCGCCCGCCGAGGAGGAAGGAGGCCATGGCCGCAATCCATGCGCGATGGGCGACGGCCGCGTGCACCAAAGAGCGCTTGCGCGGCGCCACCGAGGCGACAAGCGCCCAGGCCGGGTCGGGATTCCAGGCTGCGGACCAGGCCGGCAGGTCCTCTCCGGGCATGGGCCAGGCAATCCCATTTCCCTGTCCGTAGACGCAGCCGAGCTGCAGCAGGAGGCGGCCGTGGTCCACTGTTTCCACGCCCTCCGCAATCGCCACGCGGTCGAAGGCGGTGGCCAGGCCCAGCACGCCTTCGAGGATGTTCAGGTCTTCCGGATCATCGAGCACATCGCGCACGAAACTGCGGTCGATCTTGAGCAGATTGACCGGGAGACGCTTGAAGTAGGTCAGTGAGGAATAGCCGGTGCCGAAGTCGTCGAGAGCGATCGAGACGCCGAGCTCGCGGCAGGCCGCCAGTACATGGGAGACCTGGGCCACGTCGCGCAGTGCGCTGGTTTCGAGTATCTCCAGTTCCAGGCAGGAGGGGCGAATGTTGGGGTGCGCGGAAAGGAGGATTCGCAGGCGATCGACGAAGTCCGGCTGTTGCAGGTGATGGGCCGCAATATTGACGCTGACGGGAATCATGAGCCCAGCGGCATTCCAGTTCTCCAGCTGCGCCAGGGCCTTGCCGATCACCCACTCGCCAATGCGGTCGATGAGCGGATGGTTCTCGATGACCGGCAGAAACAAAGCGGGCAGCAGGCGTCCGCGCGTGGGATGATCCCAGCGAATCAGGGCTTCCGCGCCAACCACGGCGCCGGTGCTCATGTTCACGCGAGGCTGGTAGTAGAGGACGAATTCGCCGGTTACCAGCGCGCGGCGGATTTGCTCGAGGTCTTCGTGAAACGTGCGGATGGTGATGTCGCGGGTGGGATCGAAGATCTGATAACGATTCTTTCCCGCCAGCTTGGACTGATACATGGCCTGATCGGCCTGACGGAGCAGCTGGTCGGCGTCAATCTCCTCGGTCTGCGGATAAAAGACCACGCCGATGCTGGCCGAGACCTGAACGCTGGCATCGCCGCAATCTTCAGGCTGCGACGCGCAGGCAAGCAGGCTCTCGAGAATGGGCCGGGCCGCATCCACGTCGGGCAGATCGAGCAGAACGGCAACAAACTCGTCGCCGCCGATACGGGCCAGGGTATCGGTCTCGCCGAGCACCCGCCTCATGCGCCGCGCCACCGCCATCAGCAGCTGGTCTCCGGCCTCCTGACCATATTGATCGTTGACGGCGCGGAAGCTGTCAAGATCCACGCAGGCCACGGCCAGCATTTGTCCGTGGCGATGCGCCTGGGCCATGGCCTGCTGCAGACGGTCGGTGAGCAGTACGCGATTGGGAAGACTCGTGAGCGCATCGAACTGAGCCATACGCTCCAGCTGGCGCTCCTGCTCCCTGGCCTCGGTCACGTCGGAGAAAAGAGCCACGTAGTGCTGGACCTTGCTGGCGCGATCGTAGACAGCGCTGATGGTCAGAGTCTCGGGAAAGATCCTGCCGTCTTTGGCCTTATTCCATACTTCGCCCGACCAGTAGCCATTTTGCAGCAGCACCCGCCACATGTCGCCGTAAAACGCGTCGCTCTGCCGGCCGGACTTCAGGATACGGGGATTGCGGCCGAGTACTTCTGCGCGGCTGTAGCCGGTGATGCGCGTGAACGTCTCGTTCA
Source organism: Acidobacterium sp. (assembly GCA_003131625.1). Lineage (GTDB taxonomy): Bacteria > Acidobacteriota > Terriglobia > Terriglobales > Acidobacteriaceae > Palsa-343. The sequence goes on along the minus strand of PKVY01000062.1, from coordinate 41,910 downwards.
CGTCGAGGATGGCGCCGTGAGGATCGCAGATGACGATGCCCTCGCGAGCGTTGGTAAAGACGCTGGCGGCGAGCTGGAGGTTCTCTTTGTCCTTTTTCTGCTGGGTAATGTCCTCGGTGAAGATGACAATGCCACCGATGCCGCCGTCCGCAGCCCGCCAGGGATGGATCTCCCAGCGGAGCCACTGGATGGAGAAATCCGGGCGGACGAAACGGTCTTCCTCGCAATACAGGTCTTCCCCTGCCAGCGCGCGCCGATGCAGCGCCTTCCAGCGATCGGGGATCTCGGGAAACACATCGTAGTGAGAGCGGCCGATCACGTCGGCGTTGAGACCGAAATCGTGAAGCCAGCGATGGCTGGCCGCGACGTAACGCATGTCGCGATCGAACATGGCGATCGCAGCCGGAGCATGTTCAATGAAGAGGTGGAAGACCTCTCTGCTCTCGTTCAGCCTGGGCTTCACGTCGGCCGCTCCTATGCTATCGGGGCGAACGCCGAAGAGGCCGGGAATCTCGCCGGCCTGGGTTCTGAGCGGGCGCCCGCGATTATCGATCCAGCGATTCGAGCCGTCGACCATCCTGAAGGGCTGGATTCCGTTGGCACTGCGCCCCTCGGCTATAACCTGCCGATCCGTTCGGTATAGGACGCCGGCGCGAGGCTCAGGGTACATCCTCCGCGTGGTTTCGACATACGCAAGATCAGGATTCCTGAGGTGCACGGATTCGCTGGCGCGATCCATCGGCGCCTCGACGCGGTCGATGGCGCTTCGAAGAGCGGGATTGACGCAGTCGGTTGGGCCTCCCAGGACAAGATCGAGGATCACGGCATCGCCCTCGGCTGCACGCGCCTTGGAATAATCGGCGCGGAGGCAGCGCAGTTTGCCATCCGCGTGCCGGATGCGAATGCTTGCCGATCCGGAGGGACGCGATAAGTCAGCGGAAAGGAACGAATTAAGGAGATGGATATCTGAGGGGTGGACCCGGTCCTGCAGGCAGATACCGGAAGATAGCCAGTCCTGGGAAGAGAAGCCAGTCAGGGCCTCTATGGATTCGCAGACAGAAAGGACGAATGGCGGATCGCTGAGAAAGATTCGCACTCTTGCCTGGCTGCTGTTGCTCTGCATAGTCGGCCGCCTGCCGGAGGATACCCACGACCGACAGCACGCCGTCAAGAAGTATCTATGTAATGGGGGTCGAACCTGGCTCTGGGAGTAACTTACTTATGTTGGGCCTAAAGTTATGAGCTTATACGCTGCAGATCGGTACGCAGTGCGGTTCCCGAAACGGGAACGACGGCAGCGGTGGCGTCGCTTGTGGAAATCTTTTGGCTGAGAGTCATCGAAAGGGACCGCGCGGGCCAACTTTTTGCACTGATTGCAATGTGGAAGCGACAATACTTAGAGAGGTAATCCCCAGGATTGCCGCTGCAAAAGTTGATAGGGTAGGGATGGAGGAGATTGCTGTTGACGTCACTACAGGCAGGACCGACGGTGCGGTTCAGCGCTGAGGAGTTCCGTGGCGCCGTTCTTTCTCCGGCGCCACGCGTCGCGGTCTTCGACTGCGACGGTACGCTCTGGAATGGCGACGCCGGTCTCGGCTTTATGACGTGGTCGATGGAGGCGGGGCTGCTTTCGCGCGATGCCAGTTCGTGGATCGATGCTCGCCACCGGCTCTACCGGCAGGGCGAGGTCTCAGAAGTGACGATCTGCGGCGAGATGGTGCAGGTTTACGCGGGACTTCGCGACGACGAATTGCGGCGCGCGGCTGCCCGCTACTTCACCGCGCACGTCGAGGCGCAGATCTTTCCCGAGATGCAGTCTCTGGTCGCCGATCTGCGAGCGGCTGGCGCAGATATCTGGGCGGTCAGTTCCACCAACGACTGGGTCATCGAGGAGGGGATACGACGGTTCGGAATCAGCCCCGCGCGTGTGTTGGCCGCGCGGGTGCGCGTAAAGGACGGGCTCATCACCAGCGATCTGATCGATGTGCCCACCGACGAGGGCAAAGCTGAGGCGCTGCGGGGTGTCGGCATTTCTTCGCCGGATGCGGTCTTTGGCAATTCCATCCACGACGCTGCCATGCTGGAGATGGCGGAGCGAGCCTTCCCTGTCAATCCTTCGCCGGCTTTGGCGGAAGTCGCGGCCCAGCACGGCTGGAAAGTCTATTATCCGGAAGCTGTGCTCGCCGATCACACCAAATAAACCCGTGAGAATCGCATCGCTGCAGCCGAGCATCAGCATCATCCTCGACCGGCTCGGCCGTCTCGACAGCCTTGTCGCCTGTACCCGCTACTGCCTCGCCGCTGTGCCCGTTCTGCGCGGGCGACCGTTGACCATCGTGCGCGATTCCTGGTCGACGTCGGTGGATGAGCTGCTCGCTGTCCGGCCCGACCTCGTTATTGCGTCGGTCCCCTATCGGAACGAATCGCTCGCGGCCATTCTGAAGGCCGGCTGCCCGGTCCTGGCGCTCGCTCCCCACTCCCTGGCTGACATCGAGCAGGACATTCGCCTGATCGGGGCGGTTGCCCATGCCAGCGACGAGGCGGAGGAGATCATTTGCGGGATGCGCGCGGAACTCTGTGACGTGCGCCGCCGGGCGGCCGCGTTGCCCAACAAACCGCTGGTCTACTGTGAGGAGTGGGGCAAGCCGCTGATCCACTCGCAGCACTGGGTCAGGGAGCTAGTCGAGGTAGCCGGCGGTGTTTTCCTGGGCGAACCGGGTGCGGTGACCACTGCGGAGGCCGTGGCTGAGGCGAACCCGGACGTCATCCTCGCTGCCTGGTGCGGCGCCGGCGATCGGGTCCCGCTCGAGAAGCTGGTCCGCCGCCCGGGCTGGGATCAAATTGAGGCCGTGCGGAACGGCCAGCTGTACTGTATCGCCGACGAGTTGCTGAACACACCCGCACCAACGCTGGCCGATGGCCTGCATGCCATCGCCTCCGCCCTGCATCCTGACGCTTTCGGTACTAACGGCGGGATTCGTGCCCTGGACCGGAGTCGAACCACCCCCACCTGCGTCTAAACTGTGGGGCAATATGGGGGATACCGTACAAAACGGCAGGGACCAGAAGACGCTCCGCTTCGTGGCGGCGGCGCTCATCCTGCGCGGCGGCGAGGTCCTGATCTGCCAGCGCAAGGCCGGTTCGCCCATGGGCCTCAAGTGGGAGTTTCCCGGCGGGAAGATCGAGGCGGGAGAGTCACCGGAGCAGGCGCTGCGGCGCGAGCTGGACGAGGAACTCGGCATCCAGGCCTCGATCGGCACGCGCATCGCCCATCTGCGCCATACCTACCGCAACGGCGGCGCCGTCGACCTGCAGTTCTTCGCGGTGCACGATTTTGAGGGCGAGATGGTCAACCACATCTTCGAAGACGTGCGCTGGGCTCCGCTGCGCGATCTGCCGGAGTACGATTTTCTAGCGGCTGACCGCGACCTGGTGCGCGATCTGGCAGCGGGGAAGCTGCTTTAGGGTTCGGGATTCGCGGAGTATTCCTCGTCCGTCACATGCTGCAGCCAAACCACGTCGGTGCCATGCTCGTCGGCTTCCTGAATGGCCAGGTGGACCATGGTTCGTCCGGGAGCGGCGCCATGCCAGTGCACCTCTCCGGCCTCAATCCAGACCGTATCGCCGGAATGGATTTCGCGGGGAGGTTCGCCCTTCAGCTGGACGCGGCCAACCCCCGACAGAACATGCAGCGCCTGCCCCTTCGGATGCGTGTGCCATGCAGTTCGCGCGCCGGGTTCGAACGAGACGCGGGCGGACTTGAATCGGGCGGGCGCGCCAGCGGTGACGACCTCGTCGATCCACACGGTGCCGGTGAACCAATCGGCGGGACCCCTGCGGCAGGTTCGCATTGTGTCGGTGAGGATCTTCATAATCACTCCTCCTGGTGACGGGCATTCTTAGTGATGACCAGGCCGGAACTGCTGCACCATCAGAATGACCGAAAGGGCGCTGACAATGATAGCCGTCAGCCACGCAATCGCGTTGAACCAATGAGAATTCGCGTGTTCCCCCATCAGATCTTTGCGATTGATGAGCAGCAGCATCAGGACAATCACCACCGGCAGCAGAATGCCATTCAACGTCTGCGATTCGATCGACCATTTGATGAGGGGAAAGTTGGGGATCAGCACCACCGCCGCGCCACCGGCGATGAGCAGCGTGTAGAGCCAGTAGAAGAAGGGCGCTTCGTGGAAGCGTTTATCCACGCCCGACTCCAGGCCCAGCCCCTCGCAGACCACGAATGCGGTCGAGAGCGGCAGCACGGATGCGGCAAAGAAGCCGGCGTTGAAGAGGCCGAAGGAAAACAGGATGAAAGCGTATGAGCCAGCCAGGGGCTTCATGGCTTCCGCTGCATCGGCCGGCTCCTGGATCGACCCCAGGCCATGCACGTAGAGCGTAGCAGCGCAGGCCACGATGATGAACCATGCCACCACGTCAGTGAAAATGGAGCCGACAATCACATCGAGGCGCGAGCCGGCATAGCTCTTGGCGGTTACGCCCTTTTCCACGATCGACGACTGCAGGTAGAACTGCATCCACGGCGCGATGGTGGTGCCGATGACGCTGACCACCATGAAGACATAGCTTGAATCGCGCAGGACTGACATGCGCGGTACTTTGATGGTGGCCGCCAGGGCCGCGTGCCAGCCTGGATGCGCGAGCACTCCGGCAATGATGTAGGTGAAGTAAAACATCGATGCGAAGAGGAAGATTTTCTCAACGCTTTTGTAGTCGCCTCGCACTGCCAGCAGCCAAACAAGAGCGCTGCAGATCGGAACCGAGATGTACTTGGAGACGTGAAAGAGCTGCAGGCTGCCCGCAATGCCGGCAAACTCGCCGATGACGTTGCCGAAATTCACCAGCACCAGGAGCACCATGATGATGACGGTGATGCGGAGGCCAAATTCCTCGCGAATGAGGTCGCTCAGCCCTTTGCCGGTCACCGCACCCATGCGCGCGCACATTTCCTGGACGACGATGAGCGCCAGGGTCACCGGAATCATGGTCCAGAGCAGGGTGTAACCGAACTGCGCCCCGGCCTGCGAGTAGGTGAAGATGCCGTTGGGATCGTTGTCGACATTGGCGGTGATGAACCCCGGACCGAGCACGGCAAGGAAGAGCAGTATCCGGGTTCTCCAGCGTTTCAGCATGTCGGCGCAATCTCAATTCGCGGGATTCCGAGCCTGCCGGCTCGAACGGGCAGAGGAGCAAGCGAAACCCCAGTGTAGGCGAGGAAACGTGGTTTGTGTCAGGCGATTTCCCCGCAGGTTTCGGTGGCCTGCGCGCCTCGGCGAAGAGCTTTCTGTAGACTGAAATTCAGCATGATTTCAAGCCGGTTTCGTCGACGCGGATCGCCTGCATTCCTCCTCACACTGGCCTTTTTCGCAGCCCGCCTCTTGTGGTTGTCTCCGCCCACGCATGCCCAGGGCACGCGCCTGTGGAGCGAGTCGCGCTTGGAGGAACTCGAGCGCGGCACACCCAATGGCGTGGCCATCACCAGCGACGGCCATCTCGTCCCCGGACCGGAAAGCAAAGCGATCCTCACTACCCCTTCGACCTATGTCTGGGCGGTGGCGGCGGATCACGAGGGCAATGCGTACCTGGCGACCGGAACTCCGGCGACCGTGTTGCGCGTTGGGCCGGATGGGAAAACGACGACGCTGTTTACCACCCGCGACATGAGCGTGCAGGTGGTGCGGGTCGGGCCCGACGGCGCGGTTTACGCGGCCACGCTGCCCTCGGGGAAGGTCTACAGGCTCGATCCCCATGCGGAAAACAAAACGGACGAGACGGCCACGGTGGTCTTCGATCCCGCCGGGACACAGGAAAAGCCGAAATACGTCTGGGATCTGGCGTTCGATGCGCGGGGCCGGCTCTACATCGCCACCGGCGCACCAGCGGCCATCTATCGCGTGAGCGGCGGCGGCGGGAACAACCCGAGCAAAGCGGAGCTGTTCTACAAAAGCGATGAGGAGCACATCCGCTCCATCACCTTCGACAAGTCCGGCAACCTGATCGCCGGCTCGGACGGCACAGGCCTCGTCTATCGCATCGATCCCGCCGGCAAAGCATTCGTCCTGTACGACGCGCCGAAGAAGGAGATCACCTCGGTCATCGTCGCGCCCGACGGCACTATCTACGCCGCCGGCGTCGGTGAGAAGGGGAGGAACAACCTGCCACCCTTGCCGGTCACTGGGCAGGTGACCGCGACGATCACCATCATCACGCCGGGGTCGGTGCAGGCCTTCAACGGCAACACGCTGATCCCCGAGGGTTCGGAGCTGTACGAGATTCCTCATGGAGACGGCCCTCCGCGCAAGTTATGGACCGGCCACGATGACATCCTGTACTCGCTGGCGTGGACGCCCGACGGCGTGCTGGCCGCCACCGGCAATCGCGGGCGCATCTACCGCATTCACGACGACGGCACCTGGGCGGATGTTGCGCACCTCGAAGCCTCCCAGGTGACCGGATTCGCCGATTCGGCGAATGGCCTTTACGTCAGCACTGCCAACTCGGGGAAGCTGTTCCTGCTGAGCCACGGCGAATCCGCCGAAGGGACCTATCTCAGCGAAGTCTTCGACGCCGGCGCCTTCGCGCAATGGGGGCGTGCGGAGGTCGAGCTGGGCGCGACGCCGCAGACTTCGATTCAGATGTACGCTCGGGCCGGAAACATCGAGAATCCGCAACGTGCATGGGGCGACTGGAAGCAGTTGACGCCCAATACCGGCGCCATCGGCATTGACTCGTCACGGTTCATGCAGTGGAAGCTGGTGGAGCATCCGGGCAGCGTGGTGGGCGCAGTCGCCATCAACTATCTGCCTGTGAACCTGCCGCCGATGGTGGATGAAGTCATGGTGGCGCCGGGTGCGCGTGCGAATTCGATGCAACAGCAGCCAGGTCAGCCGCAACAAATCACCATCAATTTTCCTTCTTCCCAGAACTCCGGAATCACCTTCGGCCAGGAACCGGGACGAGAACCCCTGTCCGCCGTCCGCGACCGCACCGCTGTCACGGTCCGCTGGGCAGCGCACGACGATAACGGCGATGAGCTGAGCTTCGCACTCTATTACCGCGGGGAAGGCGAGCATAACTGGCAGTTCCTGCGCGACCACATCCGGGAGCGGTTCGATTCCTTCGATTCGTCGCAGCTGCCCGACGGCCATTACCGCATCAGAGTCGTCGCCAGCGACGCGCTCTCGCACAATCCGGGCGAAGCGCTCACCGGCGAACGCGTCAGCGACGAGTTTGTCGTCGACACGACGCCGCCGGTAGTTTCCGGCGTGGAGGCGCATCTCGCCGCAGGCAAGATCCATGTTTCCCTGACCGCGGCCGACGCCACCTCGCCTGTCACCCACGCGGAGTACTCGATCGATGCGGGCCGCTGGCAGTATGTTGCGCCGGTGGGTGGGATTGCCGATGCGCTGACCGAGCAGTTCCAGTTCGACGCGCCGGTGCCCGCGCCCCGGCCAGACGCCGATCCGCCTGTCGACCGCGGCGAACACGTCATTTCGATCCGCGTCCTCGACCGCTACGACAACGCGGTGACGGTGAAAGCAGTGGTGCATTGATGGGGATTCGAGCCAGGCTCTGATATGCGCTTCGAGCTCTTTGTCGCTGCCCGTTATCTCAGGGCAAAACGCCGTCAGGCCGTCATCGGCGTGATTACCTGGATCTCGATCGCGGGAGTCGCGGTCGGGGTTGCTTCGCTTATCCTCGCGCTGGCCATCACCAACGGCACGCGGCGCGATCTGCAGGACCGCCTCCTCAGTTCCACTTCGCACGTGGATCTGATGCGCACCATGAGCGACGGCATTCGCAACTGGCGTCCTCTCGTGGATCGGCTGCGGCGGCTTCCCCACGTGGTCGCGGCTGCGCCCGGTCTGTATGAGCCGGTGTTGATTTCCCGCAACGGCGCGCGGGCCGGCGGCGCCATGCTGAAGGGCATCGTTCCCGAGGAGGAGCGCACGGTTTCCGATATGCTCGCCGACCTCAAGGCGGGCAGCGTCGCGCCTCTCAGCGAGGCCTCCAACTCCGAAGATCAATATGGCTCCCCCACGCCGCCCATCGTCATTGGCACCGATCTGGCCGACTCCATCGGCGCGAGCCTGAACGACGTCGTGATGGTCACCAGCCCTCAGGGCGACCTGACCCCCTACGGCATCGTTCCCAAGTACCAGCGCTTTCGGGTGGTCGGGATCTTTCATTCGGGTTTCTATCAATACGACTCGAGCTATGGTTTCATCCGCCTCTCCGACGCGCAGAAACTCTTCGGCGAGCCGGACCTGGTTTCGATCATTTCCTTCCGCGTTGACGACCTTTATCGCGCCAACGCGATCGGCGACGAGATCGAGAACGCTGCCGGCCCGGGCTTCACGACCACGAACTGGATGGAACAGAATCGCGAGCTCTTTCGTGCCCTCAAGCTTGAACAGATCGTCACGTTTATCGTGATCGGGCTCATCGTCTGCGTCGCGGCGCTCAACATCCTGATCGCTCTCACCATGATGGTGATGGAGAAGACCAAGGACATCGCGGTTCTGCTGTCGATGGGCGTGCAGCCCGGTCAGATTCGTCGCATTTTTTTGTTTCAGGGCCTGCTGATCAGCGTCATCGGCACGATTATCGGTCTCATCCTCGGCTACACGCTCGCCTGGGCCGGCGGCCATTACCGCTTCATTCATCTTTCGGCCGATGTTTATTCCCTGGACTATCTCCCCTTCGCGCCGCGCATCCTACATGGCGTGATCGTGACGGCCTTGTCGCTGGGGGTGTCGCTGTTGGCGACGCTCTACCCGTCCAGCTCGGCGGCGCGCGTGCTGCCCGCCGAGGCGTTGCGCTATGAGTGAAACCGCTTTAGGCCCTCGGCCCCGGAACCAGGGAGGAGTGATTGCAGTTATGAAGCGCAAGGCCGCAATCGCCGCGCTGTTCTGCCTGCTGGCTGCTCCGCTCTGCTTCGCCTGGTCCTTTCTCACGCACGAAACCATCATCGACATGGCGTGGGAGACGGGCATCAAGCCGGTACTCCTGAAGGAGTATCCGGATACGACTCAGGACCAACTGCGCATGGCGCACGCGTACGCCTACGGCGGCTCCGTGATTCAGGACGCCGGCTACTATCCCTTTGGGAGCCCGTCTTTCAGCGACCTGACGCACTACGTGCGCACGGGCGATTTCATCAGCAACCTCATCCGCGAGGCTCACAACGTGAACGAGCTGGCCTTCGCGCTGGGCGCGCTTTCGCATTATGTCGGCGACACCATGGGCCATCTGGACGCGGTGAATCCCGCGGTCGCGGTCGAGTTTCCGGACCTCGCTCAGAAATACGGCCCGGTTGTCACCTACGAGCAGTCACCCCACGCCCATGTCCGCACCGAGTTCGCCTTCGACATCGACCAGCTCAGCCACTCCCGTTTTGCGCCGGCTGGCTATCTCCGCCACGTCGGCTTCACGGTCTCTCGCGATCTTCTGGAGCGCGCCTTCTATGTCACGTACGGTATCTCCCTGAGCAGCGTCATGGGGGATGAATCGCGCGCGATCAGCAGCTACGACTGGTCGGTCCGCCAGCTTCTGCCCCGCGTTGCCTATGCCGAAGTGCTGCTGCACCGCAAGAGCTTCCCGCCCGACGGAGACCTGCCCGGCCTTCCCGAGTTCGAGCAGCGGCTGAAGGAAACCTCCGCGCGCAGCGGGTGGGAATCGTTTCGCAAACACAAACCCAGCTTTACCACGCGGGTCTTCGCGGTTCTCATCGCGATTACGCCCAAGGTGGGGGTCCTTTCCGACCTCGCCATCCGCGGCCCCAACCGGGATTCAGAGGAGAAATACATCGAGGGCGTCAACCGGTCCGCCGACCGGTATCTCCAACTGCTCGGCGAGATCGCGGACAAGGGCCACGACGGCTTTACCGTCCCCGATCTCGATCTCGACACCGGCTACGCCACCCGTCCTGGTGCTTACCGTCTCACCGATCAGACCTACGCGAAACTGCTCGCTCGCGTGACCTCCGACAACGCGATGCCACCCATCGGGCTACGCCAGAACATTCTTGCCTTCTACTCCGACCCCAACGCGCCCATCGAGACAAAGAAGCATCCTGGGCAGTGGAAGAAGGTCGAGCAGGAGCTCATCGTTCTCCGCGATATGCCGGCTACGCGCATCCCGAACGCGAAGTGACGCACAGAAATCTGCCCGTTCTCCGGCTTGCCGGACTGAATTCGCGGCGGTTACTACAGAGACGCGGGTCCTGATTCGGAGCGTCCTCATTGCCAACCCAGCGTGTATTCTGACCCCTGACATGAAGCGCGTCCTCACCGCCGTGGTTCTGATCCCCCTGGTGATTCTGGTGATTTTCGTGTCGCCCAGGTGGCCTCTTGTGCTGATGAGCGTCATCTTCGTGGCCGCCGGTGTCGCGTTGTGGGAGTATCTGGATCTGGCCGCCGCCATGGGCGCAAAGACTCCCCGCGTGGTGGTGATTGTCTGCCTCGCCATTCTGATGGCGGCGATTTTCCGCCGCCCGGACCTGATCGCTCCCGTCACCGGAGCGCTTTCACTGGCGCTGCTCATCGTCTGCACTTTCCGTTCGCCAGTGAATCGCGTCCTGCCCGACACTGCGTATTCCGTATTCGGCCTCCTCTATATAGGGCTGTCGATGGCGACGCTCTACCTGTTGTCGGCTGAGGACAACGGGCCGTCCCTGCTGCTCTTCCTCTTCCTGGTGGTGTGGGCCGGCGATATTGCCGCGCTCTACATTGGGCGCGCTTTCGGCCGCTGGACCATGGCGCCGACGCTCAGCCCCAACAAAACATGGGAAGGAGCCCTGGCCTCGGTCGCCGCCAGTGTGCTCATCGCGGTCCTCCTGGTCTGGTTAGCCGGAAAACTGAGTGCGCGCGAAATCGACTACCTTTCCTATCCGGGCGGTTTCCTTCACTGGATCGAACTCGCCGTGTTGCTGAACATCGCCGCGCAGGTTGGTGACCTGGTCGAGTCTGCCATCAAGCGCGGCGCCGGCGTCAAGGATTCCGGACGCCTGCTGCCTGGTCACGGCGGCGTCCTCGACCGCATCGACGCGCTGCTGCTGGCTGCGCCGGTGCTGTGGTACGCTCAGTTGGCGCAGCAGTCCTTCTGAGCCGGGTGTTTCGTAAGCTTGTTCATGAACAGCCATCCTAAGCGCGGTTTTGGCGCGGCTGATTCCGCCAGGACGAAGGCGAAGGACCTCCTGTGAAACGCATCGCCATTCTGGGATCGACCGGCTCCATCGGGAAGAGCACTCTCAGCATTCTTGCCACCTACCCGGAACGCTTCGCGGTCGCCTCGCTCGCTGCCGGACGCAACATTGATACCGCTTACGAGCAGTGCCTTCGCTGGCGTCCGCGCGTGGTCTCGCTGGCCACCGAAGAACTGGCCGCCGACCTTGCGCGGCGGCTGCGAAAAGAGGGCGTCACCGGGATTGAAGTGGTCTGGGGAGACGAGGGTGCCGTGCGCGTCGCCACATTGCCCGAAGTCGACTTCGTGGTTTCGGCCATCGTTGGCGTCGCGGGACTCGAAGCCACGTATGCAGCCGTCCAGGCCGGCAAGACCATCGGCCTCGCCAACAAAGAAGCCATGGTTGCCGCGGGAGAGATCCTCACCGCGGCTGCGCGCGAGAAGAACGTCGCGCTGTTGCCGATCGACTCCGAGCACAATGCCATTCATCAATGCATGCGCGCCGGAACACGGAGCGAGGTGCGGCAGATCTGGCTCACGGCCTCGGGAGGTCCCTTCCGCACACTGCCCATCGAGAAGTTCGACAAGATCACGGTCGAAGAAGCGCTTCATCATCCCACCTGGGTCATGGGACGCCGCATCACCATTGACTCCGCGACCCTCCTCAACAAGGGGCTTGAGATCATCGAAGCGTGCCGCCTTTTCGATCTGCCGCCCTCCGCGATTAAAGTCACCGTGCATCCGCAGTCCACCGTGCATTCTCTGGTCGAATACGTGGACGGCAGCCTGCTCGCACAGATTTCCGTTACGGATATGCGCTTGCCGATTCTCTACGCCCTCAGCTATCCAGAGCGCGTGCCCTCTGACCTGCGTTTCGACATGGCGTCGCTCGCCGATCTGCATTTCGAGCCGCCGGATCTGCGGCGGTTCCCGTGTCTGCGCCTCGCGTATGAGGCCGCAGAGAAGGGAGGAGCCCACGCCATCGCCCTCAATGCCGCCGACGAAATTGCCGTCCAGGCGTTCCTCGAACGGGTCATTCCTTTTACCGGGATTCCGGCTACAATAGAGCAGGTACTCGAGACAACCCCGGAGACGCATCCGGCGACCATAAAAGAAGTGCTCGCGCTGGACAGCCAGGCGCGCGAGATGGCGCGGGAAGCTTTGGCGGGACGGGAAGCGTCGCATCGTCGCTGAGGTTCAGTTTTCTCCGGTTATGCTGCCGAAGTTAGCACGAGTTTCTCCGAAGTAGTGAATATGCCCTTTGCCGTTATAGCAACCGTTTCTTTCCTTCTCGTGCTCGGCGTCATGGTGCTGGTGCATGAGTTCGGCCACTTCGCCGTTGCCAAGCTCTGCGGTGTCCGCGTCGAGGTCTTTTCCCTCGGCTTTGGGACGCGCTTGTTTGGCGTGAAGTGGGGCGACACCGACTACCGGGTGAGCGCTCTGCCGCTGGGCGGATACGTCAAGATGTCGGGCGAAGCGCCCGGCTCGGAAACCACCGGCGATCCCGGAGAATTCAGTGCCCATCCGCGCTGGCAGCGGGTGCTGATCGCCCTGGCTGGTCCGGTCTCTAATTTCATTCTGGCTTTCGTGCTCATGGCTGGCCTCTACATGATGCACAACGAGGTCGAGCAATATCTCGACTCACCGGCTGTTCTCGACGTGGTGCCGCCGAATTCGCCCGCCGGCCGCGCGGGTCTCCAGACCGGCGACCGCATCGTCCGCTTCGATAACGCGAAGAATCCAACCTGGGAAAGGCTGGACGAACGCGCTTCGCTGGATGCCAACAGCACCGTCCCCATCACGGTGGAGCGCACCATAAACGGACAAACCAAACAGTTCAGCACCGAGCTTCTGCTCGCCGACGCGACCAAGGGCCAGGACTTTGAAATCGAATCCCTGGGTCTGCTCCCCAGGGAGCAGGACGGTCCTTTGATCATCGAGGACGTCACGCCGGGTTATCCCGCTATTAAGGCCGGCCTTAGAGCTGGCGATGGCATTGTGTCGGCGAATGGCCAGGCGGTTCACGGGGTGCACGCCATCATCGCGGTTCTCGATGAAGCCGGCAATAAGCCGGCAAATCTGGTGATCCAGAGGGATGGCAAACAATTCAACGTAACCATCCAGCCGATCTGGGCCGACAACGGCACCGGCGAACCAGGGTACCGCCTCGGTTTCGCTCCCGCGCTGCCGCCATTCCGCGTTGAGCAGTTGCCGCTGCCCCAGGCGGTGCGCCGCTCGGTGAGCTACAACCTGCACTATTCAGGTTTGATTCTCGACATTCTGCACCGCATGTTTACGCGTCACGGCGCGGTCATGCAGCAGCTCAGCGGTCCGATCGGCATGGCCCGCATGACCGGCGAAGCTGCGGAGATGCATGGTTGGGAGCCGATCATCGGCCTGACTGCCCTCATCAGCCTCAACCTGGGAATCATGAACCTGCTGCCGATTCCCATCCTCGACGGCGGCATGATCCTGCTGCTCTGCATCGAAGGCCTGCTGCGGCGCGATCTCAAGCAGGAATTCAAGGAGCGCGTTTATCAGGTCGCATTTGTCATGCTGATTCTGTTCTTCGCCTTCATCATGGTGAACGACGTCTCCAAGCTGAATCTCTTCTCGCGCCTCAAGCCCTAGCAGGGTCTTTCAGATCAGGTGAAAGAGGTCCGCGTTGCGCGGACCTTTTGCTTTTGCCGCGGGTCTGCCAGGGCATTAATCCCGTGATATTCCGCTTAGAGCGCCATCGGCGGCGGTTGATATCCGAACTCGCTCTCCACAGCCGCGGCGACCGCCAGCACCAGCTCATCGGCGAACGGACGCCCGGCGATCTGCACGCCGATCGGGAGCCCTTCGGTCGAGCGGCATACCGGCACGACGGCTGCCGGTCCTCCCAGCAAGTTGAACCACTGCGTATAGCGCATCGCGTCGAGATACGCCACAGCCTGGCCGTCGATGTTCCAGCTCCTCTCGAAGGGTCGAAACGCGGGGATCGAGCAGACTGGGCACAAAAGAATCGGAAACTCTCGCATCTCCTCGAGCAGCCGTCCGCGCACTTTGTCCGACTCGACCCATGCATCGAGCAGGGAATCGGCCGTCAGCGGCGCCTCCGCACGCGCACTGTCGAGAAAGTCGCGGAATGTGGGGCTCAGCTCGTTCTCATGCCCCCGAATCGTCGGCGCGTACAGCATCGCTCCGCACTGCACGAAGAACGTCCACCACAGCTTTCGCGCCGCTTCAAGCGCCTCAGGCCGGAAGGGCTTGAGCGCGAACCCTTGCCGCTCCAGAGCGCATAGGGCCTGCTGTACGGCAACGCGCGTTTCCGCCGTTACCGGGACAAGGCCATCATCTTCAAACCATCCAATGGGAACCCGCTTCGCGTCATCCAGCGAAACGATCCGATGTGCGGCCGGTGCGCTGTTCGGATCGGTCGCGTCCTGCCCTGATAGCGTCTGGAAAAGCAAAGACAGGTCGCCGACTGTCCGTGCCATCGGCCCAATCGATCCCAGAAACGAAAATGGCCCCAGACAGGGCGGCAGATGTCCCGCAGCGGGAAAGCGGCCCGCCGTCGGTTTCAGCGCGCAGATGCCCGTGAAATGCGCGGGCTCGCGCACCGATCCCCCGCTGTCGCTGCCCAGGCCGCCTGTCGACATTCCCGCCGCAATCGCGGCAGCCTCTCCTCCGCTCGACCCTCCCGCTGAGTAATCCAGATTCCACGGATTCCGCGTGCTCCCGTACAGCAGATTCTCCGTCTCGTAGGCCATCAGAAACTCGGGACAATTCGTCGTCCCCAGAATCACGGCGCCCGCCTCGATCAGCCGATCCACGACGACGGCATTCTCCTCCGGGACTGAACCGCGATTCAGAGTGCTGCCGATTTCGCAGCGGTATCCAGCAGCTGCAATTGACGACTTGACCGTGACCGGCAATCCCGACAGCGGTCCCGGCCGCGCCTTCGCCGCCTGCGCGCGCACTCGCTCCGCGTCGAAGTCGACGATGGCGTTTAGGCGTGGATTGAGCCGCTGGATTTGCGCGATGTGTTCCTCGGCGAGTTCCAGCGGCGCGATCGCGCGCCTGCGCAACAACGCGAGCTGTTCTGTAGCGGGAAGGAGGGTAACCGGCATGGGTGGGATCGTCGCCATTATAATTTCGCAGAGTGCAGACTGATTTCTCCGACGCCTCGCAGCGCGCGTCCCTGGATTGCTGGGCGGCAATTCTCGGTCGCAGAGCCGCGAGTTCCGACCCGATCCTCATCCCAGGCATCGCCGGCCAGCGCGCCCTCGTCACCGGCGCCGGCGGCTTCATCGGCTCGGAGATGGTGCGCGTACTGGCTGCTTCCGGAGCGGAGCCAATCATCCTTCTCGAAATAGCTGAACAGGCGCTCTTCGCTGTTTCCGCCGAGATGGCCGCACGCGGCTATGGGGATCGCTGCATCCCGATCCTCGGCAGCGTCGGCGACCGCGCGCTTCTCGCCGCGCTCTTTGATGAGCACCGCCCCGAAGTGATCCTTCACGCCGCCGCGCTCAAGCACGTCCCGCTGATGGAGCGCAATCCATTTGCGGCGGTCGCCATCAACGCCATCGGCACCTGGTGGCTGGCGAAAATCGCCGCGGAGCATTGCATACGGCAGATAATTTTGGTCTCCACCGATAAGGCAGTTGCCCCCCACAGCATCATGGGCGCCTCCAAGCGCATCGCGGAGCTGGCCGTGCTCGCCCATCCCGAATTCGCAACCGCAGTCCGCCTCGTCAATGTAGTCGGATCGCCGGGCAGTGTCGTGCCGCTTTTCGCGGAGCAGATCGCTGCTGGTGGTCCGGTCACTGTCACGCATCGAGCCGCCAGCCGTTTCTTCATTACCCTGCCTGAAGTGATCGATCTGCTGGCACAGGCTATTGACGCCTCGGTGCGCGGCATTCTGGTTCCCGATCCCAGCAACCCGATCCGCATTGAAGACCTTGCTCAGGCCATGATCGCGGCCAGTGGGCGCAACGTTCCTGTCGTTTTCACGGCACCACGACCGGGCGACAAGCTCGAAGAGTCGCTCGTTTCTTCACACGAACGCTACGACAGCCATGCGACTCCGGGCTTGCGCCGTGTGATTGGCACTTCCGTTGTTGACCTCGAGACGCACATCGGTGCCCTCGAAACTGCGATCGCCACGCGCAATCTGCCCGAACTGCTGCGCCTGGTCGAAGATCTTGTGCCCGACTACGAACCCAGCGTTTTGCTGCGCAACGCCACCCCCGAACTCGCCGCCGCCCAATGAAGCGCCGCATCGCCGTCGTCACCACCTCGCGCGCCGACTACAGCCATCTTTACTGGCCGCTGAAGCTGCTCTCTGAGCATCCTGACGTCGACTTGCGTCTCATCGCGATGGCCTCCCATCTTTCACCAGAGTTCGGCGCGACGATCCGCGAAATTGAAAGGGACGGATTCCCCATTGCCGCGCGCCTTGAAACGCTGCTCAGCTCTGACACTGACATCGGCATGGCGAAAAGCATCGGCGTCGCGGTGCTCTCGCTCGCCGATACCCTCGGCGAACTGCGCCCCGATCTGTTGCTGCTCATCGCCGATCGCTATGAGATGCTCGCTCCGGCCTCCGTCGCGCTCTCCCTGCGCATTCCCATCGCACACATCGAAGGCGGCGAGATCAGCGAAGGAGCGATCGACGATGCCGTGCGCAATGCGCTCACCAAAATGAGCCACATCCACTTCACATCGACCGAGGCCGCGCGCGAACGCGTCATTGCCATGGGCGAAGAGCCGTGGCGCGTGCATCGCGCCGGTGCTCCCTCGCTCGATCATCTGCGCCGCAGCCAGCTGTTTTCCCGCGAAGAGGTCGAAGCGGCCTGCGGTCTCGATTTCCGCATCCCGGCGATGCTTGTTGCTTATCACCCCGTGACGCTCGAGCGCGACACCACCTGCGAAGCCGACGCTCTCTTCGCCGCACTGGAGGAGATCGCCGGGCAGGGCACCATGCAGATCCTCTTCTGCTATCCCAACGCCGACGCCGGCAGCCGGTCGCTCCTCGCCCGTACCCGCACTTTTCTCGAGCGCCATCCATCCGGCAAACTCTTCGTCAATCTTGACGCCGTTACCTACTGGAGCCTGCTGCGCTGCGCCAACGTGATGCTCGGCAACTCCTCGAGCGGCATTATGGAGACTGCATCCTCCGCCTTGCCCACCGTCAACGTTGGCTTTCGGCAGAAGGGCCGCGAGCGCGCCCGCAACGTCCTCGACGCGGAGCCGAACGCCGCCTCCATCCTCAAGTGCATCGCTGAAGCGCGCAGTGCCTCGTTCCGCAATTCGCTGGATGGGATGGCCAACCCCTACGGCGACGGCCACGCGGCCGAGCGCATCGTCGAAGTGCTGACCACCGCTCCGCTTGGGCAGGAACTGCTGATCAAGCGTGCCATGCTCGTCGTGAGCAGGACCGTTTCATGAGCCCGGTCGAGATTCCGCTCTCCGCGCCCGACATCACCGACGCGGAAATCGAAGCCGTTGTCTCCGTCCTGCGTACATCGCGTCTCAGCCTCGGCCCCAAAATGGCGGAGTTCGAGGCAGCGATGGCCGCCTATGTCGGTGCGCCCCACGCCATCGCCGTCAGCTCCGGAACTGCAGGCCTGCATCTCGCGTTGCTGGCCCTGGGCATTGGCCCGGGCGACGAGGTCATCGTCCCGTCGTTCACCTTCATCGCGGTCGCCAACGCTGTCCGGTACGTTGGCGCGCAGCCTGTCTTCGCGGACATCGGCCCTGAAACTCTGAACCTCGATCCCGCCAGCGTTGCAGTTGCCATCACGACCCGCACCCGCGCCCTGATTGCCGTTCACACCTTCGGCCGTCCGGCTCCGATGGCAGCGCTCCTCGACATTGCCAGGCGCCACAACCTGCTCGTCGTCGAAGACGCCTGCGAGGCCTTGGGTGCGGAGATCGCCGGCCGCCACGTCGGCACACTCGCTGATGCCGGGATTTTCGCCTTCTACCCCAACAAACAGCTCACTACGGGCGAAGGCGGGATGGTTGTTACCGGAAACTCCGAAGTCGCACAGCGCATCGCCGCCTTGCGTAACCATGGCCGTTACAAATCTGGACCTGGTGCCCCTGACTGCACCGCGGAACCGGCAGACCCGTGGTTCGAGCATGCCGAACTCGGCTATAACTACCGCCTTTCCGAGATACAGTGTGCGCTGGGTCTGGCGCAGCTCGCGCGCATCGACGCCATCCTCGCGCGCCGCGAAGCCATCACCCGGCGCTATTGCGATCTGCTGCGCGACGACCCACACCTGCTGCTGCCCGCCACAGATGTTCCCGGCCAGCGCCTGAGCTGGTTCGTCTTCGGGGTTCGTCTCGCGCCGGCCTTCTCGTGCGCCGATCGCGATCGGGTCGTGAACACCCTGGCAGAGCGCGGCATCACCACGGGTCGTTACTTCGCGCCCATCCATCTGCAGCCCGCGTATGCGGCCTGGCGTGAATCCACTTATCTCCCGATCACTGAATCCGTGGCCGCCCGAACCGTTGCCCTGCCCTTCTTCAACCGCATCACCGACGAGCAGATGGAGCGCGTGTGCACAGCGCTGCAATGCGCTTTGCGCGTCGAATCAAAGTTTCCGGCGTAACTATCACCCCCCAAACGAGTCATCTTCTATGCGAAATGCAGGTGCTACGATGAGCCATGCCTCCTGGCCGAAAGACGACGAGGCGGCGTGCCGCCCGCCCCGCAAAAGCTCGTCCGCGCTCCTCCGCCAATCCTCGCGACCTCGTCGTCATCACCGGCCTCTCCGGTTCAGGCAAAGCCTCGGCGCTCAAGGCCTTTGAGGATCTCGGCTTCTACGCTGTCGATAACATGCCGGTCTCGCTGATGCCGCCCTTCGCCGAGCTGGTTGCGCATTCGCGCGATATTCGCCGTGCGGCGCTGGTGGTCGACGTGCGCGAGGGGCAGAGCCTCGAGAAATTTCCCTCGATGTTGCGCGACATCCGTCGCACGCTGCCCACCACAGTCCTTTTTCTGGAAGCCTCACGAGCCGCGCTGCTCGCCCGATACTCCGAGACGCGCCGCCCCCACCCACTCGGCCGCGAGGCGCGTGTAACAGGCGCTCTGCAGGAAGAGCGCCATCTTCTGGAGCCCATCCGCAAGGTCGCCGACATCGTCATTGACACCACCAAATTCAACGTCCACGAGCTGCGCGCCTACATCCAGAACAAATTCATGCGCGAGAGCGATGGCAAGAGTCTGGTCATCTCCTCCATCAGCTTCGGGTACAAAAAGGGCGTCCCCCTCGACGCCGATCTGGTTTTCGACGTGCGATTCCTGCCCAACCCGCACTTCGTTCCGGAATTCCGCAATCTGACCGGAAAAGATCCGAAGGTCGAGAATTACATCATCAGCTTCTCGCAAACCCGGGAGTTTCTCGATCGCGTTACGGAGTTGCTGCTCTTTTTGCTGCCGCACTACATCAACGAAGGCAAGAGCTACCTCACTCTGGCGTTTGGCTGCACCGGCGGCCAGCACCGCTCCGTGATGATTGCCGAGGAGGTCGCCCGCCGCCTGGCGCGGCACGGCTACGGCGTTAAGACCGCGCATCGCGACATGCCGCGCTGAAGGTCGTTCCCATCACGAGACGGAGTGTTGGGAGATCGACAACACATTGCCGTCGGGATCCTTGAACCACGCAACCTTATCCCCGGTCGGAAACGTGCAGATGCCCTGCGCATCCTGGCCCATGTTGGGATAGCGCTCGAAGCTCACTCCCTGCTGCTCCAGCTTCTTCATCGCCGCGCCAATGTCGCGCGCTTCCCATCCCAGAACCGTGTTCGGCGCGGGCGTAAATCCCTTCGTCTTGCCAATCCTCAGCATCACGCCGTTCATGTCGAAGACCAGCGCGAACCCGTCGTCGCGCAGGAACCTCAACCCCAGCTTGTCCCGATAGAAGGCAGTCGCAGCCTCCGGATTCTGCGTCATCAGAAACGTCACAACGCTGTCCATAAAACCCTCCGCGATTCGACATCGTACGCCCGCCGTGCGAACTTGTCAGAAATTTCGTCCCTCCTTTTCCTCATGCGGATGTGCAGCCACCGAACGTCGTCTGCTGTGTCGACCTAAAATAGAAGAAGAGCCCATGGCGGAATTCACTCACCTGCATCTCCACACCGATTATTCCCTGCTCGACGGCGCCTGCGATGTCGAAAAGCTGGTGAAACGTGTCGCCGACATCGGCCAGAAATCCGTTGCCATAACGGATCACGGCAACATTTACGGAGCGGTCCATTTCTTCGAAGCCGCGAAGCACCACGGTATTCATCCGATCCTCGGCTGCGAGCTCTACATCTGCCAGAAAGACGACCATCGCGCCGATCCGCAGGGCGACGATTACAACCACCTGTTGGTCCTGGCGGAAAACGAAGAGGGCTACCGCAATCTCGTCCGCATCACGTCAGAGGCATCGCTTCACGGCTTCTACAAAAAGCCGCGTGTCAGCAAGAAATATCTTGCCGAACACGCAAAAGGGCTGATCGGGTTTTCGGGTTGTCTGGCCGGCGAACTGTGCGAGAACCTGATGGCAGGCAAGTATGAAGCTGCTCGCGCCACAGCCAGTCAGTACCAGGACATTTTCGGTCGCGGCAACTTCTTTCTGGAAATTCAGGACCAGGGCCTTGAACTGGAGAAGAAGATCCACGCCGACCTCTTCCGTCTCCAAAAAGACCTCGACATCCCGCTGGTTGCCACCAACGATAGCCACTATCTGTGCGAGGACGACGCGCACGCGCACGAGGTTCTGCTCTGCGTGCAAACGCTCGCCTCGATCAATGACCCGAAGCGCTTCAAGTTCGACTCCGACCAGTTCTACGTGAAGAGCGCCGCGGAGATGGAGCGGCTCTTCGCACACGCGCCCGAAGTGGTCAGCCGTACCATGCAGTTCGCCGAGCGGTGCCACCTGAAGCTTCACAAGGTCGACAATCCATTTCCGGAATTCGCGGTTCCGGACGGCCACACCGTCGACAGCTACTTCGAGCAGATCTGCCGCGAAGGCTTCCGCAAGCGGCTTGACACTTCGATCCGCCATTTGCAGGATCGCGGCCTTCTGCGCATGCCCATCTCGGAATACGAGTCACGCCTCGAGCGCGAGATCGACATCATCCGGCAGATGAAGTTTTCCGGCTACTTCCTCATCGTTTGGGACTTCATCCGCTACGCGCGCGAGCACGACATTCCTGTCGGCCCAGGCCGCGGCTCGGCCGCCGGCTCACTCGCCACCTACTGTATGGAGATCACCGACATCGACCCGCTCCAGAATGCGCTGCTCTTCGAGCGCTTCCTCAATCCCGAGCGCGTCTCCATGCCCGACATCGACATCGACTTCTGCATGAACCGCCGCGGCGAAGTCATCGACTACGTCACGCGCAAATACGGCCGCGAACAGGTTGCGCAGATCATCACTTTCAACACCATGGCGGCAAAGGCTGCGATCAAGGATGTCGGCCGCGCCCTCGACATGCCCTACGGCGACGTCGACCGGATCGCCAAGCTGGTACCAACGACGATCGGCGTTACCCTTGACGATGCGCTCAAAGATTCGCCGCAGCTCCAGGAAGCCTACCAGGGCAATCCGCAGATTCGCGAGCTGATCGACACAGCGAAGAAGCTCGAAGACCTCATCCGCGGAGCCGGCGTTCATGCCTCTGCCGTGGTGATCGCGCCGCGTCCGCTGACCGAACTTGTGCCGGTCGCCAGGGCCAAGAACGACGAAATCGTCACCGCCTATGACATGAAGGCCATCGAGAAGATGGGCCTGCTCAAAATGGATTTCCTGGGCCTCACCACGCTCACGGTCATCAGCGACTGCATGCGCCTCATCGGGCGGAATCGCGACGCGCAGATCGACATGGCCACGCTGCCTCTCGACGATCAGACAACCTACGAGAAGGTCTTCCATCGCGCTCTCACGTCGGGCGTTTTCCAGTTCGAGTCGGGCGGCATGCGTGATGTTCTTCGCCGTTACAAACCCACCACCGTCGAGGACCTCACCGCCCTCAACGCGCTCTATCGTCCTGGCCCCATCCAGGGCGGCATGATCGACGACTTTATCGAGCGCAAGTGGGGCCGCCGCAAAGTCGAGTATCCGCTGCCTCCGCTCGAAGCCATCCTCAAAGAAACGCAGGGGGTCATCGTCTATCAGGAACAGGTGATGCAGATCGCCAACGTGCTCGCCGGCTACTCGATGGGCGAAGCCGATCTGCTCCGCCGCGCCATGGGCAAGAAAGATCCCGACGAGATGGCCAAGCAGCGCGACCGCTTTATATCGGGTGCGGTCGATCGCGGCTATCCGCGCGACACCATCGTTCACCTCTTCGAGCTTATGCGGGAGTTCGCCGGGTACGGCTTCAACAAATCGCACTCCGCGGCGTATGCGCTGCTCGCGTATCAGACCGCCTATCTCAAGACGCACTACCCAGTCGAATTCATGTCCGCGCTGCTCACCTCGGAAATCTCCAAGCCCGAAAACGTCGTGAAGTACATCAAAGAGTGCCGCGAAATGGAAATCGCTGTCGAAGCTCCCGACGTCCGCTTCAGCGACGCCGACTTCACGCCGCACGGAGACGCCATTCGTTTTGGCCTCACGGCCATCAAGAACGTCGGGCGCAACGCCATTGACTCCATCCTTACGATCCGCCAGGAACTTGCTGCGGAAGGGAAGAGCTTCGCATCCTTTCAGGAATTCTGCGAGAAGATCGATCTTCGCCTTCTGAACAAGCGCGTCATCGAATCCCTCATCAAGGCTGGAGCGCTTGATTCCTTTGGCCGCCGCGCGCAGCTGCTTGCCGCGGTCGACAAGACCATGGAGAGAGCGCAGAAAGCTCAGCGCGATGTGGCTGCCGGCCAATCCGGACTCTTTGGCATCTTCGACGTGCCCGCCAATGGCGCGAAGGACGACGATCTCCCCAATGTCCCCGACCTTGAAGAGAGCCAGCGCCTGGCGGCGGAAAAAGAAGTCCTGGGCTTTTTCGTTTCCGGCCATCCGCTCGACAGGTACGCGGAGAAGCTCCGCAACCTGCCCGGCGTGGTCGACGTCGCTGCCGCGCTGGAAATGAAACCCGCGCCCTCGAACGGCCGCCGCGGCCAGGCGCCGGAAAACGAAGTCGCCATCGCCGGCGTTATCCTCGGCCTCAAGGTCGCCAAATCGAAGCGCTCCGGCGAACTTTACGCACAGGCCGCACTCGAAGACGCCAGCGGCAAGATCGACCTCATCTGCTTCCCCAAAGACTACGAGCGTCTCGCACAGTCGCTGTGCATCGAGGTCCCCGTTCTCGTTCGCGGCCAGCTGCGCGCCGAAGAGGAAGCCGCGCCCAAGCTCTGCGTTTCCGCCATTCAGGCGCTCGAAGACGTGAAAGTGCGCCTGCCGAACAACGTCCGCATCCGCATTCCGCTCGATCGCGTCAGCGAGACCACGCTCGTCGAGCTGCACGATCTCGTCGTTTCCGCGCCCGGTTCGGCGCGCCTTATGCTTAACGTGGAACAGCGCGGCCAATATTGCGTGGTCATGGAACCGGAAGGCATCACCGTCACCGCCGACCGCGCTTTTATCGACAAGGCCGAGCTGCTGCTGGGTCGCGGCATGGTGCAGGCCGTCGAATAAACATCCGCCACGGTCACAAATTCCTCTCGCCCTTGGTTCGGTGACCGCGCCATCTACAATGCGGGAAGCCGATGTCCGCCTCCGCTCCCGACTCTGTTCTGCACGCACCGCATCGCCGCTGGCGCATCGCGGTTCTTCTCGGCATCGGCGTTCTGGTCAACTTTTTCGACCGCGTCAATATCTCGGTGGCGTACGACGCGCTGCGCACCAACTGGGGCATCACCGCTGTCACATTCGGCTATCTCGCCAGCGCTTACAACTGGACCTACGCGGTCCTTCAGATTCCCATCGGCGTCATGCTCGATCGCTGGGGCGTGCGCCGCATTGGCCGCGTCGCGACCTTCCTCTGGAGCATGGCCTCCTTCGCCTCCGGCCTCGCGACCGGCATTTACAGCTTCTTCGCCGCACGCCTGCTGCTCGGCGTCGGCGAAGCTCCCACATTCCCGGCGAATGCCAAAGCCGTCGGCTACTGGTTTCCCGAGCGCGAGCGCAGCTTCGCCACCTCCATCAACGACGCGGCCGCCAAATTCGCTTCCGCCATCGGCGTTCCCATTCTCGGACTGCTCGTGATCCGGTTCGGCTGGCGCTGGAGTTTCATTTTCACCGGCTTCGTCAGCTTCCTCTACTTCCTCCTCTTTTGGGGCGTCTATCGCAACCCCAGCGAAGACCCGCGGCTCAGTCCTGCCGAGCGCAGTCTGATGGCCGAAGGCAATGCTCAGCCGGAGTCCGCGTCCGCACGGCATGCGCACGGCGCTCCGCTGCTGTATCTGCTGCGTCAGCCACAGGTCATCGGCGCCACCATCGGCTTCGCCGCCTACAACTACGTTTTCTATCTGGTGCTCATCTGGCTGCCCAGCTATCTGTCCATGAGCCTTCACGTCGATCTGCTGCACTCCGCACTCGATACCAGCATCCCGTGGCTGTTGGCCACCGTCACCGATCTTCTCATCGGCGGCTGGATGGTCGATGCTCTCGTCCGTCGCGGCGCACGCCCGTGGCTGGTGCGCCAGGCCGTTCTGGTCGGCGGACTCGCCTTCGGCATGGGAATCTACGGCGCTCGGTTCGCCCACACGCCTGCGGTGGCCGTCGCGTGGATGAGCATCTGCATGGCCGGTCTCGGCGCAATGGCGCCTGTCGGCTGGTCGATTCCGTCGTTCATCGCGCCGCGCGAAAGCGTCGGCCGCGTCGGCGGCATCATGAACTTCGCCACC
The DNA here is from genome assembly GCA_003131625.1 of Acidobacterium sp. GTDB lineage: Bacteria > Acidobacteriota > Terriglobia > Terriglobales > Acidobacteriaceae > Palsa-343. Next base: position 16,871 of record PKVY01000062.1, on the reverse strand, counting down.
CAGATCGCCGCCATCTCGGCGCCGGTGATCACCGGCTACTTCGCCAGGGCGCACAATTTCGGAGGTTCTTTTGCTCTGGCCGCCGTTGTTCTCGCCATCGGCATTGCTGGCTACATTCTTGGCCTCGGCAAACTGCGCGTCATCCCCGAACCAGCCTGATCACTCCAGACCAAACCGCGCTCTTACCTCGTACCGCGATCCTTCCGGTCCAGGAAATGATTCGTACAGTAGAAATTCACTGGCGATGAACTGCGCTTCGAGTCCGACCTTGCTCCGCTCCACCGCCTTCTTTAGAGGAACCAAAGCCCTGCCGCTATTACGCCCTTTGCTCCGCGCCAGCGTGATGTGCGGGTTATAGGCACGCTCTTCCTGCATGAATCCGCACAGTCGCGTCGCCGCCGTCACCCATTGCTGGAGAGCCAGCAGCTCACGCGTCAGTTCCACGCCGGCCCAAAAAACTCCCGCCCGCTCAAAAAATCCCAGTCTCGCCATTCGCACCGGAACCCGCGCAGTCCGCAGCGCGGCCAGCTTCTCCGCTACGCACGCCGCCTGTTCTTCGCTCGATGCTCCCAGAAATTGCAGCGTGACGTGCCAGCTTTCCGGCTGCGACCAGCGCAGATCAGCCGATCCCGGCTCAAATCTTTCCCGCACGCTGTTGAGCGCGTCCGACGCTTCCGCCGCCAGTGCAATTCCGACAAAAAGCCGCACCTCAAAAGACTAGCGCCATTCTTCATTTGCGTCCGACCGCGGCTCCGCCCAATGCTAGGATCGAAGGGTGCGCTGGTCCTCCCTCGCTAACGGCTCGGCTGCTCGCGGGCTCGTCCTGCTGCTGGCCTTCACTCTGAGCTGCGTCCCGCTCTGTTCACCCAGGATGTGCGCTCACAACTGCTGTGCAAGCCACTCCGGCAGCTGCGGCTCCGGCATCGATCAAAGTCCGACGCCCGGCTGCACTCGCTCGACCGCGCTTCTTTTAACTGCCTTCCACCAGGACGTGAGGGTCGTGTTCACCCCGGCTTCGGCCCGTGCCGCCGTTACGGCGCCTGCCCTCCTTGCCACTGTTGGACTTCCACTGCATTTGCGATCCGACACCCGCACCATCGCTATACCTGCGCCTCCATTGCGCATTTGATCCCTGACCTTCCTCGGTCTTGCGTCGGACATGATCCGGCGTGTTTCTCTCACCATCGTCGAGGATCGTCCATGCTTCGTTTTTTCGAAACGCCGCTCGCCCTGCTTCTCGCCACGCAAATCGCCGCCACGCACTCTGCGTTCGCCCAAATGCAGATGACAATGAACAGTCCGCCTGAGAATTTCACCCAGGCGATCGAGGCGCACACCACGTCCGGCACCAGCGCCGAGCCTGCTTCCACGCCTGTGCCCATGCTCATGACCATGCGCGGTTCGTGGATGATCATGCTTCACGGCAACGGCTTCGTGGCGGACACGCAGCAAACCAGTCCTCGCGGTACGGACAAGCTTTTCTCCACCAACTGGGTCATGCCGATGGCCCAGCACGCCGTCGGACATGGTCAGCTCACCTTGCGCACCATGCTCAGTCTTGAGCCCGCTACCATCACGGGCCGCCAGTACCCGCTGCTGTTTCAACAAGGCGAAACGGCGTACGGCAAGCCCATCGCCGACGGCCAGCACCCGCACAACTTCGTGATGGAACTCGCCGCGCTGTACGACCTGCCTCTCGGCGACCGGACCCTGCTCAGTTTCTACGCCGCGCCCGTCGGCGACCCGGCAATCGGCCCCACTGCCTATCCGCATCGCGCGTCCGCCATCGAGAGTCCAGTTGGCACGCTTGGGCATCATCAGGAAGACTCCACCCACATTTCCGATGACGTTGTGACTTTCGGCCTGACGCACGGCTGGCTTCGCCTGGAAGCCAGCGGTTTCCACGGCCGCGAGCCGAACGAGCATCGCTGGCAGGTGCAGCAGGGCTCCATCGATTCCTGGTCTGCGCGCCTGACGCTGCAGCCCGGCAAGAACTGGAGCGGCCAATATTCATACGGGCGCCTGCACAGTCCCGAAGCGCTTTTCCCGGCGGAAAATCAGGAACGCATGACAGCCTCGGTCATGTACAACCGTCCGTCACGCCAGAAAGAATCCGGCAACTGGGCAACCACGCTTGCGTGGGGACGAACGCGCGATTTGCCCGACAATCTCATCGAGAACAGCTACCTGCTCGAATCCACCTTGCGCTTCCGCGCGCGCAACTATGCATTCACAAGGGTCGAAAACGTCGACCGTACAAGCGAACTGCTCCTCGGCGAGCAGATCTTGCCGCCCGATTTTCACGAAGAACCCGCTGGCCGCGTTCAGGCCTACACCTTCGGCTACGACCGCGACATCGGCCGCTTGCCGCATCTGGTCACAGCGCTTGGAGCACAGGTCACGGCCTACACGCCTGGCTCGATTCTGCAGACGGTCTACGGAAGCGATCCAATGGGTGTCGTGATCTTCCTGCGCCTTCGCCCCGGTAGCCAAACGCATCCCTGAGTTCCAGCAAGGCGCGTCGAGAAAAGCTTGCGAGCCGATGAAGGAATGTTCAGTTCTCGTCGGTCGACGTGATTCGGCATTGAGCAAACGCATCGACTCGGCGTATGATCGACCTTCGAGCGACACACACAGCAGGAAGGCTGACGAAGTTTGAGAGGAACCGCTCCAGGAAAAACCGCCATCGCGTTTTCCTGTGTGATCATGGTTCCGTTGATGACATTTGCGCAAGCTTCCAGTAATCCTCCCGTCATTTCCTCCAGCAGTCCCGCACCAGCCAGTTCGTCCTTCGTTTCGTCCAGTGTGATGGAACTTCCGGATGCTCCCATTCCCACTGACGGCCAGAACACTACGCCGCAGAGTCAGAACCAAAGCCAGAGCCAGACGCAAACCCAGAATCCGAATCAAAAACCAAACCAACCGCAGCCTGGCAACGCTCCTACCCTTGGCGATCTCGGCTTTACGCCGCAACAGACCCTGGCCAACGCCGATCTGCAGCGGAAACTCAATCAGCGAACGCACGACCTTAAGGTCCATCAGACGCTGGGTCTCGTCACCGTCGTTCCGCTGTGCGCCACGGTGATCGTTGCCGGCGGCGCGAAAGCCAAACGCAACCGAGCCGATCCCACTGGTCCACCGATCGCGCCCAGCTCTGGTGCTGTCGATCTGCATGCCGCCCTTGGTGCGGGCACGGCAGTGCTGTACGGCTTCACGGCGTACTACGCGATCGCCGCTCCGAGAATTCCGGGCGTGAAGCCCAAAGGCGCGATCAAGCTGCATCGCGACCTGGTGTGGATTCATGCTCCTGGCATGATCCTTACACCGATTCTCGGTGGTATGGCGCTCAGCCAGGAGAACAACGGCCAGAAAGTTCACGGCATCGCTTCGGCGCATTCTTACGTTGCGTGGACCACAGTTGGAGCGTACGGCGCTTCGATCATCGCCGTCTCATGGCCGCTTCATCTGAAATTCTGGGAAAAGCGATGAAGTCTGCTATCGCCTTGCTCCTCATCGCGTTGCCGCTGTCCGTTCCAGCGCAAAGCAATGCTCCGAGTCAATGGGTTCTCGTTCAATCCACGCTTTCCTGGCACATCACGCATCCGGTGCATGAAGTCGACGGCACGAGTCACGACGCCAAAGGTAAAGGCAACTGCAGTGCTGCAGGCTGCGATTTTCTGATTGCGGTCCCGCTCAGGACTTTCGATTCCGGCGACAGCAATCGCGACCTGCACGTGATGCAGACGGTGCGCGGCGCGCAGTTTCCTATGGTGATCGTGCGCACGCATCTGGCGCAGTCGTCGCTCGACGCGGCGACGATCGATGCCGATCTCGAGATTCAGTTCGCCGGTCAGACGGTCCATTACAGCCACGTGCCGCTGCAGCGCACGATGCATGGCACTGACGTCGAAATTACCGGAACGGTTCCGGCTACGTGCTCCGATTTCAAGATCGATCGGCCGTCGTTCCTGACGGTTCCCATCCGCAACGAGATTCCCGTCACCGTCGACGCCACCTGGCGTCCGATGTAGCTGCTTCCCGAACGGCCTATCCCTTCTTCCAGAATTGCGTCTCATGAGAAGCTGGATTGGAGGTTCGGTTCCATGCTTGCTCGTCTGCTGCGTTCTTCTTTGGCCGTCGCATGCCTGCTCTCTCTTGCTGCCTGTTCGGCGTCGGCTGCCGGTCGAGCGCCGATTCCTGCGGCCAACGCCGATGTTGCGCTGGCGGTGAAATCCGGAAAAGAGAAGGCCGTTTTTGCCGGCGGCTGCTTTTGGGGAACGCAGAGCGTATTTGAGCGCGTGAAAGGCGTGCTCTCGACCACCGTCGGCTATTCCGGCGGTTCGGCGGAAACGGCGACCTACGATCAGGTGACGACCGAAACCACCGGTCATGCTGAGTCGGTTGAGGTGGTCTACGATCCGTCGAAGATCACGTACGGCCAGCTGCTGCGGATCTTCTTCTCCGTGGCGCACGATCCCACGCAGCTCAATCGTCAGGGTCCTGACGTTGGGACTTCGTATCGGTCGGTGATTTTCTACGCGAACGGCGACCAGAAGCGAATTGCCCAGGCGTACATTGCGCAGCTCGATGCAGCGAAGGTCTTCCCGAAGCCGATTGTGACCGATGTGACTCCGCTCGTAGCGTTTTATCGCGCTGAGGATTATCACCAGGACTACGCGCTGCACAATCCGGACAATCCGTACATTCTGGTGTGCGATCGGCCGAAGGTCGAGGCGCTGAAGCAGCAGTTCCCGGAGCTGTTCGTCGACTACAAGGGACATTGAAGACGAGCGCTCAGCGTACAGCGCTCAGCGTTCAGGAGAAGGACCCCGCGCGAATCTCGGGCGCCATTTTAGCGATGCGACTTCGGAACGCGGCCGAATCGCGCATCGTGATGCAGGAGCCGATCGCAGGCGTGCAGCGCTTCCTCTTCAAAGGTGGGGCTGTCACTGGGAATGACCAGCCAGTGAGAGATTTTGCTGCCCAGCATTTCGATGGGACGAAGCGAGGGGAATTCCTGGCGGAGGGCCTTATCGCCCGCGTTAACGGATTCCGACAGGACGAGCCAGACACCGTTGTCCTGCGGGGATTTGGCGTGATCGCGCAGCATGCAGACGATCCGGTCGCCGACGTAGACGGCGTATCCGGAAAACAGGCGGCGGACTTCCGGTTCGAGTGGCGCCAGCGCTTCCAGAACAAAGGGGTGAGGCGGCGTTTTTCGCGCGGGCCTGACGCGTTGCCGTGGGCTGGGCATGCAGGTTCAGAATAGCCCGGAAATGATGCCGCGCTGATCCGCAAGGGCAGGAAACGCGCGCGATTACCAACCCATCTGGTCCATCCGATCCAGGATGAGCGCGCTGTAGTGGTTCATGCGCTGAGGCCGTCGCCGGAGGGGAGCGGGCAGAATCGCGGCGAGTCGTGCCCCCTGTTCGCGGTCGATATTGCGGGCGGAGGTTCCGTACCAGGCGCGAGACGCGGACTCCGCGCCATAAATGCCGGGGCCCCATTCGACCACGTTGAGGTAGAGCTCGAGAATGCGCTGCTTGCCGAGGACGAATTCGGCCACCGGTACCAGCGTGGCCTCCGCGCCCTTGCGCAGGAGGGAGCGGCCGGTTCCGAAGAAGAGGTTCTTTACGAGTTGCTGCGTCAGGGTGGAAGCTCCGCGCACGCGGCCGCCTTCCATATCGTCCTGGGCGTCGATCTGGATCTGGTGCCAGTCGAATCCATGGTGCTGATAGAAGCGGGCGTCCTCGGCGGCGATGACCGCGTGCTGGAGATCGGGCGAGATTTGGCGGAGCGGCACGAACTGGCAGCGGTCGCGATACGGCTTGTTGTGAATCCAGGCCTCGAGGCGGCGCTCGAATTGCACGGCGGTAGTCGGCGGGTCGATCCACCGGGCGGCCACGAGAGTGAGCGCGGCGAGCGACCAAAAAAGCGCGACGCCGATGGCAAGCCAGAGAAACACGGATCGGAAGGTGAGGGGCCGGAAGGCGAGGAGCCGGAGAAAACCCTTCCGCAGAGAGGGAGTGCCCGGCCTTGTGTCGGGCGTTTTGGCCGGAGGAGTGCTGGGGGATTCCTCCGGCGCTTCCGTCGGAAGAATTCCTGGGCGTGTGTCGGGCGCTTCGGTCACACTTCAGAATAATGGTGTGGGTGCTCCCGGTCAGAAAACTCGCGCTTTTTTGCGCTGCGGCGAATTGAACTAAACTAGCAGGGTTATGGCGACTGCAACGCAACCCACCGTGATCCTGCCGCGTGCGCCGAAGGGCGCGTTCCGGAATGAGCCGTTCATCGATTTTTCTCAGCATCACAACGCTCAGGCGATGCGCGAGGCGCTGGAGCGCGTCGGCGACCGGCTGGGGCATGAGTATCCGCTGATTATTGGCGGGGAGCGGGTGAAGACCAGCGGGAAGATTGAGTCGCGCAACCCGGCGCGGCCGTCGCAGCTGGTCGGGCTGCACCAGAAGGCCGGCGCGGAGCATGCCGAGCAGGCGGTGCAGGCGGCGCTGCAGGCGTTCGAGACGTGGCGGTTTGTGGCCGCGGAGGAGCGCGCGTCGCTGCTGCTGGGTACGGCGGAGCTGATCCGCGAGCGGAAGTTCGATTTCTGCGCGTGGCTGACCTACGAGGTGGGCAAGAACTGGGCCGAGGCCGACGCCGATGTGGGCGAGACGATCGACTTCCTTGAGTTCTACGCGCGCGAGGCGCGCCGGCTCGCCGGGGCCACGACGCCGATCCAGCTTGCAGGCGAGCACGATGAGCTGCTGTACCTCCCGCTGGGGGTGGGCGCAGTGATCTCGCCGTGGAATTTCCCGTTCGCGATCATGGCGGGGATGACGGCGGCGTCGATCGTGACGGGCAACACGGTCGTGCTGAAGCCGTCGAGCGATTCACCGACCATTGCGGCGCGGTTTATGGAGGTGCTGGAAGAGGCGGGGCTGCCGCCGGGGGTTGTGAATTTCTGTCCAGGGTCGGGCGCGTCGTTTGGGAATGCGGTGGTCGCTCACCCGAAGACGCGGTTCATAGCGTTTACCGGGTCGAAGGACGTGGGGCTGGATATTCATGAGCGCGCGGCAAAGACGCAGCCGGGACAGATGTGGATCAAGCGGACGATTCTGGAGATGGGCGGGAAGGACTCGATCATCGTGAGCGCGGACGCGGATTTCGACGCAGCGGTGGCGGGGGTGGTGGCGTCGGCGTTCGGGTTCAGCGGGCAGAAGTGCTCAGCGTGCTCGCGAGTCATCGTCGAGGAGCCGATTTACGACGCGTTTGTGGAGCGGCTGCGGGAGAGCGTGGAGAAGCTGACGGTGGGCGATCCGGCGAAGAACTGCAACCTGGGGCCGGTGGTGAACGAAGCCGCGATGAAGAGCATTTTGTACTACGCCGAGATTGGGAAGACGGAAGGGCGGCTGGTGGCCGGAGGCAAGGCGGTGGAAACGGCGGACAAAGGCTACTACGTTGCGCCGACGGTGATCGCGGATGTTGCGCCGAAAGCGCGGATCGCGCAGGAGGAGATTTTCGGCCCGGTGCTGGCGGTGATCCGGGCGCGGGACTTCGATCACGCCCTGGAGATCGCGAACAACACGGAGTTTGGGCTGACGGGCGCAGTGTATTCGACGGACCGGGTGAAGCTGGACAAGGCGCGGCGGGAGTTCCACGTGGGGAATCTGTACTTCAACCGCAAGTGCACGGGGGCGATGGTGGGCGCGCATCCGTTTGGCGGGTTCAACATGTCAGGGACGGATTCGAAGGCCGGCGGGCCGGATTATTTGTATCTCTTCACGCAGGCGAAGTCAGTGGCGGAAAAGCAGGGAGTAGGGAGTAAGCAGTAGGGAGCAGGGAAAGCGCTCAGCGTTCAGCGATCAGAAAAACAGAGCGCAGGGTACCGAGCACCGGGCACCGGCAAGCGGCCAGCGATCAGGAGCCGAGCGCAGAGCACCCGGCGCAGGGCATCGGCAAACGATCAGCGATCAGCGATCACAAAAACAGGGCGCAGAGTTCCGAGCACCGGGCACACGAGCGTTCTTCAGCCCGCAAAGCCATGCGCTGACGCGAGATCGGGAGGCGCGGCAGCCCACACGAGGAGCAGCGGCGCCTCCAAAGGAAGCGAATCAGCGAGGAAGCAGTTTTTCTAGAGACCCTGCATGATCTGGTCGCCGACCGCCTGCGCGGCCTCGGCCAGGATGCGATGGTGAATGGTGAACAGAGCCAGTTCCAGACGATCGGAGACCCCGGTCTTGTCATAGATGCTGCGCAGGTAATTCTTGATGACCTGCTCCGTGGTGCTGAGCCGGACGGCGATCTCCTTGTTCTTGCAGCCCTGGACGATGAGGGCGACGATCTTCAGCTCCTTGGGAGTGAGACGGTCGCGAACGCGGGAACCAACGGAGTCCTCGTCGAGGCCGGGAGCATCCATGCCGGCGGCGCGGACGTTGCGCTCACCGAGACCGACGTGGCGGACGCACTCGATGAGCGCGGGGCCGGTGACGTTGCGGTGAGCAGCGCCGTTGACGCCGGCGGTGAACCATGGCTGAACCGGCTCGCCGTTCTCGGCGATGGCGATACTGCGGCTGCCGGCGGCGAGCACGCGCGGGATGAGGGCCTGTGTGTCGAGTTTCAGAGCTGACGCAAAAATGAGGATTGCGCCACGAAAGGTGTCAAGGGCAGGATAGAGGCGGTCGGCCTCCGCGCACTGTGCAATGATGCGGAAGTCATCTTCCATGGCGAGGATTTTGGCGGTTCCTGCTCTGTAGATGGCCTGATTGTCAGCGAGAATCAGCTTGTTCATTTTTCGCTTCCTCAAGATGGTGCGTCGCCGGGAAACCCCGAGGACTGGTGAGTACAAGCGCGCTCAACGTTGGAGCAACGCGCTAATGCGGTCATCGGGCCGACGGAATAGAATTCCCCCGTGTGTTTTCTAACTGAACACATCGGGTACCACTGCATGGCGCCGGATGAATGATGGACCTTTCCGGATGTGGGGCCGGAAGATGTCGTCGATGACCTGGGTCCTTCCATCATTCAGGACAAAAGTAACTCGCGATTGCGCAAAGGTCCTGTGACGTACGTCACCTCTCATGGAAAGCTTTTGGAACCAAAGGGAAGGCTTTGGTGCGGGGCAGAGCCCGAAACGGGCTGTGGATCATTTCGGGACGGCTGGACGGGATTCGCAGGAAGCCGCGAGGGCCTGTAATTTAGTAACAGAGCCCAAAGAGGAGCAGAGCGTATGGCCAGGCCGATCATCCTTGCCGTCGACGACGACGCCAGCGTGCTGGAAGCCGTGGTGCAGGACCTGCGCCGGAAATACGGGCAGAATTACCGGATTCTGCGCGCCGGGTCGGGGCAGGCGGCGCTGGACACGTGCGCCCAGCTGAAGGAGCGCGGAGACACAGTGGCGCTCATCGTCAGCGACCAGCGGATGCCGGGGATGACCGGCGTGGAGCTGCTGGAGAAGGTGCAGGAGAGCTACCCCCAGGCGCGCAGAGTGCTGCTGACGGCGTATGCGGATACGGAGGCGGCGATCCGGGCCATCAACACGGCGCGGATTCACTACTACCTGACCAAGCCGTGGGATCCGCCGGAGACCCGGCTGTATCCGGTGCTCGACGATCTGCTGGAAGACTGGAACCAGGGATACAAGGCGCCGTTCGAGGGGATCCGCGTGGTGGGGCCGCGGTATGGGTTGCGGGATTACCGGGTGCGGAATTTTCTGTCGCGGAACCAGGTGCCGTACGTGTGGCTGGATCCAGAGCGGGACGATCAGGCCGTGGAACTGCTGAAAAAGTTTGGCGTGGACGACAGCAAGCTGCCGGTAGTGCTGTTTCAGGACGGAACGTCGCTGGTGCAGCCGGGCGATGAGGAGCTGGCGCAGCGGGTGGGCCTGCGCACTCAGGCGACGCAGGACTTCTACGATCTGGTGGTGGTGGGCGCGGGCATGGCGGGGCTGGCGGCCGCGGTCTATGGCGCTTCAGAGGGATTGAAGACCCTGGTCCTGGAGCCTGAAGCTCCAGGAGGGCAGGCGGGCAGCAGCTCGAGAATCGAGAACTACCTGGGCTTTCCGCGGGGAGTGAGCGGCGAGCGGCTGGCGCGCGATGCCTACGATCAGGCGCGGAAATTCGGGGCGGAGTTCATCACGCAGCGGGCGTCGAGCATCAACGGCGAGGGGCAGTACCGGCAGGTGAAGATGGCGAATGGCGCGGATATTTCGTGCAGGGTGGGCCTGATCGCGGTGGGGGTGTGTTACCGGCGGATTGACGCGCCAGGGATCGAGCGGCTGACGGGCTCAGGGGTGTACTACGGGGCGTCGATGGCCGAGGCGCAGTCGTGCAAGGACGAGCTGGTCTATGTCGTGGGAGGGGCCAATTCGGCGGGGCAGGCGGCGATGTACTTCTCCCGGGTGGCCAAAAAGGTGACTATCCTGGTGCGCGGGGACGGGCTCGAAAAGAGCATGTCGAAATATCTCATCGATCAGATCGCTGGAACATCGAATATAACGGTGGAGACGCGGAGCGAGGTCGTGGAAGCGATGGGCGAGACGCACCTGGAGAGCGTGAAGATCCGGAACCCCAAGGGGGAAGAAGTGCGGCCGGCGTCGTCGGTATTCCTGTTCATCGGGGGGGCTCCGCAGACAGACTGGCTGCCGGAGAAGGTGATGCGCGACCCCAACGGATTTGTGCTGTCGGGGCGGGACCTGCGGATCGACGGGCAACTGCCGCGAACATGGAAAGAGGATCGGGAGCCGTATCTGCTGGAGACGTCGATGCCGGGGGTTTTTGTGGCCGGCGACGTGCGGCACGGTTCGGTAAAGCGGGCGGCTACGGCGGTGGGCGAAGGTTCGATGGCGGTGCAGCTGATGCACCAATACTTGGCGCAGTTCTAAGGGTCAGGAGCAGATGGAAGGCACGACGGCGGAAGCCCGGGTCAGGACAGTCACGCAGCAGGAGCTGTCACAGCTCATCCGGCGAGTACCCGTTCTCAGCAAGCTGAAAGAAGAAGACCTGGGATGCCTGGGCAGCGTGGAGCTGCTGGAGGTTCCGGCGGGAACGCTGTTGTTCGAGCAGGGGAAGAGCAGCCCGACGTTCTGCATGATTCTCGAGGGTGAAATCCGCACCACCCGCATGGAACCGAATGGCATCGAGACGCCGATCGCGGTTTTTCACGATGGCGATACGTTCGGCGAGGCGCCGCTGCTGTTGGGCGCGAAGATCAGCGGGGCACAGTGCCAGGCGGCGACGCCGGTGCGGATGCTGCGCGTGGATGCGGAGGGCTTCTGGAGGCTCATGGCCACCTGCCCGGTTGTGCGGCAGGGCATTATGGCTAACGCGGCGCAGAGGATTCAGGCATTCCAGGCGACGACGCTGCACCGGGAGAAGCTGATCTCGCTGGGCACGCTGGCCGCGGGGCTGATGCACGAGCTGAACAATCCTGGCTCGGCAGCGAAGCGCTCGGCGGCACAGCTCAGGGAGAATCTGGCGCGGCTGCAGGAGATCAGCATGCGCTTCTGCGTTTCTCCGCTGACCCAGGAACAGCGAACCTGCCTGCGCGACATGCAGGAGGAAGTGCTGGGGCAGGGCAAGCCGAAGGCGGCGGCCAGCAGCCTGGAAGAAGCGGACGCCGAGGAGGAACTGGGCGCGTGGCTGGAGAGCATCGGCGTGAACAGCGCGTGGAAGCTGGCGCCGACCCTGGTGGCCGCGGGCTGGCGTCGCCACGACATCGAATGCGCGCAGGAGGCGTTTCCGTCCGAGACGCTGCAGGATGCGCTGAACTGGCTGGAAGCGCTGATCTCAGCGATGCAGCAGCTGACCACGATCGAGGAGAGCATCAGCCGCGTGACCGATCTGGTGATCGCGGTGAAGAAATATGCCTACGAAGACAAAAACGGCGAGCACCTCGTCGATGTGCACGAGAGCATCCAGAGCACGCTGCTGATTCTTGGGCACAAGTTCCGCTACAAGCAGCTCACAGTGGAGAAGGATTTTGCCGCCGACCTGCCGAAGCTGAAGACGCGCGGGACCGGGCTCAGCCAGGTTTGGACCAACCTGCTGGACAACGCGACTGACGCGGCTCCGGAGGGATCGAAAGTGCGGATTCGGACGTGGGCGGAGAACGGCCAGGTGTGCGCGGGCATCGCGGACCAGGGCGGAGGGATTGCGCCGGAGATTCGGGAGCAGGTCTTCCAGCCGTTCTACACCACCAAGCCGCCGGGCGTGGGAACGGGGCTGGGGCTGGACATCGCGAAGCGGATCGTGACCGCGCAATATGGCGGGACGATCGGATTCAGTTCGGAACCCGGCAACACGGAGTTTGTGGTGAAGCTGCCGGTGGGTTGATGCAGGGACCAGGCGGCTCTTCCACAAGGACCGGTTGCCGCAAGACGTCGTAAGCCGGGCGCCATGCCGGCGGATCGGATCGGCCATCAGAATTATGTTCATGGCTCAGCTCCAATGGTCGCGGGTTGGAGGGGCACAAAAGTACCGTGCACACCACCCCCCACCCCCCTCCCCCCTGTGGGGGCTAACGCCGCGCAAGTATTTGATTCTACGGCGGAGGGCGATTTCGAGTGAGACGTACGCATTTCATTCCTCAATAGTTGCGGGTATCTGTTTTGTTTTGTGATGCGTGGGCCTTGGGCTGGCTGGCGGTGGCACGCATGTATTTGAAAACAGGATGCAAGTTGTCAACGAATAACATTGCGAAGTACTTAGCCTGCAGGCTGCAGCCCGCAGCCTGGAGTTCGGAGCTGGGAGCGGAGAACCGTGAACGGTGAAGCGTGAACGGTGAAGCGTGAACCGTGAACCGCGAACCGCGAACCGCGAAACAACAGTTCGTGGCGGGTGCGTGCGACAGCGTCATGGGCCTTTCCTCCCTCCGGTGGATGATGGTGCGCCGGAACTAAAACAAAAGGCCCAGCCGCGGAGGCTGAGCCTTTTTTCTTTTTCTACTCTATAAGTTCAGAATATCAGATTGAGAGAATAAACCGGCCAAATATCTTTGAAGGTATAAGGATGTAAGTGGCGTGGAATGTTGGGTAATTACTTTGGATTTTTCCACGGGGTCTTGACAGATCTGTGGATATCTCGCGGTTTTTGGGGAACGGGCGGATTTGGCGGAACTGAAGGCAGTCCAGCAGCTGTGGCCGCTGTATTTGTCGCTAGCTTCCGGGCCGCCGTGCTCGGTTTCCTCAGGCGGCGCGGGTGAGCCAGCTCTTCATGGTGTTCGCGTCCACCAGGCCGGCCTGCTGGAACTGAAGATTGCCGCGCGAGAAGACGGCGAAGTTCGGAATCCCCTGGACGTTGTACCGCGCCGCGAGTTGCGGGTGCTGCTCCGTATCGACCTTGAGCACAACAGCCTGGCCGGCAAGCTCGCGCGCGGTTTGGGCCACGTTGGGCGCCGCCATCCGGCAGGGGCCGCACCAGGCAGCCCAAAAATCCACCAGCACAGGAACTTTGCTGTCGCGGATGATTTCATCGAACTCCGCGGGGTCGACCGCGATGGGTTCGGCGATAGGCGGCAGCGGCGCTTTGCAGGCGCCGCATCGTCCCGTATCGGAGAGGTGGCGCGCCGGGATGCGATTCGGTTTGCCGCAGGATGGGCAGTTGCGGAGAATGGCCATAAAAGCAGCGAACCGGGTACAGGGTGCAGCGAACAGGACGCACCCGTTGGATGCGCGTGGTGGGCGTGGGATTCGTGCGGGGGCGCCTTCCTCCTGGACCGCACGTCGCGAGTGACAGGATAAAGGCGCCAGGGTTTGGATGTTCCTGGAGAAATGGCCGGTGAAGGACTACGGCGTGGAGAGCGGGTCCGCCTTGCCCGTGGCGAGGTCTACGGGAAAGGAGTTGTGCTCCTGGACGATGAGCCACTTTCCGTTTTGCTTGCGCCAAACATCGGTGGAGCGAACCACCATATGCGACTTCGTGCCGTCGGCCGCAGTCATGGTGCCGTCATCGATGTAGTGCGCATACGCCACCGGGCCCACGACCGTGATATTGAGGTCGGAGACGGTGTTGGTGGCGGGGCCGGCGAAGGAGCTGAAGACACTCTGCCAGTCCTTCTTGTAGGCGTCCCAACCGGAATATTCGCGAGGCGGGACGACGTCGAAAACGAAGACGTCGGGTGCGTAGACGGACATGATGCCGTCGACGTCCTTTTTGTTGAAGGCGTCGTTGAATTTGTTGTAGAGGGCTTTGATGGCGGCCTCGTCGGACTTTGACTGAGCGGTCGCGGGACGGACGCCGGCGGCGAGGCCGAGCAGGAGCAGGAGGGCAGCGGTCGCAGAGATGGGCTTGCGCATGAGGATTTCTCCTTCGGACAGGAATGTTTTTGGGGGATTGGGGTGCGGCGAGATTACGGTCGATGCACCCGGGTTGTCAAGGCAGGGGGAGAGCGCGCAATCCCTGGGTGGGATCGAGAGGAGCAGGATTCGCAGGACTGGGGCGGCGGCAAGGGGACGGCTGAAAAGATATATCTTTCGAGTTTGACGCAAGATATATCTTACGATATATTGACAGCAGGAGAAATGAACATGTTTGATCAAGTAATTGAAAGAAAAGAAGATCGAGGTGACCGCAGACGCCACTTTGCAGGACATCATTGTGAACACCGGGGCTCGCGAGGCTGGTTTGAGGCTGGATTTTGCGGCGGCCGGGAAGGCGAGCTCGAGAGGCGCGGAAGGCATTCGGGCTTCGGCGGGGGCCGGCGCGGACGGTTCGAGCGTGGATTTGGCGGCCGGGAAAGGCTATTCGATGCGGGCGACCTGAAGCTGGTGATCCTGAAGCTGCTCTCCGAGGAGCCGAGCTACGGGTATCAGCTGATGAAGACGATGGAGCAGCGGCTTTCAGGCGGATACACGCCGAGCCCAGGAGTCATCTACCCGACGTTGACGCTGCTGGAAGAAGAGGGGCTCGCTTCGGTATGGACCTCGGCGGACAACAAGAAGGTCTACACGGTGACGCCGGCCGGCATCGAGTACCTGAAGGCCAACCGGGAACGCGTCGAGGAGTTGTTCGCGCGGCTGGATGAGGCGGGGAAGGGCTTCGAGCGGGGAAGGTCGCCGGAAATCATGAAGGCGTTTATGGATCTGCGTGGGGCGGTGATGGCGCGGCTGTCGCGAGAGGCGACGCCGGAGCAGATTCGCAAGATCACGGAAGCAATTCAAGCGGCGGCGAAGGCCATCGACGAATTGTGAAGGCGCGCGGGGCGGTGTCAGGCCAGACGCTGCCCCGCGGCGGGCTCTGAGCGAGCAGGGGGGATCGATGCGGGGGGCGCGTGGGATGGGGAGGGCCAGGGTTTCGGGGGCAGATGGCCAATCGGAGTGAGGCTGCGCAACGGGTCAGGGAAAGTGGCATGCGCGTAAATCTCGAGGCCCCGCAGATTGGAGACGAAGAGGGCCGAGCCACGCTGTTCGACGAGTTTCCGGTTCCGGAAGCCGTGCAGGGTGCGGGTAACGGTTTCGCGGGATACCCCGATGTGCTCGCCAATCTCTTCGTGGGTGAGGGGGCAGAGAAAGCGGATGCCGCGTTCGGTCTGCCGGCCCTCGCCACACCACTCCAGCAGGAGGCGGGCGAGCCTGGCGGCGGCAGTCCAGGCAAGGCCGACGGTGCGCAGCTGATCGCAGTTCCGGCGGGAATCGAGGCTGAGCTGGCGGGCCACGTTCTGGCAGGCAAGCGGATAACTCAACAGGAAGTCGAGAAAGCTTTGCCGCTGGATCGCTCCTATCACGCAGGGTAACTGCGTTTCCGCGGTCACGTTCCAGGGGGAGCCGGAAACCGCTGAGGCCAGGCCCAGAATTTCTCCCGGCCCGACGATGCCGAGGATGAGGCGCCGGCCCTCGACGGAGTTCATGGAGAGTTTTACCTTCCCCTCCAGCAGGAAGAGGATGGAGCGGGGTGGTTGCTCCTCGGCGAACAGGACAGTATTCCCCGGGCAGGAGAACAGTGGAGCCAACGGCACAAGCTTAATCATGGCCTGATCCGGCAGACCCCGGAAGAATTCTCCTGCTCTGCCGGGCAGCCAGCGTGGGTCGTCCCACTCCCAAAGCGGCAAGAGCGTGACGGGGGATGGGAATGCAATCTGCGCGTTGCCGTGCGGTATTCGTTCTTCGAAGTGTGCGTACGCAACGGTCTTCATCGCCAGCCAGCCTGGCGATTCGCCACCAGTGCGGCCATGCCTGCGAGCATCCTGTTCACAGGGTGGTGTTCGAGGGTCGCGTCGGCAAAGGGGTCGTAATCGTCGGCGGATCGGGCAATGAGAGCCACGGGCACATGGGAACCCAGGGCTCGAATGAGGAAGGTGAATTCGTGCCTGGCTTCGGCGGGAATCGAAGGGCCGAAGAGCACCAGATCGAAATCACCGTCCCGGAAGCATTCGATTGCCTCCCGGATGGAGCCTGCGGCTTTGACGATGTATCCGGCGGAAGTCCAAACTGCATTCTGGGTTTGCAGGGTGGAATCGAGGCCAACGGCGAGAACGACGATGATGGGCATACCTACCTCCGGAATGAAGAGAAACCAGGGTCATAGCCTGGAGATACAGGCTGCTGTGGTGCGCTCAGTTCAAATGACACCGTATCCAGCCGGGGCCGGTCGTCTTTATATCGTGCCGCTCGTTGCAACCTCACCATTCCTGCAGTGGACGCGGGAGCGTGTCCGTGTGGTGGGACGAGGCTTCCGGGACGTCGGGGTGCCTAAGGAAGGGAATGAAGCAGAGCCGATGCCCCGATTTCCTGAAAAGCGCAACGATCACCTCGCGAGCGCGACGTGCTCCGCTGGACCACAGGTCCTTTCACGGAGCTTCAGGGCATTGTATGAGTAATAGTCACCGCAGGTTAGCCGGGCCGTCTATCGCCTATCGAACCTAAGAACTTGTTGAAATTCGGTGCG
>PKVY01000038.1 GCA_003131625.1 Acidobacterium sp. | reverse complement strand
TCGACGGAGGCGGCGCGGCGCGCGGGCAGCCAGCAGGCGATGAGCGCGACGACGATGAGCACCAGTCCGACGGCGGCGAAGGTGAGCGGGTCGTGCGCGGTGACGCCGAAGAGCTCCGCGCTCATCAGGCGCGTGAGGCCGAGAGCGAGAACGATGCCGAGAGCCACGCCAACGAGGGCCATGGTTGCTCCCTGACGGAGAATGAGGCGGAGAACGTCGCTGCGTTGCGCGCCGAGCGCCATGCGGACACCGATTTCGCGCGTGCGCTCGCCGACCAAATACGAGATGACGCCGTAGATGCCGATGCAGGAGAGCGCGAGCGCGACAGCGGCGAAAAAGGCGAGCAGGATCATGGAAAGGCGGCGCGCGGCAAAGGCGTTTTCGATGACGCCGTGCATGGTTTCAACGGCGTAGATGACTTCGCCTGGATCGACGGCGGACGCGGCGCTGCGAACGGCGCCCATAACCGCCCGGGGATCGTCCTGGGTGCGTAGAACGACGGCCACGCCGTCAGCGACCAGCGGCATGAGCTTCGCGGGCAACTGCATGAAGGGGTAATAGAACTGCGCTTCGATGGCGGCCTTGGGATCGTTGCCAGGACCCCACTGGCGAACGTGACCGACGACGCCGACGATCTCCGCTTCCTTGTCGAATTCCGCGATGTGGACGTGCTGGCCGACGGGATTTCGATCCGGAAAATATTTGTGCGCGAAAGAGTCGTCGATGTCGACGACAGTGGGGGCGTTTTCGTTGTCCTGGTCGGAGACGAAGCGACCGCGCTCGAGGGTGATGCCCATGGCCGGCTGGAAACCAGATTCCACCAGATAGAACATGGCCTGCGGCATGTCATTATCGTTGTCGGGCTTAGGGCGGCCTTCGATCCAGAACGGCAATTCGGAATCGTGGATCATGGGGCGCGAGCCGAGGGTGACGGAAACCGCCTGAACTCCGGGAATGGCGCGCATGGCGGCATCGAAGCGGCGCAGACGCGCGCGGGTTTCAGCGGCGGTGGTTTTGGCGTTCGAGGGCAGAGAGACAGAAAAAGTGATGGCGTGGCTGGGATCGTATCCCGGACTGACGCGCCAGAGAGCCGCCAGGGAGCGCAGCATGAGCCCCGCACCGACGAGAAGGACGAGGGCCATGGCGACTTCGGCAGCGACGAAGATCCCCTGCAGGCGATGACGCGCGCCGCTGGCACCGCGCCCGGACTGGCGAAGAATCTGCTGCAAATTGGCGCGTGAGGTTTTGAGTGCGGGCGCGAGGCCGAAGACGATTCCGGCGGCGAGCGAAACGGCAAGCGCGAAAAGCAGGACGCGAGCGTCGAGGGACACTTCGCTGGAGCGCGGGAGCGCGCCGGGCAGAACGTTGATGATGGCTTTGGTTCCGAAGAAAGCAAGGAGAAAACCCAGCGCCCCGCCCAACCCAGCCAGAAGTGTGCTTTCTGTGAGGAGCTGGCGGATGATGCGGGTGCGACTGGCGCCGAGCGCCGAGCGGATGGCGAATTCGCCGGATCGCGACATGGAGCGCGCCAGAAGAAGGCTGGCGACGTTGGCGCACGCGATGAGGAGCAGGAAGCCGACCGCGGCCAGCAGCACGATCAGGAAGGGCTGCACATTGCCGACGATGTCTTCCTTCATGGAATAAAGCGCGATGCCTACGTCTTTGTCCGCCTCTGGATACGTGACGGCGAGATGGTGGGCGATGGAGTCCATGTCGGCGCTGGCCTGCTGGAGGGTGACGCCGGGTTTGAGGCGGCCGATGGCGTAGGCGCTTTCGTCGATGCGGCGATCGCGGAGCGAGGGCTCGTTCCATTGTCCGAGGGGCGTGTAGAGGTCGCGATCGATGCCGTGGAATAAGAAGCTCGGTGGGAGGATGCCGACGACGGTGTAGTTGGTGCCGTTGAGGTCGACGGCCTTTCCGAGAATGCCGGGCGAGCCGCCAAAACGTCGATGCCAGAAGCCGTCACTGAGCAGGGCCACGGGCGCGGCGCCGAGGCGATCGTCGTCAGGATTGAAGTCGCGGCCCAGAGCCGGATGGAGGCCGAGGGTGAGGAAGAATGCCGCGGAGATCATGAAGCCGTTGACGCGCTCGGGCTGGCCGGTGCCGGTGAAGTTGTAGTCCTCGTGACGGTACATGGCGATGGAGGAGAAGGCTTTGGTCTGGCGCTGCCAGTCGAGGAAGTTGAGATAGTTGATGGGCGCCTTGTCCTGGCCTGCGTTTTTTCCGTCGATGGCGACGAGCTGGCTGGAGTGCGGGTAGGGCAGCGGATTCAGGAGCACGCCGTTGACGACGGAGAACAGGGCAGTGTTCGCGCCGATGCCGAGGGCGAGGGTGAGGATGGCGATGAGGGTGAACGCGGGCGACTTGAAAAGCATGCGGAGGGCGAAGCGAAGGTCCTCAAACAGGGCGATCATGGTGTTCCTCGGCGGAATTGAGCTGTTGATACAGCGAACTTTTGCGCCAGGGCCGGGGACTGGGGGCATCGAAAACGAGGACCTGACGACCTGACGCTTGCCGGAATAGCTCAGTGTGGGAGGGATGGCGGCTCGGAGTCAATAGCCAGTAGTTGGGGAATTTGGTGTGATCCAGGGGGCCGATCCGCAGCCCTGACAGCGGGGGCCTGTAGGCATTCGGGCTATGCACTTGAGGTAAAAGGCTTATTTTCTGGCTGTTATCGATTAACCAAGAATTGATAATAACGCGCTCATATTTTATGCATCGATTGTGCTATAGTCCCATCAGATTGTTGTGCGGCTAGCTCGGTGGGCTGGCCCTAGACCCCCAAATTTGATGCAGGAGAATTCGTATGGCAATTACTCGTTGGGATCCCTTTCGTGACGTGCTGTCGCTGCAGAACCGCTTGAACTCGCTGTTCCAGGAGTACAACCGGGGCGAAGGCGATGCGCTGACGACTGCGGCTTTTGTGCCGCCGGTCGATGTGTATGAGGACGAGCACAAAATCGTCCTGAAGCTGGAAGTGCCGGGCTTGAAGGAGAGCGACCTCGACATTCAGATCGAAAACAATGTTCTGACCGTGAAGGGCGAGCGCAAATTCGAGAAGGAAGAGAAGGAAGAGAACTTCCACCGCATCGAGCGGCGTTACGGCAGCTTCTATCGTTCGTTCACGATTCCGAACACGGTGAACCCGGACAGCGTGAAGGCGGGCTATGAGGCCGGCGTGCTGAAGGTGGAGCTGGAAAAGCGGGCCGAGGCGAAGCCGAAGCAAATCAAAGTGGAAGTCGGCGCGCCGAAGCAGGTGGAAGCCGGCAAGAAGGAAGTGAAGACGGCGGCGTAAGTCCTGGCCGGGCGGGCGCGCGCGCTTCGCGCCATTTAGAGCGCGGGCGTATGTTGGAACGGGAGGGAGAGAATCTCCCTCCCGCATCATTTTATGAAGTGAGTGGACGGAATTATGGCGATACGATGGGACAAATTTACGGTGAAGTCGCAGGAGGCGGTGCAGAACGCGAGCCAGCTCGCGGCGGAGAACGGGAATCCGGAGATTCTGCCGCTGCATCTGCTGGCGGTGCTGCTGGCGGATAAGGAGGGCGTGATTCCCGCCGTCCTCGACAAGATTGGCGTGCCGACACAGCAGCTGGAAGCGAAGGCGCAGGAAGCGGTGGCGCAGCTGCCCAAGGTGAGTGGAGCGTCGGCGCAGCCGGGCGCCTCGAACACGCTGAATCAGGTGTTCGATCAGGCCTTTAAAGAGGCCGAGAATTTCAAGGACGATTACGTTTCGACGGAGCACCTGCTGCTGGCGCTGACCAGCCGCAAGAACGACGGTGCGCAGCTGCTGCTGGCGTCGCTGGGTGCGACGCACGATGCGGTGTTGAAGAGCCTGGCGACAGTGCGCGGAAGCCAGCGAGTGACGGATCAGAATCCTGAGGCGAAATTTCAGGCGCTGGAGAAATATGCGAAAGATCTGACGGAGCTGGCGCGGCGCGGCAAGCTCGATCCGGTGATTGGGCGCGACGAGGAAATCCGGCGCGTGATCCAGGTGCTGTCGCGGCGGACGAAAAACAATCCGGTGCTGATTGGCGAACCGGGCGTGGGCAAGACGGCGATCGTCGAAGGCCTGGCGCGGCGGATTGTGCACGGCGATGTGCCGGACATTCTGCGGGACAAGCGGGTGATCTCGCTGGACCTGGGATCGATGCTCGCGGGCGCGAAGTATCGCGGCGAATTTGAGGACCGGCTGAAGGCGGTGCTGAAGGAGATTGAGGAGTCGAATGGGCAGATCATTCTGTTCATCGACGAGCTGCATACGATCGTCGGCGCGGGGGCGGCGGAGGGGGCAATTGACGCCTCGAATATGCTGAAGCCGGCGCTGGCGCGGGGCGAACTGCGGGCGATCGGCGCGACGACTCTGAATGAATATCGGAAGTACATCGAGAAGGACGCGGCGCTGGAGCGGCGCTTCCAGATCGTCTACGTGGGCGAGCCGAACGTGGAAGACACGATCGCGATCCTGCGCGGACTGAAGGAGCGCTACGAATCACATCACAAAGTGCGCGTCCGCGACTCGGCGATTGTGGCGGCGGCGACCCTGTCGCACCGGTACATTTCGGACCGGTTCCTGCCGGACAAGGCGATTGATCTGGTGGATGAGGCGGCGGCTTCGCTGGCCATTCAAATTGGCAGCGTGCCCACGGAGATCGATGAGCTGGAACGGCAGGCGACGTCGCTGGAGATTGAGCGCGCGGCGCTGAAGCGCGAAAGCGATGCGAACTCGAAAGAGCGGCTGGCGCAGGTGGAGCGCGAGCTCGCTCAGATTAAAGAAACGGCAACGGGATTGCGGGCGCGCTGGCAGAAGGAGCGCGAGGCGATCACGCGGCTGAGCGATGTGAAGAAGCAGATCGAGACGCTGCGGTTCGAGGCCGAGGAGCAGACCCGGCGCGGAAATCTGGAGCGTGCGGCGCAGATCCAGTACGGCGAGTTGCCGAAGCTGGAAGCGCAGATGAAGAAGCTCGATGCGGCTCAGGATGGGAAGTCGGGAACGCCGCGCATGCTGAAGGAAGAGGTCGACGAGGAAGATATTGCGCGCATCGTGAGCAAGTGGACGGGGATTCCCGTGTCGCGCATGCTCGAGGGCGAAGTGCGCAAGCTGGTACAGATGGAAGAGCGGCTCAGGGAGCGCGTGGTCGGGCAGGATGCGGCGCTGGCGATCGTGGCGAATGCGATTCGCCGTTCGCGCGCAGGGCTGAGCGATCCGAAGCGGCCGATTGGGTCATTTATCTTCCTGGGTCCGACAGGCGTGGGCAAAACGGAAACGGCGCGGGCGTTGGCGGAGTTTTTGTTCGACGACGAGCAGGCCATGGTACGGCTCGACATGAGCGAGTACATGGAGAAGCATGCGGTGGCACGGATGATTGGCGCACCTCCGGGCTATGTGGGTTACGACGAGGGCGGACAGCTGACGGAAGCGGTACGGCGGCGGCCGTATTCAGTGATCCTGCTCGACGAGATCGAGAAGGCGCATCCGGATGTGTTCAACGTGCTGTTACAGGTTCTGGATGACGGGCGGCTGACCGATTCGAAAGGACGGACTGTGGACTTTCGCAACACGGTTCTGATCATGACGTCGAACCTGGGCGCCGGATTCCTGCAGGGCGAGTCGCTGAAGGATGAGGCGACGTTCGCGCACGCGACCGAGAGCGTGATGAAGGTGCTGCGCGAGCACTTCCGTCCGGAGTTTCTGAACCGCGTGGACGACGTTGTGATCTTCCGGCCGCTCGGCGAGGAGCAGCTGACCCACATCGTCGAGCTGCGGCTGAAGGACCTGGAGAAACTGCTGGCGGACCGGCACATCACGATCGAGCTGACGCCGGCGGCGCGACGCCAGATCTTCACGTCGGGGTACGATCGCGCCTACGGAGCGCGCCCGCTGAAGCGAGCGATCCAGCGGCTGATCCAGGACCCGCTGGCGATGAAGATCCTCGACGGCGAAGTGCTGCACGGGGATCACGTGCGCATCGACGCCCACAAGGGCGGCGGCACGCTGCACTTTGAGGTGGCGAGCCGGGCCGGGATTCCGCTGGAGCACGGCGTGGCGATCGGACAAGCCTGAGTTTCATCCGGTGCACGGCGCCGGAAGAGCAGCATTCAGCGGACAGCGTTTAGAAAACCAAGGCCTGCGGGGGAGAATCCGCGGGCCTTTTTGTTGGTGCCTCGCCCAGAGGCGAGCGCGATACGATGGGGGCGCGTCCATTTCGCGGAGGTGGCTGCCATGCGGAGCGCTGTATTTCTTCTGCTGGTTGGTTTGTTCGTTGGTGCGAGGCCGTCGTTGAGCCAGACACCGACCCCGGGGAATATTCCAAAAATCGTCCAGGCCGGGCTCGACGCCTACAAAACCGGCGGACCAGACGAGGCTGTGCGGGTGTGGGTGCGCGGCAGCGCCCTGGAGGGCAGTAAGGACGTGGGGAATTGCCTGACCACCCTGCATCAGACGCAGGATTTGTACGGGAACTTCCGCGGGTACGAACTGATCGGCATCCGCGTGGTGTCGAGCACCAGCTATGTTGTCTATATGACTCTCGATTATGACCGGGGACCCCTGTTCGCGAAGTTCAGGGTGTATCGCACGGGCCTGGGATCGATTCTGACTGGCATTGTGCTGAATGTGGACGAGGATGCGGTACTTCCGCCGCCACTGCCGCTCCCGCCGCAGTAAAGGCTGCCGGGAGCGGAGGCAGATGGGCTATGTCTCCCTGTGGTAACCCGCTGGGGGCACTCGGGGGCGGTTACCCTGGCGACCTCCATTGAGTGAAACGCGGCGCCCCGTTCGTTCACCATCCATGGCAAGGCGGATTATGCCCCTGGAAATGCTAACTGGTGACGGTGAAAGGGCGGAAAATCTCCAAAAAAGGGTGGCGCGACGGCGGGCCTTTGGGACATACTGGACGCCATCCATTTACAGGGGGCAGTATGCAATCCCACCGCGGTAAGTTCCGGGTCCCGGCTGTTCTGTTGTCCTTCGCTGCCAGTGTCTTCTTCGGTTTCGCTGCCCATGCGCAGACGGCGGGGACACCGCAAAGCATCGAGCAGAAGATCTCGGCGCAATACACGCCGACGAAAGCGACAGCCGATCACAGCGATATCGTGACGGCGGGCGCGGTGATAGTCCTGAAAAAGGACGGCCTGGTCATGACATCGACCACAAGCGGAGCGGCCGCCGGGAATGTTTACAAAGACGGGCGCATCACAAGCACGGGTGCGTGGAAGATGACGCGGGGACTCGCGGCCCTGAGGAATCGGACCGGGCAGGCGGCAGGAGCGGACACGCGCACGTTTGTGGCGGGCGAAAAGTTCTGGCTGACCAGGATCGATGTGCGCGACGATGGGGTTGTGCTCGAGTTCATGAGCGATCCGGTCTCGGATATCCGCTACTACTCGTCGCTGAAGTTTCCGTTCCCCAAGGGTGCGTACCCTTCGGACGATCAGGCGCTGAAAAGCGTATCGGAAGTTCTGGATGTTGCGCCCCAGGATAATGGCGGGGATCAGGGACAACAGACGGCTGGCGGAGGACAGGGAGGTGCGCCGGGACCGGCCCCTGCTCCGCCTCCTGCTGCTCCCGCCGAACCGGCGCCAGCACCCATGGCCGCCATCCCGCCGCCACCGCCGCCCAGCGATACTCCGCCGCCGACGATCACGCTGAAGGAGACCAAGGCGCAGGTCGTGGCGGCCTTTGGACCACCGAAGAAGGTGGTGAAGCTGGCGACGAAAGAGATCGATTATTACCCGGATATGAAGGTCACGTTCGTTAACGACAAGGTCACCGACGTTGAGTAGCCGGAAGGCGGCTGTTCGGGTCGCGGGAATACGCTGGACGCACTTATGTAAGGAGAATGCCGTGCCCACTTTCGCTGTTTGCGCTACACGATTTGTCCGTTTGGCAGCCGTTATTCTGATAGTTCCCGGTTGCCTGATTGCCACCGCCAATGCCCAAAAGAAATCGGCGCCAGCACCTAAAGTCAGCGCTCCGGCGAAGGCGCCTTCGAGTTCAGTGAGGTCGGGCGGGGCTTCGACTGCCGGTCACACAACGACGACCACTGCGGGGCACACGACGACGAGCACCGCGGGCCGCACCACTACCACCACTGCAGGGCGCACTACGACCACCGCGGGCGGCCGGACGACCACCACGACGTCGCGCACCACGACTTCGGCGGGTCCCGGCGGCCGCACCAGCAGCACGACTGTCTCGCGGACCACCACGTCGACGGGAGGGCGCCTGCCGGCGGGCAACCATATCGCTACGGGTCCTCACGGGACGGAGATGCGGACGCGCGCCAATGGGCGGCCGGCTGAGTTCCACGATTCCGGGCGCGGCATGACCGTTCATCACGATCTGCATGGTGGACGAGAGGTACGAGTGGAACGCGCCGATCACTCGCGGGTCTATGGCGAAGGCCGTGGGCGCGGGTACGTGCAGCATCCTTATATGTACCGCGGGCGCGAATTCGGCCATCGCACTTACTACGACCATGGCCGGTATTACGACCGCTACTATCGGCGCTACGGATACCACGGCGCGTTTCTCGACGTATATGCGCCTGGCTATTACTACGGCCCGGGGTTTTACGGATGGGCTTACAATCCGTGGGCGGTTCCGGTGGCGTATGGGTGGGGTTGGGGTGCGGCTCCGTGGTACGGCTATTACGGCGGCTACTTCGCTCCGTATCCGGTTTATCCGAGCGCTGCCTTCTGGCTGACGGACTATATGATCGCGGCCAGCCTGCAGGATGCCTACGCGGCGCAGGCGGCTGCGGCACAACAGGCGGCGACACAGCAGGCGGCGGCCGATCAGGCAGCGGCGCTGACGCCTGAGGTGAAGGCGATGGTTGCCGACGAGGTGAAGCGGCAGCTGGCGCTGGAGAACGCCGAGGCAGCGCAAAATGCGGCGAACCAGGACATCGACCCGGCATCGAGCGGCATTTCGCGGATGCTGAGCGACGGCCAGCCGCATGTATTTATCACGGGAGGGAGCCTCGATCTGGTGGATGAGGCGGGAGCCGAATGCGCGGTCAGCCAGGGCGACATCATCGAAGTGGCTGCTCCGCCGGCGCCGGATGCGGCAGCGGCGACGGCGGTGGTGCTGGCGTCGAAGGGCGCCAATGAGTGCCGGAAGTCCGATACGGTGACGGTGGCCTTTACCGATCTGCAGGACATGCAGAACCACATGCGCGAGTCGATCGACCAGGGTCTGGGCGATCTGCAGAAGAAGCAGGGCCAGGGCGGATTGCCGAAGGCGCCACCTTCGGCGCAGGCGGCTCCTACGCAGGCGGCGTTTGCGGCGGGAGCTCCGGGACCGGACACGACGGCCGGCGACCAGATCGCTCAACAAACGCAGGCGGCCGATCAGGACGAGCAGGCGGCGACGGCTTCGGCGACCGGACCAGCGGTTGGTGGCGGCGTTGCTGCTCCGGCTCCGATAGCGGCGCCGGCTGCGCCGGCGGGTCCACCGCCGACGATCTCCATCGGGCAAACCATCGATCAGGTGACAGCGTCGATGGGGCAGCCGACACGGATCATCGACTTAGGCGTAAAGAAGATTTACGTCTACAAGGACATGAAGGTGACCTTCAAAGCGGGGAAGGTCAGCGACGTGGAATAGGTTTCTCCCTGAGTGCGGAAAAGCCAGCGAGTAATCGCTGGCTTTTTTGTTTGGGACTGGCCGTCCAGGCACACCCGCTTCGCGCATTCTGTGAAGGGATCGCGCAAAAAGTTCCAGCCAGAGTCAGAGGCGGTTGAGCCATTCGTCCTTCCATTTAATGTTGCAGCCGACGCTGGGATATTGGTCGGCGGTGACCGGTTCACCGGCAATAACGGCCTTGAGGGCGGCGCGGAGATCGCGACCCGTGACGGGGATGTCGTTGCCGGGACGGCTGGAGTCGAGCTGGCCGCGGTAGGCGAGCTTGCCGGTGGAGTCGAAGAGGAAGAAGTCGGGCGTGCAGGCGGCGTCGTAGGCGCGGGCAACTTCCTGGGTCTCGTCGTAGAGATAGGGGAAGAGGAAGCCGAGCTTGAGGGCCTGCTCGGCGAGCGAGGAGGGCGCGTCATCAGGGTAATTTTCGGCGTCGTTGCTGCTGATGGCGACGAATCCGACGCCGGATTTGCGGAAATCGATGGCGAGCTCGGCGAGCTGCTGCTCGACGTGCTTGACGAAGGGACAATGGCAACAGATGAACATGACGAGCAGGCCCCTGGGGCCGGTGAGCGAGGCGTTGGTGTGGACGACGTTGGTGCGGACATCTTTGAGCGCGAACGCCGGCGCCGACGTGCCGAGCGCCAGCATGGCGGATTCAGTACGAGCCATTATGAGGACCTCCGACGGCAATAGAGTAAACCTTTGTAACCCCACTCTACCCCCCACCCCCCTCCCCCCTGTTGGGGGCTGGCGCCGCGTACGCATTTGATTCCATTGGGGCGGCGGTTTTTGGATCTCTGTTACGCATTTGATTCGACAATAGGTTGCGGGCATGTATTTTGTTTTGTGATTGCTGCGTTGTGGGTCGTGGATGGGGGACGCTTATCTATTTGTATTCAAAGTAGAAGTTGTCGATGCATTTGATTTCACAATACCTAGCGACAACCTGAGCGCAGAAGCCCCACCACGGAGAGCACAGAGAGTCTCGGGGCATAGAGCACAGACCGCAGACACAGAAAAGCCTGCCACTGGCAGGCATTTTTCTTTTTCTACTCTATAAGTTCAGGATATCACATGGGGAGAATAAAGCCGCCAAATATCTTTGAGGGTATAAAGGTGTAAGTGGCGTGGAATGTTGGGTCATTACTTTGGATTTTTCCACCGGGTCTTGACAGATCTGTGGATAAGTCGCGCAGGGGCTAAAGTCAGAGTTTTTTGCGACATTTGAGGCTCGACCGGATGTCGGACCATGAGATGTCCCGACCGTTTGCCAGAAAGAAGCGGGCTCGGGTGGCGTCCCGTTTTGGTCTCGGAGGCGTTACCGAGGAGTTGAAGTCTCGCATTCTGTTGTTGGGGGCGGGCACGGCGCGAGTTTAGGCTTCTTGCTGTGGGGTGAACC
>PKVY01000054.1 GCA_003131625.1 Acidobacterium sp. | reverse complement strand
CCACCAGACGGAACGGCCCCGCCTTCGCATCCAGCGGCTTGCCATCCATCGCATCGGCTACCAGCACCGTCCCCGGATGAAACTCCGGATCGATCTCCCCCAGCGCCACCACGCTCTTGTAGCCGTCCGAACCCGTCGCCACCACGTAATTCCCCAGCGCCTTGCCCATCAGATCCTTGCCCTTCGGCACGCCCAGATGCGCCAGCAGCACCATCAGCGGCACCCCCGAATACGTCTCATCGGCGTTCGTGTGGTGATCGTGGATCGTCACCGTCTGGTGCGGATACTCCTTCATCGTCGCCGCCGTAAACACACCACGCTGCCCGTCCATCCCCGTAATCACCAGAGTGGCCGCCGGCGCCGGCTCGCTGGCGCCCTCCGCGTGCGGCTTCTCCACCGTGCTCTCCAGCGGCACCGCGCTCGGCTGCATCGGCGCCGGCCCCACCTCCTTCCCGCTCGACGCCGGAGCCGGCGTAAGCGTCACGGTCAGTGTCTGCGCCTTGTCCGCCACCTCCAGCGCGCCCTTGTTAGACGAAAATCCCTGCGCTGTCACCTCGATCTGGTACTTCCCCGCCGGTATCCCCAGCTGCGCGCGCCCGTGCTCATCCGTAATCAGCCGATCCCCCGCGGGGCTCCCCGGCGTCACGCGAATCTCCGCCCCTGCAATCCCCGCCCCCGACGGATCCGTCACCACCACCGTCACTGGCGTATATCCCGGCGCTTGCCCCAGAGCCGCCGCCCATCCGCACAGCAGAACCGCTAACCCCGCCCACTTCACACTTCTCAATCCCAGCGCTCGCATGTTCGTACCCTCTCTTCGCCCCACCATCGTAATACGATCCCGCAAATCCTCACTTCCCATTCACCGCATTCCATCTAAACTGTAGTCATCATGCCTCACCTCCAGGACCAGCTCGACGAGATCACCACCCAGACCCGGACCCTGGTGCAGCCCGAGCGCCTCGCCATTGGCGAACGCGCCGTCGAAGAGCTCTTTCGCGCCGGAAGTGAAGACCGCATCCTCCCCATCGGAGCCAGCGCACCCGCGTTCGCGCTGCCCGATTTCTCCGGCCGCATCGTCCGCTCCTCCGACCTGCTCGCCCTCGGTCCCCTCATCGTCAATTTCTTCCGCGGCCGCTGGTGCCCCTACTGCGTCACCGAGCTCGAAGCCTGGCGCGACCTCTATCCCGCCCTCCGCGAACGCGGCGCCCTCGTCGTCGGCATCTCACCGCAAACCCAGCGCCAAAGCGACTTCACCGCCAGCCAACACGCCATCCCCTTCCCGCTCCTCACCGATGCGGGCTGCGCCGTCGCCGAGCAGTACGGCCTCGTCTGGACCGCCCCCGACTACCTCCGCCGCTACTATCGCGGCATCCTCCTCAACATTCCTTTCGTGAATGGCGACGAAAGCTGGAGGCTTCCCCTCCCCGCGACCTACGTCCTCTCCCCCGACGGCAAAGTCCTTTATGCAGAAGCCCACGCCGACTTCCGCGTCCGCCCCGAACCCGAAGACGTATTACGAGCCCTGCCTGCTTTCGCCCGTTCCGAGTAGCTCACCCCTCCGGAACTTCCTCCGTCGAACCTGCGTATCCCCTCCCTGAGCCCCATGGCTCAAGAACCCAACAGGAGCCGTTCCCCATGCAGACCGTCGAACGCGTCATCATCAACGCCAGTCCCGCTGCCATCTGGCAGGTTCTCGCCGACGTCGAACGCTGGCCTACATGGACCCCCACCGTCCTCGAGGTCGAGCCTCTCACCTCCAACGGCCACAAAGCCGGCCTCAAAGTCGGAGCGCGCTATCGCGTCGTCCAGCCCAAACTGCGTCCCGCTGTCTATGAGGTCACCGAATGCGCGCCCCACCAGGCCTTCACCTGGATCCAGAAAGCCCCCGGCGCCACCATGATCGCCGAGCATCGCCTCACCGCCTCTGACCACTCCGGCACTGAAGTCGAGCTCTCCTTCGCCACGGAAGGTTTGTTCGGCGCGATCCTCGGCGGTATGTACTCGAAAACCATCGCCGACTACGTCCGCACCGAAGCCCGTAGCCTCAAGAACCACTGCGAAACGCTCGCCGCCAAATCCGCCTGACGGCCCACTCGCATTTCGCTCTCGGTAGCTCGTTTCTCGCTCGTTCCTTGCTAAACGTTCTTCGCTAAACGTCTCTCGCTAAAAGTCTCTCGCTCGTCTTACGCTCGTCTGCGCTCGCTTTTTAGCTCCCCTACGACTCCCGCTCATACCGCACATACCGCGGCTCCCAGACGTTAGCCCCCACCGCCGCCTCCACATCCCCATCCTTCAAGTCCGACAAACCCTCCGCCACCGCTTGCCGCGCCACCGCCGCCGCAATCACCCGGCTCAGCCGTCGCGCTTCGGCTATCGGCGGCAACAAGCTCGCCTTACGATCCTTCTCCACCGGCGACAGCTGCGCCAGCGCCCGAGCCGCCGTCATAATCATCGCGGCACTCACCCGCCGCGCCCGCGAAGCCACAATCCCCAGCGCCAGCCCCGGAAACACATACGAATTGTTCGTCTGATCGATACAAAACTCCCGCCCCTTGAAATGCACCGGCTCAAAGGGGCTCCCCGTCCCGATCAGCGCCTTCCCATCGGTCCACTTCAATAAATCCTCCGGCGTCGCCTCGCACTTCGACGTCGGATTCGACAGAGGAAAAATCACCGGCCGCTCCGCATTCTTCGCCATCGCGCGAATCGCATCCTCCGTAAACATCCCCGCCTTCGCCGCCACCCCAATCAGCACCGTGACCTTAGCGTTCCGCACCACTTCTTCGAGCCCAATCTTCTTCGCATCCCCAACCTTCCAGCCCGCAACATCCTTCGCCGGCCGCACATACTCCATCTGCTCCGGATGAATTCCCTCCGCGCCCTCCACCAGCAGCCCCGGCCGCCCCATTGCGTAGATCCGCCCTCGCGCCTCCTGTTCCGTCAGTCCCTCGTCCTGCAAAGCCTTCACCAGCAGGTTCGCAATCCCAATCCCCGCCGACCCAAATCCCAAAATCCCAATTCTCTGCTCCGGCAGCGAAGCCCCCGACGCCTTCATCGCCGCCAGCAACGTCGCCAGCACCACCGCCGCCGTCCCCTGAATGTCGTCGTTGAACGTGCACAGCCGGTCCCGATACTTCGCGAGCAGCCGCGCCGCATTCGTCCCCGCAAAGTCCTCCCACTGCAGCAGCACATGCGGCCACCGCCGCTCCACCGCGCGCACAAACGTCTCGACAAACTCGTCGTACTCCAGCCCCCGCACCCGCTTGTGCCGCCATCCGATATAAATCGGATTCTCCAGCCGCTCCTCGTTATCCGTCCCCACGTCCAGCAGTACCGGCAAACAATTCTCGTGGTGAATCCCGCCCAGCGCCGTATACAGCGCCATCTTCCCAATCGGAATCCCCATCCCGCCCGCGCCCTGATCGCCCAGCCCCAGAATTCTCTCTCCATCGCTCACCACAATCGCTCGCACGTTGTCGTAGCGCTTGTGCGACAGGATCTTCTCGATCCGCGCCTGGTTCGGATAACTCAAAAACAGCCCCCGCGGCTTCCTCCAGATCTCGCTGAACCGCTGGCACCCCTCCCCCACCGTGGGCGTATACACAATCGGCATGAACTTCTTCACATCGGACAAAAGCAGCGCATAAAACAGCGTTTCGTTGATGTCCTGCAGATCGCGCATGAAGCTGTACTTCTCAATCCCCGTCTCATACGCATCGAAGGCCCTCTGCCGCCGCGCAATTTGCTCCGCCAGCGTCCCCACGTGCGGAGGCAGCAGCCCATGCAGATCGAACGCGTCGCGTTCTTCTTCCGTAAACGCCGTTCCTTTGTTGTAGCGGGGATGATTCAGGAGGGTAAAACCGTACAACTTCGTCCGGATCACAGGTTCCGTCATGGGTGCCTCTTGTTCTCTTTATCAGGAGACGCTGTGTTCAGGAAACCTGCAACTACCAAAGAGCAAACGAACGTTAAGCCGCCGGATGCTCATCGGCTCCCTCCGCGTTCTCTGTGTTCTCTGTGTCCTCTGTGTCCTCTGTGGTCCATAACACGCTACTCGCCGGTGTTCACCACTCCCGCAAACATCGCGGCATCATCCGTTACCGAAGCAATCCCCCGCTGCGCCGCCAGCAAATACCTCTCCACGCTCATCGCCTTCTTTACCTGATCGCCCACCCGCGTCAGCACTCCCTGCTGGGTGTGGTGCTTCCGGAACGCCTCCAGCTTGCGCTCGCTCAGCTCTCCCAACTCCAGCGTCAGCGACCACGGCACCGTCGCCGCCAACTGCGTCAGCTCCGGCCGGTCGCGCACACTCACAAACGGTGTGCTCGAGTAATACAGCTTCTGCGGCGCATACGGTTGGACCTCCGAAGGAAACATCTCCGCCCGCCCGGCCCAGTGAAACGCCATCGTCGTCACCGCTGAAATCACCGTGTGATCCCGGTGCAGATTCACCCCGCCATCCCCGCCAAACGTCAGCACCACCTGCGGCCGCCGCAGCCGGATGCGCTCCACCACAATCCCCACCATCTCCTGAAAATCCTGCTGCGCCAGTGCTCCGTCGGGAAAATCCAGCACCTCGCAGCGCGTCACGCCCAGCACCGCGCACGCCGCGTCCATCTCCGCGCGCCGCAGCTTGCCCAGGTCTTCTCCCGCTGCAGCCCCGCCGCGAAAATGCGCCGCCTGCCCATCCGTGAAGCACAAGACGCTGGTCTCCACGCCGGCGTTATGCGCCAGAAGAAGCGCGCCGCCGAAGCCGCCGCTCTCATCGTCAGGATGGGCCGTTACACAGAGGAGTCGATGGGGCAAAGGGCCTCTTCCTCGTCACCAAATCCCTCCCACGGCAGATCGATCTGCGCCACGGGAGCAAAGCTTTTGCGATGCAGAATGCATGGCCCCAGATTCTTCAGCGCCTCCCGATGCTCCGGCGTCGCGTATCCCTTATGCGACGCAAGCCCGTACCCAGGAAACTCCGCATCCAGCTCGCACATCCGGAGGTCGCGATACACCTTCGCCACCACCGAAGCCGCCGCAATCGAAATGCTCAGCGAATCGCCATAAATAATGCACGTCTGCGTGTGCGTCACATCCAGCCGCAGCGCGTCAATCAGCAGATGATCCGGCTGCGGATCCAGCCGCATCACCGCCGCTGTCATCGCCATCCGGCTCGCCTGATAAATATTCACGCGGTCGATCGTCTCCGCGTCGACTTCCTCAATCGCAATCGCGATCGCCCGCGTCCGCACCACCGTGTCCAGCCGCTCACGATCCTCTCGAAGAAGTTGCT
The DNA here is from genome assembly GCA_003131625.1 of Acidobacterium sp. GTDB lineage: Bacteria > Acidobacteriota > Terriglobia > Terriglobales > Acidobacteriaceae > Palsa-343. The sequence goes on along the minus strand of PKVY01000054.1, from coordinate 6,259 downwards.
TGGAGTCTCGCAGTCCGCGAATCCTGGTATCCGCCGGCAGGATCACAGCCGCCGCTACCACCGGCCCAAACAGCGCCCCGCGCCCCACCTCATCCACGCCCGCAATCATCGTCGCGCCCTGCGCCCGCGCCAGCTTCTCGTACTTGTTCCCGCAAGCCAGTGACCGCAGCATCCGCATCTTCCGCGTCGCCGCACAAACTTCGTCGTCGGGCAGCTTCTTCCGCCCGCGCTTCGGAATCGGCTGGCCATCAGGCCGCGACCGCACGCGCGCTTCAAATTCCGGCCCCAGCATCTGCCCCATGCCGCGAGTTTATCGCTCCCGCCTCTGCGGAAGCTCGTGGAAAACCCGTCCCCAACACACCAACGCCCCAGCCAATCCGGCTGGGGCGTGTGTTGTTCCTGAACGCTGAAACGTGATCGCTATCGCGTATCCACTTCCTTCAGTCGAGCGGCCTTACCCCGCAGTCCGCGCAGGTAGAACAGCCGCGCCCGCCGCACCTTCGACGACCGCACCTTCTCGATCTTGTCGATCACCTTGCTGTTGAAGGGAAAAATGCGCTCGACGCCCTGCCCGAAGCTCATCTTCCGCACCGTAAAGCTGCCCTGCGGCCCGTTCTTTTTCGCGATCACCACGCCCTCAAACGCCTGGAGCCGCTCCTTATCGCCCTCTTTGATCCGCACCTGCACCCGGATCGTGTCACCCGCCGCAAAGGGGGGCAAATCGGTGCGGTTCAGCTTCTCGGCAAGGCGCTGCATCACTGGATGGATCGACATAACCTGACTCATTTCTCTGAGATTTTGCGAATCTCCAGTTTACAGGAAATTCGCAGAATTCGCTGATTACCGGCGCCCCTTCAGCCGCTCACCCGCCCCGGAGTGTGACCGCGATCTGTCTTCGCGCCTCGGCCCACGAAATCGTCCTCACCCGTCCGGAATCCAGTTCCGCGATTCGGCGCGCAATCTCTCGATACCACTCCGCCTCGGCCGCCGCATCAAGGGAGAACCGCCCCGCATGGCCGGGAGTGTAGCACGCTCCATCCCGCAATCTCTCCGTGCTATCCCCCGCCCGCTCCCCGTCAGCCCTTCCACCCCAGCCCCCTTAGAAACTCCCGATCCCCCGCGCTCAGCTCCGCCCCCGCCAGCAAGTCCGGCCGGTTCCGCCACGTCTTCTCGAGCGCCCGCTCCCGCCGCCACCGCCGGATCGCCGCGTGATCTCCCTCCGTCAGCACCGCCGGCACCGCCAGCCCGCCAAACTCCGCCGGCCGCGTGTAATGCGGATAATCCAGCAGCCCTCCCGATCCGTGCGTCGACACCGGCGGTCGATCCCCGCCGCCGCCAGCCCCCAAATCCGCCGGCCCAAAGCTCTCAAACTCGCTCGACGCCTCATTCCCCAGCACTCCCGGCAGCAGCCGAGCCGTCGCGTCCACCACAATCGCCGCCGCCAGCTCCCCTCCCGACAGCACGTAGTCCCCTACTGACAGCTCCCGGTCGCACAGCAGCTCATTCACCCGCTCGTCCACGCCCTCATACCGCCCGCAGAGCAGCACCAGCCGTTCCAGCCCGGCCAGCTCCCGCGCCGCCGCCTGCGTAAACCGCGCCCCCTGCGCCGACAGCAGGATCACCTGCTCCCGCCTCGTGTCCCGGCCCTGCTTGCCCCCAACCCCCAGCGATTCCACCGCCTCGGCCAGCGGTTCCGGCTTCAGAACCATCCCCTCCCCGCCCCCAAACGGCCGGTCGTCCACCGTCCGGTGCCGGTCATGCGCGAATCCCCGCAGATCGTGGATTTCCACCCCTACCAGACCCCCGGCGATGGCCCGGCGCAGCACCCCGTGGCCCAGAATGCTCGTGAAAAACTCGGGAAAAATGGTGATCAGGTCGAAGCGCATGGTCCTCAGGAGCACCCTCCCGGCCCGCTCTCCCGGAAATGCGCCCGCGCTCCGGGCATCGGCGCCGTAGCTGCATCTCATTGTGTCATGCGCTGCAGCGCGCGCATCGCTGTGCGCGCGTTGGCAATCGCATATGCGGTTGCTATAATCCGCCGCGCAGGGTTTTGCTGGATTTCTGGCATACTCATACAGCGGTGCAAACTGAACGCGGAGCCGGAGGGCGATTCTGATGCGGGAAGACTACAGACTTTACGCAAGTGCGGATGGCGAATTCGAACCGGAAGGTGACGACGAGATGGAAGAGATGGAAGGTGGCTTCGGTGAAGACGAGGAGGAGGAAGAAATCTCCACAACAATTTCTTCCGATGACGACGAACTAGGCGACGAGGACGAAGGTCTGGCTTCCGAGCCCCCGCCCGCTGCTCCGCCGCCTCCTCCCGCAAAGAAGGCAGCGAAGGCTGCCCCAAAGAAAGCGGCGAAGAAGGCGCCGGCAAAGAAAGCAGCAGCCAAAAAGGCCCCCGCAAAGAAGGCTGCGAAGAAGGCTGCAAAGAAAGCCGCCAAAAAGCCGGCGAAAAAAGCAGCGAAGAAGTCCGTGAAGAAAGCTGCGAAAAAAGCGGCAAAGAAGGCGCCGGCAAAGAAGGCGAAGAAAAAGGCAGCGAAGAAAGCGGCGAAGAAGTCAAAGAAGAAGTCTCGCCGTTAGCTTCGTGTTCGAAAGCTGACACCGAAAGAAGCGAAGGGCCGCTCGGTGCGGCCCTTCGCTTCTTTGCATCAGTTTCGTTCTCTGAACAGGGAATGAATTCGGAAAAGGGGATGAGGCTACTGGCCGCGCTCCCCAGCCTCTCGCTTCTCTTCTTCCGTCATCGGGGCATTGATCTCCAGCAGTCCCTCCGGCAGCCGCATTTCCAGCACCCGGTTGGCCGCGTCCACTCGGATCACAAACTCCGCCACAAAAGGGATTAGCAGATCCCCGCCCCCCCCGCGACGGTCGCCCCGCCGCACCACCAGCAGCTCCGTATTCGAAGATTCGCGATCCACATCGACGACGGACCCCACCTCGGCACTATCCCGATTCAGGTCGATCACCCGGCACCCGATCAGATCGCTGACGTAAACCGAGCCGGCTTCCAGCGGCGCCCGCTCCGCAGCCGGAATCGCCACCGCGAAGCCGCGCAGCGCTTCCGCCTCATTGATGGAATCGATGCCCACAAACTTCAGCACGATGCGGCTGCGCAGGAACCAGAAATTTTCCAGCTCGATCTCGCGCACCCGCGAACCAATACGCTCCGGTGGAATCAGAAACAGGCGCGTCCGCTCGTGGAATCGCTCCGGAAAATCCGTCAGATTTTCTGCAATCAGCTCGCCGCGTCGGCCGTGCGGCCGAACCAGCCTCGCCACCAGCACCCAGGGTGGCCGCGCACGCGCAGCCGAATCCACCTGCCCCTGTGCGGAGGGCGGGGTGGTCGGCAAAGCTGGACTCCTCACCGCGCTCGATACCGGCGTATCGGGCCCGGCGCGCTGCCGAGGTCGGCGTGAGATCGCTCGACGGGGGGGCGCCATTCCTTCCCGCTCTCGCTACTCCTCGTGGACAGCCGCTCCCTGGTGGTCCTCTTCGAGGATGTCCAGTGTGTAGCGATGATGGTGCTTCATGCTGACCGCACCCAGGATCGTCCTCACCGAACGCGCAGTGCGGCCCTGCTTCCCGATCACTTTCCCCACGTCTGTGGGCGCAACCCGGAGTCGCAGCACTGTGCTCTCGTCTCGTTCCACCGCTTCAACAACTACAGCCTCGGGAATATCCACCAACGCTCGTGCAATTTGAGTTACCAGCTCCCGCATGTCATCGGGTTTCTCTGTTGTCTGGGTCATCTTGCCCCCCATCGGGAAGACACAGTCGTTCATCTTCCGGGGCTATCGCGGATACTACCGTAAGGCTGCGACGGACAAAAGAACAATCCGCAGACTTTCTCGCCCCGGAGGTTCAAAAGTAACTTTTTGGGAGGTTTCTGGATCAGGCGAGCAGGCGACCCCTCCGAAATCTGTCTGGTTCAGGCGGCCGACGAGGCATCCGTCTCGCTCGGCACGCTGCTGGCCGGCGCCACGGGCTGCCCTGCTGGCGCACCGCCGGTTCGAAGCAGCTTCGCCACCCTGTCCGATGGCTGTGCCCCTTTGCCTTTCCAGTACTCAATCCGTTCAAGCTTCAAATCGACCGATGCCGGGCTCGTTCGCGGATTATAGGTGCCTACCACCTCCACCGAACGCCCGTTCCGGGCGCGGTCCTTTTCAATCACGACCACGCGGTAATACGGTTGTTTGCGCGCGCCCACGCGCGCCAGGCGAATCATCAGCACAATTCCACTGTCCTTTCAGCTCTTCAGATCTCTGGATCGATGCCCAAACCAGGGCGCCCACAGCTGATCCAGCTTCCTAATATATCAGGGACTTCGGCGCATCGTCCCCCAACGAAACCGGAATGCCGGCAATGGTCGGACCGCAGATGTCCTGATTCAGAACACTGCAGTCACTCGCAGCACTGAGAATCATCTCGAGGCTCAGCGGACCTGCGGCTGGGAGCTGAACGCGAGCGTCGCTTTCTCTCCGCGCTCCACCGATTGCCGGAAATACTCCAGGCACAGCTTCAGCCCCGTCCTCAGATCGATCTTCGGCTCCCACCCCAGCAGCCGCTTCGCCTTCGTGATGTCCGGCCGCCGCTGTACCGGATCGTCCTGGGGCAGCGGCTCGAACCGAATCTTGCTCTTCGACCCCGTGACCTCCAGAATCTCCCGCGCGCACTCCAGAATCGTCCACTCCACCGGATTCCCAATGTTCACCGGCAGATGCTCCTCCGACCGCGATAGCCGCAGAATCCCCTCGACCTCGTCGGAGACATAGCAGAAGCTGCGCGTCTGGCTGCCGTCGCCATAAATGGTGAGATCTTCGCCATGCAGCGCCTGCGTCATCAGGTTTGAAATCACCCGCCCATCGCTGCTCTGCAGCCGCGGACCGTACGTGTTGAAGATCCGCACCAGCCGCGTGTCCACCTTGTAGTAACGGTGGTACGCCATCACCAGCGCCTCCGAGAATCGCTTCGCCTCGTCGTACACCGAACGCGGTCCGATCGGGTTGACGTGCCCCCAGTAGCTCTCCGGCTGCGGATGCACCTGCGGATCGCCATAGACCTCGCTGGTCGATGCGGTCAGGAAGCGGGCGCGGTGGCGCTTCGCGAGGCCGAGCGTGTTGTGGGTCCCGTAGGAGCCGACCTTCAGCGTCTGAAGCGGGATCCGCAAGTAGTCGATCGGCGAGGCCGGCGAGGCGAAGTGATAAACGAAGTCAACGGGCTCGTCGATGAAGTACGGCCCGATGATGTCGACGTTGACGTGGACGAACTCGTCCCCGCGAAGGTGCTCGATGTTGTTCAACGAGCCCGTCTCCAGGTTGTCGACGCAGATCACGCGGTGGCCGCGCCGGAGCAGCTCGTCGCACAGATGCGAGCCCAGGAAGCCGGCGCCGCCGGTCACGAGAGAGGTAGGCATTGCCGCAATCTATCCGACGAGGCCGTCGATGGTCCGGTGCCTCCGCATCGAGCGTGGCCTCCGCCCGGACGCGGTTCAGCTCGGTGCGCCACCTTCGGCCGCGGGCCTCTGCGCGGGAGCAGAGCCCGCAGCCCACGCGCCCTCCTCCTGCTTCCAGATCGGAACTTCGGCCTTGAGCACGTCGATGATCTCCCGGGCGCCCGCGAACGCCTCGGCGCGGTGGGGCGCGGACACCGCGATCACCACCGAGGACTGCGACAGCGGAACGGTCCCGATCCGGTGCTCGACCGCGACCGCGCAGAGCCCATGCCGCTCCGCGGCCGCCGCCGCGATCTCCTCGATCTTGGCTGCCGCCATCTCGGCGTAGGCCTCGTACTCCAGCGCCGGCACCTCGCGAGTCACGCCGAGGAAGGTCACGATCGCGCCTGCACGCGGATCGCTCACGGCCGCGACGAGCACATCCTGCGACAGCGGCTCAGTGCTGATCCGCACATGCAGCCTCGAATCGGCCGCCCCGCCGGACACGGGCGGGATCAGCGCAAGCTCGTCATCGGCCCGCAGCAGCGTCTCCACGGAGGCGTAATCGCGGTTGACGGCCAGCGCCGTGCGCAGGTCTCCCGTAAGCCAGCGCAGCTCGTCCAGCGCGTCGCCGACGCTCGCGCCGTCTGGCAATTCGAGCGTCAAGCTGTCAGTACCAGCACGCTCGCGCAGCATCGCGAACAGACGAACCCGCACCTGCATGCGCAGAGCGTACGCGGTGTGGGTCGTACCCTTATGCCGTGGCCGTTGTCGGCACCCCACGAAGCCGGTTCCCAGGCGACGCTCTGGTCGCGGAAGGCCTCG
>PKVY01000006.1 GCA_003131625.1 Acidobacterium sp. | reverse complement strand
TCAGATCGGGATTGTCGAACGCCGCACCAAAGGCATGGCTGAGCGAGTAACCCAGCTCGCCGCCTTCGTGAATCGATCCAGGCGTCGTCGGCGCAACATGGCTGGAAATTCCTCCGGGAAAGGAGAACTGTTTGAACAGCTCTTTCAGCCCGGCTTTGTCCTGCGTGACGTTCGGATAAACCTCGCTCCAGGTGCCTTCGAGGTAGACGTTACCCACAATCGCCGGTCCCCCGTGGCCAGGGCCGGCGATGTAGAACATATTCAGGTCGTACTTCCTGATGACTCGGTTCAGGTGAACGTAGATGAAGTTCTGGCCTGGCGTTGTACCCCAATGGGAGACCACCAGCGGCTTCACGTGCTCCAGCTTCAGCGGCTCCTTCAGCAGCGGATTGTCATAGAGGTATATCTGGCCCACGGACACATAATTGGCAGCGCGCCAGTAAGCGTTCATTTTGCGCAGTAGCTCCGGAGTGAGCGTGTGGCTATCCTTAACGGACTCTTCTTTGCCTAACGCTTCGGGCGTCTCGTGGAGCAGTTCCTCGGTGGTGAGCATGTCGGTCGGCATCGTTTGATACTTCCTTCGTTTCCATGGGCGGTGAAAGGGTGCGGTTGAACTGGACAGTCGCTAACGGCGAACCTGCTCGCTAACGAGGCCCTGATCCGTTCTCGGGCGCACGTACCTTTGCCCAACCATAGAGTCGCATCCAGGCCAGCGATAAGCTGATCCTTTTTGATCATGTTTGATGGACCGCTGACGATCCGGTTGTAACTCGTCGCCTGTTTTTGGAAATTCACATGAACGGGCAACCTCGATCGTGCTGTGGATGCCTGGATGAAGTTGCGCAGTCGTCGTGGCGCATTGCTGTCTGCAGTCATCGCAGTTTCCCGAACGAATGGTCCAATTCTTCATTATTGGTGAGCAATATTGCACAGCGCCGTTGTGCTCGCGAGGAGATACTTCATACGACGCGCGCAGGTGACCTCCGTCGTCACGATCCCCGCTCTAAGAAACCTGCTCAACAAGTGCGGGCAACTGAGGCGCAGCCGCGGAACACACACCGGGGGCGCGGGACAAGAGCTTTGACGGAGATCACTGGTAACCCGGCGACAGAGACGCGACCAGCCCAAGGCAACTGACCCGCAAACGCTGAGACAAGCAGACCAGGAGAAGTCCATCGTGTCTCCAAATACCACGACCACGGAGTCCACGCCTGAGGCAAAGCAGGATTCCCAGCCTGAGGCAAAGACCGCCTCGAAAGCTTCGGACAAGGGCGGGACTCAGCCCGATTCAAAAGCTCAGGCCAAAGAAGACTTGAAACCTGACGCAAAGCCTAAGTCCGGGGACGACCTGAAGTCCATCCCGATGGCGGATCTCCAGAAAAAGCTGGGGTCTTCTCCCGACGGCCTCAGCCAGGCCGAAGCTCAGAAACGCCTCGCGCAATATGGTCCGAACGCGATCGCCGAAGAAAAAACCAACGAGGTCCTGAAGTTCCTCTCCTACTTCTGGGGTCCGATTCCGTGGATGATTGAAGCCGCCGTGATCCTCTCCGGCGTTGTCCGTCATTGGCTCGATTTCTTCGTGATTCTTGCGCTGCTTTTGTCCAACGCCCTCGTTGGATTTTGGGAAGAGCATCAGGCCGGGAATGCCATTGCCGCCCTCAAAGCCCGCTTAGCGATCAAGGCCAAGGTCAAGCGAGATGGCAAGTGGACCAATCCGAAGGCAAGTGACCTGGTGCCCGGCGACGTCATCCGTTTGCGTTTGGGCGACATCATACCCGCGGATGCGCGCCTGCTGGCAGGCGATCCAGTCGAAGTCGATCAGTCGGCGTTGACGGGAGAATCCTTGCCCGTCACCGTCAAACCCGGCGGCGCGGTGTTTTCGGGTTCGATTCTCCGTCAGGGCGAGATCGACGGTATGGTGTACGCGACTGGCACGAACACGTACTTCGGCAAGACCGCCCAATTGGTGCAGGAAGCTCATACCGTCAGCCATTTCCAGCGCGCCGTATTGAAAATCGGCGACTACCTGATTGTCCTCGCGGTGGCGCTGGTCGCCGTGATTCTCGTCGTCGCACTAATCCGCGGAGACAAGGTCCTCACCACGCTCGAATTTTGCCTCGTGCTTCTGGTGGCTGCGATTCCGGTGGCCATGCCCACCGTGCTGTCGGTGACCATGGCCGTGGGCGCACGGCTACTGGCAAAGAAGGAAGCGATTGTAACGCGCTTGTCGGCAATTGAGGAACTTGCTGGGGTAGACGTGCTTTGCTCGGACAAAACCGGCACACTTACGCAAAACAAACTGACACTGGGCGATCCGTTCACGGTGGACGGTATTGCTCCCGACAAGGTGATTCTCTGGGCGGCGCTTGCCTCCCGTGCAGAAGACAAGGACACCATCGACCTTGCCGTCATCGGAGGCGTGAAGGACGACAAGGAACTGAAGAGCTGCGAGGTGCTTCACTTCATGCCCTTCGATCCTGTCCACAAGCGCACGGAAGCCACCGTCAAAGGAGCGGATGGGAAGCAGTTCTTTGTGGCCAAAGGCGCCCCCCAGGTAATTCTCAAGATGGCAACCAACGTCGGCGAGGTCAAGCCCGCCGTCGAGAAAGCTATTCTGGATTTCGCCGGAAAAGGCTTCCGCTCGCTGGGCGTGGCCCGGGCCGACGAGGAAGGCAAATGGAAGTTCGTCGGAATGTTGCCCCTGTTCGATCCGCCGCGTGTGCAAGCCAAAGCCACCATCGCAAGCGCCGTCCAGATGGGCGTAAAGATCAAGATGGTTACGGGCGACCAGATTGCCATCGCGCGGGAAACTTCGAAACAGTTGGGTCTGGGCTCGAACATCCTGGCTGCCAGCTCACTGGGCGACCTCAAGAAGGATGCTACTCCGGAGCAGGCCAAGGCCATTGAAGGCGCGGATGGCTTTGCGCAGGTCTTCCCCGAACACAAGTTTCACATTATTGAGGTGCTGCAGAAACACGGCCATATCGTCGGCATGACCGGTGACGGGGTCAATGATGCGCCGGCATTGAAGAAGGCCGACTGCGGCATCGCCGTGTCCGGAGCGACAGATGCAGCCAGAGCGGCAGCGTCCATTGTGTTGCTTGCCTCTGGCCTGTCGGTAATCATCGACGCGATCAAGGAGAGCCGGCGCATCTTCCAGCGGATGAACAGCTACGCCATCTACCGCATCGCGGAGACGCTGCGCGTCCTGTTCTTCATGACCCTGGCGATCCTGTTCTTCAATTTCTACCCAGTGACCGCCGTCATGATTGTCATGATCGCGTTGCTCAATGATGGAGCCATCCTCTCCATCGCCTACGACAACGTCCAGTACAAGGACAAGCCCGAAGCATGGAACATGCGGCTCGTGCTGGCAATTTCCACAGTGCTGGGAGTCATCGGAGTGGTCGCTGCGTTCGGTCTGTTCTATCTCGGCGAGCGCGTCTTCCATCTCGACCGGCTGCACGTCCAGACTCTCATGTACCTGAAGCTCTCGGTGGCCGGCCATCTCACCATCTTCCTCACACGCACCCGTGGTCCGTTCTGGTCCATACGCCCAGCGCGGATCCTGTGGATCGCGGTTCTGGGCACGCAAACCATAGCGACTTTGATCGCGGTCTATGGTTTGTTTATGGCGCCCCTTGGATGGAAGTGGGCAGGCTTCGTTTGGGCCTATGCATTGGCCTGGTTCCTCATCAATGATCGGTTGAAGCTGCTCGCATATCGGTTCCTGGACCATGCTAAGGCCGACGTGCCGAAGCATGAAGCTAAAGCAGACCAGTCGAAGCCGGACGCTAAAGCTGACGCACCGAAACCGGA
>PKVY01000068.1 GCA_003131625.1 Acidobacterium sp. | reverse complement strand
TCGACGAGATCGGCGAAATGCCGATCGCCACCCAGGCCAAACTGCTGCGGGTGCTCGAGGATCGCAAGCTGCGCAGGCTCGGCAGCAAGGTCGAAACGCCGATCGACGTCCGCGTTCTCGCTGCCACCAACAAGAATCCCGAAGAGGCCGTCGACGACGGCCATCTGCGCGGCGACCTCTACTACCGCCTCAACGTTTTCAATATCCACATGCCGCCGCTGCGGGAGCACAAGGAAGATATTCCCGCGCTTGCCGACGCCATGATCATCGACATGAACCAGAAGCACCAGCGCCGCGTCTCCGGGATCGACAGCGAGATGCTGGCGCGCCTCGTCGCTCACGACTGGCCTGGCAACGTGCGAGAACTGCGCAATACCATCGAGCGCGCCATCGTTCTCTGCGCCGAAGGCCAGCTCCAGTCTCGCCACCTTCCTCCTGGCTTTGGAACCAGGCCGGTGCGGGCCGTCAACGAATTGCCTCCCAACGCAATTCAGCTCGAAGTGGGCGCCACCGTCGACGACGCTGAGCGGATGCTGATCTTCAAAACGCTCGAATCCACCCACAACAACAAGACCCGCGCCGCCGAAATCCTCGGCATCAGCCTCAAAACTCTGCACAACAAGCTGCGCGAGTACGGAAGTTCCCCTGCCGCTGCCGGAGCCCTCGAAGATTAATGTGGCGTGGAAGGGGCAATGCCAGTATCCTCCCATTAACTGATCCCTAAACGTTGAGCGCAGCCCCCGAACATGCGGCTCAAGACCAAACTCGTCCTCGCCATTACCGGCCTGGTGTTTTCGGTCGTGGTGGTTTTCTCCTGGATCTGGCTCAGCCAGTTGCTCCAGCAGAACATCGAGGAGTCCTGGAACGCCACCGACTATCTCGCCCACAATGTGCTTTTCCAGATGCGCCAAACTCTGGATACTGGCCTGCGAGAGCGTCAGTTCGACCCCAACGACCCTGCTTCCGTGCGTGCAGCTGTGGCCGATTCGCTGCGCCGAGATCCAGGCCTGAACTCGCAGCTGACCGCCATCGTCAACTATTCGCCCACCATCCTCGACGTGGCGATCGTCGACCGTCAGAATCGCGCTATTGTTGCCGTCCCTGATTCCTCGCTCGACGACCAGGTGCTTCCGAATCGTCCCGATTATTCCGTTCTGCGCCGCCAGTCTCTGATCCGGACCATCCGCATCGTTTTCGGGCCGCCTCAGGTCTACAACGTCTCGCTCGGCCTCGACCGCAACGACCAGCCGTTCCTGACCATCCGCATCGGCATTCGCACCACTTTTCTCGGCCACGCCTTTCGACCCTGGCTGATCGAGTCCCTCAGCTTCATGGGTCTGGCGATGATCATCTCCCTGATCGTCGCCGCCTTCGTGGCCAACCTCGCTCTGCAGCCCATCGAGCAGATCAGCCATCGCCTGGACACTTTGGCCGCACAGGAGGCGCTCGCCGATACACCCGCTTCCCGTGAACTGCGCCGCTCCGTCGAACCCGAGCTGATCGGACCCCAGCTTCCGGCGCCCGAGCGCGAATCGAGGCGCGGCGGCGACGACGCGGTCGCTCAGGTTTCCGGCAAAATTGAGCGCCTTGGCCAGCGCATCCGCAACGTGGAAGAAGTATTCTCCGCTCTCCGCGAGAATCTCGACCAGATCCTTTCCAATCTGCAGGACGGCATCATGCTTTTCACCCGCGATGCTCGAGCCGTCCTGGTCTCCAGCGCGGTCGAGCGCTTCCTTAACATCGGCCGCGAGCACATCTTTGGGGCGGAAGTCCGCGAGATTTTCGACCGCAATACGCGGCTCGGCCGCATCGTTCGCGACGCCTTCGAGGGCGGCATGTCCATTGTCCAGGAAGAAGTCACCACCGAAACCGGCCGCCGCGTCGAAGTTTCGCTCGATTTCATTCACGACTCGCAGTCCCGCGATCGGCATTCTCTGGGCGCGCTGCTGACCCTGCACGACCTGGAATCTGTCCGCGAGATCGAGACGGAGCTCGAGGTTTCGCGCCGTATGGCGTCCATCGGTCGCCTCACCGCTGGAGTTGGCCACGAGGTCAAGAATCCCATCAACGCCATCGTCGTCCATCTGGAACTGCTGCGGAACAAGGTTCACGCCGGCGGCGACGCGTTGCGGCACCTCGACATTATCCAGAGCGAGATTCGCCGCCTCGATCGTGTCGTGCAGACGCTGGTCGACTTCTCCCGTCCCGTGGAGCTCCAGCTCAAGGATCAGGATCTGCGGGCCGTCGTCGCCAGCGTGCTGGGCCTGGCCTCTGCCGAACTCCAGACGCGCGGCATCACCGTCGAGAGCCAGACGCCAGCCCGGCCTGTCCTGTGCCGGGTCGATGCCGACCTGCTGGAACAGGCCCTCCTGAACGTGGTGCTCAACGGGGCACAAGCCATGGCTTCCGGCGGGCTGCTGGAGGTCCGGCTGACCGAAGACACCCGCTGGGCCTATATCCGCGTCCGCGACCACGGAGAGGGCATCCCGGACGAGATCCGGGCCCGCATCTTCGACCTCTATTTCACGACCAAGAAGGAGGGTAGCGGGATTGGCCTGGCCATGGCCTACCGCATTGTCCAGATGCATCATGGCCAGATTGACGTAGAATCGAAGACGGGGAGCGGAACCACATTTGTGCTGCGGCTCCCGTTAATTTCTGCCGGTTCGGGACAGCGCGTAGTTCAGGAATCTACGGGACACGCGATTCCCAGCGAGCTTGCTCGCCAGGGTGGTGAGACCCAGCCAGAAAGGTCCGGACCATGAGATCCGGAAAGCGCATCGCGGCGCTGGCCCTGTTGCTGCCGCTGCTGACGGGATGCGGCCCCAAACAGCCGATGACCGCCGTGTCTCCGGCGGCTGATGCGCCCGCGCTGCCTCCTGAGCAGATGGTTGCTCTCCTTTCGGCCATGCCGCCACCCATGCCCGCGATCAGGAGACCCCTGGTCAAGCTGGACACCACCGCGCCGCCCGAGACAAAGGTCGAAACGGCCAGCTCGCAGCCTCACCGGTCCACAAAGCACCACAACCGGCCCACTGGCGCCCAGGAGGCGGCGGATGCTGCAAAAGCCGCTCAAAACACGACTCCGTCCACAACACAGAACTCGCAGGCAGCCAATGTGCAGCCTCCCGAAATGTCTCCCATCGGGCAGCTTTCAACCGCCAACGACAACTCCAATACCGCCGATCGCCGCGCAATTTCCGACCTGATCGATTCCACGGAGAGTGGGCTGAACGCGATCAAGCGTCCGCTTAGTTCCGATGAGCAAAAGACCGCGACTCTGATTCGCACCTACATTACCCGAGCGCGCGATGCGCTCAAGGCCGATGACCTCGACGGCGCTCGTACGCTGGCCAACAAGGCGCACCAGTTGCTGGGCGAACTGACGAAGCCATAGCTTCGTTCCCCGACAGGAAGCCTCTGTTGCACCCGCGCGGCTCCGCTCTACTTCTCGCCCCATTTGAGCTTCGAGCGCAGCACATCGAAGAACCCGTTCTCCCCCAGCCGAATCAGTTTCACGGAAAGATCGGAATGGCGGCAGCGCAGCTCATCGCCCAGGCGCAGCTGAATAGCCTCCTGGCCATCCACCGTCAGAAAAGTCTGGTCGGGTACGCCCTCGATGCGCACCAGAATGCGGGATGCGCCGGGCAATACCATCGGGCGCAGGGTGAGCTGGTGGGGACAGATCGGCGTTACTACCAGGACGTCGACTCCGGGCGTCAGTACCGGTCCACCAGCCGCCAGGGAATACGCCGTCGATCCGGTGGGTGTGGCCACGATCACTCCGTCCGCGCGAAAAACTGCGGCGAGCTGGTCGTCCACCTCCACGGCAAAATGTCCCATGCGCGCGATTGCGCCCTTCGCGACTACCACATCGTTGAGGGCGTCATGCTCGCAATTCAGCTTTCCGTCGCGCCAAAGTTCGCTGTGCACCATCGCCCTCGACTCGATGCAGCACCCGCCCTTATTCCACGCTTCGAGGTGCGTGTAAATGTCCGCCAGACGTACTTCGGTAAGAAATCCGAGGGCTCCCAGATTGACGCTCAGGATCGGGACCCCGCTGCGCGCGAACACCCGCGCCGCCGCCAGCAAAGTTCCATCGCCTCCCAGCACGATCACCAGGTCCGGGCTCAGCGAGGACAGATCGGGGCGCGCATACACTTTCTCATCCGTGACGTAGTTTGCGCTCACCGGATCCAGCAGGGGCTCATGACCATGCGACTTCAGCCACAGCACCAGCTCCGGCAACACCTGGCGTAGTTCCTCCTTCTGCGGTTTCGAAATGATGGCGATGCGCGGCATGGGTTTTAGTGTACCGCCCCACGCAATCGACCCAGCTTGCGGCCAATCCCGCGCAAAAGGAAACGGCCAGCGTTGGCCGGCCGCAATCCCGAAAGGTTCAACTGTACTAAGTCGTCGGCCGGCTCTTCACGGCGAGGAACTGCGCGGGTACTGCAACGCCGTTTCCATTCGTGAGTTTCGGATTGATCGTCTGCGAATCCGTCAATGTGGTGGTGTTCACCATGTGGACGAGGTTGTCGCCGCTTGTGCCGGTGAAAAAGATCGAGCCATCGGGGCTGAAGATGCCCGCAATCGGAGCCAGCGCGCCCGAGGAAAGCTGCACGGTGCCGACCGTGCCGAGTGCGCCTGCCGTCGACGAAGGCCTGTAATACGGCAGCAGTCCGGCCGCCGTGCCCGCGCTATACGTGACGAAGACCACACTCGAATCAGGCGAAGAAACCACCCCGTCGACTTCTGAAGGCGACACCGGCAGCGTCCCCTGCGCGAACGACGTGGTCAGCGTCAGGGGTGTTCCTCCGCCATACGCAGGGCACGCCCCGATTGGCACGCCGGTCGCTCCCGACGGCGTACTTCCCTGGAAGAGCCAGATATCCGAGAACGTGGTTCCGTCGGTCCCGAAAATGTGGTTGCCGTCGGGCGTTGCCGTCAGCTGCGTTGTCGTCACTCCCACATCGCCTGCCGGCGGATAGTACGGCGGATTCGCACTACTGTTCGGGCAGAAGCTCCTGGCGGCGGTCGAGGTTCCGCTGAGGAAGGCCGCTACGCTGGGAACCGTGATAGTCAGCGACGGTCCGCAGAAGGGATCCCACGACGGATTGTAAGCCGGCACGGCGGCCGAACCAGCCGCTTCCAGAGGACAGCCGTAGGTCGGCTGGTTGTTCAGCGGGTAGCTGGACCAGCCGGAGCTGCTGTTGTTCACGAAGAGCGTGTTCTGACCGGTGGCGGGATCCAGCCCGCTGATGTAAACCGTGGTTCCATCCGGTGAGTAGCGCGCGCGGCTCGCAATTCCCCCGATACTCGTGTACGAGCTGGCGGAGGTGCCGTAGAGATAAATAACTTGCCGAAGCTGATCATTAATCACCACCGTCGATCCGGTCGGTGACACCGCCAGCACCACGCCCGGCACCCCCGTGATTTCCTTCGAAAGCGAATTTCCAAGAGTGCTGTAGATCATCAGCTCGTGATAGCTGCCAAAGTACAGCGTGGTGCCCGCCTGATCCATCACCATCGAGTTGGGCGTGTAGGGCAGCGTCACCGGAGCGGCCGCTCCTCCGGTCGTCAAATCAACCTCAGAGAAATAAGGCGACTGCGACGAGGCCATCCAGATCTGATTGCTGCTGGGCCCCGGTGAGTTGACGGTGACGGTGTTGCCGGTGACCGGCATTCCATTGCCCAGGGTTCCAATCAGATTCACGGGCGCGGGATTGCAACTCGCGGGCTGGCAAATCGCGCTCACCGTAGCATGACTGGGGAAACTTGCGGTGATCAGGCCTGTGCTGCTGACACTGAGGTTCTGCGGCTCGGTGGAGGCGTAACTCAGACTCAGGCCGTTGATGGTCGCGCCATTCGTGTCGGTCACCTGCGACACTACTGTCTGCGGCGAACTCGGCGTTACCGTCGCCGACGTGGAGCCATTGATGTTCAGCTTGATGCTGACCGGCGGGCAGGTGGAGAAGTAGCCGGCGGCGGACGTCACTTCCGACGTGGTCGCATTGATGATGGTTGAGCCGGGCAGGTTCGCGGTCGCCGTTCCGTTTGGATTGGGCGTGGGGTTCGTCGGGGTTCCGGTCACCGGATTCGTGCTGGTCGGGTTCGTCGTGTTGTTGATGGTCACGACGCTGGTTGTAACCGGGTTATAGGTAATGGTTCCCACGTTCGCATTGGGACTGGTGCACGAGATCGTGCTGGGACTGCACAGCGTCATTCCACCCGGTCCGGTCACGGTGGTCTCAGCCAGCAGCGGCAGCGTCGCTCCCGAAGAGTCGGCCAGGGTCTGTCCCTGGGAGACGCACTTCGTCTGACTCGGAATCGTCATCGACGTGATGGGCGGATGCACATAAATGTTGACCGGATTGCTCGTGACGGCCGCTCCGGTAGCGGTAATCTGCACGGTGCCGCAGGTCGTGGGAGTGCATCCCGAGAACGAAGACAGCGACGAACCGCTGGGCGGCGTGCAGATCGAGAAGTTCGAAACTCCGCCCGGGCTGTTGCGGTTCCAGGTGCCTGCGCAGATGATGCCGGCCGGCGAAATATCGGCGAGTTGCAGGTTGGAACTGGCATAGGTGTACCTGCTGACGCTGGCCGAACCGCCGTTGCAGTTAAAGGCCTGCGGCGCCCCTATATTCCCCGTCTGTCCCCACGCCAGCGACAGTCCCGTCGTCTCCGGCTGCAGCGTGACATAGACCACCTGGGTGGTCGTAATGCCATAAGCCTGGCCATTCTTAATGCAGTAATTGTTGGGATTGTGGCCACAGCCCGCGATGGAAAGACCAACCGGAAGCGAACACAAAAGCAGAACTACAAAAGCAAGGAACCGCCGCATGAAACCTCCCCGTCTGAGCAGTCGGGCCGCCCAAACGGTCCAAGCACCTGAAAATTCCGTGTGCGATTCAGAATAACAAAGGACAAGGCACCCAGGACAGCCGCACGGCGACCGTCCCAGCGCTCGCCCGAGGCGTCCGGCATCGTAATTGGACGGTACAGCCGCTGATTCGCTAGCCGCTCCCTGGCTGATCGCTTTTCCGCTAACCGTTGAACCTCTGCCTTAGGGCATGTATTCCTCGAACCATCCCAGCGCCCGCTCCAGCACGTCCCGCCGATGTTCGGGGTTCACAAACCCGTGCCCCTCATTGGGATAAACCACCAGCTCCGTGGTGTCGCCGAGATCGCGCAGCGCATGCCAGAACTCGAACGACTGCGGCGCCGGACACTCGCCATCGCGATCCCCGACCACCGCCAGCACCGGCGTCTTCACGTTCTTGATGTAGTTGATAGCAGACATTTTGGCGTAGACCGCAGGATCGTCATATACCGACGCCCCAAAAAACGGAATCATCCACTGGTCGATCGAATTCTCGCCGTAGTAGCTCTGCCAGTTAGCGATGCCGGCTCCTGCTACAGCCGCCTTGAACCGATGGGTCTGCGTCACCGCGAACATGGTCATGAACCCGCCGTAGCTCCATCCCGTCAGCCCCACGCGTGCGTCGTCGATCAGATACTTCTTCTCGACCGTGTCCACCCCGGTGAGAATGTCGCGCAGGTCACCGTAGCCGAAGTCCTTGCGATTCGCCTGCGTGAACTTCTCGCCCTCGCCATAGCTGCCGCGCGGATTCGGCATCAGCACGAAGTAGTCGAGCGCGGAGAACGGAACGGGGCCATATCCGACACCGGGCCATCGGGGCACCACCGCCGACGAAGGCCCGCCATGCACCTCAACGATGAGCGGATATTTCTTTGCCGGATCGTAATGCGCCGGCAGCAGCAGCCAGCCCTGCGCGTGGAAACCTTCGTTGTCCCATTCCACCGACTCCGCCTTGCCCCACAGCGGCTTCACCCCGTCGTTGACATGCGTAATTTGCCGCAAGTTCATCAACTCGCCGGCCCAGACTTCCGGAGGGCTGTCAAACGACGACCGAATCAGCGCAATGTTGTTAGTGTTCGACGTCGCTACGCTCATCATCAGCCCGCCGGCGCCCACCGAACCGGGCAGCGTGAGGTTGTTCTCCTTCGACTCCTCGTGTGTCTCGATGTTGTAGACGAACAGATGGGAAGATCCGCCTTTGATTTCCGCTACGCCCATCTGCCGGCCATCCAGCCACACAAACCACGCCGGACTGGCCGCCCGATCCGGTGTCACGTCCTTTGGCTCTCCGCCTGTCGCCGGCATCACGTAAATGTCGCCTCCGGTGGATCCCTGGTCGGACATCAACCCGCCGATGAAGGCGATCTGCTGCCCATCCTGCGACCAGCGGGGGACAGCAATCTGCAATCCGTGCAGCGATCCGGCCACGGTCGGCGGATCCAGGATCGCGGTTGGCTGCCCATCCACCGGCTGCGTGTACAGCCTTGCCACCCACCAGTTGTTTTCGCCCGGGGGCGGCGCGGCCACGTACGCCAGCTTTTTGGAATCGGGCGACCAGTCAAACTCAAAAACGTGCAGCTTCGGGGGCGTAATTTGCGTGAGTTGCCCGCTCGCAGCGTCTACCGCCGTCACCCGCTGCACTTCCAGTCCTTCCACGCCAATGACTCCTGACGGCAGTTTCTCCGCTGCCAGCGCCCCCGACGGCCTCGTCGCCCCCTCCACATAAAGGAAGCTCAACTGCTTGCCATCCGGCGACCACTGNNGCCGGATCGGCGACGAAGATCGCCATCTTGTGATCGGCAGTGCAGTCGGAGAAAAACGCAACCTGCCGCGAGTCCGGCGAGAACACCGCATTGCTCTCCATACCCTTCTCTCCGCCTCCACAGCCCGTGAGCCGCTTCGCTGCCGATGGATTGTCGAGGGGAGCCAGCGAAATGCCTGACCCGCCGCGCCCGCCCACACTCCACACGATGAACTTGCCGTCCGGTGACAGTGCCGTCTCGCGAATCGTCTTCGCCTGGTTCAGCGACTCGATCAACGGCCCGATGCGTGGATCGTGCGCCGGTGCGGCTGGCCGATCGGCTGCTGGGTTTTGTCCAAATCCCGGTGTCACGGTCAGGATTCCGGCACAGAGAACGAAGGAGAGAGAGACGGAGGCAACTTTCGTCATGGGCGCTTTTATATCAGGTCTTGCGAGACCGGCGAAACAGACCAGAGCGCGTCCGCCAGTATGATTCCGATATGGCGACGATCCGGCCGGCGCGATTCGGCGGTCCACACGACGACGCCGATCTCTGTCGGACCCTGATGAGGGAATATGCGCAATTTCTAAATGACTCGGTCGGCGGTGAGCATATCTGCGTCGAAAGCCTCGAAGAAGAGCTCGCCGGTCTGCCCGGCGGCTATGCCGAGCCCGCGGGTGCGGTGCTCCTTGCGTTTGAAGACGAAATCCCTGCCGGATGCGTGGCCCTCAAGCCTCTCGAGCTGCCTCAATCCTCTCGTCCCAACGAGCATGCCTGCGAGATGAAGCGCCTCTGGGTGCGCCCGCCGCAGCAGGGAACTGGCCTCGGCCGCAAACTCGCCGAAGCAATCATCGAAGTTGCGCGCGAGCGCGGTCACACCGCCATGTACCTCGACACCATGCCGCAATCCATGCAGGCCGCGTATCGCCTCTACTGCTCCATGGGCTTCACTGCCGTAGATCGCTACAACCAGAACCCTGTGCTCCTCCAGCAGGACTCCCTCGAAATCGCCTTCCTGCGCAGGGAACTCTGATGGCGAATCCACTGCCCATCCTGAACCAGCCGCGCCACCGGCACGAAGCCTTTCAATCGGTGCGCGAGCTGGAGTCGAAGCTTCATGCCGCGGTCCGCGGAGAGGTTCGCTTCGACCAGGCCTCGCGTGCTCTCTACGCCGCCGATGCCTCGAACTATCGCCAGACCCCCATCGGCGTTGTCCTCCCGCGCGATGCCGCCGACGTCCAGGCTGCGATTGCTGCCTGCCGCGAACTCGGCGCCGCCATCCTGCCCCGCGGTGCGGGCACCAGTCTCTCCGGTCAGTGCTGCAATGTCGCCGTCATCCTCGACTTCTCGAAGTACATGCGCCGCCTCGTTTCCCTCGACCCTGAGAAGAAGGTAGCCGTCGTCGAGCCGGGCATCGTCCTCGATCGGGTGCGCGAAGCCGCCGAGCAGCATCACCTCACCTTCGCGCCCGATCCCGCCACCCACAGCCGCTGCACCATCGGCGGCATGATCGGCAACAACTCCTGCGGGACGCACAGCGTCATGGGAGGCCTCACCGCCAACAACATCCGTTCCCTCGAAATCCTCCTCTACGACGGCACGCGCATGACCGTTGGTGCAACCTCCGACGAGGAATTCTCCGCCATCATCGCCGGCGGCGGACGTCCGGCACAGATCTATGCCGGCATGCGTCGCCTGCGCTACCAGCACGCTGACGAGATCCGCAGCCGCTTCCCCAACATCCCCCGCCGCGTCTCCGGCTACAACCTCGACGAGCTGCTGCCCGAGCGCGGCTTCCACGTTGCGCGCGCTTTAGTGGGCGGCGAAGGCACACTGGTGACGGTGCTCAGCGCGACGCTCGACCTGATGCACAGCCCGCCCTGCCGCCGTCTCGCCGTCCTCGGTTTTCCCGACCCGTTCCTTGCCGCGGACGCTGTCCCCGACATCATCCGTCATCGCCCCATCGGCCTCGAAGGCGTCGACGAGATGCTGCTCGATTTCATGCGCCGCAAGAATCTCGCCGTCGACGACATCAAGCTTCTCCCCAGCGGCGGCGCCTTCCTCCTCGCAGAATTTGGCGCCGAGACTGACGATGAAGCCGAAGCGCAGGCGCTCGATCTACTCTCCAGCGCCTCGCGGCTCCCCGGCTCGCCCACAGGCCGCGTCTACACTCCCGACGAAGCCGCCCGCATCTGGCACATCCGCGAATCTGCCCTCGGCGCGACGGTTTTCGTTCCCGGCGAACCGCACGGCTGGGAAGGCTGGGAAGATGCCGCTGTTTCTCCCGAACGGCTCGGCTCCTACCTGCGCCAGCTTTGGGCGCTGATGAAGGACTACGGCTACCGCAGCCCCATGTACGGCCACTTCGGCCAGGGATGCGTGCACACTCGCATCAACTTCGACCTCGAAAGCGAACCCGGGATCCGCAAATTCCGCGCTTTCCTCGATCAGGCAACCGACATCGTCATCGCCCACGGCGGCTCCATCTCCGGCGAGCACGGCGACGGCCAGGCGCGGGGAGCGCTCCTGCCGAAAATGTTTGGCCCCGAGCTCATGCAGGCGTTCCGCGAGTTCAAAACGCTGTGGGATCCCGACAACCGCATGAACCCCGGCAAGATGATTGACCCCACCGGCGCAGCCGTCTATCAGCCCGAAGATGATCTGCGTCTCGGCGCTGGCTATCAGTCGAAGAGCCCGGAAACCTTCTTTCAGTTCCCCGACGACCACGGCTCCTTCGGCGAAGCGACCCTGCGCTGCGTTGGTGTCGGCGCCTGCCGCAAAGATGGCACGGGCACTATGTGCCCCAGCTACATGGCGACGCGCGAGGAGCAGCACTCCACGCGCGGCCGCGCTCACCTGCTCTGGGAGCTGATGGAAGGCAAGGTTCTCGACGCGGGCTGGCACAATGACGCCGTACGCGAGGCCCTCGACCTCTGCCTCTCCTGCAAAGCGTGCAAAAGCGAGTGTCCCGTTAACGTCGACGTAGCGACCTACAAAGCCGAATTTCTCGCTCACTATTACGGCGACCGTCTCCGCAAGCCCCAGCACTACGCTTTCGGATTCATGGATCGCCTCGCGCACGCCGCGTCTTTGATCCCGGGCGTCACCCCGCGCCTTGCGAATCTCCCTCTCGCGATTCCAGGCGCATCCCACACTATCAAAGCCATCCTCGGCGTTGCGCAGCAGCGCAGGCTCCCGCAATTCGCGCCGCGCAGCTTTCAGAAAGAATGGCAACGGGCCCACCGTGGGAACGCTGCTTTGAAGGGGCACGACTTTAGTCGTGCCGAAAATACCGGCAAGAAGAAGGGGGCTTTAGCCCGAGAGGGCAGCGTACTGCTCTGGCCCGACACGTGGAACAACTACTACCATCCGCAATCCCTGCACGCCGCAGCCCAGGTCCTGCAAGCCGCAGGTTTCGTCATCGAAGTCCCGCGCCATCACGTCTGCTGCGGCCGTCCGCTCTACGACTTCGGATTCCTGCAGCAAGCTCGCGCCTATCTCCGCAAGGTTCTGGTCCGGTTTGCTCCGCAAATCGACTCCGGCCTGCTCTTTGTCTTCCTTGAGCCCAGCTGCGCCAGCGTCTTCCGCGACGAACTGGTGAATTTCTTCCCGAACGACGACCGCGCAAAGCGTCTTCGCGAACAAACCCTCCTCCTCAGTGAATTCCTTGCCCGACACGCGCCGAATTTCCAGCCGCCACAGCTTCCCGGCCGAAAAATCGTCCTCCACGGTCACTGCCATCACAAATCCGTCATGAAGATGGCCGACGAGCTCGCGCTCCTGCGCCGCACGGGCGCCGACGTTGAGCTTCTCGATTCCGGCTGCTGTGGAATGGCCGGCCCTTTCGGCTTCGAGCGCGAAAAATTCGCGGTCTCGCAGGCGCTTGCCGAACGCGTACTGCTGCCCGCTGTCCGCGCTGCCGCATGCGAAACCATCCTCGTCGCCGATGGATTCAGCTGCCGCGAGCAGATCAGCCAGAACACCAGCCGACGCGCCGTCCACTTTGCCGAAGTCATCGCCTCCAACCCGTCCGGCAGTTGACATTCGGCCTTTATGCACCCTATGGTGGTGACAGATGCAGGTTCGCGTCCATCATCGTCATCACCACCATCATCACGTGACGAGTGTGTCGGCGAACTTCCGCATTCCAGGGTAAGCGCAGCAAAATACCAGGATTCGAGAAGAGCCCGCCGGCGCAGACAGCGCTGACGGGCTTTTCAGTTCTCCGGCTAAAACCTCGAGGGGCAGGATGACCGAACCGACAATCGATTTCGCCAAGATGGATGGACTCGCCCCCGGCATTGTGCAGGACGCGCGCACCGGGCAGGTGCTGATGCTGGGATTTCTGAACGAAGAAAGCTGGCGCAAAACAAAAGAAACGGGTTTTGTTACATTTTGGAGCCGCACGCGCCAAAAGCTCTGGATGAAGGGCGAAACCAGCGGCAATCGCCTGCGGATTATCGACGTCTCCACCGACTGCGACCAGGATGCGCTCCTCTTCCGCGTCGAAGTCGAAGGCGACGGACTCGTCTGCCACGAAGGAACCGTGGGCTGCTTCACGCGCCCGCTCGCCACCGGAGCAGAGGTGCAGGCATGAGCAACAAACTTCGCCTCGGCATTCCCAAAGGCAGCCTGCAGGACGCCACTATTGCGCTCTTCAAACGGGCTGGCTGGAACATCTATGCCGACGGACGTTCCTACTTTCCGAACATCGACGACCCGGAAATCGAATGCATGCTCATCCGCGCGCAGGAGATGGCACGCTACGTCGACCATGGCGTGCTCGACGCCGGCCTCACCGGCATCGACTGGGTTGTCGAAAGCGGGCTCGACGTCGAGAGCATCACCAGCCTTGTCTACGCCAAGCAAAGCCGCCGCCGCGTGCGCTGGGTTCTTGCCGTGCCTGAGAGCTCGCCCTGGCAGCGCGCTGAAGACCTCTCCGGAAAAATCATCGCCACTGAGCTGGTCGAAGTGACCAAACGCTACTTCGCGGGCAAGAGTATTCCTGTGAAAGTTGAATTTAGCTGGGGCGCTACAGAAGTCAAGCCCCCAACCCTGGCCGACGCCATCGTCGAAGTCACGGAAACCGGCAGCTCGCTGCGCGCCAATCGGCTGCGCATCATCGACACGGTCATGGAAAGCGAGACGCACCTCATCGCCAACCGCGCCGCATACGCCGATCCCTGGAAAAAGCAGAAGATCGATAACCTGGCGCTCATGCTGCGCGGCGCCATTGACGCGCAGGGCCAGGTCGGCCTCATGCTCAACGTTGAGAAGACGCACTTGCCCTCAGTCCTCAGCGTGCTCCCCGCGCTCAACTCCCCGACCGTCTCCGAGCTGAGCGACGCGAGCTGGGTCGCGGTGAATACCATTCTCGAGGAAAGCACGGTGCGCGAAGTCATCCCGAAACTCAAAGCCGCGAAAGCGACTGGGATTGTCGAATACCCGCTGAACAAGGTGGTTCTGTGAAGCTGCTGCGCACCTCCAGACGCGAACCGTCGGAAGCGATCGCCGCGCTGACCGATCGCCGGAACGCCGCGTACGAACGCGTTCTCCCGCAGGCCCGGCGCATCGTCGAATCGGTGCGGCGCGGCGGTGATCCCGCACTTCTGCGGCTCCGCGCCAAACTCGACGGAATTGCGTCACAATCGCCGTTACGAATTCCCGAAATTGAATTGCAGCTTGCCTGGGAATCGACGCCTGAGCCGGTGCGCCTGGCGCTGAAGACCGCCGCTCGCAATATCCGCGGCTTTGCCGCCCGTCAGCGGCCGAAGGATTTCGACCTGAAGCCTGCTCCCGGCGTCACAACCGGCCAGCGCGTGATCCCACTTGCCTCGGTCGGCTGTTACGTCCCCAGCGGACGCTATCCGCTGCCTTCCACGCTGCTCATGACGGTGATCCCCGCCCAGGTCGCCGGTGTCGGCCGCATTGTTGTTGTCTCGCCCCATCCCGCAAAGGAAACCCTTGCCGCCGCGTTCCTGCTGGGCATCACCGAGTTCTACCGCATAGGCGGAGCGCACGCCATCGCCGCGCTGGCCTATGGCGTTGCCAGCATTCCCCGTGTCGACAAAATCGCCGGTCCCGGCAACGCCTGGGTCACAGCAGCCAAGAAACTCGTCGCCTTCGATTGCGCCATCGACATGCTGGCCGGCCCCACCGAAATCGTCGTAACCAGCGAGGCTGGCGATCCCACATGGATCGCGGCCGATCTCGTCGCGCAAGCCGAACACGATCCCGATGCCATCGCCATCTTCATCACCACCCAGCCGTTGCTCGCCAAATCCGTCATTGCTGAAGTGAAGAAGCGCGCTCGTAAAAACAAAATTGCCACAGCGGCGCTTGCAAATCACGGCCTCGCGATCATCGCTCGCACGCCGGAAGAGGCCTCCGCTCTCACCAACCGCATCGCTCCGGAGCACCTGACTGTCGACGGCGTCGCCGATCTCGGCTGGGTTCGCAATGCCGGCTCGGTCTTCATCGGGCGCTGGTCCGCGCAACCACTCGGCGACTACATTTCCGGCCCGAATCACACGCTGCCCACCAGCGGTCAGGCGCGGGTGCGCGGCGGCCTCAGCGTCCTCGACTTCCTCAAACTCGTCACCGTCCAGGAATACACACAGCAAGGCGTCCGGCAGCTCGGCCCAGCCGCCATTCGCCTCGCGAACGCCGAGGGCCTCACCGCCCACGCGGACGCGATTCGTGCGCGAGGTGCCCGTGGCTGACGTCAGACTTTACGGCCTGCAGCCCTCTGCCGCCGTCCGCCGCATGAAGGAGTACCACCCACCCCTCGGCGATCGCAGTGGACTCCGCCTCGACTTTAACGAGAACACCTTCGCCTGCTCGCCGCGTGTGCTCGAAGCCCTGGGCCGCATCTCCCGCGGCGATCTCACCCGCTATCCCGAGCGCGAGCCGGTCGAGCGCGCTGTCGCGGATCATCTGGGGCTCAAGCCACAGCAACTGTTACTAACCAATGGCGTCGACGAAGCCATCCACGTTCTGTGCCAGACCTACCTCGATGCGGGCACTGAGATCCTGCTCCCGGTCCCCACCTACACCATGTATGAGGTCTACGCGTCGGGCACGCCGGCGCAGGTCATTCACGTTCCTGCGGAAGACGGGTTCCGTTTCCCGGCTGCCGCGCTGCTCAACGCGATCACCCCGGCGACGCGCCTTATCGCCATCGCCAATCCCAACAGTCCCACCGGCCAGGCAGCCCGTCGTGACGAACTGCTGCGCATCATCGATGCCGCACCGCACGCTGCCGTACTGGTGGACGAGGCGTATTTCCATTTCTTCGGCGAGACGGTCATCCACCTTGTCGGGCACAGGCCAAACGTAATCGTGGCACGCACATTTTCGAAGGCCTACGGCCTCGCCGGCCTGCGCCTTGGGGCTTTGGCTGCCGCTGAAGAGCAGATGCGCTGGATCCGGCGAGCCGCCTCGCCCTACAGCGTCAACTCCGTGGCACTGGTCTGTCTCGCCGCCGCGCTCGGCGACGAAGAATATCTGCGCTGGTACACGAACGAGGTCCTGGCGTCCCGGCCTGTCTTCGAAGCCGTCCTGCAGCGCCTTGGCGTCACCTACTGGCCGTCGCGCGCGAATTTCGTGCTCGTCAACATCGGTCCAAAACATCGCGCATTCGTCGAGGCCATGCGGTCCCGAGGCGTTTTGGTCCGCGACCGCTCCGCTGATCCCGGCTGCGACGGTTGTGTGCGCATCACCCTCGGCACACGCGAGCAAACAGAGCAGGGCATCGCCGCGCTCGAAGAGTCGCTCGCCGCGATCGGATGGACCCGGGAGAACCCATGAAGAAGAAGCGCACGGCGACAATCGACCGCAAAACCGCGGAAACCGAGATTCACCTGAAGCTGACGATCGAAGGCTCGGGCCGCTACAGAATCTCTACCGGGATCCGGTTCCTCGATCACATGCTCGATCTATTCGCGCGCCACGGAGCCTTCGATCTCGACCTCCACTGCAGGGGCGATCTCGACGTCGACCAGCATCACACCGTCGAAGACGTTGGGATTGCACTCGGCGAGGCCTTCGACAAAGCGCTCGGCGACAAGCGCGGCATCCTGCGCGCCGGCTACTTCCTGATGACCATGGACGAGACCCTCGGCCTCGCCGCCGTCGATCTCAGCGGCCGTGCTTCTCACGTGGTTGAGACCAAGGTCAGGGTGCGCCTCGTCGGCGATCTGCAGGCGGAATTGGTAGAGGACTTCTTCGAGGGATTCGCGCGTGGCGCCCGCGCGAACGTCCACGTGAAAACGATGTACGGCCGCTCGAACCACCACAAGATCGAGGCCCTCTTCAAAGCCTTCGCTCGCGCTCTGCGCTTCGCCTGCTCGCGCGATCCGCAGCTGAAGAAAGTGCTTCCGAGCACTAAGGGACTCCTGTGATCGCCGTCGTCGACTACAAAGCCGGCAACCTCACATCCGTCATGAAGGCTCTCCGCGCCGTCGGCGCAGACGCCGAGGTGACCGACGATCCCGCCGTTGTCCGGTCTGCCGACAAGATCGTCCTGCCGGGAGTCGGCCACTTCGCAGCCACACGATTTCTGGAGGAACGAGGGTTGAAAGCCGCCATCCAGGAAGAGATCGCTGCTGGGAAGCCCTTTCTCGGCATCTGCGTCGGGCTGCAATGGCTTTTCGCTGGCAGCACGGAAGCACCCGGCTGTGCCGGCCTTGCCGCCTTCCCGGAAACCTGTGACCGCTTTGCGCCAGGGAAGAAGATTCCGCATGTCGGCTGGAATTCTCTGGCCATCCGCCCTGAGTCCCGCCTTTTCGCGGGCATTCCCGACGGCAGCTTCGTCTACTTCACGCATTCGTATCGCGCCCCGGTCACAAATGCCACCGTCGCCGTTACAGAATATGGCGAGCCGTTCAGCGCGGCCGTCGAATCAGGCAACATCATGGGCGTGCAGTTTCACCCGGAAAAATCGGGCGAAACCGGGCTGCGAGTCCTTCGCAATGTTCTGGAGTGGAAACCATGCTGACGAGGCGCATTATCGCCTGTCTCGACGTCAACGCTGGCCGCGTGGTCAAGGGCGTGCAGTTCGTCGACCTCGTCGATGCAGGGGATCCCGCGGAGCTTGCTGCCCGTCACGCTGCCTCCGGCGCCGACGAAATCGTTTTCCTCGACATCACAGCGACCCACGAAGCCCGAGGCACGCTGCTCGAAACGGTCAGGCGCGCGGCGCGACAGCTCTTTGTGCCATTCACCGTCGGCGGCGGCATCCGCACCGCGGATGAAGCCGCCGCGGTCTTCGATGCAGGCGCGGACAAGATCAGCATCAACTCCGCGGCACTTGCGCGGCCGGAGCTGATCGGAGAGATTGGCTCCAAATTTGGCGCTCAGGCGGTGATCGTTGCGATCGATGCGCGCCGCGCCCCGGGCAACGCGGCCCCGGACAATGCGGTGGTCTTCACCACCGGTGGCCGCACGCCGACTGGCAGGCGCGCCGTGGAGTGGGCGCGCGAAGCAGAGGACCGCGGCGCCGGCGAGATCCTGCTGACCTCCATGGATGCCGACGGCACGCGAGCGGGCTTCGACTGCGAACTGACGGCCGCCGTGAGCGGAGCGGTCCAGATCCCCGTAATCGCCTCCGGTGGCGCAGGCATCGCGCGCCATTTCGTCCAGGTTTTCCGGGAGGGCAAAGCCGATGCCGCCCTCGCCGCCGGCATGTTTCACTTCGGCATCGCCGATGTTCGGGCCCTCAAGGAAGAACTGCGCCGCGAAGGCATACCTGTGAGGCTGCTTTGCTGATCCCTTCCATCGACCTCATGGGTGGCCGCATCGTCCAGCTCGAGCGCGGGGAAGAGCTGCGCCTGGCTTTCGACGACTTCGAGTACTGGATTACGCGCTTCGCCCGTTTCCCCCTGGTGCAGCTCATCGATCTGGACGCTGCAAAGGGTGCCGGAGACAACCGCGCGCTCATCGAACAAATCGCCAAGCGTCTGCCGGTGCAGGTCGGTGGCGGGGTCCGATCGGCCGATCAGGCTCGCCTCCTGCTCGAGGCTGGTGCGCGCCGGGTCATTTTCGGCTCAGTCCTCTTCCGCGAGGACCGGATCGACGTGGAAGCTGCGGCAGCGATCGCCGCTCAAATCACTCCTGAGCGTTTTGTCGCAGCCATCGACACCAAAGCGGGCAGGATCGCAGTTCGCGGCTGGCGCGAACAGACCGAGGTCACGCCAGAGCAGGCCATCCAAGCCCTTGAGCCGTATTGCGGCGCATTTCTCTACACCCACGTCGATTCCGAAGGAACGATGGGCGGTTTTCCTATCGAGGTCGCTCGCACCCTGCGCCCCCTCACGTCGCACCAGCTGATCGTCGCCGGCGGCATTCGCACTCAGGAGGAGGTCGACTCCCTCGACGCTATCGGCGTCGATGCCGTTGTGGGCATGGCGGTGTATTCAGGGATTCTTGCGACCTAAGATCGAAAAACCCCGCGATTTTCGCCCTCCGCACACCGAAAATGCTCTAACCTGAAACGTCCGGATCGGCGGTTGCGGCCCAATGACCACAAAAAGTAAACGAATCCATCTCGCGAAACGTCTCGATGAGGTCGGGTTCTCCGACATCGTTCAGATCCGCAACAAGGTTCTGGAACTGAGGGCGGCGGGTAAGCCCGTCCATGCCTTCCACGGCGGGGAACCCTTCTTCGAAACGCCCGACCCCATCAAGTACGCGTTGCTGCGCGCCGCCGTCGAGAATCGCACCCGGTACGCGCCCTCCTCCGGCATCGATCCTCTGCGCACCGCCATTGTCCGCAAGCTGCAAACGAAAAACCGCATCGACGCCGGCATCGAGGATGTGATCGTCACCGTCGGCGGAGCGCACGCGCTCTATGCTGCCTTTCAGACCATTCTGGACCCCGGCGACGACATGCTGCTGTTCGCGCCTTACTGGACGCCCATTCGTGACATGGTCACCATGGCGCAGGCCAGGCCGGTGATGGTGCCGACCTCGACCGCACGCCGCAACGGCCTCACCGCTACGCTGGAACAGTTCTCCACGCCCGCCACACGCGCCATCTACTACAACACACCCCAGAATCCTTCGGGCGTCGTTTTTACGCGCAAGGAAGCCGAGGAGGTCGCGACTTTCGCCATCAAACACAACCTCATCGTGGTCGCCGACGAAGCTTACGAGGATCTCGTATACGAGGGCGAACATGTTTCCATCGCCTCGCTGCCGGGCATGGCGGAGCGGACCATCACCGCGTACACCTTCTCGAAGACCTACGCTATGACCGGCTGGCGCGCCGGGTACGCTGTGGCTAAAGAGCCGTTCATGACCGGGCTGCGGAAGCTCGTGCTGTACTCCACCAACGGCGTTTCGACGCCGACGCAATGGGCGGCACTGGAAGCGATGGCGATCCCGCAGGGGACAATCGCCGCGCGATGCGAGGAGTACCGCCAGCGGCGCGATTTGCTCGTCACTGGCCTGAATGAACTCGGCCTCGCATGTGATCTGCCCGCGGGCGCTTTTTACGCGCTTCCCGCGGTCACGAAGATTCACAAGGACAGCCGCCGCGTCGCCACTCTGCTGCTTGAAAAGGCGCATGTGGCCACGATTCCGGGCGTCGTTTTTGGCGCCCAGGGCGAGGGACATGTGCGTTTCAGCTATGCGGTTTCACCCGATGCTATCGCCGCTGGCCTCGAAGCAATGCGCAAAATCCTCACCTAGCGGGTGTTGGCGCTCAAGGACCGCTTCTCAAAGCGAAGAAAACCGTAATTTCTGTATCCTTCCGCCCACTTCCCGCGTCCGTTAGAAGCATTGGTAATTACAGATTCCGTGTTTTCTGCATCTATGCGCATATTGTTGCTCTCCCTCGCAAGGCGCTGGTTGGTTCTGCTTGCTCTAACAGGCCTGTTGACGGCGTGCGCCTTCGCCCAGTCGGATGACAACGGCGCGCTTCCCGACGATCCCAGCTCCGCATTTAGTCAGAGTGCAAACACGCCGTCAGCCCCTGCTCCAGCCTCCCAGTCGCAGCAGGCTGCGCCGAAGAGCGATCCGCAGAATGGCAGCCTCGAAGGCAAGCAGACCAAACGCATCCTGGGTATCGTCCCGAATTTTCGCTCCGTGTCGGTAGACGAGAAGCTCCCGCCGGAATCGATAAAGGACAAATTCAAAGAGAGCTCGGAAGATGCGTTCGACTACTCCGATTTCATCTTTGTCGCGCTGCTGTCAGGCGTGGCTCAGGCTGAGGGCTCGTATCCTGAGTTCCATCAGGGAATGGTGGGCTACGGACGCTATTACTGGCATTCTCTTGCGGATCAGGTCGACGAGGATTACCAGGTAGAGTTCATCTTCCCTGCAGCTTTGCATCAGGATTCCCGGTACTACACGCTGGGCCACGGAGGCTTCCCCAAACGAATCTTCTACGCGTTCAGCCGCATTGCCGTTACCCGGACTGACAGGGGCAACGAAACCTTCAACACGTCCGAAGTCGTCGGAGCCGGCGCAGCAGCAGGCATATCCGATCTGTACTATCCCTCGCGCGAGCGCACGTGGACCAAGACTGGCCAGCGCTGGGTGCTCAACGTTGGGCTCGATGGCGCGACGTTCATGTTCAAGGAATTCTGGCCCGACCTGAACAACAAATTCTTCCACCAGAAAGACTGACACGGACGCTCCGCCAGGATTCCGTCGGCGAACCCGCGACGCGGTAGCATCGAAGCATCTCCCCGGAACCGGAGCCGCCCTGCATGCTCAAAGTTGGAGTACCTGAAGCTGTCGATCCGGACTTGCTCCGTCTGCTGCCCCAGGGCATTTCCCTGGAGCTGATCCCGCTCCAGCCTGAGCGCATGGTCGAAGTCGAATTCTGGATCACCCCGCCATGGACTCACCAGTCCGAGCAGCAGATCCCATTTCTTCAGGGACTCCGCGTGGCCCAGGCTACCGTCGCCGGCGTCGATGGTTTGCTGCGGTTCATCCCTCCCAACGTGGTTCTCTGCGATGCGCGCGGCGTCCATACCATCCCAACCGCGGAATGGACGGTCGCCGCCATTCTCGCCTGGGCCAAATATTTTCCGTTGTTCGACGATCTGCGGCATACCGGCGTCTGGGCTCGCCGCAAGGAGGCTCAGGAGCGCTACTACGCTCTCCACCCGCCGGTGAAGCGCCCCTACCCGCACATCCTCTGCGAAGAACTTCACGGCCAGCGCGTCCTCATCGTCGGCTACGGAGCCATCGGCCAAGCGATCGAAGCGCGCCTCCAGCCCTTTGGGGTCCAGTTTGTCCGCATCGCCCGCACCACGCGGGACGGCGTCTTCGGCGTGGAAAAGCTGCCGGAGCTCTTGCCCTCCGCGG
The DNA here is from genome assembly GCA_003131625.1 of Acidobacterium sp. Lineage (GTDB taxonomy): Bacteria > Acidobacteriota > Terriglobia > Terriglobales > Acidobacteriaceae > Palsa-343. Next base: position 4,181 of record PKVY01000068.1, on the reverse strand, counting down.
ACGTCGTGGTTCTCATCGTTCCTTTCACCAGGGAGACGACGCACATGATCGGCGAACGGGAGCTGGCTCTCATGAAACAGGGTGCGCTGCTCGTGAACGCAGCACGAGGTCCTGTCGTGAATACCGAGGCTCTGTTGGCCGCGCTGCACCAGGGACGCATCCGCGCCGCCATCGACGTCACCGATCCCGAGCCGCTACCGGACGGTCACCCTCTGTGGAGCGCGCCGAATCTTCTCATCACCCCGCACGTTGCTGGATCCACGCCCATGTTCATGGTCCGCGCCATGGAGTTCGCCGCCTCCCAGATCGGTCGCTATCTCCGCGGGGAGCCGCTCGAAAACGTCGTCACAGGCGAATATTAGCGCCAGGCGCCGTGCGGAGGCCCTGGTTCCGTTTCTTGACCCGCCTATTTCGCAAACCTACAATCTAAACAGGAGCAATTCACCTTTTTCCGGTATTGCGGGTGGTTCTGCATGGGTTCTGAACTGCGATTGAGTCCTCGCGAACGTGCCGTCCTGACGGCCATCGTCGAGACCTACATTGCTACCGGGGAACCGGTCGCGTCGCACGCCCTCGCCCGTTACTTCGGCAACAAGGACGGGATGAGCTCGGCGACCATCCGCAATGTCATGGCCTCGCTCGCCGAGGCCGGCCTCCTCGATCAGCCCCACACCTCCGCGGGGCGCATTCCCACCGCTCGGGCTTTCCGCTTTTATGTCGAGCATCTCGGCGGACCCGGCGGACCCCAGGTCGCGATTCTCGCTCCCGAGCGCCTGGAGCAAATCGAAGAGAGTTTTGCCGGAATCGGCACCAGCCAGCAGTACCTGGAGCGCACCTCGCATGTCCTGGCGCTGATCTCCAGCGGACTGGGCGTCGCCCTGGCCAGCACCCAGGAGCTCCACACGCTGGAGCACATCCATTTTTCGCGGGTTGTCGCGGGCCGTGTGCTGGCCGTGGTTATTACCAAGGCCGGCACGGTGCTGGATCGTGTGCTGATGCTCGATCACGACCTGACCACCACGGAGCTGGAAACCGCTGCGCGCTTCCTAAACGAGAATTTTCACGGCTGGTCCATCGAGCGAATCCGTGTCGAGCTGGCGCGCCGGATCGAAGCGGATCGCAGCGAGTATGACCGCCTGATGCAGTCTCTTGAAGAGTTGTACAGCAAGGGCGCTTTGGCCACCGAGAGCGGCACGACTCCGATCATTTTTGTCGAGGGCGTCGCCAATCTGCTGGCGGGGGAAACAGACCGCGAACGTCTCCGCACCATGTTGCACGCCCTCGAAGCGAAGGAACGACTCATCGAGCTCCTCAACGCATACGTCGACGCCCGGCAGCGCACGGTTCGCGTGGTCGTCGGCCTCGAAGACGCCATTCCGGAACTGCGGGACTTCGTTTTGATCGGCGCCACTGCCCGGCTGGAAGCGGAAAATCTGGGTACGGTCGCCGTCATCGGTCCAACCCGCATTCAATATCAGGAAACAATCAACGCAGTGTCGTACATAGCACAGCTTTCCGGCAGGATTTTCCAGCCGCCACAATGAGGCGGTGTGGCTGCGTACCGGAATCACCAACAGCAGGCGCCCCACGATCAACCCGCCTGTACATTGGAATCGAGTCAGAAATATGCGTCGAATTATGGTGGAACCAAAACATGCCGCCGGAGACGGAATTCAGGCGCAGGGAAATGATCCTGACAGCGGTGCGGCCGGCGTGACTGACAGCGACGAGGCGAAGGAGCCTCTGGTCCCTGTCGAAACCGCGACCGTCCCGAAGGAAGAATACGATCGCCTGAAAGCGGAGCGTGACCTGCTCTTCGACCGGCTGGCGCGGCTGCAGGCCGACGTCGAAAACTCCCGGAAACGGGAAACCCGCGAACGCACCGAGTTTCGCGACTTCGCCGTCTCCAACGCCGTGGAGCAGTTTCTCCCGGTGCTGGACAATTTCCAGCTGGCGCTCAGATCAACCGGATCGACGGACCAGCTCCGCGCCGGCGTCGAGCTCATCGTGAAGCAGATGGAAGAGGCGTTGCGTTCGCTCAACGTCCAGCCGGTTGAGTCGGTGGGCGCAACCTTCGACCCGCGCGTGCACGAAGCCCTCGAAATGGTAGAACGGAACGATCTGCCCGATCATCAGGTATTCGAGGAGGTGCGCCGCGGCTATCGGATCCGGGATCGCCTGCTGCGCCCCGCCCTGGTCCGCGTCGCCAGTAACTCGCTGCAGAAGGAAGCATGAGCAGAAACGACAACGTGATTAAAGCCGATTACTACGAAGTCCTTGGCGTTTCCCGCACGGCGTCCGATCAGGAGCTGAAAGCCGCTTATCGCAAGCTGGCCCTCCAGCATCATCCCGATCGCAATCCCGGAAATTCCGAAGCGGAAGAGCGATTCAAGGCATGCAGCGAGGCCTATCAGGTCCTCAGCGACCCGCAGAAGCGCGCCGCCTACGACCGTTACGGCCACGCCGGGCTCGGCGCGGCGGGCTTCGACGGCAATCCTTTCGGCGCCCAGGACATCGGCGACATCTTCGGCGATCTCTTCGGCGAGATGTTCAACATCGGTGGCAACCGCCGTCCTTCGCGCGTCCAGAAGGGCCGCGACATTCGCCACGACCTCACCATCGAATTCGAAGAGGCGGTCTTCGGCAAGGAGACGAAGGTCACGGTTCGCCGCATGGAGGCCTGCAAAGACTGCCGCGGCGCGGGAACGGCCACCGGACGCGGACCCTCGACCTGTCCTCACTGCCAGGGGCGCGGGCAGGTCCGCTACCAGCAGGGATTCTTCTCCATCGCCCGTGCCTGCAGCGCCTGCGGTGGCGCCGGAACCGTCATCAGCGATCCCTGCCATACCTGCCGCGGCGAAGGACGCATCGAGCGCCAGCACGAGATCTCTGTGAGCATCCCCGCGGGCGTGGAAGACGGCACGCGCATTCGCTACCAGGGCGAGGGCGACGCAGGCCGCTTCGGCGGACCCGGTGGCGATCTCTACATCGTGCTCAGGGTTCGTCCGCACAAATTCTTCGAGCGCGAAGGGAACGATCTCCATTGCCTCATTCCCGTTTCCTTCCCTCAGGCGGCATTGGGCGCGGAAATCAATCTCACCACGCTGGATGGCGACGCAAAGATCAGGATTCCCGAAGGAACGCAGAGCGGGCAGGAGTTTCGCGTTCGTGGCAAGGGTGTTCCCCATCTGAACGAATACGGACGCGGTGATCTCATCGCGCAGATCATCGTCCGCACGCCTGGCAAGCTGAACAAGGCGCAGAAGGAACTGCTGCGACAGCTGGGGGAGACCGTGACCGTCGAGAACACGCCAACCGCGCGAGGCATTCTCGAAAAAGTGAAGGAGATGTTCTCCTGAGAACTTCCGCGTTCAAGGTCGCGTTCTCACCCGCTACCTGCCGCTCGCTGTAGGCTGCACCCTGCACCCTGTACCCTGCACCCTGGGCCCTCCCTTACTCCAGTAAGGCGGCCGCCACGGCCATCGCGGTGATCGCCGCCGTCTCCGCGCGCAGGATGCGCGGCCCGAGACTCACCGGCTTCCAGTTCTCCGCATCGAAGAGCGCTTCCTCCTCCGCCGTCCACCCACCCTCAGGCCCAACCGCGATCCGGATCGCCGGCACATCGTCACCGGCAGCGTTCAGCGCCTCCGAAAGCGCGTGGTGCAGCGTCGTGGAGCGCTCCTGCTCTGCGAGCACCAGGCGCAGCGCCTGAGCATCGCCCTGCACCGCCGTCTTCAGCGCCAACGGGTCCTCAATGCGCAGGACGTCGGACCGTCGCGCCTGCTTTGATGCCTCCAGCGCCAGCCGGCGCCAGCGCTCCACACGGCCCGCTGCGGCCTGCGCGAGATGCTTCTCGCTGCGACGGGCGATCACCGGCTGGATGCACTCGGCCCCCAGCTCGGTCACCTTCTCAATCGCCCACTCCATGCGATCGAACTTGAAAACAGAGAGCAGCAGCGTGACCGGCAGAGCGGGATCCGCTGTGACCTCGGCGACCAGGTTGAATCGGACGGTATCACCGGTGATTCCCGCAACCACGCTGTGCCACACCCGTCCGCCGGCCACAACATCGAACTCCATCCCCGGCTGCGCGCGCAGCACGCGGATCAGATGTGCAGCCTGATTTCCTTCGAGCGAGGCGGTCGCTTCATCCCACGTATCGGCGATCCAGCGGCGGCGGG
>PKVY01000089.1:14325-20776 GCA_003131625.1 Acidobacterium sp. | reverse complement strand
TCGACAACTGCCAGCACGTCCTCATCGGCCGCTGCACCTCGCTCATCGACCTCTACCGCCGCCTCGGCGTCCTCGACTCCATCCGCTGGTACGACCGCTTCACCTTCCTCACCCCCGGCGGCCCACCCAGCGTGATTCAGCCTGGCCCCCTCCCCGCGCCCTTTCACTCCANNCACGCTCGCCTTCCTCCGCGCCCCCGCCTTCTCCTTGAAAGACAAGCTCGCCATCGCCCGCGGACTCTCCGCCTTCATGCCCGGCCTTCCGCCCGATACCGTTGAAAATTTCCTCCACTGGCTCCATCGCCATGGCCAAACAGAGCGCGCCATCGACCGCTTCTGGAAACCCGTCCTCGTCTCCGCCCTCAACGAAGACCTCGACCGCATCTCCGTCCACTACGCCGCCAAAGTCTTTCGCGAATCCTTCCTGCTCTCGCCCCAGTCCGGCCGCATGGGCATCCCCTCCATTCCCCTCAGCGAACTCTACGGCGCCGCCACCGGCTACCTGCGCGACCGCGGCAGCGAAGTCTCGCTCCGCACCAGCGTCGAAAGCATCGCGCCCTCACCCAATGGCGGCTGGCTCACCACCACCGGAAACCCCGAGATCCCGGCCATCCCCTCCGACGCCGTCATCCTCGCGCTTTCCTTCGAGGCCATGGCCGCGCTCCTGCCCGCCCTGCCCCAAAATCCCGGCAGCCAGGCGCTCGACGCCAACCTCGCTCAGTTCGAGCACTCTCCCATCACCGGCATTCACCTCTGGTTCGACCGCGAAGTCACCGACCTGGACCACGCCGTCCTGCTCGATACGACGATTCAGTGGATGTTCAACAAATCCCGCCTCCAGCCGACCCATCGTTCTGGGGAAGGCAGCTACCTCGAGCTCGTCGTCTCGGCCTCCCGCTCCCTCGTCCCCATGCAGCGCCAGCCCATCATCGACCTCGCCCTCCAGGAGCTCGCGCAGTTCTTCCCCGCCGTCGCCCAGGCGAAGCTGCTCAAAGCTGCTGTTGTTAAAGAGGTTAGGGCTACCTATTCGGTCCGCCCCCTGCTCGACCAGATCCGCCCGTCATCCGCCAGCCCATGGCCCGGCATCTTCCTCGCCGGCGACTGGATCGCCACCGGCTGGCCCGCCACCATGGAAGGCGCAACCCGCAGCGGTTACTTAGCCGCCTCAGCGGTAACCAGCGGCCTCGGAGCTCCCAGGACCTTCCTCGCCCCCGAACTTCCCGCCGCCGGGTTGATGCGGTTATTCCCCCGGCGCCCCTGAAAGCATATCATTTTCAATGAGATACGAGGGAGGAATCTACTCGTGCAACACCCTCCCGGAACCTGTTACAACAGTACTGGCATTCTCAATAGCAGAAGTCCCCCGCGAATCTCTGGTTATGTGCCCAAAAGGTGATTTCAATACCACGCAAATTTTGCCATCATGATTGTCACTCGTCCCCACATGAAGGAAACCTGAACAGACTTTCAGGTTTCCCACAAAATGGGAGCCTGGAGAATGTGCTTCCTGAATATGCATGACCTTTTGGCCCATCTGTCGGAATTGAGCAGTTACCTGCCGGCGATTCTGATCACTCTCGGCGTGGCCGCCCTGGTCAGCTGCGCCGTCGGCTGCACCTCTTCGCCCTGCGAGGAAAAGGACGACCTCTTCCACCGCGAAGTCTACTAACGCCGCGGCGCTACCGGCCAACGACCGCTGTCTTTACGCAAATTCGCGTAACGCAAGTCCGCGTAACCGCCCCTGAACTCTAATCCCTAAACTCTAAACTCTGCCTTTCTCACCCCAGCGCCCCAGCGATCTCCTGCCCGTTCGGCGACCCCAGCCCCGTGCACGCATCCCATCCCGGCCCCGCCGAAAACGACCCGTTATTCCCCGACGTGATGTCGTGAAAATCCGACGCGTCTCCATACAACGCCGCATTCACGAACCCCACCGGCGTCCCCTTCATCTGGTTGATCAGCGTAATCAGCGCCGCCCACAGCGGAGCCACCGCGCTCGTCCCGCCCACCACCTCCTGCTGCCCATCCACCAGAATGTTGTACCCGCTCTCCGGCGATGCATCGCCTGCTACGTCCGGCACGCCCCTCATCGTTCCTGAGAATCCCTTCACGCCGGTCTGCCACGTTGGCGCCGCGAAAGTCGTGCTGAAACCTCCGCCCGTCGCACCGCCGTCGCTCCCGTCGTTCCATACCACCTCCGACCCAATTGTCGTCCCCGACCCGATCAGCTCCGTCCCCCCGCACGCCAGCACATGTGGGCTCGAAGCAGGAAAATCCACATTGTTCCCGCTCTCCCCGTCCGTCGATCCGTTATCGCCCGAGGCCACGGTGATCGTCACCCCCAGCGCCCCCGCACTCTGGCACGCATCGTCCAGCGCCGTCACCGACGCCTGCGCCCACGTTGACTCCGGCCCGCCCCAGCTGATCGACAGCACCGACGGCTTATTCGCCGTGTCGTGCACCGCCGTCGTAATCGCGTCGATGAACCCCTGATCCGTATTCGGCGCAAAGTACACCGCGATCCGCGCCCCATTCGCAATCGATCCCGCCACCTGGATATCCAGCGCCACTTCCCCGTCCGCGCCACTCGGATCCCCCGGCGCATTCGTCCCCCCATCCACCGACACAGCTACCACCGTCGGCGGCGTCAGCCCAAGCCCTGAGAAATAGGTCTGAATGTCGCTCGTCTGGTACCCCCCGCCCAGCTCCAGAATCGCAATCGTTTGCCCCGCGCCATTCGCGCTGGTCGGAAAATCGTACAGTTCCGCCACCTGCGGCGGATTGAACGGCGCCGGCGACGCCGTCGGCGCGCTCGGCTTCGGCTTCTTTTTCTTCAAATCCTTCAGAAATCGAAAGTGCGGCTTCGCGATCGGCCGCGCATCCAGTCCCAGCACCGCGTCCACCAGCGGCGCATGCGTTGCCGGCAGCGAACTCTGCCCGGTGAACGTGTGATAGCGCTTCTTCGTCGCCGTGTCTTCGTAATCGTGCAGCTCCACGCCGAACGCCTGCTCCATCGCCTGCGCCGTCCCGCGCATCACCATCGTCCGCCGCGACAAGCTCGACGCCGCCTCGTCCACCGCCAGCCCATTCTGGTGCGCGAACCCGCGCAGCGCCTCAAAGCTCGCCGGATCCGCCGCGTACTGCGCATCGAATTCCTCGGGCGAGACTCTCCGCCCGCCCAGCGCGCCCAGGTCCAGGGGATTTCTTCGTTTTACGATGACCGATACGCTGATGATCTGCTTCGGATCGGTCCGTCCGATGTGCGTTGCGTTGGCGGGAACCGCGCGGTCGGAGTGGAACAGCGCTACACGCTTCTGAGCGGGGGAACTCATCGCTTCACCTCCTGAGGATGTGCGGCCATCCTACCGCAAAACCCCGCACCCCAGCGTGAACCAGAGAACAGGAGTTAGGGATTAGAGTTTAGAGATTAGGGATTAGTCGGGCGCCCCACATCCTTGCAGTTGGGGATGTGGGAATCGCGCGCCGCGCGTCGCATTTCCCGTGCACTGCGCTCCGTGCTCTTTCTGAAGGCTGAACCCTGAACGCCGAACGCTGAGCGCTTTTCTGTCCCCTGCACCCTGTACCCTGCACCCTGTACCCTGCACCCTGTACCCTGTTGCCTATTCCCTACCGCCTACTCCCGGTACTCCCTGTCCCGCTGCGCCGGCGGCGACGAGATCACCAGAAACCGAACATCCTCCCGCGACTCGTTCCGCGCCTGGTGCCGCTCCCCCGGAGCAATCTCCAGCCCCTGCCGCGCGCCCAGCGCATGACTCCGCCCCTCGACCTCCATCGTCAGCTCCCCCTCCAGCACATAAAAAAACTGCCGCGCCTTCGTATGAAAATGCCGCTGCTCCCGCGCCCCCGCCGGCATCCGCTCCTCGATCACGCTCAGCCCCTCGCTGCGCACCAGATGCCACCCGTCGCACACCTCGCCCCATCGATAGTGTTCCGCCGCCTCCGCGCTCACCGGGTCGCCCATTGTGCCCCTCCAGACAAAAACAGCGGGGCCCGCCCGCCTACCCGCTGACTTCCGCCAAACTCCGTTCCGAACAAGGAGGATCCGTGCACAGACGCTAACTGGTTCTTCTATCAGCGATGCATGCGGTCCCGAGCACTCAATGCCTGTTCAGTCGTTCTTGGCAGCTAGGCAGTTCGCCACATTTCTCGGCACGGTAGCCCCGCTGCCGGAGATAAGCCGCGGTTCTGGTTCCACTCGCAATAAGTCCCTTGGGGCGAGGGCCATTGGTGCATATCATAAAAGCGCGGCGAAGCACTTCTTTGGGAGGATAGTGGTGCCCGTTGTCGGCCTTGAGGCAATAATCGTGGGATAGATTTCTCTCGTCCACTCCGTTTTCATCGAGGTAGCTGATCGCCGCCGCTATATGGGCACTATTGATTAGGTTAACTCGGGCGGTCATGTGTTCCATTCTCCGGAAGTTCCAACCTGGAGCGCACTTTACTCACTGCTTGCATTCCGAATATTTATCCATAGCCGTCTGCATCGCACTCAAGTCGAAACGCACTGTGCGTTCTACCCCGTTGGCCCGATAGTATCGAATACTCCAAGGCTGACAACCCATGAGGTATCGCGTATACCTCCTCGGGGGATGCTTATAGGCTACGACGCTCCCCCAAGGCGCGGAATTCCGTGAGCCCAATGCCTCCCACGTCTCAGGGATCGGCTCCCTGTTTCCACACTTGCTCTCGAAGGCCCCGCCGCTTGTCCCGTACCTCATCGCAGAATCGCTGAGTCCGCCAGTGTAGATTTCGAAATCGACCCAGTGCTTGCTCCCTTTGGTGGAACAAACAATCATGAACTCGGCGGCCTGCGAGGCATTGGACCCTTGATCGTCATCGCCTTCGACGGCGATCGTAGTCGTAGACACTCCAGTGAACGAATCGGCATCGTGCTGGACCGTAAAAGAAGCGCTAGGCTGTTGGGCGGCGACGAGCCTGGGCGACAGAAAGCCCAGAAAGTGCGAAGCACCGAGGATTACACACAAGAATCTCACTGAGGCCTCCAGCCCTTCGTGAAGTGCGCCAACGCCGCTATGATCGTAGCGCACCTCCAAGAAGACGTCGCCATCTCGAATCCAAACTAATTGAGCTCTGGGCAGGAGCCGCTACAGCGGAATATTCCCATGCTTCTTCGCCGGCATCTTGTCCCGCTTCCCGTCCAGCATCTCCAGCGCCGCAATCAGTCTCCGCCGCGTCTCATGCGGAAGAATCACCGCATCCACATATCCCCGCTCCGCCGCCACGTACGGATTCGCAAACTGCTCGCGAAATTCATGCACCCGCGCTGCCTTCGCCTGCTGCAGAACCTCCGCCCGCCGCTCCTCCGTCAGTTTGCCCTCGCTCTTCTCCGCCAGCTTCACCGCCTCCGTCAGCTCGCGCCCATACACGATGTTCACCGCCCCCTCCGGCCCCATCACCGCAATCTCCGCCGTCGGCCATGCCAGGTTCACATCCGTCCGCAGATGCTTCGAGCTCATCACGCAGTACGCGCCCCCGTACGCCTTCCGCGTAATCACCAGCAGCTTCGGCACTGTCGCCTCTGCGAACGCGAACAGCAGCTTCGCTCCGTGCCGGATAATCCCGCCATATTCCTGCTGCGTCCCAGGCAAAAATCCCGGCACGTCCTCCAGCGTGATCAGCGGAATATTGAACGCGTCGCAGAACCGCACAAACCGCGCCCCCTTCACGCTGGCGTTGATGTCCAGCACCCCCGCCAGAAACGCCGGCTGATTCGCCACGATCCCCACCGGCCGCCCGTTCATCCGCGCAAATCCCACCACGATGTTCTTCGCGAAGTGCTCGTGCACCTCGAAGAAGTACCCATCGTCCACAATCCGCGTAATCGCGTCCTTGATGTCGTACGGCTGGTTCGACTCCACCGGCACCAGCTTGTCCAGCTCCCGATCCGCGCGATCCACCGGGTCCGTGCACTCCTTGCGCGGCGGATCGTCCAGGTTGTTCGACGGCAAAAAGCTCAGCAGCTCCCGCACCATCGCCAGGCACTCCGCGTCATCGTGCGCCTCAAAATGCGCCACCCCGGAAATCTCGTTGTGCGTCGCCGCCCCGCCCAGCGCCTCTTTCGTCACTTCCTCGTGCGTCACCGTCTTGATCACGTCCGGCCCCGTCACGAACATGTACGACGTTTTGTCCACCATCAATATGAAATCGGTAATCGCCGGCGAATACACCGCTCCACCCGCGCACGGTCCCAGGATCGCCGAAATCTGCGGCACCACTCCGCTGGCCATCGTGTTGCGCAGAAAAATATCCGCATACCCGGCCAGCGAGACCACCCCCTCCTGAATCCGCGCCCCGCCCGAGTCGTTCAGCCCGATCACCGGCGCGCCCACCTTCAGCGCCGTATCCATCAGCTTCACAATCTTGCCCGCGTTCGCCTCTGACAGCGACCCGCCGAACACCGTGAAGTCCTG
>PKVY01000089.1:0-14283 GCA_003131625.1 Acidobacterium sp. | reverse complement strand
CCGCGACTCCCCGCCGCCCACTTCCGCCAGCCGATTCCGCCGTTCCAGTTCCTCGATCAAATCATTATTCATCGTCACGGATTATAGCGGTCGGCCTGCTCTGTCATCCTCAGCGAAGCGAAGAGCCTGGCCTGAGGGAGTCGTCGCCAGACGACGAGTCGAATGGCACCTCGCGTTGGTTCTCCTCTCTTGAGCGAACCCTCCGAATTCGTCGCGCCCGCCCGGTGCCCCGTCTCCAAAGCGCCGAAAATTCGTTCCCCCAGCCCAACGCCAGCACGCCAAATCCCCCCGGGCCGCATCTATATTCATGCTGAGCCAGACTCCAGATACGATCACGGCAGTTCCCTCAGCGCGGCTTCGCCTTCGAAATCTGCCTTCCATCTTTGAGATCATCGAGGACTCTAGTGCCGCTGGGACAAAAGATTTTCGCCTTCCTTCTCGCCATCGCCGTTGGCGCCGGCGTCTTCACCTGGCAACATCGCCGCGCCGCCCAATCCACCAACGCCGCCGTCTTGTCCTTCGACCCCTCCGCCGCGCAGCAAATCGATCCCGGCCTCGTCCAGGCGGCGCTGCCCGCCGTCGCCCTCGGCGAGTCCATCCTCACCGATTCGGTCGTAGCCACCCTCTCCAAACCTGCGTTTCTCTCCTCGTCCGACATGAACAACCGCATCGGCGAATTTCGCTCCCGCCTCGTGCTCTCCGAGCCCTCGCACAAACTCCTCCGCGTGCAATTCACTGACGACGACCCCGCAAGATCCGCGGCCACTGCGAACGCCGTCGCGGAAACTCTGGCCGCGTGGACGCGCGCGTCCGCAGCCGCGCCCTCACCCTTAATGCAAACTCCGTCTCCCGCCCGAGCGCCCACTCAAACCCCGTCTGCAACCCGGCCCGGTCCCTCCCTCTCCGCCTCGCTCGCCGATCTCGAAAAGCAACTGTCCACCACCAGTCGCGAACTCGATCAGCTCAGCTCGACCCGCAATACGAACCCCCGCCACGGCCACCGCGGCTATGGCTATGAACCCGCCTCGCATAGCGAGGCAAAACAACAACAGCTCCTCAATACCCGGGTCCGAGCCGCGGAGAAGCAGCTCGACGATCTGCGCGTCCAGAACTCCGCCAGTTCTCCCGGCGCAAAAGCCAGGCTCGATGAAATCCACCAGGCTCTGGTCTCCATAGCGCCGGCGGGCGCACCCCGGCAGTCCGCGCGCGCGCAAATCAAAACTGCAGGCACCAGCGCCAGGCAACTGCGCGAAGAACGCGAAGAGTTGACGCGGGCCATCGCCGTCGTCGAAAAACAGCGCCACACCCTCCAGGCCGAAGAAGCAGCCAACCCGGCGCCAGCCCCCGGCGCATCAGCCTCGAACACCGCGCCCGCACCTTCCTCTGGAGTATCAGAGTCGAATCTGCCCTCTTCTCAGCAACCGCCCACAACCACTCCCGTCGACGCGCAACCCTCGCCGCATCCGCTCACCCTCGTGGAGTCGGCCGACGCCGCCCCGCACACACCCCTTTTACCCGCCGTCATCGCCGGTCTTGCCTGCTTCCTGGTTTATCTGATCGCCGCCGCATGGCGCTACCGTCCCTCCCGCAAAGAAGCGGCCTACGAGGATCCCGGCCGGCCCACCGGATTCCGATTCATTACCCCCAGCGATCCCGTCGAGCCCGACCCCGAACCGGAAACCACCAGCGACGCGACCTCCTGGCATCGCGCCTCCTTCTCCTACGAGCCTCCCCCGCCGGACACGCCTCCATTCGGCCAACCAGACGAACCCACCACCGAACCCGACCCCGGCGAAGATGACGACGACAACCCGCGTCGATCATCCCGCCTGTTCGGATAGTTGATCTGGAAAGAATCCGGCTGGCCCGGGTCTCGATTTTGAGACCCGGGAATCGCGCGAAGCGTGCCGCATTCCCTCATCGCTATCCATCAGAGTGTTCTCGAGGTCACCTCGAAGCCGACGCCCGGCAAGCCCCTCGTCCTCGGCTCCGTCGACGTCCCCGGCACCACCCGCCACGAGGAAGTCGAAGTCACCGTCGAACCCGTCCCGTAAGGCACACGGCGGGTGCCCCATATCCCTGCGTTGCGGATGTGGGAACCACCGCTGTTCAGGATCAGAGTCGCTATCCGCTATCCGCTATTCGTTCGGCTTCGCAACCTCCGCTGTCGCCGCCGGTTTCGCAGGCTCGGCAGCCGGAGCACCCTTTGCCACCGCCTCGTCCACCCGCTTCTTGAAGTCCGACTGATCGTCGTGTCCCCAGCCGCTGTAGTTGGAAACCACATCCATCTCGCATCCGTCCCCTTTGGGCTTCAGCGTCACGTGGTTCATCCGCTGCAGCAGCGTGCCGCTGATGTCCACATGCACCGTATGCTTCGGCTGATAATCCGCCTTCATCTTTTCGTCGTTGATGATCACCTTCGCATAGTGGTCCTGATCCGCCAGCGTCGCCTTCACCGCGGGCCATATGTTGCTGCACGCAACTGAATACGAGCTGTGGTACGTCTCCCCGCACGCCGTTGCGACCCCAAACACCACCACAAAAATAAAGACGATTACGCGTTGCACCATCGTGCTGCCTCCTCTCCGCCCCGCGGAGATTCCCCCAGGGTGCCAGGCTAGTCGCGCGGCTCCGAATCGGCAGGTTCCAGGACGCATCGAAGCCATCGAGCGGGATCACGCCGAGCCGGGCAACTTGCAGGAAGATTTTCTGCCTGGAATCCTACTCCCATTCCGCGCCAGCGCAAGTAACTTCAGGTACTCTCGGCTGGCCCCGTTCCCCGCGAGGATGGCAGCGTTGTACCCGCTCCCCAGGAGCCAAATCCGAAGGGCGGCGTTGCGCCGGACCCGTCGTTCGCCTGCCCGCCTGTCTCCGGTCCCCTGTCTCCTCCTCACGCGCATGAATGCATCATTCATGCGCACAAATGATGCAGTCACACGCACGAACCCATCATTCACGAGCGCCATTGATGCATTCACGAGCGTCTGGCAACTGACTCGCCCTCAATCATCAAGCCCCTTCACGCGCACGAATGCATCATTCACGAGCGTCAAACAACTAACTTGTTATCAGCCATTTATCGCGGCCGCCTTCGCTAAGCCACGAAGAATCAAACACATGCGGTTTTCCGAGGGAACGGGGGTGGGGCGGAACTTCGAGCCCGGCATTACCATGGTCCAGGTATGTCCGACGCCGTCCAGAAGAAGATCGACGCCCTCCGCGACAAGATCCGTCACCACGAACACCTCTACTTCATCCTCGATCAGCCCTCGATCTCCGACGCCGAGTTCGACGACCTCGTGCGCGAGCTCAGGCGCCTCGAAGCCGACCACCCTGAGCTCGTCACTCCCGACTCGCCCACCCAGCGTGTCGGCGGCAAACCCAAAGAAGGATTCGCCAAGGTCGCTCACTCGCGCCCCATGCTCTCGATCGATAACGTCACCAGCGAAGAAGAGCTCCGCGACTGGGACCGCCGGGTTCGTTCCCTCGCCGGCGACAACGCCGACATCGGCTACGTCTGCGAATACAAAATGGACGGCCTCTCCATGGCTCTCCAGTTCCACGCTGCCCCTGACGGCAGCAGCCATCTCCTGCGCGGCCTCACCCGCGGCAATGGGACCATCGGTGAAGACGTCACCACCAACGTCCGCACCATCCGCTCCATCCCGCTTTCCATCTCCGCGGCCAAACTCAAAAAGGCCCACGTTCCGCCAACCTTCGAAGTCCGCGGCGAAGTCGTCATGCCCCTCACGGCCTTCCGCAAAGCCAACGAAGAACGCGCAGCCCAGGGCCTCGATCCGGCCGCCAATCCCCGCAACTACGCTGCGGGAACCATCCGCACCCTCGAGCCCAACGTCGTCGCCCAGCGCCGCCTCGACTTCTACGCCTACTTCCTCCTCACCGCAGCCGGCGAAGACCTGCTTCCCGAGCAGTCCGAAGCCCTCAACGCCCTCACCGCCATCGGCTTCCGGGTCAATCCGCACCGCGAAGCCCTTACCTCCATCGAAAAAGTCCTGGCCTTCGTCGAAAAAGCCGAGAAGAATCGCGCCGACCTCGGTTACGAAATCGACGGCGTCGTCATTAAGGTCAATTCAGCCGAAGTCCAGCGCCGTCTCGGCTACACCGGCCGTGCTCCACGCTGGGCCGTCGCTTTTAAATTCACCGCTCGCGCCGGCATCACCCAGGTCGAGGACATCCGCATCCAGGTCGGCCGCACCGGCAAGCTCACGCCGGTCGCCGTCCTCACTCCCGTTTCCATCGGAGGCACCACCGTCTCTCGCGCCACCCTCCACAACGCCGACGAAATCGACCGCCTCGGCCTCGTCATCGGCGACTACGTCAAAGTCGAGCGCGGCGGCGACGTCATCCCCAAGGTCGTCGAAGTCGTCGAGGACAAGGACCATCCGCGCGGCCACAAAAAATTTCGCTTCCCCACCCATTGCCCGGAGTGCAACAGCGAAATCGTCCGCACCGAAGGCGAGGTCGACTACCGTTGCGTCAACGTGGATTGCCCCGCTCGTCTCACCGGCAGCCTCCTCCACTTCGCTTCCCGCGGCGTCATGAACATCGAAGGCCTCGGCGACGCCCTCGTCACCCAGCTCCTCAACCGGGGCCTCGTTAAAAGCATCGCCGACCTCTACTCCCTCACTGACGCGGATCTCGCACAACTCCAGCACGAGGTCACGACCAAAGACAAGAAGACCGGCGAAACTAAAACCCGTACCCAGGCCCTCGTCGGCCCAAAGGAACGCAAAGATCTCCTCGAAGAAATCAAAGCCTCGAAGAAAGCTCCGCTCAATCGCGTCCTCTTTGGATTAGGCATTCGCTTCGTCGGCGAGCGCACCGCCCAGTCCCTCGCGGAAGAATTCGGCTCCATGGAAGCCCTCATGGCAGCCTCCCGCGAAGATCTGGAGCGCATCAATGACGTCGGCCCCAGCGTCTCCGAAGCCCTTCACGAGTTTTTCGACGAGGAAACGAACCGCGACCTCGTCCACAAGCTCGCCAAAGCCGACCTGACAATGACCGCCGAAAAGCGTAAGAAGACCACGCAACTCAAAGGCCTCGCCTTCGTCCTCACCGGAACCCTGCCCAACCTGTCTCGTGAAGACGCCAAAGCCAAAATCGAATCCGCCGGAGGCCGCGTCTCCGGCTCCGTCAGCAAAAAAACGAACTACGTGGTCGCCGGTGATGATGCGGGCTCAAAATTAGACAAAGCCCGCCAACTCGGCGTGTACGTCATCGACGAAGCGGCGCTTAACAGCATGCTCAAGGGCGAATAGCGACGGTTACGGGTGCGGAGAATGAGGATGAATTTCGTCGCCATTGATTTTGAAACTGCCAACCCTGATCTCTCGAGCATTTGCCAAGTCGGTATAGCAACGTTCGCTGACGGCAACCTGTGGGACAAATGGAAGTCGCTGATCAATCCCGGAGATTACTTCGACCCATTCAACGTTTCAATTCACGGAATCACAGAGGAGGACGTCGCACATTCTCCCAAATGGCACGAGATATATCCGGAGATCGCCTCGCGTTTGCGCGGAGCCATCGCGGTCAGCCACACCGCATTCGATCGCGTCGCATTCCACCGAGCCTGCCAGCAGGCGGAGATCGAAGAATGCGAATGCACTTGGCTCGATTCAGCGCGAGTTGTGCGCCGGACCTGGACTTCTGTTGCGCGAGCGGGCTATGGACTTGCCGGCGTCGCCGCGCAACTAGGTATTGAGTATCAACCGCACGATGCCCTCGAAGATGCACGCTGTGCGGGTGAGGTCTTGCTGCGTGCGATGTCAGAATCCGGCCTAAGCATCGAAGAGTGGCTGGTGCGGGTCAATCAACCGATCTTCGGCACACATCGACTTTCTGAATATTCCGCGAATCCCTGCGGTCCGTTTCTTGGAGAGGTCCTTGTTTTTACAGGGGCACTTGTTCTCACACGACACGAAGCAGCAGCTCTTGCAGCACGCGCTGGCTGCACTATCGCCGAAGAAGTCACTAGGCACACGACATTACTCGTCGTGGGCGATCAGGATTCTCGCAAGCTGGCAGGATACGAGAAGAGCACCAAACACCGGAAAGCCGAGGCTCTCATTCTCAAGGGCCAGCACATTCGCATCCTAACGGAGGGCGATTTCCTGACGAGCATTGCATGTTGTTCCACCGGCGACCCCGTGCCGGCAGCAGAAAACGTACCAGAGTGCTAAACGGCAGACCCACGTGCCTTCGCCCGCTCAATCTTCTCCCGCATGTGTCTCATGACCTCCTCATGCGGGATCCCAGGGCGCGGATCATCCAGTGCCTTCTGCACCTCCGCACGAAACCACGCGTCATGCTCGTCCGGCGTGCACTCCGGCACATCGTCCGGCACCCACTTCATATGCTCAAAGNNCAAAGGCCGCCATTCCCTAATTCCCCTTCCCAAAGTCCTTCGTCATCCCAGCGCCCAGCACTTTCCCCAGATCCGACCCCTGCACAAACGCCACCACCCGCAGATTCGCCGGATCCGCTCCCGGCCACAGCTTCACCGTGAACGGCGCATCGAAGCTCTTCCCCTTCTCCAGCTTTCCCACCTTCACCAGATCCCGCACCACCGCGACATTCGTCAGCTTCTTGCCGTTATTCTCGCCGGCCAGCACATCCGTCTGCGTTCGATCGAGCGCCACCGCCACAAAAACATCGCCGCCGTGCTTCTCCGACGTCGCGTCCACGGCCACGCGTCCGGTCAGCGCCCCATCGTCCACCGCCGCCGACTCGATCTTCACCGCCAGCATCGGCGCCGCTGCCGCCTTCTCAAACGTCTGCCGAATCTGCGCTTCCGGGTTCGCGACCTTCACTTCTTCGGCTCCGTTCAGGATCACCTGCGGCGTGTACGCATCGCCAATGCCCAAAATCTGCACGTAGCCTCGCTGCCGCGCCGTCAGCTGGTCCGACGAGAACGGATCCTTCCACCCGTCATGATCCCAGTAGTTCACGTGCTCGCTCAGCACAATGATCTCGGCGCCCGCAATCGGCTGGAAATGATCCAGCTTCTCCGCCCACACATCCACCGGTGGACAGCTCGAGCACCCTTCCGACGTAAAAAGCTCCAGCAGGATCGGCGTCTTCGCTGCATCCGGTGGCGTCGCCGCATGCCCCACGCCGCAGGCCGCCACGCTGACGAACAGCACGGCAAGCGCCGTCTCAGGAAATCCGCGTCCTCTGATCTCGGCCATGGTTCACCTCCCCTTGATTCTCGCGCCATCCGGTCTTCACCGCACACCACGGCGAATGCCCTGGCACAAGCGTATCCACTGGAAGTGGCCGGATGCCATAGCCACATCCGCGATTCTCCCCATAGCCAATTTGAGACTCAGACCGGCCTGCTGCGGCGCCTCCGCTACCCCTTCGGAGCGTAATACCCCTGACGCACCCGCACGTTATACCGCCGATCGAGACAGAACAAATAGATGGTGCGGAATGCGCCGTCGGTCTTGAAGTCCGCCGGCTTGTACACCAGCGCATACTGGCTGCGCAGCTCGTCCTGGATCTCCTGGAAGCTGTTCGGCATATCTTCAATCCGGGTCGGGAAGAACGCCTTGCCTCCCGTCGCCGACGCCATCTTCTCCAGGATATCGTCGCCGCGATCGCGGCTGGGGCTCACGTTGGTGCTGATCGCGTAGATGTTCGTCTCCGCCCGCTGGCATTCCTTGATGGCGTCTTCCAGATACGCGTGGCTCTGGTTGTCGTCGCCGTCGCTCACCAGCACAATCGCCTTCCGCACCGGCTCCTGCCCGCGAGCCGTCAGCAGCTTGTCGCGGCAGGCGCTATACACCGCGTCGTAGAGCGCCGTTCCTCCGCCTGGCCGCAGTCCCTGAATCCCAGCGGTGAGCTGGTCCAGATTGTTCGTCCAGTCCTCTTTGTAATCCGGCGTCACGTCGAAGCCTTCCACAAACGCCTTGTCCGATTGCGGCCGCACAATCTGCAGCAGAAACGCCGTCGCCGCCTGCTGCTCAAACAGGAACCGCTGCCGGATCGATGTGCTGGTGTCGATCAGCACCCCCACCCGCAGCGGCAGATTCGTCTGCTGGGTAAAGCTGTACACCTGAGCCGGAGCCTTGTGATCGTCCAGCAGCGCGAACTGGTTTTGCTGCAGATCGCGGATGAAGTGCCCATGCTTGTCCGTGACCACGAACTCCAGGTACACCTCGTTCACGCTCACGGGAATCGTGAACTGGCCGTTATCGCCGCTCTGTTGCGGATTCTCGCCCGTCCCGGCCTGCGCGGGCTGCGACGCTGCCGGCTGATTCTGCGCCGGAGCGGGCTGAGCAGGAGTTGCGGATTGTGCCTGCAAGCTGGCCGTAGCACACAGCGCGTACACCAGAACAAGAGGGGACAAGATCACTGCTTTTTTCATCGAAGCGTATTTTTGATTTTACCCTGTCACAATCGGAGCGCGCATTCATCCAAAGTGCTATCCTCGCGACTTCGCCCACTCCGGCGTACCATCCTTGCCACCCGCCTCTGCTTCCCGGCACAATCGTTAAATGAGCGATTCGCAGAAGACCGCCATCTCCACTCCCCATACTCCCGCCGCGATCGGTCCTTACTCCCAGGCCGTTCGCATCGACAACCTTATCTACACCTCCGGCCAGATCGCCCTCGATCCCGCTTCGGGTCAGCTCGTCTCCGGCGCAATCGCCGAGCAAACCAATCGCGTTCTGGAAAACATCAAGGCCATCCTCGCCGCCGCAGGCACGGACCTCGCCCACGTCGTCAAAACCGTCGTCTTTCTGAAAGACATGGCCGACTTCGCCGCCATGAACGCCGTGTATGCGAAATACCTCGCGCCCGAAGGAGTCACAGCGCCAGCCCGCTCCACCGTTGCCGTTGCGGGCCTGCCCAGAGACGCCCTCGTCGAAATCGACGTCATCGCCACCATCTGATTGCCCTGAAAGCTGTACGCTGAACGCAGAACGCTGTAATCCCCAGGAGTTTCCCCAATGCCCGACACAAAGACCGAAAAAATCGAAAAGACCGACGCCGAATGGCGCGCCCAGCTCACTCCCGAGCAGTACCACATCACCCGCCAAAAAGGCACAGAACCCGCCTTCACCGGCAAGCTCACCTATAACCACGACACCGGCATGTATCGCTGTGTCGCCTGCGGCGCCGACCTCTTCGCCTCCGACACCAAGTTCGACTCCGGCAGCGGCTGGCCCAGCTTCTATCTCCCCGTCAACTCCGCCGCCATCGAAACCCACGAAGACAACACGCTGGGCATGCGCCGCGTGGAAGTCGACTGCGCCCGCTGCGGCGCTCACCTCGGCCACGTCTTCCCTGACGGCCCTCGTCCCACCGGCCTGCGTTACTGCATCAACTCCGCAGCCCTGAACTTCGAGAAAGCCAAATAGCCACCCTGTTCTCCAGGCATGCATGACCCAGCGCCGCACCCTGCTGTCTCTCGTGATTCTTCTCCTCGCCTGCGGCGCTCTGCTCATTGCAACCGTGTCCTCGCAAAATCCCAACCCCACCGGCGAGCATCGCGGCCCACCGTGGCGCTCGCCCGTTGCCTCTTCGCAGACCTTCACCATCGCTGGCTCGACCCTCCAGGTCGACTTTGCTCCCGGTTCCCTCGACCTTTCCACGCCGCAAATCATGCAGTGGGTTGAAAACGCCGCCACCGCCGTCGCCACCTACTACGGCCGCTTCCCGGTTCCCCGCGACCGCGTCCTCATCATTCCCACCGAAGATCGCCGCGGCGTCCTGCAGGGCACCAGCTGGGGCGACGTCGGTGGGTTTCCCGCCTTCACCCGCATGCGCCTCGGCCAGCACACCACCGTCGACGAGCTCACCGACGACTGGACGATGACCCACGAGCTCGTCCACGGCGCCTTCCCTTCGCAGGAAGACGAGCACCACTGGATCGAAGAAGGAATCGCGGTTTACGTCGAGCCTGTCGCCCGCGTGCAAGCCGGGGCCCCCAACGCGCCCGGTGTTGGCGCGGTGGGGTGGGAAACCGGCTTCCTCCAGCCGGAGAGAATCTGGTCCGACATGGTACGTGACATGCCCAAAGGAGATCCCCAGCCCGGCGATCAGGGCCTCGACCAAACCCACACCTGGGGTCGCACCTACTGGGGCGGCGCGCAATTCTGCCTGCTCGCCGACGTCACCATCCGTGAGCAAACCCACAACCGCAGGGGTTTGCAGGATGCTCTCCGCGCCATCGTCGCCGCCGGCGGTACCATCGATCAGGACTGGCCGATTACGAAGGCCTTCGCAGCCGGCGACGCCGGCACCGGAACCCACGTCCTCGAGCAACAATATGACCGCATGGCCAACGCGCCCGTCACCGTCGACCTCGACGGACTCTGGAAGAAGTTAGGAATTATCAAAACCGCAACCGGCATCCGCTTCGATGACTCCGCGCCCGAAGCCGCGATCCGCATCGCGATCACGAAAACGCCCGCCACCGGCCGCATCGCACCCACACCCTGATCGCTAACGGAAGTCGAGTGCACCGTATCGGCCCGACTTGAAAGATGTGGGCATTACGCGGAGCGGGATTAGCAGGCCCATTCGGGATCAAACGCTCGGGAACAACTGGGATCAGGTTTTCTAAACCCTAATCCCTAATCCCTATTCCCTGCTCTTACGCCTTGACGACCTTGCCCGCCTTCAAACAGCTGCTGCAGACGCGCAGCCGCTTCGCCCCGCCGCCCACCTTGGCCTTCACCGGGTGCAGATTCACATTCCAGCGCCGCTTGGTGATGTTGTGCGCGTGCGAAATATTGTTCCCAAACTGCGGGCCCTTGCCGCAAATATCGCAAACCTGTGCCATGTCTTCTCCGAAAAGACGATTCCCCTCAAGGATGTCGTCGAAAATTGCGGCCCCAAACCCGCGTGTCCGAACCAGCCAGCAACCGCCGGCCCAAACTCGCCTGATCCCGCACCAGCGCGGAGCTGCCTCACGCGCCGAATCTTCAGTTTACCGGGGATGTCTCCTCCACGGCAATCGGCGGTTTTCCCCGATGCAAACGCGCCCAGGAACGACGAGATTGCAATTGTAGTCCTGATGTGACTACACTGGTATATGGCCGTCAGCGACACTTACGTTCGAGCCCGCATCGATGCCCGCACCAAGAGGCGTGCAGCCGGTGCGCTCCGGGCGATGGGGCTGTCCATTTCCGATGCTATTCGTCTCCTGATGCTGCGCGTTGCCGAGGAACGCCGTTTGCCGTTTGAAGTGAAGGCCCCCAATGCCAAAACGCGCAAGGCGATTGCCGAGCTTGAAGCCGGAAAAGGAAAGGCCTTTGCGACCGTCGATGCGTTGACGGCGGATTTGCATGCGGACGATTGAGCGTTCGTCCGCCTTCAAACGAGATTACAAGCGAGAAGCTAAAGGCCCTCATCGCAACACTCTCGACCCCACTTTGTCTGCGGTCCTGCTGGCCCTCGCTGCCGATCAGCCGCTCGATGCCCGCCATCGAGACCACAATTTAGGTGGAGACTGGTCGGGGTACCGCGAATGCCACGTTAAACCCAATTTGCTGCTGATCTACCGCAAGAGCGGAAGCGATCTTCTGCGTCTGGCTCGATTCGGCTCCCACAGTGAGCTCTTCAGTTAACAAGTAAGTTGAAGATCTCCCCCGGTCACAGATCGCCCCCCAGCCCTGCACGGCTGTTCATCGCCGAAACCGCTGGAACCCTCCCCGTCAATTCCACTGGCCCAAACGGGCTATCGGCAACCGCAAAGTTCGCTCCTATACTCGCCTCAAATGGCAGCCGCATCCGCCTTACAAGCTCCCGCATCGCCGCTATCCCGAATAGCGCGCTGGCCCCTCGCCCTACCCATTCTGCTCGTCCTTTCCATCGCCGCTCCCCTCTGGCATATCCACGTGGTCGATCGCGCCATGCCGCCCCGCCACAACGACCTCATCACCCGCTGGATTCCCATGCAGGCCGCCCTGCGTTTTGGGCAGGATCCTTATTCACCGCAAGCCACGCGCCAAATTCAAACCGCCTATTACGGCCGCCCCCTCACGCCTGCCGACGACATGGAGCCCCAGTACTTTGCCTATCCGGCCTACCTGGTCGTCCTCATGTCGCCGTTCGCGCGCCTGCCCTGGACCGCCGCCTGTCTCGGCTTTGTCCTCATCGCTCCGCCCCTGCTCTTCCTCAGCTTCTGGGCTTGCATGCGCTCGCTCAACATTCCCGTTTCCCGCGGCAAGGTGGNNGGCTCTCGCCGCATTTCTTTCGCTGTGCAGTTGGCCGGTCATGTGGGGACTGCGCCTGCAGCAACCCACGCTTCTCATTGCCGTCGCGCTGTTCCTCGGATGCTACTTCCTGAATCGCAATCACGCCGTTGCCGCCGGAATTCTGCTGGCGCTCTCGACTCTCAAGCCGCAGATGGTGCTCCCGCTGCTTCTTTTTCTCCTGCTGTGGGCTTGCGTTCAGCGGTCGTGGAGCCTCATCGCATCCTTCGCGGTCACCCTCGCGCTCCTGCTGCTCTCGGCGGAGGCGATGGTCCCTGGCTGGTTCGGCCACTGGCGCGCCTCGGTCCGCGGCTACGGCCCGCACACTGAGCTCCCGCTCCAGACCATCGCCGGCCCCTTGCCGGGACTCATCCTGACCGCGGCCCTTCTCGGCTGGTGCTTCCTGGTTCTCTGGAACCTGCGCCGCTCCCCAGCCGGCTCGCCGCAGTTCGCGATGGCCATCGCGCTCGCGCTGGCGATCGGCGTCTGCTGCACGCTCACCAAGCTGGCCGTCATCTACGACCAGATCCTGATCGTGCCCGGCTGCCTGCTCCTCATCTTCAGCAAAACCGAGGACTACTACCCTTCCCTTGCCCGTCGCATCACACTGGCCATGTTGATCTGGGGATTCGCATCCATCTACATCGCCATTCTCGGCGAGACTTTCTTCGGCCCCTCCGATTTCTGGGATGGCGTGCCCTGTCGCAATCTCCTGCTGCCCGTGCTCGTCACGGTTGCCCTCGCGCTGCTGGGAGCTGTCGCAGCACGCAGGCAGCAATCCTCTAAGATCGATGTGCCAGTGCCGGCGGAGGCCACAGTATGAGCGACCTGGGCGTAATCAGCTTTGCCGAGCCCGAGCTCCTGCACGCCGAGGCCGAACCCGAGCTCAACCCCGAGATCAGCGTCGTCATGCCCTGCCTGAATGAGGCCGAGACCCTCGCCGACTGCATCGACCTGATCCAGCAGACCGTCCACGCGCATCGCATCGACGCCGAAATCATCGTGGCCGACAACGGCAGCACTGACGGTTCCATTGAAATTGCAATGTTGCGCGGAGCTCGCGTCGTGCACGTCGCGGACAAAGGCTACGGCGCCGCACTCCGCGGAGGCATCGCCGCTGCTCGCGGCCAGTACGTCGTCATGGGCGACGCCGACATGAGCTACGACTTCGGCGACATACCCAAGTTCCTCACCGAACTGCGCGCAGGCTCCGACCTGGTGATGGGCAACCGTTTCCGCGGCGGCATTGAACCGCACGCCATGCCACCCCTCCACAAATATCTCGGCAATCCCGTGCTCACGGCCATCGGCCGCCTTTTCTTCCGCTGTGAAGCCCGCGATTTCCATTGCGGACTCCGCGGCTTCAGCGTTGCCGGCTACAACCGCATGGATCTGCGCACCACCGGAATGGAATTTGCCAGCGAAATGGTGGTGAAAGCCTCTCTGTTCGGCATGAAGGTCACTGAAATCTCCACGCGTCTCAAGCCCGACGGCCGCACCCGCCCGCCGCATCTGCGCAGTTGGCGCGATGGCTGGCGCCACCTGCGTTTCCTGCTGATGTACAGCCCGCGCTGGCTCTTCTTTTATCCCGGCCTGTTGCTGATGACCGTGGGACTGCTCACCGGAGCCTGGCTGCTCCCCGAGCCGCGGCACCTGTTCGGAGTCAGCCTCGACGTCCACACCATGCTTTATTCCGCCGCCGCCGTCACCCTCGGTTTCCAGGCCGTTGTCTTCGCCATTTTCACCAAAGTCTTCGCCATCACCGAGGGCCTCCTGCCCGAAGACCCTCGCCTCAACAAAGCGTTCCAGTACATCACCCTTGAATCCGGCATTCTCTGCGGCGCTGCCCTCTTCCTGCTGGGACTCGCGGGCTCCGTCTGGGCGGTTCACCTGTGGAGCGTGCAACAATTCGGCGCGCTCAACACCAGCACCATGCTCCGCCGCGTGATTCCCTCGGTCCTGTCCCTGACCCTCGGTGGGCAGATCGTCTTCTCCAGCTTCTTCCTGAGCGTCCTCGGCCTCCGCCGCCGCTAGGCACTGCCGCAATTCGTTC
>PKVY01000019.1 GCA_003131625.1 Acidobacterium sp. | reverse complement strand
AGCAGCGACTTCGGCGTCATCACAACTAGGGGCCGCTGCTTGGCGATGCGCGCCTGACGGCGCAGCAGGTGGAAATACTGCGCGGCGGTGGACGGCTGGCAGATCTGAATATTGTCACGCGCGGCGAGCTGGAGGTAGCGCTCGATGCGGGCGCTGGAATGCTCAGGACCCTGGCCTTCGTAGCCGTGGGGCAACAGCAAGGTGAGGCCGCTGAGCAGGCCCCACTTGTCTTCGGCGGCGGCGATGAACTGATCGATGACAATTTGCGCGCCGTTGGCGAAGTCGCCGAACTGCGCTTCCCACAGCACCAGTGCCTCCGGGTAATCGCGGCTGTAACCGTACTCGAAACCCATGACGCCGGCCTCGGAGAGGATCGAGTTGTAAACGGTAAAGTGTGCCTGGTTCGGATCGATGTGGTTGAGCGGAAGCCAGTGCTGCTCGTTTTCGATGTCGATGAGCACGCTGTGGCGCTGGTTGAAGGTACCGCGCTGGCTGTCCTGGCCGCTCAGGCGTACGGGCGTGCCGTTGAGCAGGAGCGAGCCGAAGGCGACGGCTTCGGCCATGCCGTAATCGAAGGGATGCTGCCCGCGGCCCATGGCGACGCGCTGTTCGAGCAGCTTTTTGATCTTGGGATGAATGTGGAAGTCCGCGGGATACGACGCCAGCCTTTCGGAGACGGTTTGGATCGTGTTGCGATCTAAACCGGTGTCGACTTCGAGCTCAGCGCGATACGGGCCGCCCTGGTAGCGGCTCCAGTAGTCCGGCATTTCGACCAGCACGGGCTTTTTGCGGACCGCGGTGGCTTTCTTCTGCGCGTCGGCGAATTCCGTCTGCAGTTCCGTCACCTTCGCTGAGACGTCAACGCCGATTTGCTTCGCGTAGAGTTCGTAGAGCGGCGGATGATTTTTGATCTTCGCGTAGCGCAGCGGCTGGGTGACGGTGGGGTCGTCGACTTCGCTGTGCCCGTGGCGGCGATAACCGATGAGGTCGATGACAACGTCGGTGTGGAACTGGTAGCGGTACTCGGCGGCGAGGGTGGCGATGCGCACGAATGCCGCGGGGTCTTCGGCGTTGACGTGAAAGATGGGGATGGGGAGGCGCTTGGCCAGATCGGTTGAGAAGCGCGTGGAGTTCGTCTCCTCGGGCTCGGCGGTGAATCCGATGAGATTGTTGACGACGATGTGAATGCCGCCACCGACGGAGTAGCCGTCGATGGAACCGAGGTTCATGGTCTCCGCCCAGATTCCCTGGCCGGCGAAAGCCGCGTCACCATGGATGATGACGGGCAGGACGCGGTCGATGCCGTCGCTGCCATAGCGGTCCTGGCGGGCGCGGGCGCGGCCCATGGCCACCGGATCGACAGCCTCGAGATGACTTGGATTCGAGACGAGGTGCAGCGCGACCGTGCTGCCATTGCGGGCAGGGAATTCGCCGGTCGCGCCAATGTGGTACTTGACGTCGCCTCCGCCGAGGATACTGCGGGGGTCGACATCCTCAAACCGGGCGAAGATGTCGACCGGCGATTTGCCCAAGGTGTTCACCATCACGCTGAGGCGGCCACGGTGGCTCATCCCTAAGATGACGCGCTGCGCGCCGAGCTCGGCGGAGCGGTTGAGCAGCTCATCGAGGAAAGGAATGAGGGCGGTGACGCCTTCGAGGGAGAAGCGCTTGGTTCCGAGATAGCGAGACTGAATGACCTGCTCAAAGATGTCAGCGCGGGTGAGGAGCTGGAGGATGTGGTTCTGGTCTGGGGCCGGGGTCGGAATTTCGAGACGATGTGCGATCCACTCGCGGCGATCGCGGAAGGGGATGTGCATGAACTCCGCGCCGATGGTTGCGCAGTAAATGCGGCGGGCCTCTGTGACGAATTCGTTGTCGAGGGCGAGTTCGGGAAGGGGCATCGGAGTGAGGTATTGGTCGAGGGGATCGAGCTGGGCCTGCAAATAGCCCCAGCGACGGAAGGCGTCAAACGTCTGTTCGCGCAGTTGCGAAGACGAAATGCTGTTCCGGATTTCGAGGGGAGTTGCGGTCATGGGACAAGGCCTATTTTACGCAGGCGGAGAAAACATCCACCACAGAGGTCACGGAGGGCGCAGAGAAAAGAATTCCTGGTTTCTGCGGGTCCCGGAGCGCGAACAGATCTTGTTCGAACAAGAAAGGGTTTGGTTTACCACCGGGCACAAACAGAGAACAGAAGAAACTCTGTGTACTCTGTGGCCTCTGTGGTGGGGGGTCAATTCCGAGCTAACGCAGCAACGCGCCCCAGATGGTGTCGACCGTGGCGTGAGTAATGGCGGAGGCGCCCACGCGGCGATCCTGCTGCCATGCACGTCCATAGAAGATGCCCGCCAGGGCTGCGAGCACGATATAGCGCCAGTTGAAAGACAGCGTGCGCTTGTTGAAATGGGAGAGCCCGAAAACGCAGGCGGTCACGATCAAGGAGGCGATGCGACCGATGCGACGCTCGAGCAGATTTTGGATCCAGCCGCGGAAGAAGACCTCCTCGGGCAGCGCCACGCCGACGAAGGTGGCGATCCAGGCGGGAAGGATCAGCCAGGGATGGTCGATGTGGTGGTGCAGGTGGAGAAAGCCGAGCGCGAGGCCGAGCGGTATGGCGAGTGGGACGTAAAAGGCGAACTCGCGGAGGCCGATCCGCCAGTCGCGCGCGCGGAGGCGCAGATCGAATCCAACGCCGCTGAGGCAGCGCACGGCGAGAAAGGCGTAGAGGCCGGCATCGAGGAGGGTCAGCTTGCCAAGGAGGGCGAGTTTGTGGGGCCAGGCGGGCTCGAGCCAGCGCAGATCGACCGCCAGGCCGAGCGGGATGAGAACCAGAAAGTCGATGAGGTGGCCCCGCTGGTTGGGGTCGAGTGTTGCCGCCAGCCATTCGAGCGCGGCGATGATAACGGGGGCGAGAAGATACAGGAGCAGCCACCGGAAGGCGAGGACATGCGAACCAGCGGCGTCGATGAGGTAAGGAATCACCAGCACAGCCGGCAGTGCGAGGCGCAGAGTCGTGGGGAGCGATTGCGCAGCGCGAACGCAGCGCTCGCCCGCGAAGGCAAAGGCAAACAGCGGGACGAGCAGGAGCACAAGAGCGATCGCGGCCGGAACGACAGGGAAGGGGAACGGCACGCTCTTATCGTAAATTGCGCGGAGCACCGGAGCCGCGGAGTAGGGTGCGGCAGCGGATCGACGGGCTATAATCGGGGCGAGGTGCAGCGATGCAGAACAGGTGGATGGGTCGCTTCCAGACGATCCGGGTGGTGGTGATTGCCGGGGTGCTGGTTCTGATCGGGATTATGTATCTGATCCGGCGGTAGTGCGCGTGGCTCGTCGTTTTCCTGATTGCAGAGTCAAGTTGCTGTCCCGAACATGAAGTCGCCGATGGTTTGCGGCGATTGACCGGCACCCAGACGGGTTGTAACGTAAGAGGTTCGTGTTCCGCAAGAATTCCGCGTTCGTCTGAGGCCTCGTGTCGGCAACTGTCGCATTCCGCAAAACTCCACTGAACAGCCTGCATCGCAGGCTTGGCGCAAAGATGGTCGACTTCGGCGGCTGGGATATGCCTGTCGAGTATTCCGGCCTGATTGCCGAGCACATGGCGGTGCGAACGGGCGTGGGCGTCTTCGACGTCAGCCACATGGGCGACATTCAGCTGCGCGGGCCCGGTTCACTTGCCGCCGTGCAGCACATCTCCATGAACGATGCGTCGCGGCTGCAGGTGGGCCAGGCGCAGTATTCCGCGATGCTGTATCCCGAAGGTACGTTTGTCGACGACATCATCGTCCACAAGCTCAGTGACAACGATTATCTGTTCGTGATCAACGCGGGCACCCGCGAGAAAGATTACAACTGGGTGCGCAGCCAGGCGCATGCTTTCGGCTGCCACGTGAGCGACTACAGCGACTACTACACGCAGCTGGCGATCCAGGGGCCGCGCGCGCAGGAGACGCTGCAGAAGCTGACGAACGCGGACCTGGCAGCGGTGAAATTCTATTGGTTCACGTGGGGCACGGTGTGCGGCCTCGAGAACACGCTGATTGCGCGGACCGGCTATACCGGCGAGGACGGTTTCGAGATTTATATCCCGTCGGATGAAGCCACAAGCGAGCGGGTGTGGAACGAGGTGATGGAAGCGGGTAAGGAATTTGGGATTTTGCCGTGCGGGCTGGGGGCGCGGAACACGTTGCGGCTGGAGGCGGCGCTCTCGCTGTACGGACACGAGATTTCGGATTCCATCAACGTGTTTGAAGCCGGGCTCGATCGGTTTTGCAAACTGGAGAAGGGGCCGTTCCTGGGATCGGAAGCGCTCACCAAGGTGCAGGCGGCTGGGGGACCGGAGCGCAAGCTGGTGGGGCTGGAAGTTGTGGAGCGGGGCATCGCGCGGGATGGCTATCGCGTGCTCGATTTGAGCGGCAACGCGATAGGATACGTCACCAGCGGATCGCCTGCGCCGTTTCTGAAGAAAAAGATCGCACTGGCCTATGTTCCGCGGGCGTTTGTGGAGCCGGGAACTGAAGTCGCTGTTGAGATTCGCAATAATCCGGTGAAGGTGCAGGTGGTACCGCTGCCGTTCTACAAGAAGCCGAAGAGGGCGAGCAGCCAGAGCTAGCGCAGCCCGTACAATAAGAGGGAGAATTCCATCGCAATGGCGTACCCCACGAACTACCGCTACACGCGCGAGCACGAATGGATCGAGGCCAGCGGCAAAACGGCGTCTGTCGGGATCACCGACCACGCGCAGGACTCGCTGGGAGACATTGTTTTTGTCGAGTTGCCCAAGGTCGGCGACAAGGTCGAGAAGGGGAAGGTCTTCGGCAGCGTGGAGTCGGTGAAGGCCGTGTCGGATTTGTACTCGCCGGCCACGGGAACCGTGACCGCGATCAACGAGGAGCTGACTACGGCGCCGGAGAAGATCAACGCCGACGCGCACGCGGCGTGGATTATGAAGATCGAGCTGGCGGACCCGGGCGAGGTCGATTCGCTGTTGACGGCGCAGGATTACGAGGTGTACGTGAAGGAAGAGACCGGGCACTGATTTACCACAGAGGACACGGAGAGCACGGAGTTCGGTGGGGATCCGGGGTTGTCGACGAACGACGCACATGAGACAAGTGACCGACAGCACAGAAAGACGAGATCCGGTTCCGGTAACGTCTTACTCCGTGCTTCTATGGATTGGAACCGCATCAACAGGGTCAGCGGCCAGATCGTCGACTCATCCCTTCGCGTCCATTCCGGGCTGGGACCTGGGCTGCTCGAGAGCGCGTATCGCGCGTGCCTGGCTTACGAATTGCGCAAGCGGAGCCTCGCAGTTTCAGAAGAAGTCGGTCTGCCGGTCGTCTATGATTCGCAACGCCTCGAGATCGGCTACCGGATCGACATTCTCGTGGAGAATTTGATCGTAGTGGAGATCAAGTCGGTCGCGGAGATTGCTCCGATCCATAAGGCGCAGCTTCTCTCTTATCTGAAACTGAGCGGCAAGCCGCTGGGTCTGCTCCTTAACTTCAACGTAGTTCGGATGAAGGACGGTATCGTCCGGATGAGAAATGGGTAAATTCACCCCAGAGGACACAGAGAAACACTATTTTTAATTTCTTCTCTGTGGTCTCTGTGTCCTCTGTGGTGAGATGAGATTGTCGTTGATAATCTAAATTTGGTTCTCTATGCGCTACCTGCCCAAATCCGATGCCGAACGCGCCGCGATGCTGCGCGAGATCGGCGCGTCGTCGATCGACGATCTCTTTGCCATCATTCCTGAGGAATATCGGCTGACGCGCGACCTTGCGATTCCGCGGCAGATGGGCGAGTCGGAGATCGTCGACCACTTCAAAGCTGCCGCGGCGAAGAACGCTAACGGCTACGCGAGTTTTCTGGGCGCGGGTGTTTACCGGCACTATCGGCCTGTCCTGATCGACGCCATCGTGCAGCGCGGCGAGTTCCTCACTTCGTACACGCCTTATCAGGCGGAGATCACGCAGGGGACGCTGCAGGCCATCTTCGAATTCCAGACGATGATCTGCGAACTGACGGGCATGGATATCGCCAACGCGTCGATGTACGACGGATCGACCGCGGCGCCCGAGGCCGCGATGATGGCGATGCGGGTGACGGGACGCGATGGGGTGGTGGTCGCCCGCACTGTGCATCCCGAGTATCGCGAGGTGATGCGCACCTACGCGCAGCATCGCGAGGCCAGCTCCGGCCATGCGACCGAGGAGATCGGCTACGGCGACGATGGCCGCATCGATCTGGCGGCGCTCGATGCGGCTGTGGACGAGCAGACGGCTTGCGTGCTGGTGCAGTCGCCGAATTTCTTCGGCGTAATTGAAGACATACCGGCGATTGCGGCGATCGCGCAGAAGAAGGGCGCGCTGCTGGTGGTGGCCATCGCCGAAGCAGTCTCGCTGGGGATTGTGCGGCCGCCGGTCGAAGCGGATGTCGTGATCATGGAGGCGCAGTCGTTCGGGGTCGCTCCGAGTTTTGGCGGCCCATTCTGCGGGGTGATCGCAGCGAAAGAGAAGTATGTTCGCCAAATGCCGGGGCGGCTGGTGGGCGAAACGAAGGACTCGCAAGGGCGGCGCGGGTTTGTGCTGACGCTCTCGACGCGCGAACAGCACATCCGGCGCGAGAAGGCGACCTCGAACATCTGTACCAATCAAGCATTAGTGGCGCTAATGGCGACGGTGTTCATGACGGTCTACGGCAAAGAGGGGATCAAAGATCTGGCTCTGCAGAACCTGGCGAAGGCGGACTACGCGGCAAAGACACTGGGGGCGGGTGGAAAACTGCTCTTTCCAGAGTCGCCGCGCTTCAACGAATTTGTCTTGCGCAGCGAGGAGACGGCGGAGCAGCTGAATGCACGATTGCTGGAACACAAGATCATCGGTGGCCTGCCGCTGCACAAGTGGTATCCAGAACTGGGCAACGCAAGCCTGTGGTGTGCCACTGAGCTCACCACGCGCCTTCAGATGGATAGCGCAGCAGAGATCGTTGCGTTGATCCCGGCAGCGGCGGCGGCGTGATGGCGACAGAGACAGAAAAATTCGTGGGGACGACGCGCAAGGTCACGGCGCACCTGACGCAGAACGAGGGGCTGAGCTTCGAGAAGTCGGCGCCGGGGAAGAAGGCGTATCGGCTCGCCGCCCTCGATGTGCCGGCGGTGGATCCGAAGAGCTTGTTGGGTGGGGCTGCGCGCGAGGACGCGGCGGAGCTCCCGGAGCTGAGCGAGATTGAGATCATCCGCCACTTCACGCGGCTCTCGACGTGGAATTACGCGATCGATCTGGGGATGTATCCGCTGGGCAGCTGCACGATGAAGTACAACCCGCGGGTGAACGAATTTGTGTCGCGGCTGGAGGGGATTGCGGAGGCGCATCCGTATCAGCCGGAGGAATTGTCGCAGGGGTCGCTGGGGATTATTCGGCTGCTGCAGAAATGCCTGCTCGAAATTACGGGCATGGAGGCTATCACGCTGCAGCCGGCGGCCGGCGCGCACGGCGAGTTCACCGGCATCCTGCTGGCGCGCGCGTATCACACAGCAAAGGGCAATCCGCGGCGCAACGTCATCATTCCCGACTCGGCGCACGGAACGAATCCGGCTACCGCGGCCATCTGCGGATACGAGGTCGTCAATTTCAAGTCGAACGAGCGGGGCGGGATCGATGTCGAGGCGCTCGCGCAGGCGGTGAACGAAGATACGGCCGCGCTGATGCTGACCAATCCCTCGACGATCGGCGTTTTCGAAAACGAGATTCATCGCATCGCCGACATTCTGCATGCGAAGGGCGCGCTGCTTTACATGGACGGCGCCAACATGAACGCTCTGTGTGGCAAGACGCGGCCTGGCGATTTCGGTGTGGACGTGATGCACCTGAACCTGCACAAGACTTTTTCGACGCCGCATGGAGGCGGCGGTCCGGGGTCGGGTCCGGTGGCGTGCAAAGGGATTCTGGAGCCGTTTCTGCCGGTGCCGGTTGTTGAAGAGGCGTCGGATGGGCAGCTGCATCTGAATTACGAGCGGCCGCAATCGGTGGGGCGGGTGCGGGCGTTCTACGGCAACTTCGGAATGTTCGTGCGCGCGCTGGCCTACATCCTGGCAAACGGGCCCGATGGGCTGCGGCAGACCACCGAAGACGCGGTGTTGAACGCGAACTATATCCGCAAAAAGCTCGAAGACGTTTACGAACTGCCTTACAGCACGCCCTCGATGCACGAGGTGGTCTTCAGCGATCGGCGGCAGACCAGGAACGGAGTGAAGACAGGCGACATTGCGAAGCGGCTGATCGATTATGGCTTCCATCCGTACACGGTTTCGTTTCCACTGATCGTGCACGGCGCGCTGATGATTGAGCCGACGGAGAGCGAGTCGCGCGAGGAGCTGGACCTGTTCATCGACGCCATGCGGCAGATCGCGCGCGAGGTGGAGGAGAATCCACAGATCGTGCTGGACGCTCCGCACTCGACGCGCGTCTCGCGCCTCGATGAGACGACCGCGGCGCGCAGGCCGGTGCTGCGCTGGAAGAAGCAGGGAGCAGGAAACAGGCAGTAGGGTGCAGGAAAAAGAGCCGGCATCCGTCGATTGCCGCACATCCAGTAAGATCAGAGCGAATGCAGACACGTACTTTTACTCACGCCATGTTGCGGGAGATTTACGAGCAGCCGGAGGCGCTCGCGGCGACCATGGCGCGCTATGCGCCGAGCGGAACGCTCGATGGCGGAGTTTTCGCAGCCGTCGCCGATGCGCTGCGGGGACGCCAGCGCGTGGTCATCGCCGCCAGCGGATCGAGCCGTCACGCCGGTCTCGCTGGGGAGATCATGCTGGAGGACTACGCCGGCCTTGCCGTCGACGTCGAGTACTCCAGCGAGTACATGTACCGCTCGACGCACACACTGCACGATCCGGGCGTCGTGGTCATTTCGCAGTCCGGAGAGACGGCGGACACGCTGGCGTCGCTGCGCGAGGCGAAGGTGCGCGGACTGGCAACGGTGGCCATTGTCAACGACCCCAATTCGACCATGGCGCGCGAAGCTGATGCGGCGTTGCCGACGATGGCCGGCAGAGAAGTGGCCGTGCCCGCGACGAAAAGCTTCACGACGCAACTCACGGTGCTGTATCTGCTGTCGCTGTTTCTGGCGCGGATAGGCGGGCGCATGACGGCGGGGGCCGTGGCGGCTCATTGCGAGCAGATGGAGCGGTTGCCGCACCTACTTGAGGAAAGACTTGAAGAGTGGGAAAAGCAGGTTTCCGCCATCGGGCAGAAGCTGGCTCAGGCGCGGACGTTTCTTTACCTGGGGCGCGCTATTCATTACGCCATTGCGCGCGAAGGAGCGCTGAAACTGAAGGAGTCAGCGTACGTGCAGGCGGAAGGGCTACCCGCCGGTGAACTGAAACATGGGCCGAATGCGCTGGTGAGCCCGGAAGCGCCGCTGGTGATGCTGGCTACGCGCGACCGCAACGATCCCGACTCGACGCTGCGTTACGAAAAGACGTTGCAACTGATGCGCGACATGCATACGCAGGGCGCGGGTGTTTTTGCGATTCACATTGACGGCGACGATGAAGCTGCGCAGCTTTGTCGCTACTCGGTCGCGGTTCCCGCAGTCGACGAATTTCTGCTGCCGATCCTCGAAGTAGTCCCGCTGCAGATGCTGGCGTACTTCATAGCGGTGCAGCGCGGCGTGAATGTGGACGCGCCGCGGAACCTGGTGAAGGCTGTAGTGCGTGAATGAACTAGCCCCGTTCGACTCGTCCGCTTTCGCAGACTCGCTCAGGGCAGGCTGTTTAGGCGGACCGCTTCGCGACGCTAACGGAGAGTTCGTGGTGAGTCAGAACGGCATGCGGGCCGTGAACAGCAGGCCGTGGTTGTAGCTGTGGAACCGGGACGTGGCGATCTGGTCGCCGGCGCCGAAGACCAGAGCGAGACGATGGTGGATCGGGAATCGGGCGATCAGCCCGGGTGAAGCGAAGTTCTGGGTCTTGCCGTCGTTAGTACCACCCTTAAAAAATGTGCTGTTGAATTCCACCTCCGGCCAGATCGAAGGAATGCGCGAGCCAGGCTTCGCGCTACCGCCTGCTTTGTACTGCAATGCCGTGTTCCACGCAATCGGGCGGCCGTACTGCGTGCCTCGGGAGAGCGGAAGCGTTGCGCCTAGCGTGGACTGCACGTCAAAGCGCCAGATGCCTTTGCCGCCGGCGAGGGTTGGGATGACGGCCGGCTCCTGCGCGCCATTGGTGTAGCTGCCTGTGGGAATGCTGCCGCCCACAAATGCGGTGAGGATGTAGTTGCCGTGCTCCTCGTTCCCCGCGAAGATGCGGTACTTGCCGAGGAAGGAGACGTCGCCCGCGCCGTCTTTTCCGGCGGGGGTGCTGTGGGTGACGTAGGGCGGCAAATTGATGAGCAGCTCGGTGTGCGTAGTCGGAATCAGCTCCAGACCTTTGCCGTTGTCGTAGATCCAGGTTTGGGTCAGAGTTGGGGTGGTTTGGCGCACGAAGTCGGTGCGGAATTCCTGTTCGAGGCGAGGCGTCACCGTGGCCAGGGGCGTGACCCAGTGCGGCTGTTCGGACTGCGCACGGCTGGCACGCGCCTGCCAGGTGGAGATGAATGAATTTTGGGCCGCAACACTCAGGGGAACGAGGCTAAACAAGCAAAGGCAAAGACGACTGGGGGGCATTATCTTCCACGGATGTACAGGGATCTATGGATTGGTACGAATGGAATCGTTATTCCGGCATTATATGAGGTGATTTCTCGTCTTGTAAAGTGTGCTGCCAATTGCCCGGCGGACCCCTTCAGTGCGTCGACCAGCCAACGTTGCGCCAGCCAATCCACGCGAGGGCGAATATCACGAGCAACACCGCTTCCACCAGGGCGACGCAGGCGGGCCAGCCTCCGATGCTCCACAGATAGCTGGGGGCGACCCCGGCGATGGTGCCGCCGATGTAGTAGCAGGCGAGGTAGAGTCCCGCGGCCGAAGTGCGGCCTCCGGCGGGCGCGGCCATGCGCAGAAAGCTGGTTGCTGTGGACTGCGCGATGAAGACGCCGCTGCAGAGCAGGCCAAGCCCGGGGAAAATCACGACCCAGAGATGGTGGCTGAGGGTCAGCGCCTCGCCGGTGAGACAGATGGCGATCGCGACCGCAATACCGCGCCGCATGCCGATGCGGGTGACGAGGTATCCGCCAAAGGGCGTGACCACCAGGCCGACCAGATAGATGGCGAACAGATAACTGAGGGCCAGCGTGGAGAGACGGAAGGGCGGATCGGCCAGGTAGAAGGTGCTGTAGGTGAAGGTGGCGACCAGCGTGAACAAGGTTCCGAAGCCGACGCCGAAGGTAGCCAGCAGGCGTGGATTGCGCAAATGTCGTAGCGCGATCCAAAAACCAGGCACGGATTCGTCGCCGTGGTGGGGGCGCGGGGTCTCCGGCGGAAGCCAGCGCGCGATGAACCAGGCGCCGAGCAGCGTGAGCGCGCCGAGAGCGACGAAGCTCCAGCGCCAGCCGAGCGTCTCGGCGATGAGCCCGGTGAGAAAGCGGCCGAGGAATCCGCCGCACGCCGTCGCGCTGACGTAGAGGCTCATGACCAGGGCGATCGATTCGCGACGCCACTCCTCGCCGATGTAGGTGATCACCGTGGCGAAGATGCCTGGCATGGCGAGCCCCTGCATGAAACGCCAGAAGAGCAGGGTGTGCAGGCCGGGCGAGGTGGCCGCGAGCAAAGTGGGAGCGGCCAGCACAACGATGGACAAAACGATGACGCGCTTGCGGCTGACGTGCTCGGTCAGAGCGCCCAGGACAGGTGCGGCCAGCGCGACTCCCAGGGTGGAGACGCTGACCGTGAGGCCGACGGCTGCCTTCGAGGCGTGAAAAATGACCGTGAGCATCGGCAGGAGCGGTTGCGTGGCGTAGAGATTCAGGAAGGCGAAGACGCCGCAGAGGCAGACCGCGGCGACAGGACGAATGGAGTGCAGTCCCATGTGCCGTTGCCGCTGCGGCTCAACGATGGCCACGGCCGGATTCGCGGCAGCGAGTTTCGACGCGGGTAGGGAAGACTCCACCTGCCAGACTAACCGGCGCGAGGCCCTGGCGAAGGGACGAAGTGGTTTCCGGAGCGGTGCTGGCAACGGGCCAGCGAGGCCCGGTATAACAAAGAGAGGCATGGCCCAGCCCGCAGCCGCGTTTCTCTCCCGCGACTTCCTCCGCTATCAGCTCGCACGCGTCGTCGTCATCATGGGCGCGGAGGCGCAGGCGCTGGCGGTGGCGTGGCAGGTCTACCAGATCACGCACCGGGCCATCGATTTGGGCTACACGGGGCTGATGCTGTTTTTGCCGGGGTTGATTTTTATTCTGCCCGCCGGCCACGTGGCCGACCGCTTCGACCGCCGTCATGTGATATTGGTTTGCTACACGCTGCAGGCGGTCTGTACCACGGTGCTTTTTCGCTTCGCGTGGGCCGGCATCGACCGCGTGTGGCCGATTTTTGCGATTCTCTTCGTCATCGGGACGGGGCGCGCGTTCAGCGGGCCAGCCAGCTCCGCGCTGGTGCCTCACCTTGTCCCGCGAGAGCACTTCGTGAACGCGATTACCTGGGGATCGGCCATCTTTCAGTTGGCGAATATCGTCGGACCGGCGCTGGGTGGGATCCTCTTCACGCTGCCGCTGCACGAACGGTTGCATGGAGCGAGCCTCGTGTATATTTTTGCGCTCCTCGGCATCATTTGGTTTTTGGTGCTGGTCGGATCGCTGCATGTGCGCCCAGGCCGCATGGAGCATCGCGCCATCTCGAAGGACGTGATTCTTGCCGGATTCCGTTATGTCGCAGGGACGCAGGTGCTGCTGGGGTCGATTTCGCTCGATCTTTTTGCAGTGCTGCTGGGCGGAGCGGTGGCGTTGATGCCCATCTTCGCGCAGGATATTCTTCATGCGGGTCCGCGCGGCCTCGGCGTGCTGCGTGCAGCGCCGGCCCTGGGCGCGCTCGCCGTCAGCCTGTGGCTGATGGTGCGGCCAATCCGGAAAAACGCGGGCGCCAGAATGCTCGTTTGCGTCGCGATCTTCGGGGCGTCGACGGTAGTCTTCGGGCTCTCCCGCAGCCTGCCGCTTTCGCTCGCGGCACTCTTCGTCGTCGGTGCGTCGGATATGGTGAGCGTCGTGATCCGCGCCTCGATCCTGCAACTGGCCACGCCGGCGGAAATGCGCGGGCGCGTGAGCGCGGTCAACGCTCTGTTCGTCGGAGGGTCGAATGAGTTCGGCGAATTCGAAAGCGGGCTCACCGCGCAATGGTGGGGAGCGGTGCGCGCTGTGGTGATCGGCGGCATTGGATCGCTGGTAATTACGGGGCTGTGGAGCGTCTTCTTCCCCAGTCTGCGCCGCGCGGATGCGCTGACTCCCGAGGCTCTGACGAACGCGGAGCTGGAGCAAAGCGGGCAGGAGGTCAGAAAGCTGTGACCGCGCCCGATTCTGCCGCCCGCTCGAAGACTGCGAAATCCTCGCCGATCACAAAGGCTCCCTGGACGATTTTCTGGATCGCGCTGCTGGTCCGCATCGCCTACATGACGCTTGCGCATATGTGGCAGATGCGCCCCTACTGGGGCGAGTTCGCGTTCGGCTACGAGATGGGCCGCATCGCGCGCGCCCTCGAGACCGGCTATGGCTTCGCGGATCCTTTTAACGGCCACACCGGACCCACTGCCTGGGTTGCGCCGCTCTATCCGTGGATACTCGCTCTCGACTTCCGCCTTTTCGGCGTTTACACCGCTGTCGCCGCGTGGATGATCCTTGCCTTTGATTGCGTGCTGAACGCGCTGATGGTTTGCACCACCTGGGAGATCGCCGCGCGCTGCTTCAATCGCAAAGTGGCGCTGTGGTCGGCGTGGCTGTGGGCGCTCTATCCGGCGACGATGCAGTACGCCGTCAAATGGGTATGGGAGATGACGCTGACAGCGTTTCTCTTTTCCTGGATTG
This sequence comes from Acidobacterium sp., assembly GCA_003131625.1. Classification (GTDB taxonomy): domain Bacteria; phylum Acidobacteriota; class Terriglobia; order Terriglobales; family Acidobacteriaceae; genus Palsa-343. The sequence goes on along the minus strand of PKVY01000019.1, from coordinate 30,530 downwards.
TGGTGCTGGCGCTGCGCATGCGGAGAATTGGCGATGCGGACGAGGTTGCGCCTGCGCCTGGAGCAGGAAAGTGGGCGCTGTTTGGATTGCTGTGGGGGGTGCTCGCGCTTACGAACCCGTCACTGTTACTTTTTCTGCCGGTTTGCGGGCTTTGGATTCTTGCTGGTGTGCCGCGGCGCGCATGGTGGCCGCGGCAGATTGCGTCGGTGGCTCTGGCTGCGGCGATATTCATCGCCTGCCTTGCGCCGTGGACGGTTCGCAACTGGCGCGTCTTTCACGAATTCGTTCCTATTCGCGCGAACCTCGGCGCGGAGCTATACCTGGGCAATGGTCCTGGGGCTACAGGGTTGCTGATGGAATACAACCATCCATTTCAGGCGCCCGATCAACTGCGGCTGTACCGGCAGATGGGCGAGATTGCCTATGTGAAGATGCGCGGGGCGATGGCGAAACACATCATTCGCGCCGACCCGGGACGTTTTGCTCTGCTCTGCCTCCGGCGCTTCTACTACTTCTGGTTTAGCGTGCCGCATCCCAGCGACGAAGGCTTTCTAAATGAATACGGCCGCAATCTGAACTTCCAGTTCACGAGCATTGTCGGCCTGCTCGGACTCGCACTGGCGCTGCGGAGACACGTTCCTGGGGCGTGGCTGTTCTTCTGGGCTTTCCTGTTGCTGCCGCTGACCTACTATTTCGTCACTGTGCACGCGCGGTTTCGCCATCCGCTGGAGCCGCTGATCGCGATTCTGGCCGTCTATCTCTTCCAGTCGGCGGAGAAGAGCTGGCAGGTGCGGTGGTTTGGTCAGCGGCACACGCACAAATAGCAAGATCGCCCGCGAATCCGCGCTTTAGCCCAGCGGAAGAAAATATTGTGTGCCGTGGACGGGCTCCGCGAGGCGCTTGAGCAGCAGCTGCAGATCGCGGTTGTTGTTCACGAAGTCGATGTCGCTGGTATTCACCACCAGCAGATCGCTGGCCGAGTAGTGGAAGAAAAAGTGCTCATAGGCGGCGGCCACCTGCTCGATGTATCGGTCGCTGATGGCGCGCTCGCCGGGCACGCCCTTGCGCCGAATCCGCTGCTTCAGCGCCTCGGGCGAAGCCTGCAGGTAGATCACCAGCTCCGGCGTCGGCACGTCGGCGCGAAACATCTGATAGTAGCGGTTGTAGAGATCCAGCTCCGCGTCGCTGAGATTGATGTAGGCGAAAAGCTTGTCCTTCTCGAAGAGATAATCCGAGACCAGGGGCGTGCTGAAATCCTCGAGCTCGCGCTGCTGTTCGTAGCGCTCCATGAGGAACCACATCTGCGTGGCGAAAGCCATGCCTGCCTGCCCCTGATAGAAGCGGTCGAGGAAGGGATTGTCCTCCGGCTCGACGATGCGGCGGGCATGCAGCGTCTCCGCCAGGACCTGCGCCAGCGTCGACTTGCCGGCCCGGATCGGGCCTTCGACGGCGATAAAGCGCGGTTGTTCGAAGAGCTTGGCCACAGGTCAGGAAAGGTCAGCGAAGGAAATACGAAGATACCACGGGAGGGCCGCGAAGAAAACCGCTTACACTGGAATCCGCATGCTCGCCGCTCTTGTAACAGTGGGCGCCACAGGAATTCTGGCTGCGGGCGCGTGCACTTATGCCGCGATCGCGCCGGAGTCGCAGCTGTTCGGCCGGACGGTCATCGCCGGCCGCGATCCTGCCGAATTCGCGCTGACGTACGACGATGGGCCCAATGATCCCTGGACCTCGCCTCTGCTCGACTTGCTGGCGCGGCACAATCTGCGCGCGACATTCTTTCTGATCGGCCGGTATGTGCGGCAGCGTCCGGACCTGGTACGGGAGATTCGGGACGCCGGGCATCTGATCGGCAACCACACCGTGAGCCATCCCTGGCTGGCGGTGCAGAGCCCGCGCCGCGTCCGCGAAGAACTCGCGGGGTGCAATGCGGCGCTGGAAGAGATTCTGGGGGAGCCCGTCCGCTTTTTTCGCCCGCCTCACGGGTCGCGGCGTCCCGGCGTGCTGCGAGCGGCGCGCGACCTGGGACTCACGCCGGTGATGTGGAATGCGATGGGCTTCGACTGGCGGGCGAACACCACGGCGGGCCAGATTGCCGCGCATCTTGAGCGCGGGATCGCGAGGAACCAGCGCGGCGGGCGCGGATCGAATCTCCTGCTGCACGACGGCGGCCACCTTGCCATGGGCGCAGACCGTTCGCAATCCGTCGAGGCTACGCGCCTCATTCTCGAGCGCTACCCGCCCGCGAAAATTCACTACGCCACGGTGGACGCGTGGGCCTGACCCGCTTCGTCCCAGCCACGCTGCCGTTCGTCCCGAAACTCGCGAGAACCCAGCGGCCTGCGGTACCGTATCGTTAATCTGGAAGCCTCAACCCAGGAGTATTCGCACCCCGATGCTTGAAGACATTCGCTACGCCCTGCGGCAGTTTCTCAAAACGCCCGGCTTTACCATCACCGCCATCCTCACGCTGGCGCTGGGAATTGGCGCCACTACGGCCATCTTCACGCTGATCCACGCCGTGCTGCTCAAGTCGCTGCCCGTCGCGCGTCCCAGCGAGCTGATCCGCATCGGGGACAACGAAAACTGCTGCATCAACGGCGGCATGCAGGACGACTGGTCCCTCTTCTCGACGGAACAGTACCGGGAATTCCGGGACCATACGCCGGGTTTCGCGAGTCTGGCCGCGTTCCAGGCGGGCCGGTACCAGATCGGCGTGCGCCGCCAGGGCAGCGACCATGCCTCTGAGCCGTTTGGCGCTGAGTTTGTTTCCGGCAACGCCTTCGACACCTTCGGCATCAGCGCCTGGATGGGACGGCTGCTGCGAGCCTCCGATGACGTGAAGGGTGCGGCTCCCGTTGCGGTTATCAGTTACCGCACGTGGCAGCAGAAATTCGGCAGCGATCCCACGGTGGTCGGCGCATCGTTTCTTGTCAACGGCCAGCCGTTCACGGTGGTGGGCATTAGCCCGCCGGGCTTCTTCGGCGAACGCCTCACCAGCGACCCAGCCTCATTCTGGATCCCCCTCGACGATTCGCCCCTCATCGAATCGGGGAGCTTCAACGTGCTCGACAGCCCCGAGCTGGACTGGCTCAACCTCATTGGGCGCGTGCAGCCGGGCGCGAACACGAAGCAGATGGAGGCCCAGCTCCAGGTGGAGCTGCGCCAGTTCCTGCTGAGCCCGGCCAGCAAGCTGGAGAAGCGCGATGCCAGCCTGATTCCGAAGCAGACGCTGCACCTGTCTCCCGGGGGCGGCGGCGTCCAGCAAATGCAGGACAACGTGAAAGACGGCCTGCACCTGCTGATGTGGATCTCAGCGTTTGTGCTGCTCATCGCCTGCGCCAATCTCGCCAACCTCATGCTGGTCCGAGCCACGGCGCGCAAGGCGCAGACTTCGGTCCGTTCCGCGCTGGGCGCGCCGCGCAGCAGGCTGGTCCGCCAGGCGCTGACGGAGAGCGTGGTTCTCGCGGTGTTCGGCGGGCTCGCCGGCCTGGTGGTTGCCTACGCGGGCGCGCGCCTGTTGGTCCACCTGGTTGCAGGGAAGAGCTATCTGCCCATTAACGCCGCGCCGTCGCTGCCTGTGCTTGCGTTTGCCTTCGGCGTTTCGCTGGTCACCGGCGTCCTGTTTGGCACGGCTCCTGCGTGGATGACCGCGCACGCCGACCCTATCGACGCCCTGCGCGGCGCGAATCGCTCGACCAAACACAGTGGACTCTGGACGCAGAAAATCCTCGTCGTGCTGCAGGCTGCCGTCTCGCTGGTCCTGCTCTGCGCCGCCGGACTGCTGATCCGCAGCCTCACCAATCTGCAGCACCAGCACTTCGGCTTCGAGACGCGCAACCGATACGTCCTGCACATCGATCCGCAGATGGCCGGCTACCAGGCGGAGCAGGCCGACGCGTTCTTCCGCCAGCTCCACGACACACTGGCGGCGATCCCGGGAGTCAGGGCCGTGACCTGGTCGCTTTATAGTCCGATGGAGGGCGACAACTGGGGCAACGGCGTGTACATCGAAGGCCAGGCCCCGCCGCCCCCCGGCAGCAACTTCAACAATTCCTCATGGGACCGCGTCAGCGCAGGGTATTTCGAAAATATCGGGACCAAAATCGTCGCGGGGCGCGGCATCACCGAGCAGGACACTGCCTCAACGCAACCTGTCGCCGTCGTCAACCAGACCTTCGCCCGCCATTTCTTCAGGAATGGCGATGCGATCGGCCATCACTTCGGCGACCTCGATCAGAAATATGCGGGCAACTTTGAGATTGTCGGCGTCACCGAGGACACACAATACTGGGACCCCAACAGCAAAATTCGCTCCATGTTTTTCCTCGCGGCGCCGCAGTGGGCGAAATACGACGACAAGGAAGAAGTGATGTTTGAAAACGTTTCGCACCTTGAGATGGGCGCCATTGAGATCCAGACGGCGGGGTATGTGCCGGGATTGGAAGCCCAGGTGCGGCGCGCCCTCAACCAGATCAATCCCAACCTGACCATGATCCAGTTCCAGAGCTTCGCTGACCAGATCAAAGATGAGTTTCTGCAGCAGGAGATCCTGGTCCAGCTCACGTCGGTCTTCGGATTTCTCGCCCTCACCCTGGCCGCCATCGGACTCTACGGCGTGACCGCCTACTCCGTCGCGCAGCGCACCAGCGAAATCGGCATCCGCATGGCGTTGGGGGCCGACCGCGGCGGCATTCTGCAGATGGTGCTGCGCAGCGCATTTCTGCAGGCGGCCATCGGGCTTGCCATCGGTATGCCCGCAGCTGTTATCGGCGGCCGCTACATGGCCAGCCTGCTGTATAACGTGCGCACCTGGGACCCAGTGGTGCTGGTGGCGACCACGGTAATTCTGGCGATTGCCGCGTTTCTGGCGGCGGTGATCCCCGCCCAGCGCGCGGCCAGCGTCGAGCCGATGACGGCGTTACGCATCGAGTAGAGCGGGCCGACTGCAGCTCTCAAGTCGGGTTACGGCGCCTTCGCGGCCTGCTGGGCCTGCAGGAACTGATCGACGTTGCTCGCATCGACCAGCGCTGAGCCGGTATCGATAAATGCGGGAATCGGCGCGAAGGGATCTACTGCGTAGTCCTTCGTGAGCGAAGCCAGCGGATAGTGATGCAGGTCGTCGAGCATCTTTACGCCCACATAGGCCATGGTGAACGGCTTCTGCGCAATGGTCGCGGCGATCACCCCGGCCTTCACCAGGTCCAGCGTGTCTTTGTCGACGTCCATCGCGATGACGATGCGGTCCTTTGTATTGCCGCGGCGCAGGACTTCGGCGACTTCCTTGCCGGCCGACGCTTCGAGACAAACGAAGGCATCCACGCGATCCTTGCCGGTCTTCGGCAGATACGCCTCCGTCTTATCGAACGCAATCGTGCTCTGGCCGCGAATATCGACAATCTCCGCGATGCTGATGCCGGGTGATTCCGCCAGCACATCCTTATATCCGGCGAGCCGCTCATCGAGGTTTGGCTGCCCGGGCATAGTGTAGAAAACCACATTGCCCTTGCCGTTCAGCTTCTGCACCAGGGCGCGGCCGCCGAGGCGGCCCGCCTGGCGATTGTTGGTGCCGATGAAGTAGAGGCGCCGGCTGTTGGGAGCGTCGGAGTCGATGGTGATGACGGGAATGCCCGCGTCAATGGCCGCGTCGATCTCCGGCTGCATCAGCTTCGAGTCGACGACCGAAACCAGAATGCCGGCGGGTTTTAGCGCGACTACGGAGCGGAACTCATCCACCTCGCCTTGCGGGTCGAAGTCCCTCGGGCCGCGCATATCCGCGTGCACGTCCCACTCTTTGGCGATCTTATCCAGTCCCGCCGATGCCGATTGCCAGTATGTAAGTTTGGTGTTGGTAGCAACGAGGTAGAAGTGCTCCGCGCTGCTGTGCCGGCCGCACCCCACCAGGGCTGCCGCACAGGCAGACGTCGCGAGCAGAAGAACCAACCGGGTAGCCAGCTTCATACCACACCTCCTTGCGCCTCGTGCGAGATCCGGCGTCGCGGGGCCGGGGCCTCAGGTGCCTGCTCCTCCGGAAACGCGTGGCGGCCTGAATTCTACTCCCTTCGGGACAGAACTTTGCGGCGGATATGTTTGGGCAGGATGGCATGTAGAATCGAATCAGCGCGAGGCATTTTGAATTCCATGGCGATCTCGATGCGGCCTGGTCAATTCGCGTTCGCGAATGGCACTCAGGTTTGCGCCTGGCTCAGCCGCCTGCTTCTTACAGTAGCGGCCATCGAGCTGGTCACGATGCCCCTCACGCAACACCTCTGGACCTGGGATCACTTTCTCCAGGGTGGTCAGGATTTCGAACTCGGCCTCTTCGTCGCGGTCAGCTGCCTTTGTCTCGTTCTTCTGCGCGCCCAGCATTGCCGCCTGGGAATTCGGCTTCTCCTGGCCCTCCAGCGCTTATTCCAAATCCCGCGTCTGTGCGACGGTTTCCCCAACCTGCTCCGGGCCGCCGGGCTCACGGCCGCGCCTCTCGACCGTCATAACAATCGATCGACCGGGGCATTCCTCACTCGTCTGCGAATCTAATTCCGTACCACCGCGTTCACGTCATTTTGGTGGCGCTCTAAGCGTCATCCACAATTCCCCTGACGTCAGTCCGTTCACGGCAGTTGCGGAGAGTCTATGAAGAAGTCTGAAGTACTGCACGCCTGGGCCAGAATTCTGGCGGGCCGTGCCCCGTCGCTTTCGATCGAGATCACCAAGGAATGTCCTCTGCGGTGTCCGGGATGCTACGCGTTCGACGCGGCACACCTGGGCGGCGCAGGGGAGCTGCGCCAACTCTCCGACTTCCGCGGCAACGAGCTCATCGCGCGCGTCCTTGCCCTGCTCGACGAGCACAAACCGCTCCACGTCTCCCTCGTCGGCGGCGATCCTCTGGTTCGTTACCGCGAGCTGGAGCAACTGCTTCCGCAAATCGAACAACGGGGCATCCACACCCAGGTAGTTACGAGCGCCTTTCGCACCATTCCAGCCAGATGGTCGGAGTTCCGGAAGCTGAACGTCGTGGTCTCGATCGACGGCCTGCAGCCCGAACACGACGCTCGGCGCAAGCCCGCCACGTATGAGCGCATCCTCAACAACATCCGGGGCGCGCGGGTCACGATTCATTGCACGATCACTTCCCAAATCGCGGAGCGTCCGGGCTACCTGGAGGAATTCCTGCGTTTCTGGAGCGCCCGTCCCGAGATTGCCAAGGTGTGGTTCAGCCTGTTCACGCCCCAACGCGGGGCCAGCGACCCCGAGATTCTCACCCCGCACCAAAGAACTGTGGCGATCGACACAATTCGGCGACTGAGTCCGCAGTACCCTTTTCTCGATATGCCGGAAGCTGTTTTGCGCGAACTGGAGCATCCGCCTGCAAATCCTGGAGAGTGCATTTTTGCGCGCACGACCCAGACGATCACCGCCGACCTGCAGACGCGCATCACTCCGTGTCAGTTCGGCGGCGACCCTGATTGCGCCCAGTGCGGTTGCATTGCCTCGATGGCCCTCGCCGCAGTCGGCCATCACCGGCTCGCGGGGGGCCTCACCGCCGGTCACGTCTTTTTGGCGTCCGATCACCTTGGGAGGCGCTGGAAACGCCTGCGCGGCAGTCTTGTGCTCCGGCCAGGACCGCTGCCCCTGCCCTCGCCATTCAATATCCTGGAACCCTGATGTGCGAGACGAACACCATGCAAGTCGAGTGGAGAAACACAGTGTCAACACCCAGCCAGCAGAGAACGGAAGACGAGCTCCGGAGAGACTTGTGCACTACCGCAAGGCGGCTCTACCGCCTGGGCTACGCGCCCGCCACCTCGGGCAATCTCTCCGTGCGTCTGGACGAACGCACTTTGCTGGTGACCCCGACCGGCGCCAGCAAATATCTGCTGCGCCGCGCGGACATCGTCGTGGTCGACCTGGAGGGCCACCAGATCGAAGGGGCGCGGAACGCTACGAGCGAACTTGGCATGCATCTTGCCTTTTACCGCCGGCGCGAAGACGTGAACGCTGTCATCCATGCCCATCCGCCGATCGCCACGGCATTTGCGTGTGCGGGCCGCGCTCTCGACGAGATCCTCTGCCAGGAAGCGGCCATGACCCTCGGACCCGTCCCGCTCGCGCCCTACGCGACCACCGGCACTGATGAAGTGGCTGACAGCCTGGGTCCTTTCATCCCCGCCTATGACGCTGTGCTGCTCGCGAACCACGGTGCGGTCACGTGCGGGACCACGCTGTTCGACGCCTTCTGCAAGATGGAGACTCTGGAGCACGTCGCCCAGATTCGCCTCGCGACCTGGCAGCTTGGCTCCTGGAACCCGATCGAGGAAGACCGGGAGCGGCTTCTGCGTCGCGCCCGGGAGAGATATCTGCAAAACTCGGTGTAACGCGCGATCACCCGCGTCGGGGGCAATCCGATTCAAGAGCCTGTGCGAGGAGTACGCCGCCAGCGCTCTGGAGGCTGTGCGGCAGTGGCAGCCCTTCCTGCTGAACGGTGAGCCGGTCGAGGTGGAGACGACCGTCACCATTACGTATTCGATCAAGCCGTAGACCATCGGCCATGCGGGTGAGGCGCGAGCTTCACCCGCCGACGCCGCTCATCGGGCTGAGCGTCAGGCTCCCAGATCGAGCACCTTCGGCACATCGATGCCCAGGGCGGTTGCCAGCGAATGCTGGTGATCCTGCTCCTGGGTGATGACATGGCGCAGCTGCTCGGCCAGAGCGTAGTGCCCCACCGCTTCCGCCTGCTTCACCCGCTGCCGATAATTGCGGATGGTCTCGTTTTCGTTGTCGAGATCGAAGCGGAGCATGTCTTCGGCTTTCTTCGAGAGCTTCACCAGCTTGGGCGTGGCGGTGGGCATGCCGCCCAGATAGTCGATCTGATCGGCAAGGATCATGGCGTGCTGCAGCTCTTCGGTGGCGTGCACTTTCAGCTCGGCGGCGATATTCATCCACTGCGCTCCCGACAGCACGTTGCTGTAGACGGTGTAGGCGATGATGGCCTGGTATTCGCGGGCCAGATCTTCGTTGAGCGCGTCGATCAGTTCCTGAACGGCTTTGTCATGGGGCTTGGCGGCATTTTTGTCGGGCATGCGTTCTCCTTTTGGATGTAGGCAGACATGGATTCAGATGAGAGCACAGGGGACTTGTGTTGTTCCGGGGCCGAGTCAAGGCGAGCTGCCTCAAAGGAAATGCTAATGGGGGGAAGGCCTCTGCCGCAAACGCCGGTTCGATGAAGGCCGGTTCTGCCGAACCGGCGTGGCGTGGCGTGCCATTTCGCCCAGAACGTGACGCAGGTCCCTCTCCTGTGGGATACTCAGCCCGGAATTTCTCGACCTACGATCCGGAGAAGCTGTCATCGCAACGGCATCCCCCGGCCTGCGGTGAAGACGGAGCAACGTGGACGGTAAGGCGCATCGCATTCTGATCGCGAACCTTGTGCTGCTGACGGCGGTTGGTGGAAGCGTCGCAGCCGCCGCACAGCAAGGTTTGCCAGGTTTGCCGACGGAGCCGGATTCGTCGGTGCAGGATCCGCTCCGGAATGGGCGCTCCGAAGTCGACCTGTTCCACACGCTCGAATCCGCCAATCACGGCGATGCCAAGGCCTGGTACGAGCTGGGCATCATGTACAAATCCGGAACCTGGCAAGCGCCGGTGGATCGGGAACGGGCGCTGCAGTGGTTTGAAGAGGCGGCACTGGCGGGTGTGCCCGACGCCATGGCGCAGGTGGGCTCATTCTATGCACAGGGTGACGGCGGTCCCGCCGATACTGCGCAGGCCCTCTTTTGGTACAGGAAAGCGCGGGCCGCCAAAAGCACAGGCGGCACGCTGGCTCTGGCCGAAATGACTTGCCAGGGAATCGGAATACCCAGGGATGTGCCGGGATGCGGTGACTTGCTGAATGAAGCGGTCCACGATCTGCAACCCTCCGATGCCCGCTATGAGTTGCTGCACGAACTGGCCGTGCAGGCGATTGCCATGGGCAAGCGCTATGAAGCGGGCGATGGAGTCCCGCGCGATACGGACGCAGCCGATTCATGGTACAAACGCGGCACTATTTTGGGCGATGCGGACGGCGTATTGGCTCAGGCTGCCCTCGCCTTGACCCTGGACAGCGCGCATCAGGGACCCGAGCAGGCTTTTGCCCTGCTGAAGGATCTGGCTGCGAAGCGCGACGCGTTCGGGCCGGACAAACAGCCGTTGACGTACGAGCAGCATGCCGCGCTGATCCAGGCCCTGCAGGCGGTGGCCGCGGTTTACGAGAAGCGAGACGGCGACGCGGTGGGAAAAGCCATTCCAGTGGAGACCCTGCTGGCGACGCTGGGGACACCCGATGGCGCGGTCGCGTTGGCCAAACGCTACGCGCTGGGCACAGGCGTGCCGCGCAGCGTAGCCAATGCGGAACAGCTGATCAAGGCCGTCGGCGATCCCGCCGAAACGGAGTTGGATGACCCCGGATCCTATTGGGCCGTGAAAGGAATGCTGGCGGAGGACTACTTCAACGGCCTGGGAGCGGCTAAAAACGTCACGAAGGCCATCAAACTTTACGGGGACGCGGCGGATGCCGGCGACGTCAGCAGTTCGATCATGCTCGGCCTGCTCTACGCCGAGGGAACAGCCGTGCCCTTCGATGCGGACGCGGCAACGGATTATCTGAGAAAGAACATGACCGATCGGTGGGTGCGTGAGCCGCCCATCTTGTTTGGGCCGACAGACAGCCAGATTGAGCGCCTCTCAGCGCTGGATAAGGTTCGATTCGGCAAGGCGGCACGATTGCTGGGCGAGCGTTACCAGGCCGGCAACGGAGTCCGGAAGGACCTGTTCAACGCGCGTCAGTGGTATGGCAAAGCAGCAGCTGCGGGAGATAAGGTGGCCGAAGCGCGGCTGGCACAGCTCCCTGTGGAGCCGCCGAAGCTTGAAATGCCGAAACTGGAGGCTGGCGTGCGCTCGGGTAGCTACGGAGCAGCCAGCATGGCTGCGGGCGCTGCGCCGAAGAGAGTTGCTACCGCCGCCGCAGCCCCACAACCGACCGTCGAAGAGCGCTATCCCAACATCGAAGCTCCGGATACCGTGCATCCCGCGCAGGAGTTTGCCGTCCAGGTGTCGCTGACCGGCGAACAGCTTTCTCCCGAGACACGCATCATGAGCGGGCAGCAGGAGAACGGAAAGCTCGTGATTCCGATGCCTCCCGGGATGACCTCCATCGATCTCGAAGTGAATCTGACCGCGCCGAGCATGGAATTCGTCGGCGGATCGAACATCGGGCAAATCGAACTGACCAAGGGCCAGGATTCCACCGTCGCACAGTTTCATCTGCGCGCGAATACGGCCATCGCCTCCGATAAGCCGGCTATGCTGATGGCGACCTTCTGGTACAACCACGGCTTTCTGGCACGCGTGGAGCGCGACATCCGCGTGGTGCCAGACGTCTTCGGAGGCGCTCCGGCCGCGGTTCCGACGGTTGCCACCGGCGGACCGCAACCCGTCCATCGAGCTTTGAGCCCGGCTGCAAAGAGCGCGGGCATCACGCTCGAGCCCCAGATGGCGGCGCCCGATCTGACCGTCATCGAAAGTCGCAGCGACGACACCCTGCACCTCACCTTCGTGACGCGCTACGCATCGCCCGTGGAAGCGGTACTGCCGAAAGCCGCGGAGATGCGCGCCTACATCGCCACGAAGCTGGCGGAACTGGCGCGCCACGGCCGCGGCGTCACTGTCGAGGGAGAGGCTCCCTCGGCGCAGCAGGCAGAAGACCTCGCGCGCGGCTTCGGGGCCGACCTCTACGACCGCTTCACTCCGCCGGAGTTCAAGCAGCTCTACTGGCAGCTGCGCGATGCGGGCATCGAGCTGCGTTCCGTGCAGGTGCTGAGCGACGATCCCATGCTGCCGTGGGAGCTGATGCGACCGGCCCGGACCGGCGGGCAGGATCGGCAGGAATTCCTGGGACTGACCGCCCGCGTCGCGCGCTGGCAGTTAGGCACCACCGGCCTGCCCCGGCCTCCCCAGTCATTGCAGCTTCAGAAGCTGGTCGTGATTGCTCCGCATTACGCGGGATCCATGGCGCTGGACGCGGCGCAACAGGAAGCCGATTCGCTCCGGAACCATGACGGATTTGAGAACGTAAAGGGCGACTACAGCGATGTGCGGGCGCTGGCCTCGAATCTTCCCGACGGCATCGTCCACTTTGCGGGTCACGGGGCGGTTCGCGATGAGGCCGGTGGGCCGCAGTTCGCCATCCTGCTCGAAGACAGCGAGCTGGCCCCAGCCACCTGGAAGTCGCTGGTGAACGCGAGCCGCACGCATCCCTTCTACTTCTTCAACGCGTGCGAGGTCGGCCAGGCGCGCCAGGCCGTCGGTGCGCTGGATGGCTGGGCGCCGGCGCTGCTCGATACCGGAGCCAGCGGATACCTGGGCGCACTGTGGCCCGTGTCGGACCAGGTGGCGGGCGTCTTTGCCGCGAATTTCTACAAGATTCTGCTGGAGAATGCATCCGCGCCGGTCGCCGAAGTCGTTCGCCAAACAAGGCAGCGCACTTTCGACGACACCCACGACCCAACCGCGCTGGCGTACGTCCTGTACGCGGACCCGTTCCTCGAAGTCCATCACTAGAGCAGGCAGGCGCCTCTTACCTCCGCGCGAACCGATCGGCGTAAAATGCGCGCATCGATGTTCCGGGCCGCAACGTGCACCGGAGATACAACTCCCCGCTCACCCTGCGCCTCTGAACCACCAAGGAGACACCATGTTCAAATTCAGAGCCCTTGCTTTCGTCGCCCCGGCAATTCTGCTGCTCAGCTGTGCCCTCGTCGCGCCGGCGCATGCGCCGGCCCAGGTTTCCGTCGGCGTCGACATCGGGGTTCCCCCCGTTTGTCCCTACGGCTACTTCGACTACGCTCCGTATGACTGCGCGCCCTACGGCTACTACGGACCCGACTGGTTTGCGGGCGGAGTGTTCCTCGGCGCCGGCCCCTGGTTCCGCGGTCCTCGCGGCTTCTACGGCCACGTCGACAACCGCTATGATCCTCACCACGGATACAACGGACCGTTGCCAGGCCGCGGGGCCAGGCCGTTTTACCACTTTCAGGGCAACGAGGCGCGGGACGGACGAGGCCACGTCGGCAACCCCGGCCATGATGCTGGCGGCGAACATGCTCTCCCCGGCTATCGTGGCGGCGGTGCGCGCGGAGGACACCCCCGCTAGGGCGCAGACCTTTCTAGGCAGGAGACGAGATAAGGCGCGCCCGGCGTCTTATCTCGCTCGGGCCGCGAACCAACGATGTTGTCAGGCGATCTTTAGTTAACGCCGTGACCCTGGTCGGCCATGCTGGGCACGTCCTCAGCATCTTTCCAGGCGCCCGCGCTCACGCAGTTACGGCCCAACCGCTTTGCGCGATACAGGGCCTCGTCCGCCAGGTTAATCAGCTCTTCGGCCGGCATCGCTTCGTCATGCGAGGCCACACCGAGACTGCAGGTGAGGCTCAGCGGGCCGCAAGCCGTGGCAACCGGCGTGTCCGCGATGGCGCGCCGGAAATCCTCCGCGCGATGCACGCCATTCGTCCTGGAGCAACCCGGAAGGACGATCAGGAACTCCTCGCCGCCATAACGGCCGACAAAATCATAAGGGCGCATCAGGTCTGCGAGGCGCTTCGCCGCTTCCTGGAGCACCGCATCCCCGGTCAGATGGCCGTACGTGTCGTTGACCAGCTTGAAGTGATCCAGGTCGATCATCACCACCGCGATCGGCATGTGATCGCGCTGCGCCCGGGAAATCTCCTTCTCCAGCATCTCGAAAATCGTCTTGCGATTCCACAGATCGGTCAGGCTGTCCTTCCGGGCCTGCTCCTTTGCGACACGATGCGCGTCGTTGGCGACCTTGACGGCGAGCTGTAGTTCCGCCTGGCCCTGGTTCACCTGCTCCTGGAGTTTGTGGGCATGCGCGACCAGGTAGCGAACGCGCAGCTGGTAGAGAGTGAAGCCCAGGATCACCAGGAGAGCCCCGCACATGCCACGGAACCATCCCGTTTGCCAATAGGGCGGAATCACGGCGACCTGCAGGCTGGCCATCCCCAGGCCTCGCACGCTGCCGCTTTCTGTGGCTTCGTACTCGAACAGGTAATCGCCTGGAGGCAGCTTGTAGTAGATGGCCTCGCGCTCTTTCCCTGCTTCGGTCCACGCTGAATTCAAACCGAGCAGCCGGTAGCGCAGGTGATCGGGAGCGGAAGTTTCAGGAGGCGCGAACTGAATCTCCAGATCGCCGTCGCCTGGACCGGCCGTCACCCCCTGCTCGAAGGAGATGGGCCGTTGATTGAACCGCACCTGCTCGATCAGTGGCCGGGGACGAGCCGTCTTCTGGCTGTGCGCAGGATCGACGGGGGCTGGGTGGTCCGCGCTGGCCAGCAGGAGATGCGGGTCCGATGCCGGCGCGCTTGCCGAATTTTGCGGAAGTCCGTTCGGGCCGGTGGGTGCCGCTGGGGGGTGCTGGCTGGCTGCGCCGGGCGCGGCGAGAGCGGAACAGGTGACTGTCGGAATCCAGGTCAGAAGGGCAAACGTGAGAAGGCCGGGGAGGAAACGGCGCGCGCATGCCAGTGGCAATCCGCCAGGCGGCAACGGCTCTCGTTCCTGATCGGTCCGTCGAGGTTGACCGTCGGGCCTCACGTAAGCAGCGTGCATAGACCTTGCGCCAGTCTGGCTGACGCACCCTCCTCGTGTGCTGTTTCCGAGCCGCATCAGGCCATGAGGCCTTCCGGATGGACACGATGACCGTAGTCATCAGCGACCGCGCCAAATGCCTTGAACCCGGCGGTCCCACGTCGTTCAGTCACAGGAATCATCGGCGATACACGCGGTCTTCGCTATACCACTTAAGATCAGTTTGGGTCCACCATCGGCGACAAAGGGTTTTCGTTTGACCTCTGGTAATGCCCCTTCCAGGGAACCAGGGACGTCCGCTTCCTGCGTTATAGCAAATGTTGTATATTCCAGTTTGGCGGATTCCGATTGCTGGAAGGTTCTGTTGAGGGGTCACGACCAGACCGCTGAGATCCACTTCGAGGGCGACTCCCTCGAGGTCCTCTCCAGTTTTCCCGATGAGATTAAGCGGGCGCTGGGATTCTCTCTGCGGCAATTACAGATCGGCAGGGAACCGACATCGCAGACGCGCAGCATGAGTTCCATTGGCCCCGGCGTGTACGAGCTGAAAGAGGCCGATGAACGCACTTGGTACCTAGCCATCTACGTGTCGAAAGTGGTGAACACGATTTACGTGCTGCATTGCTTCGAGAAGGACCGCCGGAAGACGGATCGAAGAGACATCGAGTTAGCAAGGCAGAGATTGAAACGAGTGATGCAACGATTGCAGGAGCAGAGGGCACATGAAAAGCGCGGTTGAGAATAAGCCAACCCATATCGTGAAGGGAAACATCTTCGATGTGCTGGGATTCTCCACCTCGGAGGCGAGCGCGCTGAAGGTGAAGGCGGAGATCCTGTCGGCGATCCTGGAGCACGTGCGGGCCAAAGGTTACACCCAGGCGCAACTGGTAGGGCTTCTCGACGAGTACCAGCCGTCGGTGAGCAACCTGTTGAAGGGCAGAATTTCGCAAGTGAGCATCGAAAAGCTGCTGCGGTATGCAGACCGGCTGCACCTGGAGGCTAGGATCGCGGTCCGGCCAGTGGTATCACGGACGCGACGAGGCAAGGCTTTGGCGACCCCACGGCGAGCCACGCGCCGGATTGCCTCTGCGGTCTAGGAGGCCATTTCTCCCAGGGTGGGACTGATTCGGAGTTTGGGTTCCGTCAACCGCTGCACCTCTTCCACGCTCACACCCGGTGCGATCTCCTCCAGCACCAGACCCTGCGGCGTGACGCGAATCCAGGCCAGTTCCGTCGCGATCGTCTCGACGACGCGGACGCCGGTCAGCGGCAGCGTGCATTTTTTCAGAATTTTCGGTGCACCATCTTTGGTGCAGTGTTCCATGGCGACGATCACCCGCCGCGCGCTGGCCACGAGATCCATTGCCCCGCCCATCCCCTTCACCATTTTGCCGGGGATCATCCAGTTCGCCAGCGTCCCTTCCTCATCGACTTCCATCGCGCCCAGGACGCTGAGGTCGATGTGCCCGCCGCGAATCATCGCGAAGGAGTCGGCGCTCGAGAAGTAGACCGTTCCCGGCAGCGCCGACACCGTTTCCTTGCCCGCGTTGATCAGGTCCGGGTCTTCCTCGCCGGCCAGCGGATAGGGCCCGACCCCCAGCATCCCGTTCTCCGACTGCAGGACGACTTCAATGCCGGGCGGAACGTGGTTCGCCACCAGCGTCGGCAGCCCGATGCCGAGGTTCACGTAGTAGCCGTCGCGCAGCTCCCGCGCCACCCGCTTCACAATGCGCTCACGTTTTTCGGCGGCCGAGGCCGCGCCCGACGAAGACGCTCCCGGATTCGATACAGTAGTCATGAGTTTTCTCGCGCCCCAGCCCCATGCAGTACGCCGTCTTCAATATACGAGCCCGCTCGCTTCTGCGGGGAACCGTGCTGGTGGTCGGCAGCGTTGTCCTGGCGCTGGTCTGGGGCGGCTTTCCCAATGTTCACGCCTCGCTCCTGCTCCTCGTGCCCGTCTTCCTCGCCGCTTACGGCACCTGGGAAACCAGCCGCTGCCTCCGCCCCCGCTGGAGCTTCTATCACGGCGGCGTGCTGCTGCTGCTCTACGCCGACGTGCTGGCCCTCGCCCTCATCGTCTTCCTGCTTCTCTACCCCTACGCACGCTGGCTGCAGGGGCAGTAAGGGAGGCTAGCTCTTCTTCGATCCAAAGAGATAACCGAGCAGCAGGGTAACCAACGGCAGGATCGTCCTGGTCACCATGAGATCGAAAACGAAGCTGAAGGAATCGCGAAACTGGTCGCTTGCGGTTTTGTAGAGGTCGAGGGCTATTTTGTAGGCGTCCGCGGTAACGCTGGCTGTCTGGGGTGGCGGAGCCGCAAGGTGGTCGACGTAGTACCAGAGCATGCAGGCGCAAACGCCTAATATCCACCCGCCGGCGACTGCTACAAACACAATCCCCCACTTCTCAAGAAAAGTGGGGGGCGTGACGGTGATTTCGCCAAATGCTCCTACACCGCTACCCGGGATGCTGACGACCTGCGGTATGGTGAGATCGCCGATTCCGCTTGCGCCACTGACGGGAATGGTGACGACCGGCGGCTGGGTTTGGCCTGGGGGCGGTGCTGCAGCCACGAGTTTCCTCCTGGCAGCCTAGGGAAGGATAACGTCTTTAACCACAATGCCGTTTTTGGTGATGGAGACCGTGGACTCAGGGTCCTGGTCCTCTGTTTTGAGGTACTTGTAGGTCGCAAGGGCCTTGCGGATCACGTCGGCCTTGGTACCGCCGGTGAGGTTCACAAGATCGTCGAGATTCTGATCGAACTTCTGGTCCGTGTCAATAGTAAAGCGAGCCATGGGAGCTCTCCTTACTGCATTTATACTGCAAACGTACTGCAAATGCAAAGCGAGTCTCGGATCCGCAGTGACTCGCAGGTCATGATAGTCACCCGTTCAGCCGGTGGCTGGGACTGAGGCAGCGGTTTCCCGCTCCTGAAGCGAGTCGCTATAAGGCGGGCGGAGCACGCCGCGTTCGGTAATGATGGCTGTAACGTATTTGGCCGGCGTCACGTCGAAAGCCGGGTTTTCGATCCCGACTCCATGAGGGGTCAGCTGCTTGCCGCCATGGTGCGTGACCTCGATCTCCGGCCGCTTTTCGATCGGGATCGAGTCGCCGGTCGCCGTTTTCAGATCGATGGTCGACCACGGCGCCGCCACGAAGAACGGGATGCCGTGCTCTTTGGCCAGCACCGCAACCCCATAGGTTCCAATCTTATTGGCCACATCGCCGTTGGCCGCAATGCGGTCGGCTCCGACGATCACTGCCTGGATTTTGCCCTGGCGCATCAGGCTGGCCGCCATGTTGTCGCAGATCACGGTAGTCGGAATGCCGTCGTGCATGAGCTCCCATGCCGTTAGCCGAGCTCCCTGGAGAAACGGCCGAGTCTCGTCGGCGTAGACATGGATCTGATGTCCCTGCTCGACCGCCGATCGGATGACGCCGAGCGCCGTGCCATAACCGCAAGTGGCGAGAGCGCCGGCATTGCAATGGGTGAGCACGCCGCCGGAACGCGGCAGCAGCGCCGCTCCATGGGTGCCCATCCGCCGGCAGGCAGCAATGTCCTCGTCGTACATACGCCGGGCTTCGGCGATCAGGCCAATGCGAATGCTGGCCGGCGTGGCTCCGGAATGAGAAGCCAGCTCGGTGAACCGATTCTTCATGCGCTCGATGGCCCAAAAGAGGTTCACCGCCGTCGGCCGGGTGGCTGCCAGGGTCCTGCACATCGTCTGGAACTCAGCTGCCAGCGCCGGAACGGTGGTGGCTGGACTGTTTTTTACGCCGAGCGCAAGCCCCATCGCCGCCGACACGCCAATCGCCGGAGCTCCGCGCACGACCATGGTGGTAATGACCTCCGCCACCTGCTGATACGTGGTAGCGAGGACGTATACCTCTTCGAGCGGCAGCCTGGTTTGGTCGAGGAAGCGGACCCCTTCCGAGGTCCATTCGAGGGTGGGGATCATCGCTTCCAGTGTACCAGGCAGAGCAGGCCCCCTGGAAAGGAAGGGTTACTGAACGGCCAGGCCGTACTTGCGTTCGATCTCCGCGGCTGCGGCACGCAAGCTGTCGAGTGGGTGCAGCCGGGGCAACTCGGCCCCCAGCCGCCCCAGTTCGGCGAGCGCCAGTTCCGTAGCAACATTGCCGACGAGCGCGTCCTGAGCAAACGGACAACCGCCGAATCCGCCGATGGCCATGTCGAAGCGCCGGCAACCGGCATTCCAGGCTGCCGCAATTTTTGCCGCAGCATCGTCAGGGCGCGCATGCAGATGAACACCGATCTCGACCCTCGTGTCGATCGCGCCGAGAGCGGCACTAACAACATCGGCAACTTGCTGTGGAGTGGAGAGGCCGACCGTATCCGCCAGAGAAATCTGCGTGATGCCGGAGTCCGTGAGCAGATCGCAGGCCGCGACGACCTCGTCGACGCTCCACGGATCTCCATAAGGATTGCCAAAAGCCATAGAGATGTAGGCAATGACTCCGAGACCGGCCTGAAAAGCCGCCTGACCGACAGCCTCCAGCGCCTCCAGCGATTCTTCGGGGGTCTGGTTCTGATTGCGACGGAGAAACTCAGGAGAGATGGAATACGGAAACCCCAGCGTGGCAACGGCCTCCGTCTCAACGGCGCGCGCCGCTCCCTTCGAGTTGACGACGATGCCGATGATTTCCACATCGTCGGGCGGGTCGAGAAAGGCGAGGACCTGCTCGGCATCGGCCATTTGCGGCACGGCATGGGGCGAGACGAAGGAAACGGCGTCGATATGGCGGAAGCCGGCAGCAACCAGGGTGCGCAGGTAATCCGCCTTAATCTCGGCAGGGATGGGTTTGGGCAGACCCTGCCAGGCATCCCGGGGACACTCGACGATCTTGACGGCAGAGGTCATGGCGACAGGGCTTCAGCGCCAACGCAGCGTGAAGTCGGCGCAAAGCAGCAAGCCGTAGGGTATCAGGGCTAATCCCATCCAGTGACGCCAGCGAGGCAGCAGCAAAGTGGAGACGAATAAGGCGGTGGCGGCCAGAGTCACGTCGGAGTTCCAGCGCACAATCCATTGGTAGACAGAAAGCTCCAGGTCGAGCAACTGGTCCCAGATGCCCTGTCCCGGGAAGTGCAGCGCAACGGAATGGTGGGCGGGCATGCCGTGCAGCCAGAACGCCAACGCCAGCGCGCAGAAGATCAGCGAGGGCAGCGACGCGGCGAAGAGCGGCGTCAGCAGGACGAAGAAAGAACGATCTGATCGACGGAGGACGATCTCAGGCATGACGCTCGACCCGTTGGATGCATAACTCCTTCGAAAGTGGCGGGGTGAGGAGCAGATAGTAGTCGTCGCGGCTGGAACGATTGTCATCGCGCCAGTCGGAGTAGTGGAGACGCAGGCCGATGACGCTTTCCTCGCAGGGAGGGCGCTCATATCGTTCCTGGAATTGCCTTTGCCGGACGGTGAGCGCGATCAGCTCCTGGGTCACGGCAAAGGAGCGCAGCTCGTTGGGCGGCACCACGAACCCGGAGAGCGGACGCTCGATAGCAATGTGATCCTCATCGCGGACCCAGAGACGATAGCCCGCGAGACGGAAAGAGCGCTCCGCGTCATTCCAGACATCGACGACGAACTGCGGCCAGGTGACGGAGTCGTAGTAGTGCTGGCCGTTCTCCGCGCGGTCGCGACGGTAAGTGACGGTGAGCGGCCGGTGAGCGAAGCGGTCGGTGGTTTCGGAACGGATGCCCATCCAGAACCGCGGCTGCACGGTGAGGCGAGCCTCCCACTGCTCGCGCTGCAGGGCGATGGCGGCCTCGGCTGCGGCAAGAGACCGCCGCGAGACGTGCAGATACGTGAGCGTGACCATGGCGGTGATCACCGAGGCAAAGAAGCTGAGCAGCGCGCCGAGGGCGAGCGCGTACGTGTCTCCGCGGCGATGCCACGCGATGAGGAAGAGAAGCGTGAGCGCGGTGCAGAGGAGAACAAGAGCGAGAAGCGCAACGAGAAAGCGGAGCCGGAGCTGGGTGACGAGCATGCGGGCGAGTATCCGATGCCACGTCATTTTGGGATTCGCTTTCCGGGGCCGATCATTGCGGGAATTGTCCGAGATACGCGAGGACGATGACCAGAATCAGGCCAGTAAAGTGCACGCTGAGTCCGATGATGAAAGCTCGGAGATGCCTGCCGGCCCGGAAAGTCACGGTCATGAGCAGGCCGTAGAGAGGGAACTGGAGATACATCATCTTCTGGTACGCATGGCCAACGAGGTCCGCGGGCGTGTGCAGGACGCGGCTGCGTAGAACGTCGACCCAGGGATAGAGGAGGGCGAAGGCCTTCGGGCCTTCGAGAGTCAGAATGCCGGCAAGGCGTATCGTAAACGGCGTAATGGCAATGCCGAGCAGCAGCGGCCACCACATTTTCCAGCCGCCGCCGGTGGAGGTTTTCGGTCCCCCGCGCTTCCTGCGTGCCGTCGCGGCGGAAGATGAAGCCATGGTTTCAAGAATACTCCCCAAATAACAAGAAAAAGAGGCCAATCTGGCCGGGCGCGGTTACGTCTGGAGTATGCCCGGATTGAACCTGGGGACGTCCGGATTAAGGGAGACGGCCTCCAGCGCCAGCAGCAGAGCGTCGCGGGTCTGGGCCGGGTCGATGATGGCATCGACCCACAGGCGCGCCGCGGCATACCGGCAATCGGTCTGGGCCTCGTAGGTGGCCTTGATGGAGGCGACCAGCTCCTGCTTTTCCTCGTCGCTCAGCTGTTTCCCGCCGCGCTCCAGCTGGCGGATGCGAATCTCGACCAGCGTGCTCGCCGCCGAATCCCCGCTCATGACGGCATAGCGGGCCGTAGGCCACGCGAAAATGAAGCGCGGGTCGTAAGCCTTGCCGCACATGGCGTAGTTCCCCGCTCCAAAGGATCCGCCGACGATGACGGAAATCTTGGGGACGACGGAATTAGCGACGGCGGTGACCATCTTGGCCCCGGAACGGATGATCCCGCTCCACTCCGCATCGCGGCCCACCATGAAGCCGTTCACGTCGTGCAAAAAAATCAGAGGGATCAGGTTCTGGTTGCAGTCCATGATGAAGCGCGCGGCTTTGTCGGCGCTTTCGGCATAAATCACACCGCCGAACTCGAGGCGCTTTTCGCCGGAGTGGCTGGTCTGCGGCTGCGGCAGCTTCTGGTTCGCCACGATGCCGACAGCGGTGCCGCCGATCCGCGCATAGCCGCACAGCAAAGTGCGTCCGTAGCCAGGCCGATACTCATCGAACTCGCTGCGGTCCACGATGCGTGCGATCACGTCGTGCATGTCGTAGCTGTTCACAGCGGCCTTTGCCGGGTCCGGATCGAGCAGCGCATGCAGCTCGCTGGCAGGGAAGCGCGGTCCGTCGTTATCCGCATCGAACGCAGCGCGATCGAACGGCGCATGCGCCGAATGACCCCATTTCGATACCAGCGAGCGCAACCGGGCGATGCAGAGGTGGTCGTTCGGCTCCTTGAAATCCACCGTGCCGGAAATTTCGGCGTGCATGGTCGCACCGCCCAGTTCTTCCGCTGAATATTTCTGTCCAATGGCGGCCTGGACCAGCGCCGGACCGGCGAGAAAAAGCCCGCTGCCCTCCGTCATCAGAACCTGGTCCGTCATGACCGGCAAATAGGCGCCGCCGGCCACACACATCCCCATAATGGCCGTAATCTGCGGAATGCCCGACGCCGACATCACAGCGTTGTTGCGGAAGATGCGGCCAAAATCATCCTGATCGGGAAAAACGTCCTCCTGCAGCGGCAGAAAGATTCCAGACGAATCGACCAGGTAAAGAGTCGGGATGCGGTTCTCCATGGCGATGTGCTGCGCGCGGAGAACCTTCTTCGCCGTCATCGGGAAGAATGCGCCGGCTTTCACCGTGGCATCGTTGGCGACAATCATGCACAGCCGGCCAGCGACGGTTCCGAGGCCCGTAACGACCCCGGCAGCCGGCGCGCCACCCCATTCTTCATACATGCCGAAGGCGGCAAAGAGGCCCAGCTCGAAGAATTGCGTTCCCGGATCGAGCAGCAGGTCGAGCCGTTCCCGAGCCGTCAGGCGCTGTTTGCCGTGCTGGGCTTCGATGGCCTTCGCTCCGCCACCGGTTCTGATCTCGTCTTCCTGGGCGTGGATGGCGGCCAGCAGCGCGGCCATCTTCTTTGCGTGGCTCTGGGGGCGCGGCTGTTTCAGGTCCAGCTTCGAAGCGAGCCGATTCTGAAGTTTGGGGTGATCGGGTAGTTTGGGATCGGTCATTTTCCAGGGAACAGGGTACAGGGAACAGGGTACAGGCTGCAGGCTGCAGGCTGCAGGCGGACTGACACGGTCCCGGCGCGTGCAGCAGCCGCCTAATGCGTGGCGACGAGGCTCGAAGCCTCGGTTGGATCGGTTCCGGTCTTAGCCGTGGCGAAACTCTGCAGCGCTCCTGCCGTGCTCGCGTTGAACTTGAAGACTTGCAGATCGGGATTGCCTCCGGCGCAGAGGACAGCGATGTAGCTGTCGCTCTTGTCCTCCACCATGGCTACAGGAAGAGAGCCCGTGGTGAAGGGCGAGCCGGCAATCGCAGTCAGAGCGCCACTGTTCGTGAGCAGGAAGGCGCTGATCGTGCCTGGAGTCCGATTGGCCACATAGAGGTAGCTGCCGGTCGAGTCGACCAGGACGGCGAAAGGCCCGGTTCCCGTCGAGACCGGTGAACCGGCAGCTTCCGCGAGGACGCCGCTGGAGGAAATCGATAAGACACGGACAGCGCCGATGCCGGTTTCGGCGGCGAACAGGAAATTGCCGGAAGGCGCGATGGCCATGCCGTAGTCAGCGTCGCCGTTCTGCTTGGGGTTGAGCGGGCTGTTGACCTGAGCCAGAGCGCCGTTGCTCGAGTTGAAGCTCAGCGTGTAGATTCCAGCGGTGCCGTCGGCGACGAAGACATAGTTGCCGGTCGGTGTGATTTCAAGATCGGTCGCCGGAACGGTGGCGTTCAGCGTGACGACCGAAGAGCTGATGGAGGTCAGGACGCCGCCGCTGCCAATTGCGAAGACGTAGGCTTCTCCGGCGAAGGCGTCGGCGCCGAGCAGCCATTTCCCGCTGGGGTCGACGCGCAGCACCGCGGGCGCGACTCCGGTGGCCACCGGCGCTCCACCATTCCCGATGGTGAGGCCGCCGCTCGATCCGATCGTGTAGACGTAGATGCCGCCGGCAGCGCTGCCCATATACAAGTAGCTGTCGCTGGGCGTCACGGCCAGCGACGTCGGTTCCAGGGCCACCGACCACGGCGCTCCCGAAGTGGCGCTCACGGCGCTGCTGGCGATGGTGAACCCGGCGATGCTCAGCGGATTCGTTCCCAGGTTGCCGGCAAACAGGTAGTCGCCGGACGTGGTGCCGCCACCGCCGCTGCTTCCTCCACCCCCGCTGGTGAGCGGAGGGAAGAATTTCCCACAGCTGGACAAGCAGCTGAAGAAGGCGAGCAGCGCGACGCAGCTTCCGAAGACGCAGACCAGCCTGCGACGAGACTTCCAGGAACTCATTCCCAACCTCACGACTATGGTACTGCGCGATGACGGCTGACATCGAACCAGACGTTGGTGAGGGGCAAAAAGCTCCGAGCACAGGGCTCAGGGCTTGAGCGGAGCGACTACAGCCTCGACCGCCGATCACCGAGCAGCCACATCACGGTGCGGAGCAGGAAATCAAGCACGAGATGCCCCTCCTGCGCTCTCCCTGCTCCAACGGAGGCACCGCACCCTGAGGCAAAAAAGCATGATCGGACAGGCCCTGAGAGGGGTATCATCAGTGATTCCAACCAACACTTGAATCAACACAAGGCCGGCTCTACTCTTGCCAGATTTGCACCACATGTGCTGCAATCACAGCGACGTTCGGTCGCTTGATAACCTATAGAGCGATACGATGGCCTCCAAGCCGCGAAACACGAGAGAAAAGACCGTGACTGCCGGTAGCGCGATCAGAAAGCTCGTCATGGCGCACGCGCAAGGCGACGCTCAGCAGTTCCGCGCAGTGCTTGACGAATATATCGAGGAAGAGCGACGCAAGCGACATCACCAGCTCGCCGACGATTTGGAACGGATTTCTAGCAACGGGAGCTCCTCGCCCAAGGTCGAGACGTTGACCCTTTTTCGCCCCTCCGGTGCCGATCTGCCGCGCGACAAGGAGAAGGGCACCTTATTACTTGAGCTCTTCGACCCTACGGTCTCATTGAGCGAGATGGTCGTCAACGACCCGGTGAGATATTCGCTGGAACGGATCGTCGACGAACAGCGCAGACGAGACGTCTTGATGAGCTTCGGCCTAAGCCCATTGCGAAAAGTCCTGTTCTGTGGCCCTCCTGGTTGCGGAAAAACCATGGCCGCAGAGGCGCTGGCCAAGGAACTGTACCTCCCGCTCGTGCTGGTTCGCTTCGATGCCGTCATATCTTCTTACTTGGGAGAAACGGCCGCAAACCTGAGGCGCGTGTTCGATTTCGCGGCCTCACGCCCCATGGTGCTACTCTTCGACGAATTCGACGCAATCGGTAAGAAGCGAGATGATGCGGAGGAGCACGGCGAGCTGAAGCGGGTCGTGAACGCGTTCCTGCAGATGCTCGACAGCCAACGCGGCGACGCCTTAACCATCGCAGCCACGAACCACGAAAGAATGCTTGATCCGGCATTGTGGAGGCGGTTCGATGAGGTTATCGTGTTCCCGGCTCCCTCGGTAGCTCAGATTGAGGAACTGCTCAAGCGTCATCTTCGTCAAATCGGAACATCGGATATCGATTGGGAAGCCTCCGCAAACCTGTTGCACGGGTCTTCCCATGCAGACGTAAAGCGAGTAGCACAGGACGCCTCGAAGATCTGTCTTTTGAGCGGTGCCAAATGTGTTGACAGCGGCATCCTGGAACAGGCTGTTCGATTGCAGAAGGAACGCCTCAGCCTACAGATGGCTTTAAGCTGGGAAGCCACTAATTAGAGTCTCCCAGCTATGGCAACTACAAACATCGTCCACCGCCATCCTCATTTACAGATTGTTGCGGAGGACCGACAATTCGACCGCCGCCGACGCCCTGCTCCACCATCGCCCCCGCCGCCGCGAGTGCGAGGCGCGTTCGGGCCAACTCTCTCCGCTAAGCTCACTGAACTCGAACAGCAGATTGGCGCGGCGCAAGCCGTCGCACCTAACATCCAGCCTCACCTAATCTTCCGCATCCCCCTTGCAAAGGGCGCGTTGGTCGACGTAATTTCTGAACGCCTGGGAGAAGTCAATATCATCCCGGTCAGCATAGAGCCGGACCGAGCGGTCATCGCGTTTCGAGACGAAGTTGATTTAAGAGAATTCCAGGCAGCCATCGCAGATTACGTTCGCGGTCCACAGCTTAACCAAAGGACTGGCGAGCGCTACAAGAGCACAAAATGGGATGTCTTCGAATATATCGACCCCGAAGGACTAAAGCTCTGGGCGCGCGAAGACCGGATTGGACTCCGCCTGGGAGGCCTGATCGGGAATAGCGGAGAGGCTATTCGGCCGGACCAGACATATGTGCTGGACATTGAACTCTGGCATCCCGGCACGCGCGACCTCGCGATGGCGTCTCTGCAGGAACTCCGTGAGCTGCTCCAACCTGACGCGCAAAGACCAGGTGCCGTCTTGGACCAATTCGTCGGCGATCACTTATGCCTCGCCCGAGTGAGGGTTTCGGGAGCGCTTCTCTCGCAACTGCTCGACCTGTCCGTAATTGCCGAGGTCGACCTGCCTCCGACTCCGGAACTCAACTTAGCCGAAGTGAGAAACGTTACGATTCGGGACTTTCTACCGATCCCAACCCCGGACCCAAACGGGCCAAGGCTCTGCATCGTTGACAGCGGCTTGGCATCAAGCCACCCGCTTCTGGCGCAGAACGTAGCCGAGGTTTCGTCAGAGATGTCATCCACAACCAGCGCAGCGGATGAACATGGGCACGGAACGATGGTCGGCGGTCTCGCGGTATTTGGAAGCGTCCGGGCATGCTACTCGACGGGCGTATTCGCATCTACCATTCGGTTGTTCAGTGTAAGGGTCCTGGATGCGAACAACCAATTCGATGACGAAAGGCTCGTTATAAACCAGATTGAGGCGGCCATCATGCAGTTCTACAAGGCGCCTCACAATTGCCGAGTTTTTAACCTATCAGTCGGCACCGCCTATCCAGCGCGCACAAACGGAGTAGATCGACAGACGGTGTGGGCCGAATCGATGGACATTCTGGCCAGGAAGCTCAAGGTTGTGCTGGTCATCTCAGCGGGAAACCTCCTGGAAATATTCGGGCTGGGAACCCACGACGCCGAGGCGCTCCTCAGGAACTACCCGAACCACCTTTTGTTTGAATCCGCCAGTCTAAACGATCCCTCGACCGCGGCGATCGCAGTGACAGTGGGTTCGCTGGCGGAGCACGATGTGGTCGCGCTCAGACATGGAACCCCGGCTAACGACATCGTCAGGGCCGTAGCTCGGAAGGACCACCCGTCCCCGTTTACCCGTTGTGGTCACGGCGTAAACGGAGCAATCAAGCCTGAGTTCATCGACTACGGCGGCAACGCGGTTTTTGTTGGAACAGGGAATCAACGGAGGATCGGCAAGGAAGCAGGGACCTCCGTCATGTCGCTGTCGCATAAGCCGCTTGAGCAGCTTTTCCGATTCGACGTGGGAACAAGCCTCGCGGCACCGCTCGTCGCCCGGACCGCAGCTCTTTTGTGGGATCAACTGCAGATCCTCCTGAATCGCGATCCCGACCCTAATCTCGTGCGCGCCGTCCTCGCATCCGCAGCTAACGTCCCCCAGAAATAACAGCTCTTTTCCCGGGCAACAAAGACGCCGTGTTTCGAGTAGCCGGGTACGGCCGAGTCTCCTCCGAGAACGCGCTCACATCCTCAAACCGTCGTGTCACGATGGTTGCGGAAGGGACAATCGGAATCGACACATTCGCTGTCTACGCCGTCCCCATCACGCAGGAGTTCGTAGGGGCTCACGGAAAGAAGAGGATTCGGGTTGTCCTGGCATTTGACCCACCTGTCCGGCGCCGCAGGATGGATTACTTGGGCGTTGTAATGAATTTCCAAATGATCAGAGGCAAGACTCTGCCCGAAGTCATCAGGGCGTTTGAAGCGGTTGCACCTGACGAAGACGCAGACGACGCAATTCCGGCGCCGTATAACATCCAGTTCGAACCCAAACGGCGACCGATGAGGGAAGCGTACCGACGGGACACCAGCACGCTGCAGGTCGGCTGCTTTGAATTTGAACGGGGCGCGGCCCGCTACGGCGATACATATTGGCTCCTCGTGCGGTCACAAAGAAAGTGGGCCCCGATTGACATTGAGCGGCAGGACTATGCCGTCGCCGTGACCCTCGAAGCGTTCGAAGATGAGCTCTACAATTCCGTGTCCTTACGTCTGCAGCAAAGAACTCGCGTCCGGGGCCGCGCGCGCGTGTAAAGGGCTCCCTCAATTTCGCCCTTCCCCCTAAACCGGAAGAAATCCACAGATCTGTCAAGCCCCCGTGCAAAAATCCAAAGTAATAACCCAACATTCCACGCCACTTACACCCTTATACCCTCAATCATATTTGGCCGGTTTATTCTCTCAATCTGATATTCTGAACTTATAGAGTAAAAAAAGAAAAAGCCTGCCTACCCGGCAGGCTTTTCTGTTTTCGAGGAGGAGACCGCCATGCCCCAATCGATGCTCAACGCCGCGCGACAGGAAGGCCGTCTTTTCGCCAACCGCTCCTCCGCTGACCGCCTGATCGCTCGCTTCTCCCTCGCTTTGCGCTCGTTTCTCACTCGTCTTTTACGGACAGCCTTTCCGCTGGCTGTCGCTCATCCCCCAGCTAAGTATTTTCGAATCAAATGCGTTGACGACTTCCACTTTCGATCCAAATACATAGCCGCTGCCCATTCCCGAGACGCATCCTACGCATTTGAAAACAAAATAGAAAGCCGCAACCTATTGCAGAATCAAATGCATGGCCCTCGCTCAAAAAAACGCGGCCCCATGGAATCAAATACCTGCACACCGTCAGGGGTGGGAGGGGGAGGGGGGGTGGGGGGCTCCCTCCATATTACTTTTGTGCGATGGCCAGAGCGAGAGCGGGTGGCTCTTCGAGCCATTTTGACCAGAGTGAGCAATATTGCACAGTCAGGCCGCAGGACGGCCGGTAGACTCCTTTTCGAAGCGAAAGCTCACAACAGCGTTCCCTTCACAACAGCAATTCCTAAGGAAGGGCCCGCGGTCCTCGAAGCTCCGGGCCCTATTTTTATGGGCGGCTACGGTCCGTCAGGGGTATCCCTGCGCCTTTTTGTTCAGACGCAGCGGAGATGCCGAGTTTCCTTGCCGCATCTCACTCGGAAGGGAGGACTGCGGCCTGTGCGGACACATGGACTCGGCAGGGACCGCGTAGTTCCTTTCGGAGCAGAAATTCTGAAAGAAAGAGGAACGCATTGAAAGCAGCAACTCTTGTCGGAATACTTTTGATTGTTGTGGGTGTGATTGGATTCGCCGTGGGCGGCTTCCGTTACACGCGCGAAAAGAAGGATGTGGATATGGGTCCGGTGCAGATCCAGCACAAACAGACGAGGACGGTGCCGATCTCGCCGATCCTGAGCACGGTGGCGCTGATTGGCGGGATTGGGCTGGTGGTGGTGGGGGCGAGAAGCTGAAGGCAGGGATTAGGGATTAGGGATTAGGGTTTGCCGCGGATCAGATTTCCCAGCGCATCAGGGCTGCGCCGACGGTGAATCCTGCGCCGACGCTGGCGATGAGGATGAGGTCGCCCTTTTTGAGATGGCCTTCCTGGCGGGCGGTTTCCATAGCAAGGGGAATGGTGCCGCAGGTGGTGTTGCCGAAGCGGTCGATGTTGATGATGACTTTGTCATCGGGAAGGCCGAGGCGGTCGGCAGTGCCGGTGATGATGCGGCGATTGGCCTGGTGGGCGATGAAGCAGCCGAGGTCGGCGCTGGTGACTCCGTTGCGGGTGAGGACGGTCTCGGCGGCTTCGACCATTTTGCGGACGGCGAATTTGTAGACGGCCTGGCCGTCCTGATGGACGTAGTGCATCTTCTTGTCGATGGTTTCGTGGGAGGGCGGATGCAGGCTGCCTCCGCCGGGCATGAAGAGGGCGCAGGCGCCGGAGCCGTCGATTTCGTGATGGAAGTCGATCATGCCGTACTCGCCGTCAGCGGCGGGTTCGAGGAGGACTGCGCCGGCGCCGTCTCCGAAGAGCACGCAGGTGGCGCGGTCGGTGTAGTCGATGATGGAGGACATGGTGTCCGCGCCGATGACGAGGACTTTTTTCTGCGCGCCGGACTCGATGAGTTTGCAGCCCATCTGGAGGGCGTAGACGAATCCGGAACAGGCGGCGGAGAGGTCGAAGCCCCAGGCGCCCTTGGCGCCGAGGCGATCCTGAACGAGGCAGGCGGTGGCGGGGAAGAGCATGTCGGGGGTGACGGTGCCGACGATGACGACTTCGACTTCGGAGGGATCGATGCCGCGTTCGGCGAGACAGCGGCGGGCGGCTTCGACGGCCATGTGGCTGGTGGCCATGCCGGGCTCGACGATGTGGCGCTCTTTGATGCCGACGCGGGAGGTGATCCACTCGTCCGAGGTGTCGACCATTTTTTCGAGGTCTGCGTTGGTGAGGAGGCGGGGAGGCGTCCAGGTTCCGAGGGCTGAGATTTTGGCGCGTTGGGGCACACGGGGGCGAAGGGTAAGGGACAAAAGAGGACTCCTCGGGGCAAAGACGTATTGTCGCAGAAAAGCAGGGTGCAGCGTGCAGGGTACAGGGTGCAGAGATAAAAGCGGGCGGGCGGCGAGTGCTAGAATCACACGTGTGCCGGGTCCTGCGCGACGCAATCCCGCCAACCCCGCCAGGTCCGGA
>PKVY01000120.1 GCA_003131625.1 Acidobacterium sp. | reverse complement strand
CATTGCATTTCCCTGCCAATCCACAGGGCTCGCCACGCTATAGTCAAAGCGGCGATTCTCACGACCTTGCTCGGGCGTGGCAAAAAACAACCTGAATAGTGGCGCGACGATTCTCGACGAGCCACCGGCTGATCTTGATCGTCCGCCGGCCGCTCGGGGTTTCGACGCGCGCTTCTCGCGACCGCGTGCCGCCGACGACGACGACGCGGAAGAGCCCTTTCTCCGCGCCCGCCGCCGTGTTCCCGTCCGTCGCGGCCTGCTCCCCGCCTGGGCTCGTTCCCCCTGGGGGAGGCTGGCCTTCGCCGCTGCCGTCGCCGCCGCCCTCGGCATCATCGCCGCTCTTCTGGTCGCCACCCGCAACTTCGCTGACCACGACCCGCGCTTCCGCATCGATTCCTCCGCCTCCATCCAGACCCTCGGCAACAGCCAGCTGAGCCGCGCCGAGCTCCTATCCGTCTTCGGTTCCGACATCGGACGCAATCTCTTCTTCGTGCCCCTGTCGCAACGCCGCATCGCCCTCGAGCAAATCCCCTGGGTCCGGCAGGCTACCGTCATGCGCCTTCTGCCCAATCAGCTGCGCGTCGCTATTACCGAACGCACCCCCATCGCCTTTGTGCAGGTGCGCGGCCGCATCGAGCTGGCTGACGCCGATGGCGTGATCCTCACCATGACGCCGCGCCAGATGTCCGCCCGCCATTACTCCTTCCCTGTTGTCAGCGGCATCGCTCCCGCCGATCCGCTGTCGATCCGCAGCGCGCGCATGCACATCTACCAGAAATTCATCGCCGACCTGGATTCGACCGGCGAACATATTTCCGCGCAGCTCAGCGAAGTCGATCTCTCCGACCCCGATGACGTCCGCGCCACGGTCCCGGCGAACGGATCCGACCTGCTCCTGCACTTCGGGCAGGAAGACTTCCTCGCCCGCTGGCGCAACTACCAGGCGCACATCGCGCAGTGGCAGCAGCAGTATCCGAAGCTTGCCTCCGTTGACCTGCGCTACGACCATGAAGTGGTCCTGAAGATGGCCGGAGATCCGGCCCCGAGCGCCGCACCCAACCCCACGCTCAAACCCGCGACCAACCCCGCGACCCAACCAGCGTCCCGGCCGGTCCAGACAGCGCCGAAGCAACCCACCCACACCCCTCCGCCGCAGCACGCCACCACGCACAAAGCCAAACCCGCTCACCACACGCCGCCCGTCAAAACGCACGGATTGCCACCCCACACCAGGGCATGGGCCGCATGAGACAGCAGGACAACATCATCGCCGTCCTCGACGCGGGCAGTTCGAAAATCCGCGTGCTCATCGCTGAGGTGCACGAGGGTGCGCTGCGTTATCGCGGCCATGGCATCTGTGACGCCGCCGGCATGCGCAAGGGACTCATCTCCGACCTCGCGCCCGCGTCCGTGGCCATCGATCGCGCGGCGGTCATGGCAGAAAACTCCGCGCAGGCCGTCATCGAACGCTTCGTCGTCGCAGTGGGCGGACCCCACATTCGTGGCGTCAACAGCCGCGGCGGCATCAGTCTCGGCACCCGCCTGCGCGAAATCTCCAAAGACGATGTCCGCGCCGCCGTCGATCGCGCCCGTTCCATCGCCCTCCCCGCGGATCGCGAAATCCTCCACCTCCTGCCCCAGCAGTTCATCCTCGACGAGCAGCCCGGCATTCATGACCCCGTGGGGATGGTCGGCAATCGGCTGGAAGTCAACCTGCACATCGCCACCAGCTCCGCCAGCGCGCAGCAAAGCATCATCACCTGCGTGAACAAAGCCGGCCTCGAAGTCACCGAGACCGTCTTCGAGGCGCTGGCGGCGGCGGAAGCCACGCTCCTGGCTGACGAACGCGAGCTCGGCGTCTGCCTCCTCGACATCGGCGCGTCCACTTCGGAGCTGGTCGTCTTCTTCGAAGGCTCCGTCGCCCACACCTCGGTCGTCCCCATCGGCGGCGATCACTTCACCAACGATCTCGCCGTCGGCCTGCACGTCACCGCCCCTGAAGCCGAGTGGCTGAAGTGCAATTACGGCCACGCCATCGTCACCAGGGTGGGAGAGCTGAGCGAAGTCGAAGTCACCGGCCTGCCCGGCTACGAGCCGCGCGTGGTCCGCCAGCGCCTCATCGCCGAAATCCTCGAGCCCCGCGCCCGCGAGCTTTTCCAGATGCTGCGCGACAATTTACGCCAGGGTGGCGTGCTCGAAGCCATGGGCGCTGGTTGCGTGCTCACCGGCGGCGGAGCGCGCCTCCCCGGCCTTCTCGAAACCGCCGAGAGTCTGCTGCACGTGCAGGGGCGCATGGCCTCGCCCGTCCCGCTCTCGCGCATGCCCGCCGAGCTCGCCGCGCCCGAATTCTCTGTTCTCACCGGAACCCTGCTCTACGCCCACCGCACCAGCCAGAACCGTGCGGCGGAAAACCATGGACTGCGCGCCAAGTTGCGCGCCATTTTTGCCGGAAGCGTCTAGTTCGAAACATCTGAAGCGAGGAGTCGAAGCCGATGAAGAAATCCATTTCCCAGCCTGAAGAAATCCGCATCCAGTATCACGAAGAAATCCTCCACGGCGCGAAGATCAAGGTCATCGGCGTCGGCGGGGGCGGTGGCAACGCCGTCAATCGCATGATCGCCGCCAGCATGGAAGGCGTCGACTTCATTGCCGCCAACACAGACCGTCAGGCGCTGCAGCTCTCCCACGCCCCCGTCAAGCTGCAGCTCGGGGCGAAACTCACCAGCGGCCTCGGCGCGGGCGCCAATCCCGACGTCGGCCGCAAGGCTGCGCTCGAGGACTCCGACAAGATCCTCGAAGCCCTCGACGGCGCCGACATGGTCTTCGTCACCGCCGGCCTCGGCGGTGGCACCGGCACCGGCGCCGCTCCGGTCATCGCTTCCCTCGCCAGCGAAATGGGCGCGCTCACCGTCGCCGTCGTCACCCGCCCCTTCGCCTTCGAAGGCAAGCGCCGCATGGTCCAGGCCGAGCGCGGTATGCAGGAGCTGCTCGAAAGCGTCGACACCATGATCGTCATCCCCAACGAGAAACTCCTCGCCGTCGCCAAAGATGCGGGCTTCTTCCAGTCCTTCCGCGTCGCCGACGACGTTCTCCGCCAGGGCGTTCAGGGCATCTCCGACATCATCACCATCCCTGGCATCATCAATCGCGACTTTGCCGACGTGAAGACCACCATGGCAGGCATGGGCTACGCCGTCATGGGAACCGCCGTGCGCGCTGGATCGAATCGCGCCATCGAGGCCGCTCAGGCCGCCATGGCCTCGCCGCTGCTCGAAGCCGGCGCTATCGATGGAGCCCGCGGCATCCTCATCAACATCACCGGCTCGGCCTCTCTCAAGCTGAGCGAAGTCAACGAGGCCTCAACCCTCATCCAAAGCTCCGCCCACGAGGATGCCAACATCATCTTCGGCGCGGTCCTCGACGAAACCATGGCCGAAGAGGTCAAGATCACCGTCATCGCCACCGGATTCCGCCAGGGCTCGCCCGAACGCCGCGAGCAGATGCTGAGTGCGGCCCTGCGCCCGGAAGCCGTCGCGCCCCGGATCGAGACGCGCCCACCCACGCCGCGCTTCGCCAGCGAGGAAACCGAAGCGCCCCAGCCTCGCCTCGTCCCTTCGCCGCCTATCCTGGTCCCGGTTTCCTCCCGCGAATTCGTCTCCGCCTTCCGGGTTCACGATTCCGAAGCCGCCATCACCGAAGTCGCTGACCCGCAAGACTTTACCAATCCCGACGAGGACGCTGAACCCGCCCTGGTCGCGGTCGGAGCAGCCCATCAGCCGGAAGACGCCGCCACCCAACGCCCATCCTTTATAGAGGAGCCCAGCGAGAACCTCGACATCCCGGCTTTCCTGCGCAAGGGTGCCATCTAAATCGACTTGCCGCCGATTTTGCCCCGACTGCTGACCTTAAAGAGGGATCTCTTCTGGACGAAAAATGTACTGGACAGATAATAGAACCCGGTTATAGTAGACGAACAGTTCATACCGCTATGCGGTTGAAGTGCCCCTCCAGCGCAACCATGGGGGTGTCTTCAGGGTTTCGATCAAGTGCAATGGCGAGAATAGCCCAAAGTGGGGAATTCAAGTTCCACTTCGGGAAGGCCGATGAACGAAGGTACGCGGTAGCACCGAAAGTAAGCTTTCCCCAGACGACACTCTGCGGCACTATCAATCAGAGAGTCTGGATTCTTCGAAATCGAGTTTGCCTGATGAAGCGTGTGTTTTTGCCTCTTTTGCTCGCTGCCCTGGTCGCCCCTTCGCTCCTCTTTGCGGCGTCGACCACCACCACGCACCGCACCGCTCATCGCACTCATGCCCGCGTTCATGAATCCGTCACCGCCCGCCGGCACATCGCCACCCTCCAGCACAGCCAGCGCGTCTCCGGCGCACACCTTACCTCCGCCAGCCTGACCGTGCACCGCGCCTATATCCGCCACAGGCGCCATCATTATTACGAGCGCTTCACCGCCAGCTCTTTCGCCAACTCCGATCTGACCGCCGGAGACGTCACCGCCGGTGAGGATCCCGTCGTTCGCCAGGCTGCTCTCGACGCCCTGGGCGACATGAACGGCACCGTCGTCGCCATCGATCCTTCGAATGGCCGCATTCTCGCCATGGTCAACCAGAAGCTGGCGCTCTCCGGCGGCGCAGAGCCCTGCTCCACCATTAAGCTCTCTGTCGCCCTCGCGGCCCTCGACGAAGGCATCATCACCAAAGACACTCCGGTTAACCTCGGTGGCAGCTATCATCTCAACCTCACCGAAGCTCTGGCCCATTCCAACAACGCCTATTTCGAAACCCTCGGCCGCCGCCTCGGATTCGACCGCGTCCGCCACTACGCTACGGAATTCGGCCTCGGCGAGCTGGCCGGCTACAACATCGCCGGCGAGCAGCCTGGCGTTTACCCCGACGAGCCCATCGCTGAGAACCTCGGCGGCGTCGGCCGCATGTGCTCCTTCGGCGAAGGCGTCTCCATGACCCCGCTTCAGCTCGGAGCCCTGGTCGCCTCCATCGCCAACGGTGGCACTCTCTACTACCTCCAGCATCCCACCACGCCCGCTGAAGCGCTCAGCATGCAGCCCCGCATCAAGCGGACTCTCGACATCGCGAATATCCTTCCCGAAATTCAGGACGGGATGCAGGCCGCGGTGAAGTACGGCACCGCCCGCTCCCTCCGCGCCAACTTCAATGAGTTCCCGGTGCTCGGCAAAACCGGTACCTGCTCCAACGACGGAACCCGCTTCGGCTGGTTCGCTTCCTATGCCGACACGCAGTACGGACGCATCGTCGCTGTCTTCTTCCTCGAAGGCGGACGCCCCACCTTCGGCCCCAAAGCCGCGGAGCTGACCGGCGTCTTCTATCGCGATCTGTGGACCTCGAGCTACTTCGCCGCGAAACAAGCCCCCGAAACTCCCGACACAGCGGCAACGCCCGCCGTCGGCGCCCCTCAGTAGTCTGCATTCGCTTAACGATCCAGCCACGGACGCCTCGCTCACACAGCGGGGCGTTTCTGCATCGCAGCCTTACCCGCTCAAGCTCCATCGACTTCGCAACGTCCGCATCGCCGGCCATCCGCTCAGAACAGGGTCATCTCTCTGACGAAATTGCCGGTGCCCCGTGCGAACGGGAACAAAATAAATCACGACGCCGTACTCTACGACAAATGCCAGATCGGCGGGGCCCCGCATTTTCCTTGCTTTGTCTTTTAGCCATGGGCCTTTGTCTGCGCCCTGCTGCGGCGCAGAACCGTGCTCCGGCCTCCGCTGAGCACAGCGAGAGTTCATGGCTGAACGAGTCGCAGCAGGCGGAGATCGATGGGCTCTTTGCTCGCCCACCAGCATCCCCGGGATACGCCGTAGCAGTCATTAAGGACGGTGACTTTGCGCTCTCGCGGGGCTATGGGCTTGCGAACCTGGACGACGGCATTCCGATTACACCGGAGACCTCGTTTCATCTCGCGTCATTGTCCAAGCAGTTTACCGGTGCCGCGATTGCGCTCCTGATCCTCGAACGGAAGATCGCCCTCACCGATCCCGTATCCACCTACATCCCGGAAGCAGCCAAGTACGGCGCTGGACTGCGGATCGAGCATTTGG
This sequence comes from Acidobacterium sp., assembly GCA_003131625.1. GTDB lineage: Bacteria > Acidobacteriota > Terriglobia > Terriglobales > Acidobacteriaceae > Palsa-343. The sequence continues at coordinate 26,810 of PKVY01000120.1, read as the reverse complement.
TGTATATGACCAGCGGACTGCACGAATACACCGACCTGCCCCGGGCCAGCGGAGACCCCTGGATGACGTTCTACTACTTCACGCGCGACGAAGCGATCGCAACCGCACTCCGGCCCGACCATCTGGAGTTTGCTCCGGGAACGCAATGGGCGTACCGAAACATTAACTACATGCTCCTGACGAAGATCGTTGAGGTGGTGAGCCACCAGTCCTTCTCCTCCTTCATGAAGGAGCGGATCTTCACTCCACTCGGAATGTCGCATACGGAAATCGACGACGACACCACGGAGATCATTCCACACCGTGCAACGGGCTATGCCTCGCGCTCCGATTCCAGAGTAGTCAGCGAACTGGCCGCCGCAGGCGTCGCCATCCGGCCCGGTGACGGCTGGGTTCGACTTGTTCGCGTATCTCCGCACTTCGGAGGCAGCGGCGTTTTCACTACGTTGAACGATCTGCTCGATTGGGACAAAAACTGGTACACAGAGACCCTTGCAGGCAGGAAATTCAACGATCTCATGAACCGTCGCGAGAAATTCCACCATGATAAGGATAATGACGCGTTTGGTCTGGTGTGGCGGTCACGTTATGGCCATCCAATGCTCGACTACTCCGGGGGCGACACAGACACATCAACGTATATGGCCCGTTTCCCGGAACAACATCTCACGGTCATCTGCCTGTCGAACATGCCGCTGGGCGATGCTGAAGGGAAGACACAAGCGCTGTTGGAACTACTTCATACCTGGGGCAAGCTTTAGCGCTGTTGGAACTACTTCATACCTGGGGCAAGCTCTAGCCTTGATGCGTCAGCGGAAACAGCCTGCCGATCATGCCCGCGTCGTCGCCATACGGAAATTGCGCGCCCCCGCGAAAAACCCGCCACCTCCGTCGGCCCCCGGCCAGGTTCACCCCACAGCAAGAAGCTAGAGCCTCAGACGGTCGTATCGTCAACACAATTTGTTTTGTACCCAACCCTCCGTAACCTCGCCGGCCCATTTCGGGAATCCCAGCCGCCGCTCCCCCAGCGCAGTGACTTCTCTACCCGATCCCGCGCCGACTCGAAGGACCTTTCATCGCGAATCGAGCGCCCCGCCGAAGCAGCGGGGCCTTCTGCGTCCCGCCCTGTCATCCTGAGCTTCGCGAGGTTCCGAATACTGCGATGAACGATCCAACCTAACGTTCCCCCGTGTTACGCTGAACGCGCCATGCCGCTCCCGCGACGCCTGCTCCTGTGCTTATTGGTAGCCGCATTCAACTGCCTGGCTCAGAGCCCCGACTCGATCAAAGATCCGGCGTCTCTCTATGCAACTGTTGCGCGGTCCTATGACTTCACCAATCCCACCATGCAACCCTGGCAGTTAACAGCCACTTATCAAACCTTTGATCCTGCCGGCAAACCTGCCGAGTCCGGAACTTTTCACTACTGGTGGCTCTCCCCTGCCGTCCATCGCAGCACCTGGACCCGTGGTTCAGCTGTCCAGTCCGAGTGGCTGACTGCAGACGGCAGAAAACTACAGACCGCCAGCGGCGGCCCGATTCATTTCTTCGAAATTAACTTCGTCAGAGAACTGCTCTCGCCTCTGGTTGATCCAAACGATCCGGACCTCAGCGATACATATTTTGAGCGTGACACCCGCACATTCGGAAACGTAAAGGCCCCCTGCGTCAAGATTGTCGGCAAACTCACCGTCCACCACACAACGCCCTTCCCGTATGCACCGCCGATCGATCGGGTCGTATCCACGGTCTGCTTTGACCCGAAGCTGCCGGTCGTAGTTCTTAGCTCTTCCCTGGTGGGTCACACTTATGCTTACGGCGATTTCGTCCGGACTCAGGATCGCTATCTGCCCCGTTCCCTCGTTGAATCGATCAACGGGCGCAGGCTCCTCACGCTGAGCGTCCAGTCAGTAGATTCTCTCAACCCGCGGGATCCGGCCCTGGCGCCGCCCGCCGATGCGAAGCCAGACACGGATGCGCCTGTCCACCTCACTCGCAACGACATAATCAGCCATCGGGTCGGAGGTTCTCTGGGCTATCCGAGAAGCCCGAATCGGGCTGGCATTGCAGGGACCGTCTTGCTTGAGTTCATCATCACCAAAGACGGTCATGTCCGCGATCCGGAGCCGATCAGCAGCCCCGATCCATCCCTTACCGCTGCCGCTATCTCATCTATCAGTCGATGGGAGTTCAAGCCCTGGGTCATCAACGGCCAGCCTGTGGAAGTGCGCACGGAATACGAAGTGAAATACTAAGCTCATTCCGGCTCATTCATTGCATAGAAGCGGCAGAACCGAACTTTCTCTCTGATGGGCCTTGGTCAATTTGGCTGTTTTGTTCACAATGCAGAAATCACGCTCGACGCCGCGAAAAATCCACCACCCCGCCGGGCCCCCCCGCCAGGTTCACCCCACAGCAAGAAGCGTGCGCCTCGGGCGACCGCATCTTCAACACAATTTGTTTTGTACCCTACCCTCGGTAACCGCATCGGCCCATTTCGGGAAGCCCACCCCCCCGCTCCCCATCGCAGCAGCCTCTTGACCGATCCCACGACCCCCGGCCTCTACGAAGCGATCACCCGATAACCCTCTCGGCCTTCGCTGAACCTGTCCTGAATATTCATGAAACCGGCACTTCTCAGGCGTTCCGTCAACTCTTCGAGGCGAAATGGATAGTAGACCATCGGGTAAGATCGCACCGACACTTTTCCGTCAGAATCAAAGACCAGCAGCACTTCTATGGTGTGAGGGTCCTCGAACCTCTCCGGAAAGTTCCAAATGTAGATGGGCAAACACCGCTGCCCAGCGCGCTCTCTCCACGGGTAGGGTGTGAAACGTACTTTCTCTTTCCAGATCTGCTCCCAGTTGCGAGAGTCAACGATGAGTTTGCCGCCACTCTTCAGAACGGCGCGTATTCCCCGCAACGACCGCAACATTTCTTCTCCGTTGCGGGTGTGCCCAATGGAGTTGCCAAGACAGAAAACCAGGTCAAAGGGACCGCTGGCGTGAGCCGGCAGATCCTCCCAGGTACAGCACTGCAGCGGTACGTCCACACTAGCGTTCCTGATGGCTAGATCCGCTTGCTCGATCATGCCCGGGCTGCCATCGGAGCCGGTGACTTCATAGCCAAGCTTGGCCAGCGCTATCGCGAACCCTCCGATTCCACAGGAGCAATCCAGGATGCGTGCCTTTGGACCGGCGTCTTTCAGAACGTCTTCGTTCTGCTCAAGGTAGGGCTTGCCGGAACAGGCATAGTCCGAGTAGAGCCAGTGGTAGTTCACGGCAAACTCGTCGTATTGCGACATTGCACTCGTCCTCGGACCGTTGGAGACATTCTATGTGCGTTTGGCGAAGAGGAGAATGGGCCATATCTGTTTAAAGGAAGATCCATCCAGCGCACGTCCAAAAAAGAACGGCCGTTGCCGAGTGTGTGTCAACGCAATGTGATCAACAATCGAGCGGCCGACTGGCGACAACAGGCCGATGCGTTCATTGACGGGTTCTCGGCGGATTCTCGGCAATATTCGGAAATGACGCGCGCCGCCGCGAAAAACCGCCACTCCCCGCTGGCCCCCGGCCAGGTTCACCCCNNCACCCCACAGCAAGAAGCTAGCGCCTCAGACGGTCCCATCTGCAACACAATTTTGCCTTGTACCCAACCCTCCGTAACCCCATGGGCCCATTTCGGGAAGCCACCCCCGGCTCGCTCTGTCCTCAGGAAACAAGAAAAGCAACGACAAAAAACAAACCCGCCGATTCGCAGAGTTGACACGGTCACTCCATATCAGGCCGATGCGCTCATTGACGGGTTCTCGGCGGATTCTCGGCAATACGGAAATGACGCGCGCCGCCGCGAAAAACCGCCACCCCCATTCGCCCCCGGCCAGGTTCACCCCACAGCAAGAAGCTAGAGCCTCAGCCGGCGCATCTTCAACACAATTCTGTTTTGTACCCAACCCTCCGTAACCCCAGCGGCCCATTTCGGGAATCCCAGCGGCCCCGCTCCCAAAGCAGCGACCTCTTTACCGATCCCGGACCCGCTTGAAGGACTCCCGATCGTGAATCGAGCATCCCGCCTAAGCAGCCGGCCGCTCCCGCACCGCCCCCACCTTCGCCGCTGACCGCTCCCGCTCGCCAGCCTTCAGGTGTCCGCGAAACAGCGAATCGCGCCGCTTCGCCAGCTCGGCATTCGCCTCCGCGCCAATCAGAATCGCCAGCGCCGTCAGATAAGTCCAGAGCATCAGCCCGATCACCGCGCCCATCCCCCCATACAACCGCGAGTAATGCGCAAAGTGGTTCAGGTAGAACGACAGCCCCGCCGATCCCGCAAACCACAGCGCGATCGCCACAATGGCCCCCGGCAGCGTCGACGTAAACCGCTGCTTCCGCTTTGGCGCCAGAAAATACACCAGCTCCAGTGCCACCACGAACGCAACAAACACCGTTGCCACCCGGATCGACGGCCACATTCCCTCCAGCGACGCCGGGATCGGAATGACCGTCCCCAGAAAATGCCCAAAATCCGGCCCGGCGAGCAGCGCCAGCAGCGATACCGTCAGCAGGCCCCCGCTCGTACAGGCCAGCATCAGCCCCTGCAGCCGGTCCCGCAGCCACGAACGCGGCGTCGTGACGTCATACGCCACGTTCAGCGCCGTGATCAGCGCCGTAAACCCCGTCGTCGTCGACCAAATATAGATGATGATCCCAAACGACAGCATCCCCCGATGCGGAGCCAGCAGTCCCCCCACCATCTTCTCCACCATGGTCAGAGAATCCGCAGGCACCAGCATCGCCAGCACCCCCAGCAGCTGCGGCAGCAAACCCGGCATCCGCAGCACTGAGAGCAGCGCCGCCACTGCGATCAGCAGCGGCACCATTGACAGCATCGACCAGAACGCCAGCCCCGCAGCCACCTCCAGAACGTCCGTCCGCACCAGCTCATGCCCGACGATGCGCGTCAGAGCCCGCGCCTCGCGCCAGCGGCGGCGCAGCCGATGGCGCCAGCGCGACGGGTTGCTGCGACGGGGCGGGATGGAGAGAGGCGAGTCGCCGCTCCAGCGCGGGGCAGCTTGGACCTGCGCTGCATCTCCTGGACCCGAAAACGAAACTGGCTGCGGCACGATGCGGCTCCGGAACCTCCGGCTACCTCAGTTGCGATGGCGTATTCGCGATTGCGGATGTGCGCCGAGGCCGGAGATTTCGCCCTTGTCGGCAACTGAGGAACTTGCCTCCCGGCAAACTTTTCTGCGATACAGGTATGGTTTGTCCTCAGGAGCCGCCATGAAAAACAAGGTTCTCACTCCAGCCCTGTTCCTTCTGCTCAGCCTCGTTCTCCCCTGCATCGCCCTCCACGCTCAAAGCCCGGTCACCTTCCCCAGCGGTGACGACACCGCCCACGGCTTTCTGTATCTGCCCTCCAGTTCCGGCGCACATCCCGCTGTCGTAGTCATCCAGGAATGGTGGGGCGTCAACGACTGGGTGAAGGAGCAGGCGCAGCACTTCGCCAACGAAGGCTACGTCGCCCTGGCCGTCGACCTCTACCGCGGCAAAGTTGCCACCGATGCCGACATGGCCCATGAGCTGATGCGCGGCCTGCCCCAGGATCGCGGCGTGCGCGACCTCACCTCCGCCGTCGCCTGGCTCGAGCATCGCCCTGACGTCGACCCCCATCGCATCGGCGCCATCGGCTGGTGCATGGGCGGAGGCTACGCCGCCCAGCTCGCCGTGGCCGACTCGAACCTGAAGGCGGTGGTCATCAACTATGGTTCCCTGCCCACCGACAAAACCGCCCTCGGCCAGATTCACGCCGCCGTCCTCGGCAACTTCGGCGGCCTTGACCGCGGCATCACCCCCGACGACGTCCACGCCTTCCAGGCCTCCATGCAGTCCCTCGGCAAGAGCACCGACCTCAAAATCTACCCCGAAGCCGGCCACGCCTTTGAAAACCCCGGCAACGCCACCGGCTACCGCGCCGCCGACGCCGACGATGCGCAGCACCGCTCGCATCAGTTCCTGGCAAGTCAATTACACCCGTGAGGAGATGACCCCAGTCCCACTGATGGCCCCGTCTCGCTACCGCTTCAGTAGCCTGCGCCCCTTGCGATCGAGGCATTTCCGCCTCGCAGGCATCCTCAGCGTGCGACTCCCTGGAGCTCGACGCCGCCCAACCGCGGCCCGTCTTTTTTCTGCGTCGCCAAGTGCCTGATTTATTGTGCAATTTCGGCGTTTAGTAACTGTCTTTGGTGCCTTCGCGGATTACCAAAGTCCGAAAAATACTTCTTGCTTGTGAATCTGAGAACGTGTTAACTATGCAGGCAATACTTGAATCGATTCTGCCTTGCAGTCAACAGGGGAAAGTGCGGTCTATAAGGCCAACACTATGAAAATTGGAATTACCATACGAGGATATCGCCTCTCAAAAGGCTTATCCCAGGGGGATATCGAGAAGCGTACGGGGCTTCTCCGCTGCTATTTATCGAGAGTTGAAAACGGGCATACCGTTCCTTCGCTGGACACCCTCGCGAAGATCGCCGGTGCGCTCGAAATGCCACTTGCACAACTGTTTGCAGAAGACACACTGGGACGTCAGCTCCAGTCGCAAAAACTCTCCGACGACGAGCTCCGCTTCCTCACGCAGATCCGGCGTTATTCCACGAACCTCAATGACAGCGACCGAAAGCTGCTTCTGGCGATGGTCAAGAAATTCGCCACGACAGCAACTCGATAACCACTTCGGCCCGTAAGAATCCGCGCAAAAAGCCAGCGTAGCTTCGGAGCTTCCGCTCCCAGGCCGTGGGGGAGCCTTACCCTGGAGACGGCACTGCATAAGCCGCCCGCAGTCCCCAGGCAACCAGCAGCAGCGCAAACGCCATAATCCCGACGGCGAACGCCCGCCGCCGCAGGAACCTCGGCCGCGGCGCCCCAATGCGCGGCACCAGCGGCACTCCCAGCGCCATCCCGCTCAGAAATCCCCCCAGATGCGCCAGGTTGTCCACCTGGATCACCGTGTGCGCCAGCCACACCCCCGCTCCGATAACAAAGTTCAGCAGCGCGAAATACCACACGCTGCGCCGCAGCTTCTTCAGTTCCACCGCCGGTATCGGCAGCAAAGGCGAACGCAGCAGCATAATCAGCACCCCCGCCAGGCCGAACACCGCTCCCGATGCCCCCGCGCTCATAATGCCCCCCTGCTGGCCGTACGGCTGGGGGTGAAAAGCAATGCTCAGCAGATTCCCCGCCACACCGGTCAGCAAATAGGCGGCGACCAGCCCAAACTCGCCCAGCAACGGCTCGCCCAGCAAACCCAGGTTCCACAGGCACCACATATTCCCCAGGATGTGCCACCAGCTGAAGTGCACGAAGATCGACGTTACGATCCGCCACCATTCCCCGCCCTGCAAAATGTAGCCCCCGTTGCAAAGCAGGCCGAACGAGAAAGGGTCCTGAAACGTCGGCCCCGCTACATTGTGGCTCAGCACCAGCGTGAGCAGATAAACCGCGCAATTGATCCCCACCAGCGTGTACGTCGCCGGCGCCGACGCCCAGTGACGCCGGGTCCGTGGCGCCGGCTGCGGTGGCGGATACCACCCGCGCGGCTCCGCGGGCTCCTGCGAAGGCTCGGGCAACGCGCCAGGCGGCAGAATTTCCGGCTGCGAGGCATAGCGCCGTCCCGCGCGCGGTTCGGAGTCCATAGTCTTACCCTATCAGTCCTACCCTATCGTTCCCGCCCCGCGCTGACAAACCAATTCATCTCCCCGCGTCATGCGGAAGTCTCGCCATTGTTTACAATCGTCTTTTCAACGCCCGCATTCGGGCAACTCCCGGAGCAATCGCCTTGAGCAGTGACAAAAAGATCGCCCGCGCGCTGCTGAGCGTGACGGACAAAACCGGCCTCGTGGATTTCGCGCAGTGTCTCGCTCGCCATAAAGTCGAGCTGGTTTCCACCGGAGGCACCGCGAAAACCCTGCGCGACGCCGGCCTCGCCGTGCGCGAAGTCGCCGACTTCACCAGCTTCCCCGAAATGTTCGACGGCCGCGTCAAGACGCTGCACCCCAAAGTCCACGGCGGCATCCTCTATGTGCGCGGCAATCAGGCCCACCGCGACCAGGCCGCCGCCAACCGCATCGAGCCCATCGACATGGTCGTCGTCAACCTCTATGCCTTTGAGAAGGCCGCCGCCAATCCCGATGCCCGCTTCGCCGAGATCATCGAGAACATCGACATCGGCGGTCCCGCCCTCATCCGCTCCGCCGCCAAAAACTTCGAAGACGTCGCCGTCGTCACCGCGCCCGACGAATACGGCCCCCTGGCCGACGAGCTGGACCTCAACCGCGGCCTCATCAGCCGCGAGACCCGCTGGCGCCTCGCCCAGAAGGCCTTCGCCACCACCGGCATCTACGACACCGCCATTGCCAATGCTCTCGAGCGCATGGAGCCTTCCATGCCCGGTCAGCCTCTCCGCTTCAACGACCACTTCCCTGAGACCCTCCGCATCTCCTACCCCCTCGTCCAGAGCCTGCGCTACGGAGAGAATCCCCACCAGCACGCGGCGCTCTATCGCGACGGCTCAGGCGGCGGCATCGCCGCGGCCCACCAGCTCCAGGGCAAGGAGCTCAGCTACAACAACCTCGTCGACCTCGACGCCTGCTGGGATCTCGTCCAGGAATTCGAAGAGCCCGCCGTCGCCATCATCAAGCACACCAATCCCTGCGGCGTGGCCACCGGCGTCAACCTGCTCGAGGCCTATCGCAAGGCCCTCATCGCCGACCCGGTCTCCGCCTTCGGCGCCGTCATCGGCCTGAATCGCGAAGTGAACGGCAATACCGCCGAGGAAATGGCTAACCTCTTCGTCGAAGCCATCGCCGCTCCCGGCTTCAGCGACGACGCCCTCAATCGTTTCGAATCGAAGAAGAACCTGCGCCTCGTCGTCGTCCGGCCCGCTAACGACGCCCGCGTCCTCCGCCAGATTTCCGGCGGCCTTCTCCTCCAGGATGCCGACCGCCTCGGCCTGTCCGTCGCCGATCTGAAAGTTGCCAGCAACCGCCCGCCTACCGAATACGAGCTCAATGCCCTGCTCTTTGCCTGGAAAGTGGTCAAGCACGTCAAGTCGAACGCCATCGTCTACGCGCGCGACGGCCAGACCATCGGCGTGGGCGCAGGCCAGATGAGCCGCGTCGACGCCGCGCGCTTCGGCGCCATGAAAGGTGTGCTGCCACTCAAGGGCTGCGTCGCCGCCTCCGACGCCTTCTTTCCCTTTCCCGATGGACTCGAAACCGTAGCCCAGGCCGGAGCCACCGCCGTCATCCAGCCCGGAGGCTCGGTCCGCGACAAGGACGTCATCGCCGCCGCCGATCGCCTCGACCTCGCCATGATCTTCACCGGCGTCCGCCACTTCCGCCACTAACGAAACCGTGCTGTCATCCTGAGGAGCGGAGCGACGAAGGATCTGTGTCACAGTGCTGTCATCCTGAGGAGCGGAGCGACGAAGGATCTGCGTCACAGTGCTGTCATCCTGAGGAGCGGAGCGAGGAAGGATCTGCGTCTGTTTTTAAGGTTGTCATTCTGAGCGCAGCGAAGAGCCTGGCCTGAGCAAGTCGCCGAAGGCGACGCGCCGAATGGCACCTCGCGTTTCTTTCCCAGCCACAAATCCGGGTGCCCCACATCTGGCCGACTTTGCCAGATGTGGGAATCGCGCGAAGCGCGACCCGGTCCCCCTAACCCTCGAATGTCATCCTGAGCGAAGCGAAGGACCTTGCGGTTGTTTTTAACGTTGTCATTCTGAGTGGAGCGCCGCCTTTTCTGAACCAGCCACGAACCGTGAAGGGGCACGACTTTCAGTCGTGCCGTAACAGCCCCAAAAGGAAGCGGGCTTCAGCCCCTGCGGCTTTCTCTCCCTCGAGTGATGTGACTTTTCTCCGCGATCTGTCCAGTCGCGCGAATTTCGGACGGGTGGCCCATTCAAGCCTTCTGTTGGCTTGAGTGGGCAGGCATATCCCGAACGCTCCTCTGCTGCCGATTGCCGGGCACCCCACATCTGCCCGGTTTCGGCAGATGTGGGAAAGCGCGCAGCGCCCCTCTTGCTTCCGGTCGCGCAGCGACTACAGCCGCTGGCTGGCCCGGGTCACCTTGCCCCAAGTCATATTTCAGTCATGGCACTATATATGGTTTCCAGAGTACTGCGATCATAAGGATCACCCGAGATATAGCTACGCATCTGGGCGATTACCTTGTTGGCTATCACATCTTCGGGTGCAGACTTTAGCAACTGCGGTTCCGCAACTACGAACCAAGTGAAAAAGGTTGCCATTTCGGTAGTCCAGTGTTGCGTTAGCAGAACGTAGTTCTTTATCGCCAACATAATAACTAGCGCGAGCACTTTCGCCTTGAATGGCTCTATTTCCGCATCAGGATCTTCGTCTGCGTGCTTGAGGAAGTTTTGCCATTTGTGGTAGCGCGTGAGGAAGTCCTTATAGAACTCGGGCTTGATGAGAAGCTCGAACTCTTCCCGATGCGAAAGGAGGACTTTCAGCGGATCACCTACTCGCGCAAGCTCGCGCTGGTAGAGTTCGCTACGCCGGCTCTTGATCACACCATCTGTAACCTCCCGAGAAGCGACGGCGAGCGTATACGAGGACAGATGATCCCTGTTCTCAAAAAATAGACGGATTGCCGTATTGAGTTGCCGTTCTGCGGCGTCTGTTTTGGTAATCATGATCGTTGTTTAGGAAGCTGATTGCGGCTCGCATCTAGGTTCATCGATTGTGCGCGGCCAGCAAACCGACCGGCAGAACAGACCCTTCCATCATTGTGGCTTCGCCTGATGCGCCTCAAACCACTTCCGCGCCCGCTTCTGTACGCGGAATAGATCGGCAGGAGTCAAGTGAGACGCGGCTTCGTCTCGATACTTCGCAATCCATTCAGCGGAGAAAGCGTCCAGGTTGCCTGCAACCGCTACATCAAGCCAAAAATAGGCTTCGGCGTAGTCCTTGGGCACACCACGGCCCCAGAAGTACAAACCCCCGAGGTGGTATTGCGCCCCGGCGTCACCCTGCTCAGCAGCCTTGCGAAACCAAGTTGCCGCTTGCGCATCATCCTGGGGCACACCTTGCCCCTCGTAGTACAAATTCCCGAGGCTGTCTTGCGCGTCAGAGTCGTCCTGCTCAGCTGCCTTGCGATACCAAAGCGCCGCCTCAGCGTAATCCCGGCTCACGCCACGACCGCTGTCGTATATTTCCCCGAGGGCGTCTTGCGCCTCGGCATCGTCCTGCTCAACCCCCTTGCGATACCAAAACACAGCCTGAGTTTCATCTTTGGGTACGCCTACGCCGTTGAGGTACAAATTCCCGAGCATGTATTCCGCATTGGAATTGCCTTGCTCAGCCGCCTTCCGAAACCAAAACGCCGCTTGCGTGTCATCCGGGGGTATGCCTTGGCCTTCTTTGTAAATTAACCCCAAGCCACATTGCGCCGCAGCGTCGCCACTGACAGCTTTCTGTTCGAGGGTGGAGAGTTCCTGCTGCGAAAACACAGGCGGGTGACACCCTGCCGACGCATCCGAAACTCCGTTTGTGTCAGCCCCCTTACGGGCATCACTCGCTTTATTTTGATTTGGAACTGGCGGGAAACTCGTGCCGGAGATACTGGTTCTCAACTGAGTCTCGGGTGTTGATGATATGGCTGCGAGACTGACGAAATTGAGGGCATGAATTGCACATACGATTAGACAACCAGCTACTATAGCCTGCATTGCGACAATTGTAATTCCGATTTTGGACAGGACCTTACTGATTGAACGGGACCAAAGCCATGCAGCCCATGCGAAACAACCAAATGCCAGGCCGGATGTAATGATGGACGTAACAATCCTATCCAAACCGGATTCTGACGAAGGTACCACCGTAGAAAATCTTCCACCGATCAACAGAAGCACTGCTGTCCCGGCAATTCTATAAAGACGGCGCTTTTGTGCGTCAGAAAGGACTTGATACGCTCCGTTAATCTCCTTCACCTTCTTTTCCGCAAGCCTCTTTATTTCAAATTCTCTTATTCTCTTGCGAAAAAGCCAATATCCTGACCATCCGATTAAGAAAATGCCCAGACACAGATCAATCGGTTGCCACTGTGTCCGCTGCATACGTATCGGCAAGAACGGGTTCAAAAGAAGCGCAACCGCGACAAATATCCACGTCCAAACCTGTTGGCCTGCCTTGTACACTCTCCACGCCCAATAAACTGCGCCAACCGTGACGACAAGCCGGAGCGCCATGTAAAAGCCGTAAGGATGCTTGCCGGCAGATGCAATGAGCAGCAATACTGCGCCGAGCATCGTCAGAACTACTTCCAGGATTCGTCCACGGCTCATGATCGTTCCCCGTTGAATATCCTACTGCTCAGGTCCGGAGTTGAGCGTCTGTTGTCGGAGGCAGCGTTATCGGTTGGCTTCTCGGAGAGCGGATGATCATGGCAGGCTGGCCCGGGGCTCGGTTTTGAGACCCGGGATTGCGCGAAGCGCCCGCTTTTGCCGCCTCCACACCTTGCAAACCGCGCACGCAGGAGCGAACCACAGCTCGGGATCACCGCGATTCGCAGCAGCGAACACACGCTCGGGATTACCGCGGCTCGCAGGAGCGAACTACAGCTCGGGATCACCGCGATTCGCAGCAGCGAACCACAGCTCGGGATCACCGCGATTCGCAGGAGCGAACCACAGCTCGGGATCACCGCGATTCGCAGGAGCGAACGACAGCTCGAGATCACCGCGGTTCGAAGGAGCGAACGACCGCCCGAGATTGCCGCGGTTCGAAGGAGCGAACCACCGCTCGGGGATCACCGCGGTTCGCAGGAGCGAACCACAGCTCGGGGATCACCGCGGTTCGCAGGAGCGAACGACGGCCCGAGATTGCCGCGATGAGGTTCGTATCAGGGCCCGACTTCAGTCGGGCCGAAAAATCCCGAAATAAGTATGGGCTTTAGCCCCTGCGGCTTTATGTGGATAGCTGTTCAGGTCCCGCTTCGCGTTACAAAACCCAGCACCACCCACACTCACCTTCGTCACCGTGCCGTGTCAAGGCACGAGAACTCGTGCCGTAAAAACAGCGGCGCGCAGCGCCTTCCTTCCCGCCCAAAATCTCCAGAAATCCGCGAAACCCCGAAATGTGGAAAATTTGTCAAGCTTTTCCCGCTCGGTACTAAAGTTTTCTCCCTCATTCCAAACCACTTCCACCCTTATACCCTCAAAGAATTTTGGCCGGTTTTTAGTCCCCACTTGGTATTCTGATAATAGGGGGTAATTTTTAAAAGATCAGGCTCGCTGCAGGGCCTCTCCATGCCGATTCCCGGCGTTGAGAGCTGGCCCGGGCGGGCCTTTTCTTTTGCCCCCATTTCTTGCATGCAAAGGAACAAGATGAACATCTTTCAGAAAATCGGCGTCAAAATCGCGGACTTCGGCAAATGGTTCGCCGGCGAAGTCAAAACCATCGTCGGCCTCGCCTTCCGCGTTGAAGCCATCCTGAAGTCCGAGAAGCCCCTCGAGCAGCCCTTCATCGCCGGCCTCTCCACCGTCGTCGCCGACGTCGAGGCCCTCATCACCGCCTCCCAGGGAGCCATCACCGCCGACGGCCTCAACTTCTCTGCCGACTCGAAGGTCTACTCCAACTTCGTCACCCTCATCGACGACTTCAAAAAGCTCGCTCCCGTCGTCGAGCAGGCCATCCTCATCCTCGAAGGCAAACCCACTCCCGCCGCCAGCTAATCCGCTGCAGCAGGAAAACGAAGGGCCGGCAGCTCACCGCCGGCCTTCCAACTCCGATGAAAAATGCAGCGCCACAAAGAAGAACTCTGGTTTCTCTCTGTGACCTCTGTGTCCTCTGTGGTGAAGGCTTTGGCGCAGGAAAACAGAGGGCCGGCAGTCCATCGCCGGCCCTGCCATCGCACAAGCATTTTGAAATCAAATGCGTTGACAACTTCTACTGTCGATTCAAATACATAACCGGCGCCCATCGGCGACCCACCATGCACGCATAACAAAACAAAATAGAAGGCCACAAACAATTGACCCATCAAATACATACACAGGGCCTGAAAATGTCCGGGCTAACAGAATCAAATATGTGCGCGCGATCACCCCATCCACCCCAGGGGGAGGGGGGAGGGGTAGAAACTCCAAGGTACCGTCCGTTACCAGCGACGGGCCACCAGCTCCCGGCTACCAACTACCAGCGACAGCTGTCCGCTCGTCTTTCCTATCCGCTGTCCGCTATCCGCTATCTCTACTTCTTCACCGCCCGGTGCCCAATATCCCGCCGAAACACCATCCCCTCAAACGAAATCCGCCCCATCGCCTCATACGCCGAACCCAGAGCCGACTGCAAATCGGCTCCCGTCGCCGTCACCCCCAGCACCCTGCCGCCGGCCGTCCGATATTGCTCCCCATCGAACGACGTCCCTGCATGAAAAATCTCCACGCCCGGAACCCGCGCCGCTTCTCCGAGTCCCGCAATCGGCAGCCCCGTCATGTAGCTTCCCGGATATCCACCCGATGCCGCCACCACGCACACCGAAGCCCCCGGTTTCCAGCGAATCTCCGTTTCCTGCAACCGCCCGTCCACGCACGCCTCCAGCGCCTCCACCACGTCGCTTTCCATCCGCGGCAAAATCGCCTGCGTCTCCGGATCGCCGAACCGTGCGTTGTACTCCAGCACCATCGGCCCCTTCGCCGTCATCATCAGCCCGCAGTACAGCACCCCCTTGAAATGCGTCTCCTCCTCCGCCATGCCGTCCACTGTCTTCTGCGCAATGTGGCTCAGGATCCACTCCCTCATCTGCGCATCCAGCATCGTGTCCGTCGAGTACGCGCCCATGCCGCCCGTGTTCGGTCCCGTGTCACCTTCGCCGATCCTCTTGTGATCCTGCGCCGGAACCAGCGGAACCGCATGCTTCCCATCGCTCAGCACCAGGAACGAAAGCTCTTCGCCGGTCAAGAGCTCTTCGATCACGATGCTCTGCTGGGCCTCGCCCAGCAGCTGTCCGCCGAACAAACCCGCAATCGCCTTCTCTGCCTCTGCTTTCTGCTCGCAGATCAGCACGCCTTTGCCCGCCGCCAGCCCATCGGCCTTGATCACCACCGGCAGATGAAACATCTCCAGCGTCTCCAGCGCCTCTCGCTGCGATTCGCTCACCGCATAAGCCGCCGTCGGAATCGTATGCCGCTGCATGAACCGCTTCGCATGCGCTTTGCTTGTCTCCAGCAGCGCCGCTTCCCGCGTCGGCCCAAACACCCTGAGTTCCCGCTGCTGCATCGCATCCACCAGCCCCAGCGCCAGCGGCAGTTCCGGGCCCACCACCGTCAGATCCGGCTTCTCCGCGGCCACCACCCGGAGCAAATCATCGATATCCTTCTGGTCCGCCCGAACGCACTTCGCCACCGCAGCGATCCCGCCGTTCCCCGGCGCGCACACCACCTCGCTCACCCGCGCCGAACGGCCAATCGCCGCCGAAAGCGCATGCTCGCGCCCGCCTCCACCAATCACCAAGACCTTCATGCCCTGATTTTCCCCAGGCAACCGAGACTACCAGCACAGGCTACCCACCGCCAGCGTGCCCTGCACCCTGTACCCTGCACCCTGTTCCCTGTTCACTGCCTTCACCGCACCGCCGTCCACGCCTGCCAGAACACCACCGCCAGCATGAAGACCAGATACACACGCAGCGTCCACACCAGCGCCAGTTGCCAGCCTCGCAGCCGCCGCCTCGGAATCGGCTCCCGTTTCGCCGACACCAGCTGGTCATGCTCCAGTGTCGACAGCACAAGGCTTGTATCCGCCAAACTCACGTGCTCGTGCTCGCTCATTCCGACGCTCCCTTACAGTCTTCCCAACCACGCAAACAGATTCGGCGCAACCACGCTCACCCCGTACAGAACGCCCGCCGCCGTCAACAGCACCACCACCGCCGCCGCCAGCGCATTCATCCATCCCGGGCTCGGCACTCCCTCCATGATCTCCTTGTCATTCACCAGCAGATACAGAAACACAAGAGCCGGGGGCATCGCCAGCACCGCCACCACATTCACCACCAGCACCACGAACACCAGCGGCAATCCAGGAATCACCACAATCCCCGCCGCCGCCACCGCGCACAAGCCCAGCACCGCATAGAACGACTTGCCCTCGGTCATCGGCAGATTCAAACTATGAGGCCGCTGCGTCACTTCTCCAAACGCATAAGCCGACGAAGTCGAAATCGTAATCGCCGCCACGATGCCCGCCTCCACCATCCCCAGCGCAAACAGCGCCGCGCCGAATCGCCCGATCAGCGGCACCAGAGCCTGCGCAAACTGCGCCGCCTGAAAGTTGTCCGCGCTCATCCGCCCGAACAGGGGAGCCGTCGCCACAATCGCTCCCAGCGCCGCCGCCGCCGCCAATCCAGCACCCAGCACTGTATCGATGCGGCCGAAGTGAATGTCCTTCGTCGTCAGACCCTTGTCCACCGTCGCGCTCTGCTGGAAGAACAGCATCCACGGCGTCACCGTGGCCCCAATATCCGAAAGAATGATCAGCACAGTGTCCCGGTTGAACCCCGGCAGCGGCTTCCAGGTAAAGAACGCATGTCCCACCGCGCCCCAGTGAGGATGCGCCATCAGCGCCACCGGAATGAAAATCAAATTGAACGCCGCAGCTGCCAGCGTCACCCGCTCCCACGTCCAGTACCGATGGCTCAGCAACGCCGAAAACAACACAGCCAGCGCCACCAGAACCGCAGCCCACGGCGGAACGCCGAAGAATCCCAGCCCCGCGCGAATGGCGATGAACTCTGTGATCAGCGTCAAAAAATTGCCGATCCCCAGGTCGATCATCGAGAACCATCCCCAGAACGGCCCGAACCGCTCGAAGATCAGCTCCGCATGTCCACGATGCGTCGCCGCGCCCAGCCGCACCGTCATTTCCTGGACCACCAGCGCCATCCCAAACGTCAGCACCACGAACGGGAGGAAGAATCCAATTCCGAACTTCGCGCCCGTCGCCGCGTACGACAGCATGCTGGGCCCATCGTTCTCGCCCAACATCACCAGAATGCCCGGCCCGATCAGCAGCCACAGCAGCCACGTCCGCGCCCGCAAGCCACGGCCCAGCCGCGCCGCCGACACACGCGCCCGATCGTGCGCGCGATCGATATCCTCGTGCGTGACGACAACGTCATCGTCCGCCGCCATCACGCGCAGGTTTCGTCCGGGTTGTGCGTCTGCACTCATCCCCGCTCTTTCTCGTGCTCTCTTCTTGTCCGATGGTCGCCGGTCGAGGAATCCCGCACGCCAGAATGCGCGCCGGAGCACCGCCGCCAATCTCCCGAGTGTACTTCGCCTGCGCACAGTTTGTAAACTATAGTTAACACATAAGTGTTAAGAAATGTTCACAATCTCTTCGCCCCGCGATCCGCCACCCCAAATCTCTGGCGCCCTCAATGCGAAAAGTTCTAAAATATTCAGCGGTGACGATGAGTTCTCTCATCTCGTTTCCCCCGCCTCTCCGGCGCTTCCGCCGTGGCCGTCATGATCGGGGCCCCCATCAGACCTGCCTTTGGTCTGGATGGGGTGGATGATCGCGGCAGACTTACTTCTGTTTGATTGGCCGCCCCTGATCCGCTCCGCCGCCCCACTCAGGGCAGCGTGAGCGAGGCTCCTGCGCCTCTCACCACGAAAGGAAACGTCATGAACACCTTCGGCAGCCAGTCCGAACTGAAAGTCGGCGGCAAAGTCTACGAAATCTTCCGCCTCAGCGCCCTCGGGAAAAAGGGATTCTCCCTCCATCGCCTTCCCTTCAGTCTCCGCATCCTTCTCGAAAATCTTCTCCGCTACGAGGATGGCAAATCCGTCACCGCCGGCGACATCGAATTCCTCGCCAAATGGGACCCTAAAGCCGAGCCCTCCCGCGAAATTTCCTGGATGCCCGCACGCGTCCTCATGCAGGACTTCACCGGCGTCCCCGCCGTGGTCGACCTCGCCGCCATGCGCGATGCGATGAAGCTCCTCGGTGGCGATCCACAAAAGATCAACCCGCTCCAGCCCGCTGAGCTGGTCATCGATCATTCCGTCCAGGTCGACGAATACGGCACCGGCAACGCCTACTCCCTCAACGCTGCCCTCGAATTCCAGCGCAATCGCGAGCGCTACGCCTTCCTCAAGTGGGGACAAACCGCCTTCCGCAACTTCTCGGCCGTCCCACCCGGCATGGGCATCTGCCACCAGGTCAACCTCGAATACCTCGCCCGCGTCGTCTTCACCACCAGCGGCGCAAAGCCCCAGGCGTATCCCGACACTCTCGTCGGCACCGACTCCCACACNNGAGGCCGAAGCCGCCATGCTCGGCCAGCCCGTCTCCATGCTCGTGCCCCAGGTCGTCGGCTTCAAACTCACCGGCAAGCTCCGCGAAGGAGCAACCGCTACCGACCTCGTCCTCACCGTCACCGAAATGCTCCGCAAGCTCGGCGTCGTCGGCAAATTCGTCGAGTTCTACGGCCCCGGCATCGCCGAGCTGCCCCTTGCGGATCGCGCCACCATCGGCAACATGGCCCCCGAATACGGCGCCACCTGCGGCCTCTTCCCCGTCGACGCGGAAACCCTCCGCTACCTCCGCCTCACCGGCCGCCCCGCCGACCAGATCGCTCTCGTCGAGGCGTATTTCAAGGAACAGTCGCTGTTTCATACTCCCGATTCGCCCGAAGCCGAGTACTCCGAGACCATCGCCCTCGACCTCACCCAGGTCGAGCCCTCCGTCGCCGGTCCCAAACGCCCGCAGGATCGCGTCCTGCTCCGCGAAGCCGGCGCCAGCTTCAAAAAACAGCTTCCCTCGCTCCTCGGCCCCAACGCCGACAAAGTCGGCCAGCGCCAGGCCATTCGCTGGGAAGGGGAAGGCGGTCACGCCTCCGCCAACGGCAATGTCCAGTCCACGCACGCGTCTCCGGAACCCACCAACGGCAACGGCCACATCGCCCACACCATTAAGGAGCGCTTCGGTATCGACCCCGAGCCCTACCTCGATCACGGCTCCATCGTCATCGCCGCCATCACCAGCTGCACCAATACCTCCAACCCCTCCGTCATGGTCGCCGCCGGACTGCTCGCGAAGAAAGCGGTCGAGAAAGGCCTCAGCGTTCCGCCCTGGGTCAAAACTTCGCTCGCCCCCGGCTCCCGCGTCGTCACCGACTACTACGACAAATCCGGCCTCACCCAATGGCTCGATAAGCTCCGCTTCAACACCGTCGGCTACGGCTGCACCACGTGTATCGGAAACTCCGGCCCGCTCCCCGACGACATCTCGAAAGCCATCGAAGCCCACTCGCTCGTCGCCGTCTCCGTCCTCAGTGGCAATCGCAACTTCGAAGGCCGCATCAACTCCGAAGTTCGCGCCAACTACCTCATGTCCCCGCCGCTCGTCGTCGCCTACGCCCTCGCCGGCCGCATCGACCACGACTTCGACCGCTCGCCCCTGGGCAAAGACAAGTCCGGCCAGCCCGTTTTCCTCCGCGACATCTGGCCCTCCCAACAGGAAGTCTCCACCGTCATCGCTTCCGCCATTTCTTCCGACAGCTATACGAAGGAATACGCGACCGTCACCCAGGGCGACAGCAACTGGCAAAAGCTCAGCTTCCCCACTGGTGACGTCTATCAGTGGGAGCGCGACTCCACCTACATCCGCAAAGCCCCGTACTTCGACGGCATGCCCGCGCAGCCCGCTCCCGTCCACGAAATCTCCGGCGCCCGCGTTCTCGCCGTCCTCGGCGACTCCGTCACCACCGACCACATCTCGCCCGCAGGCTCCATCAAGCTCAACGGCCCAGCCGGAAAATACCTCACGGACCACGGCGTAAAACCTGCCGACTTTAACTCCTACGGCTCGCGTCGCGGCAATCACGAAGTCATGGTCCGCGGCACCTTCGCCAACGTCCGCCTGCGCAACAAGCTCGCACCCGGCACGGAAGGCGGCGTCACCCGCCTCCTGCCCGAAGGCGAACCGATGTCCATTTACGACGCCTCGGTGAAGTACGCCGAGCGCGGCACGCCTCTCATCATCCTCGCCGGCAAAGAATACGGCTCCGGATCCTCGCGCGACTGGGCCGCCAAAGGCCCGCGTCTCCTCGGCGTCCGCGCCGTCATCGCCGAATCCTTCGAGCGCATCCATCGCTCGAACTTAGTCGGCATGGGCATCCTGCCGCTGCAATTCGAAGCCGGTAAGACAGCCGAATCCCTCTCGCTCACCGGCGAAGAAACCTACGACATCGTCGGACTCAAGCCGCGCCTCGACTCAAAATTCGCCGCCGGCCACACCGTAGCCGTCCGTGCCACCGACGCCGCCGGCAAAACCAAAACCTTCGAAGCAAAGATCCGCATCGACACCCCCCAGGAGATCCTCTACTTCGAGCACGGCGGCATCCTGCAGTACGTTCTCCGGCAACTGGCGACGCAGAAGTAGCCCAGGAGATCGAAGGCCACCCACCGAGAACTCGTGGGTGGCTTTCCCTTTCTGCAGGTGCTACTCTCAGCGCATGCAGGTCACTGTCGAAATCCCGGACGAGTTCGCAGGCTACATCGTACCCGCCGGCAGTAACCCTGCGCGTCTTCTCCTTGAGGACTCCGTAGCAGCGGCTTACCGCAACCGCCGCCTGACCATGGAACAGGTCCGCCAGATCCTCGGCTTCGCCACCCGCATGGAAGTTGACCCCTTCCTTCAGAGGTACGAAATCTACGACTACACTGTCCAGGATCTGGCGGAGGATATCGACACTTTCGACCGGTTGCAGAAGCGGAAGGCCGGCTAGGCCCGGTTCGACAGGATCCGGCCGCCGTTTCACATCTTTCCACCCACTCCTCGGACTCCAGCGAATTTCGAGTTATCGTGAACCGCATGGAACGAGATCTTCTCGTGGTCGCGGATACGAGCCCGCTCAATTACCTTGTCCGGCTTGGATACTCCGAACTTCTCCCCGATCTCTATGGCCGAGTGCTGATCCCGCCAGCGGTTCTTCGGGAACTTACCCACACGAGTGCGCCTGCCGAAGTCCGGTCCTGGATTGCATACCCTCCCTCGTGGCTCGAAGTAACTGCTGCAGCTCTTATTGACCCGACCCTGCCGCCAAAACTGGGCCTTGGTGAGCGCGAGGCGATTAGCCTGGCACTCGAAAGAAGAGCCGATGCGATCCTCATCGACGATGCTCTCGGTCGTTCCGAAGCCAAAGCGCGCGCCCTTCCCGTAAACGGTACCTTGTTTGTTATCCTGGAATCCGCCCTTCGCGGGCGCGTGAATTTCGAGGACGGGATCAGGCAACTGCGTCAGATTGGGTTCCGCTTCTCACTGGCCGTCGAAGAAGATATGCGGTGGCGCTTCCTGAAGAGGAAGACTCAATGAGGCTGCTGCGAAGACACCAGCGGCCACCCGCAGGTGGCCGCTCTCATCTTCAGTTCGAGATGCGTTACGCAGCCATCTTGTGCGCCCTCTGCTCCGCGACTTTCCGCACCAGCACCGGAACCCCAAACGCCACCACCGTAACCACCGTCGTCGACAGCAGATCATTCCGGTAGAACGGCAGCGCCGCAACGTAGCAGGCGCCCAGCCCGGCCATTGTGTGCGGATACATCGGTCCGCCCATTGCCCAAAATGCATAGTTGCTGATCACGAAGAACGACGTCGAAGCCAGCACCGGCCCACCGATCACCCGCGGTACCGTTACCTGCTTACTCAGCAAAATCCGACCCAGCACCACCACCGCCGCGTACCACGCCCAGGTAATCAGATAGGCGCTCGTGTGGAACGGGTAATGGTACGCAAATACCGTCAGGTAATAATCCGTCCCCATCAGCGCCAGCACCGGCAGCGCCATCTCGCGCAGCGGCCGCCGCGCCCCGAAATACAGGAGCCCCGCGCCCACCGCCGTAAAATTCATCCCCGGAAACGGCACCACCCGGCTAAAAACCGCCAGCACCAACAGCAGATATGCGCCCATCATTCCCTCATCGATCCAAAGTCAAAGTCTGTTCCCATTCTGCGGACCCCAGCCCCTGCGGTCAAGCCAAACTTGCAGTCCCATCAAGCAATCGCTTCACCCCGCCAACAAAAGGCTCCCAGCTCCCAGCCCCCGGCTTCCTCACTTCTGCTCCCGCCCCTGCATGTACATGCCCTCAATCTCGTTTTGCGGCCCCACGTAGACCCAGCCGCCCAGCGTCGGCTCCGTCGACCCCATCGGCTGATACCCAAACCGCAAATCCTGGAACTCCACCGTGTGCCATCCCGGTTGCGGCGCATCGGCCCCTGGCGCGCGCACCATCCCCAGGTCCTCGACCACCGCCCACTTCCCCCAGTCCAGATACACCCGCCCCAGGTAAGACTGCTTCGCCGCCTCCACCGCCGGCGTCACCGGTGTCTTGTAGATCACGTCCGCGTAATCGTCCGTCTCCACCTGATCGCCGATCGTATGTACCTCTGCCGTCTGAAAATAATCCTCCGTCTCGAGAATCGCGCGCCACCGGAACGGATCCAGGATGTGGGGCTCGGCCGCCGCGCGGATCAGCGGCTCCCGCGTGTAATTCCCCGTCCGCACCAGCTCCAGCGCGTGCCCGTGCTCCGCATTGCGCAGCCCCCACCAGAGCACCATGAACGCCAGCCCCGCGATCGCCCATCCACGCCCGCGAAACGGCTTCTTCCGCGCTCCAATCTCGCGATCCGCCAGCCCCAGAATCCCGGGAATCACCAGCGCCAGCGTCAGCGCCAGAAGAATCCACGGGTCGACGATGAAGACGATGCTCCACGCATGCCACCGCGGATCGAACGGGAAGAACGGCCGCACCCCGTAATTCACCGTGTAATCCAGCAGGATGTGGCTCAGCGCCGCAATCAGCGCGCAGAAAAACAACCAGCCCCATAGCGGCGGAATGACAGGCTTCTTCCGCCGGATCCGATGCAGCGCCCACACAAATCCCACCGTCGCCAGCGCCACCACCGGCGCGCCCACCAGCGTGTGCGTCCAGCCGCGATGATGCTGCAGCCCCGCCACCGGCCCGCGCAAACCCCACAGCACGTCCAGATCCGCCGCTTCTGCCGCCAGCGTCATCGCCAGCGTCGCATACGCCGTCTTGCGATTGAATCCGGAGCGGCCCAGACAAGCTCCGGTCAAAAAATGCGTGACAGGTTCCATACGTTCTTTCT
Organism: Acidobacterium sp.; assembly: GCA_003131625.1. Classification (GTDB taxonomy): domain Bacteria; phylum Acidobacteriota; class Terriglobia; order Terriglobales; family Acidobacteriaceae; genus Palsa-343. The sequence goes on along the minus strand of PKVY01000120.1, from coordinate 3,619 downwards.
GGAACTCAACCTCGATTGGCTACCGGCTACTGGCGGTTCTCACAGACAGCAAGCGCCGCGCAATCCGCGGCGCTTACCATCGGCTCACACGAAGCTACACCAGCTTCGCATCCAGCGTGATCTGCGTATTCCCCTTGAACAGTTTCGAAATCGGGCAGCCGTTCTTCGCGTTGTTCGCCGCCGTCTCAAAGCTCGCGGCGCTCGCCCCCGGCACCTTCGCCCGCGTCGTAAGATGAATCGTCGTGATCGCGAATCCGCCCTCCGTCTTCTCGAACTTCACGTCCGCCGTCGTCTCCAGTGAATCCGGCTTCAGATTCGCCTCCCCCAGCTGCGCGCTCAGCGCCATCGTGAAGCACCCCGCGTGCGCCGCCGCGATCAACTCCTCGGGATTGGTCCCGATCCCGTTCTCAAACCTCGTCGAAAACGAATACTGCGTGTCCTTCAACACACCGCTCTGGCTGGAAATGGTGCCCTTGCCATCCTTCAGACCTCCGCGCCAGACGGCGCTCGCCGTACGTTGCATTCTTCTCTCCTTCGTTTGTGGCTGTGAACGTTGTCCGAAACCCGGATCGATCCTTTAGATCGATCCTTCATTGAATGCCGCGAGGCGGATCGGACCACCCCGGGCACCGCCCGCACCATGATATGCGATTCCCCGGCCTGCCGCCTCTGCGCTATTTGTCGCACCACTTTCGAGCCACTGTCCCGCTGCTGGCCTCGCGTATCATTATGAGTTGCCGCTCGCAATGAAATCCTTCTCTATCGGCGTGGACCTCGGAGGCACCAACCTCCGTGTCGCCGCCGTCACGCCTGCAGGCGAACTGCTCGACCACGTCAGTCTCCCTACTCGCCTCAGCGCAGGCCCGCATGCCGTCCTCGACGACATGGCCGCCGCCATTCGCCAGCTTATCGACAAGCAGCGCGGCGATCTCCTTGGCATCGGCGTCGGCAGTCCCGGCCCGATCGAATTGCCCCTCGGTGTCCTCCATCATCCGCCCAACCTGACCGGTTTCGACGGCCTCAATCTGCGCACGGAACTTGAGCGCCGTCTCGAACGCCCCGTCCAGGTCGGCCACGATGCCGCCCTCGCCGCGTATGGCGAGTGCCACCTCGGCGCCGGCCGCACTCATGCCGTCGATTCCCTCGTCATGTACACGCTCGGCACCGGCGTCGGCTGCGGCGTCATTCTCGATGGCCGCATCTGGCAGGGCATGCGCGGCGCCGCCGGAGAATCCGGCCACGGCCCCATCATTCCCGACGGAATCCCCTGCCCCTGCGGCGCGCGCGGTTGCCTCGAGATGTATGCCTCCGCCACCTCCATCGTCCGCCGCGCCCGCGAACTCGGCCTCGATCCCCCCGCCACGCACGATGGCAATGGATCCGCGCATTTCAGCGCCTCCACGGTCGCCCGGTTCGCCACCGCCGGCGATGAACGCGCCCTCCGCGTCTTCGACGAAGTTGGCCTCGCCCTCGGCCTCTCGCTCGCCCACCTCGTCAACGCCCTCGACCTGCCTCTCTACATCATGGGTGGAGGCGCAGCCGCCGCCTGGCCGCTCTTCGCGCCCCGCATGTTTGCCACCCTCAGAGAAGGCAGCTACGTTTACCGCCAGTCGATGCCCCGCGATCCCGGCGTTTTCGAACCCGGCAAGACCCATGTTGCTCCCGCCCAGCTTGGCGGCGATGCCGGCATTCTCGGCGCCGCCCTCCTGCCCCTGGCCGCCCGCGCGACGGCCTCCGCCTAACTCTGTCTCCAGACGAGCCATTGCCAAAACACGTCACGTTTGTCTTCACCTGGCCGATGGATTGAGGTGTGGCCGGAACAGCCGGGCCACGGGCCGAGGAACAATGAACATCGATGAAGTCATCCGGGCGCATGTCGCCTGGAAATCCAAACTGGCGGCGTACCTTGCCAAACCGGACGGCAGCATCAAGATCGCCGACACAGTCAGCGACAGAAAGTGTGAGCTGGGCCGCTGGATTTACGGCGAGGGCTCTAAATTCGCCAGCCTTCCCGAGTTCGCGCAACTGAAGAAGGATCATGCCCAGTTTCACATCGCCGCAGCCGGCATCGTCCGCAGGGCCGATCACGGAGAATCCTTGTCCAGGGACCTCGCGCTGGGCGCCGACAGTGAGTTCGTGACCGCGTCCAGAGCTGTTTCCAACACCTTGTTCCGGATTAAACCCAAAATCGAGTCCAAATAAACGCCGCCTGTTCCCATAGATATTCACACGACCCTCGTGCTATAACCCTCCTCATCGTCGCTATCGCGCTCTGAGGAATCCCACATGAAACTCCGCCTCCTTTCCCCCGCTTTTCTTCCGCTGTTGCTGTCCTTCGCCGCCCTCGCCGCCGCCCAGATCCCGACCATCGCTCCCCCGCCCATCAAAATGGGCCTCTGGCAGTCCTCTGTCACTGTCAACATGTCCGGCATGCCGAACAACCCCAACATGCCCTCTGGCGCTGGCGGCGGATCCATGACCCACGTGAACCAGTCCTGCATGACTCCGGACAGTTGGCGAGACGCCTTCCGCAACATGCAGCAGCGGCGTCAGCAGGCGGCCAGCGCCAACTGCTCCACTCTGAACGTCTCTCAGGATGCCCACCAGGTCACCTTCGACATGAACTGCTCCAGCCAGCAGGGCTTCACTTCCAACGTCCATGTTCAGATGTTGCTCGACAGCGAGGAAGCGATGCACGGCAACGCCACGGTCAAAATGTCCGGCCCCAACTTCCCCCAGGGCATGTCGATGACCTCCATCATCACCTCAAAGTTCGTGAGTTCCGATTGTGGCGACGTGAAGCCAGGACAAAGCAAGCCCGTCCAGCCCTGATCGCTGTTCCGGGGTATCCGTTCGCCAGCAGTTTTTCGCTAAAACGTCTTTTGCTAAACGTTTCTCGCTAAAGGGAGTCTCGCTGGCAGTTTTTCGCTACCCTGTACCCCGTGCCGCCCACCCTCGAAACCGAACGCCTGCTCCTGCGTCCGCTCGAGCTCGCTGACGCCGAACAGGTGCAGATCCTCTTTTCTCACTGGGAAGTGGTGAAGTACCTCAACGCCATCGTCCCCTGGCCCTATCCGCCGGATGGCGCACTAATCTACTATCGCGACCAGGCTTTGCCCGCCATGGCGCGCAGCGACGAGTGGCACTGGACCCTGCGCCTCAAGCAAAATCCCGGCCAGGTCATCGGCGCCATCGGCCTCATCCGCGGCGCAACCGATAATCGCGGATTCTGGCTCGCGACTCCCTGGCACCGCCAGGGCCTCATGACCGAAGCGGTTATCGCCGTCAATGATTATTGGTTCGACGTGCTCGGCTTCCCCGTTCTGCGCGCGCCCAAAGCTATCGCCAACGTCGCCTCGCGCCGCATCTCCGAGAAAACCGGCATGCGCATGGTGGGCACCGAGGAGAGAAACCTCGTCTCCGGCCGCCTTGAAAGTGAAATGTGGGAAATTACTGCTAAAGAATGGCGCGCCTTTCGACGCTCTCAGCCCCGCCCTCGCTGATCACAGATTACCGTTTACGAAACGCTGCGCTTTTCCTGAACGCTATCCGCTAAACGCTACCCGCTGTTCCCTACACCCTATCCCCTATACCCTGCCTCTAGGAACTTGTTGAAATA
>PKVY01000003.1 GCA_003131625.1 Acidobacterium sp. | reverse complement strand
CGAATTTCAACAAGTTCCTAGAACTCAGGCTCAGTTTCTTCCATGCACCTCCATTCTTGAAAGCCTGTCGGTCATCTCGGCGGCCATGGCTGTGGGCGATTCGCAAAGGACCGCAGCTCAAGCGGCGGCCTCGAGCGAATTGGGGATTTCATTGCCTGACCCTTCTGGTTTGTTTTCGTAGACGCGCGTTGTCTTGCGTCATGCGTCAATACTCGCGCCAAAGTGGCAATTGGGTTTTTGGTGCACGAAGCCACGGTACGGAAGTAACGAGCGTCGGAAAAGTTCCGGCGGCAAAGCTGAGATTGCAGCGCTGCCCGGCGGCTCTCTTCCTGATCTGCCAGCGAAGCTTTGCTGTCTGTTGCGGAGCGTGTGTAGATTGCGCACCGGACGGTTGGCGTACTGCATGTTTCGGTCATGGCGAACTCCGTATGTGCTTGAGAGTTTGAAACCTGAACATGGTCCAGATGAGATTCATCAGCCCATGCGCTTCGGTATCAGAGCGGCCAGTATCCTTGGCTATCCGAGAGGCTCTCGTGCTTCTGCCCGGAGAAACCCAGCCGACAAGGGTCAATACCCAAAACGCAATGAATTAACCCAATCACTTTTCGCGGCCTCGATGATTTTTCTCTTGCGGGAGTTAGTACCCGGACTGTGGCCTCCAAGCTCCTAAACTCCCAGGTTGAATGTGATTTGTGGAGTCAAGAGGAAAACACTCTTAGGATGTCACCAACCTGGCCGCATCTGGTTTGTGTGGACTCAGATGGAAATTATTTTCCTGAGATCCGCCCACCACTCCGGTGGATGACGGCCTTGTACAGGATCGGAAGGTCAGCAAGTGTAGCCGTGAGTTGCCGCCGCCCCCTCCGCCGTTCAACAGTGGCAAACATATCGCGAAAGTGACCATCGAAGTCGTCAATCTCGTGTTGTCGGCGTCGGCGCTGTTACCTTAAACACGGCGTTCGCCAGCCGGGTCGAGCTGCTGCGCTCCCACGTTGCGCAGCGGCTCCCCGTACCTGTTTGCCGATCCGGCAGGCATTAAAACCAGTTCTTTCCGTATTGCCGGCGATACGTCCAGAACCCGGGAATACGCCCCCCACTGCCAGGAATGTCTACCGATCATCTTTCACCATCCGGGGTCCTCGCCGAATGCTGAAGCGACTCATCACCTGGTGAGCAGCGGGCGCGCATGGTTGGCGGAAAGCAGATCAAGCTGCCCGTCATTGGCGACCTGGCTGCGCGCCAGGCCGAGCGGTAACCAAGCCAGGGCCGGCCCAAAATCGACATTTTGGAGCATTTCAGGCATTCGCAACCCGGCCAGGCCAGGCGCACTGAACGCCATTCGGCTTCTCCGGTGGGCCGACGCCGCAGTTGACGACACGCCGGGGGCTGCGAATCTTCAAGCTGCCAGATGCTTTCGGATGGACTGCAATTCCGCGCGCCGCTTTGGGGTGGCTCTGGGCCAGGCCATTTTCAGTTCTTCAAGTGCATCGAGAACGATGCGGGAAACGATGAGCCTCGCACTCTCTTTGCCGTCCGCGGGAACGACGTACCAGGGTGCGTGAGGGGTATTAGTGGCGCGCAGGCACTCTTCATAGACCTGCATGTACTGCTTCCAGTACTTCCTCTCGTGAATGTCCGCAAGGCTGAACTTCCAGTTCTTATCGGGTTCATCGATGCGCGCGAGGAACCGCTTGCGTTGCTCCTTCTGCGAAAGGTGCAGGAATATTTTCACGATCCGCGTTCCGTTGCGATGCAGGTGCTTTTCCATGTCGACGATGGAACGATAACGGCCCTCCCAGACAGTTTTCTCGTCGCGCAATTCTTCCGGAAGTCCCTGGCTGCGGAGCAGCTCCGGATGCACGCGAACCACCAGCACATCCTCATAATAGGAGCGGTTGAAGATGCCGATCCGTCCACGTTCGGGAAGACGACAGGTCGAACGCCACAGAAAATCGTGATCCAGTTCCTCGGCGCTCGGCTGCTTGAAGCTGAAAACTTCGCATCCTTCAGGATTGACACCCGACATAACGTGCCGGATGGCTCCATCTTTGCCGGCTCCGTCCATTCCCTGAAAGATCAGAAGCAATGCGTAACGGTGCGAAGCATAGTGAAGCTGCTGCAGGGAACTCAACTCCGCTACATGCTTTTTCAGCAGGTCCCGATACTCGTCGTCAGACATAACGAGGTGGTCCATACTTGTCGGCCACTTGCTGAGTTTGACTTTCTTTCCCGGCCTTACCCGGAAATCCTTCGAATCGATTTTCATCTCTCCCTTTCGCGCCACGGCGACCTTACAGGCGCTTCTACCGGTCGCCGGCTCCGCGGTTTCTCGATTAGTGCAGGTTGAGCGCTAATTCCGTGAGCGCTTCCTTTCCTTCAACTGTTGGGACTGTCACGAGGAGCCTGCGGAGGTTTGTCTGGACTGGCGGAACGGAGCAGGAGTAGCGGGCATCGCACCAGTTTTACAACTTTCTCGGCTATCGAGCCAAAGACAATCGGACGCCATCCGGAAACTCCGTGGGTCGAGATCACAACCATATCCACATGCTCGCGTTCGACCACGATCATGATGCTTGCAGTCAGTGTCCCATCGGCGGAGCCGGCGTCCCATCGGACCATTTGCCAACCCAGACCATCAGAATCGTCGCCCGTTCTTCAGGGTCATTCGCCGACATCACCGGCGAGCCCGGCAGATCCGCTCCCCAGCTCTTCGCCGCGTCCCCCGAAACAAAAAACATCAGGTGCGGATGCCAGTTCTTGCCGGCATCGCTGAGGTACTGCTGCTTCGACAGCATGTAGCACATCGCTCCCGGCTCCAGCGCGGGCAGCTCCTTCTTGTCCAGTGCAGCTCCTGTCGCCTGCACAATCTCCACCTTCGATTTCCCTGCCAGCACCAGTTTCGTCTTCATCAGGTAGATCGGCACAAAGCTCCTTGCGGCCGCCGGATTAAAGCAAATGGGGCCACGAATCCTGGGATTCCAGAAGCCCGGCTCATCGGTCCCAGCGCCCCAGGATCGTTCCACCACGCACAGAAAGCCGTTCGTGCCCTTCACCGCAGTCGTGTATCCATCCCGTCCCAGCACCAACACCTCGGCTCCGTCCGCAATCGATGCCGGAGCAGCGCTGCGGGCCAGCGCGATTTCAGCATTCGCATCAGCGATCAAATACTGATCCAGAGGAGCCATCGCCGCATAGGGAGCCTTCTCCGCCTGCCCCAACGCCGACCACGGCTGCACGGCTACAGCAACGAGTACAAGGATTGCCGACACGATGACCCTCGAACGTTTCTTCTCCATGGAACTCTCCGATTGGCACAAATTCTGTTTCCAGGAGTGTACCGTCTCCTTCGCCGCCGGCGTCAACCTCCGCTCCCCCGGGTGCTTTTTCTCTGTGCCCTCTGTGTCCTCTGTGGTGAATCCAAAAGAAGAACTCTCCTCCGCACTGCCGCAACCCAAAAAAATGTGCTGCTCCGCCCTTGACAAACCATAACCGTTTGGTTATGGTTCTCCTGTGACGCTGTCCAATCCCAATTACGTCTTCCGCGCTCTCGCCGACCCCACCCGCAGAGCCATCTTCGAGGAGCTGACCCGCCGGGGCGAGCAAACCGTCCACGCCCTCACTCGCTATGCCGGAGTCTCCCAGCCTGCGGTCTCCAAACATCTGACCGTGCTGAAGCGCGCCAGGCTGGTCCGCCATCGCCGCGACGGACGCGAAACGCACTATCAGGCCCAATCCGATGCGCTCGCGCCCATGATCAACTGGCTCGACAACTACGGGGCCTTCTGGCGTGAACGGTTCGACCGCCTCGAAGATCTTCTGCAAAGGATGGACCATGAGTAATCCAGCCGAGAGCCCCCGCACCCTTGTCGTCGAGCGGGTCTTCGCGCACCCGCCGGAAAAGCTGTGGCGCGCGCTCACCGAGAGCCCGCTCCTCGCGCAATGGATGATGGACAACAATTTCGAGCCAAAGGTCGGCCGCAAGTTCCAGTTCCGCCGCGAACCCGTGCCGCCAAAGTTCGATGGTGTCGTCGACTGCCAGGTTCTCGTCGTCGATCCCATGAAACGCCTCTCCTATAGCTGGGGTGTGGGCGGAAGCGAATCCGGCCTGCAATGGGTGGTGCTCTGGACCCTGACTCCAGCCGACGGTGGCACCCACGTCCGCATGGAGCAGTCCGGCTTCACTCCCAGTCAGCAGCCGAATTATCAGGGCGCAAAGTACGGCTGGCAGAAATTCTTCGAAGGTCTGGAACGCGTCATTGGAGAGGTGGACTGACGATGAACGCAAAAACCATTGCCTATTGGATTACGACCATACTCGTTGCCTTTTCCATGAGCGGTGGCGCCGCGCAGCTCGCGCGCGTCCCCGGCGTGGTCGATGGCTTCGTGCGCATCCTCCACTACCCGCCCTACTTTGTCTCCATCCTTGGTTTCTGGAAGGTCGCTGGAGCCATCACCATCCTCATCCCGCGCTTTCCCCGCCTCAAGGAATGGGCCTATGCCGGCATCTTCTTCGACCTCACCGGCGCAGTTGCATCCAACATCGCGGTCGGGGGCTACGGCCCTTACGGTTTTCACGTGATCGCCCCTCTCTTCGCGGCTGGTCTTGCCGTAGCATCGTGGGCTCTTCGACCCCCAAGCCGTACCCTCGGCGTCCTCATTTCCAACAAAGGAGAGACGAAATGAAAATCAAACTCACCACCGTCTACGTCGACGACCAGGAAAAAGCTCTGCGCTTCTATACCGAAGTGCTGGGCTTCGTGAAGAAGGCCGACTTCAGCCAGGGCCCCTATCGCTGGCTCACCGTGGCCTCGCCAGAAGACCCGGACGGCACCGAGCTCCAGCTGGCCCTCAATGACAAGCCGGCGACCAAAACCTGGCAGCAGGCCATGTTCCAGCAAGGTGAGCGCGCCGCCAATTTCTTCACCGACGACGCCAAAGCCGACTATGAGCGCATGAAGGCCCGTGGCGCCGAGTTCACCATGCCGCCCACCGACGTGACCTACGCCACCATCGCCGTCCTCAACGACACCTGCGGCAATCTCCTTCAGTTTTCGCAGCTGAAGCGCTGGTAAGGTGGGTGCCCCACGTCCCTGGTTTTGGGGACGTGGGTTTCAACCAGAAACAGACTTCGTCACGATGCGCGCCGTCCCGAGGCCAACGAAGTGTTCAACTCCACAGCCGCGCGAATCAGAGCCTTCAGAGCCTTCTCGTTCACCTTGTCGCCTTCGTGGAAATCGATCGCGCGCCGCACCTTGCCCGCGAGACTGGAATTGAACAAACACGACGGATCATCCAGCGACGCGCCTTTGGCGAAGGTCAGCTTGACGGCCTTCTTGTACGTCTCGCCGGTGCAGATCAACCCGTCGTGCGACCACACCGGGATCTCCCACTTCCACTCCTCCACCACCTGAGGATCGGCTTCGAGGATCAACGCCCGCAGCCGGCCCAGCATCGCTCCGCGCCAGTCGTCCAGCTCCTCAATCCTCGCGTCGATCCGCCGCGATGCCGATTCGACCTTCGGTGCACCACTCTTTTTCATCATGAGTGCTTCCCTCCCCTCTGCCCTTCTCGTTTTCTCCGCCCTGTTTTATGCGACAGGTGACGGGTGCCCCATGCAAGCCTGCCTTTGGCTTGAGTGGGCTGGCATACCGGCCTGTATATTGATTCGGATGCGTCACCAACTGCGCCACCAACTCCACCAGCTTTTCTCCGTGCTTGCTTGTGCTGCCTTCCTCATCGCCGCCGCACACGCCGCCCCTCTTCAGGCGCACAAAGTTGCAACCCTTCCCACCCTGCACCCTCTGCCCATAGCAACCAGCGGACGCATGCTCGCCACGCCTTCCCCGGCCGCCAACAACTTCGGCGCTACGGACTTTGTCTACCAGTGGCCCGGAACATACTTCCGCGCTGCCTTCCGCGGAAGCCAGGTCTTCTTCCGCGTCGTAGCCGGCAAGCAGATCCTCCACATCGTCATCGACGGCCAACCCGCTGCGCCCCTGGCAAGCCCCGACCCCGGCGTCTATGCCATCGACGGCCTAACCCAAACCGCCCACACCATCGAAATTCTCATCGCCACCGAGAGCCAGGACGCCCCCAACACCTTCGGCGGATTCGCCGTCCCCGCCAATGAAAAACCCCTCACCCCTCCCCACCGCCCGCGCCAAATCGAGTTCATCGGCGACTCCCACACCGTCGGCTACGGCAACCTCTCCGCCACCCACACTTGCACCGAGGACGAAGTCTGGGCCAACACTGACGACACGCAAGCCTTCGGCGCCCTCACCGCCGCCCACTACGACGCTGACTACCAGGTCAACGCCATCTCCGGCCGCGGCGTGGTGCGCAATTACGACGGCACCCCAGCCGACACGCTGCCGCAGGCCTACCCGTATGTCCTCTTCGATAAGCAACAGAAAGTCAGCGACCCTGCCTGGCATCCACAGGTCATCGTCCTTGCGCTCGGCACCAACGACTTCACCACGAAGCTGCACCCCAACGAGCCCTGGAAAACCAGAGACGACTTACATCGGGATTACGAAGCCACCTATGCGCAGTTTCTTGAGCAGCTGCGCGCCAGGAATCCCCGCGCCTTGTTCATCGTCTGGGCCACCGATATGGTGAACGGCGAAATCGAAGCCGAAGCGCAAAAAGTCGTGCACGCCCGCCAACAGCAAGGAGACCACCACATCCAATTCCTCCCCATCGACGGCCTCAGCTTCACCGCCTGCAACTGGCATCCCTCACTCGCCGACGACCAGGTCATTGCCGCCAAGCTCATCCACGTCATCGATGCCGACCAGCAAGCCTGGAACCACGCTCTGCCGTAGAATCCTCCCCATGAAAGCCCTGTTGATCGCAATCCTGCTCGCCACCCCTTTGGGTGCCCCACATCTGCCCGGNNCCGGTTTTGGCAGATGTGGGAAGGCACTCGCTACACCCGCCGCCCCCACGGTCACGCAACTCCTCGGTACCTGGAAGCTGGTCTCCATCGAAGACACCCTGAAAGACGGCAAGGTGCAGCCCTCCACGCAATTCGGTCCGCACCCGCGCGGCTTCCTCATGTACCAGCCCGACGGATACATGTGCGCCAGCATCGTGAACACCGATCGCCCGGCCTGGAAAGATCCCGACCAACCCACTGACGCCGAGAAGATCGCGTACTACGACACCTTCATCGCCTNNGGCTCATCATCACAGCAACCCACGGTCTCGTCGATCCGGAGATCCAGAAGCGCGTCCTGGTCTGGGAGCGGCCGAAATAAACCGGATGGGCCAGGGCTTGGCCTCCGTCAACATGCAATTCGATGTGAGTAGTCCGCTGCTCACACGAGCTTCGCTCGTTTGGCGGTTCGTGCTCGACTGGGTGGGGGGTCGAGGAGTTTCGGCCGTGATGCATTCTGCTCTGGTAACTGGTCGCGCAAAACCACCTTGAGCAGCGAC
>PKVY01000037.1:50846-51204 GCA_003131625.1 Acidobacterium sp. | reverse complement strand
AGCGAGCGCAGCGTCGCCAGCAGCGCCTGCGGATAATGATCGATGGGCCGAACCCCGTAATCGCGAAACAGGCTCGGCAGCGTGCGCTTCATGATGCGCCGATTCGTCAGCATGTAGCTCACGCCGCTCGGCACCCGCAGATTGTCCTCGAGCACCACGAACTCGCCGCTCTCCAGCCGCAGCAAATCGCTGCCCGCGATGGCTACGTAAACGTTGCGCGGCACCCGCAGCCCGCGCATCTGCCGCCGGAACTGCTGGCAGCTGTACACCACCTCGCGCGGCACCACACCCTGCGCCAGAATCTTCTGGTCGTTGTAAACATCGTGCAGGAAAAGGTTCAGCGCCGTGATGCGCTGCG
>PKVY01000037.1:0-50805 GCA_003131625.1 Acidobacterium sp. | reverse complement strand
ACGGTGAAGGTGATCCCCTGCATCAGAAACGACGCGTCCGCTGACTGCTTCCGCCTCCGGATCTCCTCCGCCGGCAGCGTCGTCAGTTCATTGAACAACGCCTGGTAATGCAGACGAATCGCCCCGTCCGCATCGAACATCTCGTCGAAGGCGGTGTCCATAAAGTAGTCGCGGAGCAGCGGGTGCTCGAAAGCTCCCCGCAGAGGCATAGTCGTCATAGCTGTCCGTTATTCGGATGCCGGATTGGGCTGAATATAGGGATCGAATCGTTTCGGACAGGGAAACCGCTCACGCCTCAGACGGGGAAACGTACTTAGCTTGTACCACGCAACTTAGGCGGCGGCAAACCAAAAGGGCGCCGCTAGCGGGTGCGGCTTTCGAGTTCATTGCCGGTAAACAACTCCACCCTTCATCACAAACGCCACCCGCTCCATCGCCGTAATGTCCTCCAGCGGATTCCCCGGCACCGCCACCACATCCGCGTAGTACCCGGCCTTCAGCTGCCCCACGCTGTTCTGCCAGGTCAGAATCTGCGCGCCGTTCAGATAATCCGCCTGCAGCACCGCCACCGGCGTCATCCCGTACTGCACCATCAGCTCGAATTCCTTCGCCTGCGTTCCATGCGGAAACGGCCCCACATCCGATCCCACCGCCATCGGAACTCCCGCTGCCACCTGCCGCTTGAACTCATGAATCTTGTAGTCCAGCATCGCGTGCTCCCGCGCCGCCGCGGCCGCCGACGGAGCATGTTCCGCGAAGTACTCGAAAATCGTGAACGTCGGCACCGCCGGAATGTGCCTCTCCTTCATCAGCCGCATCGTCTCCCCGCTCAGTTGCGTCGCGTGGTCGATCGACGCCACCCCCGCCTCCGCCGCATACAGCGTCCCGGGCTCGCCCTGCGCATGCACGCCCACATTCGTCCCCAGCCGCGCCGCTTCCTCCATACCCGCCTTTAATTGCGCCTCCGTGTATTGATACGGCGAATGAAAATTCCAGAACTCCGGATCGCCTGCCACCGGCCCAAGCCCGACTGCCTCGCAGATCGGATTGCCCCCGCACGGAATCGCTCTTTCCCCCGCAACCATCTGGTCGGGGCCCGTCTCGTACATCTTCACGAACGTCGACCCCTCCTTATGCTGCTCGCGAATCACCGCCACAATCTCATCCGCATTGTTCGCGTAATCCGCATTGCTCAGCACATGCTGCGCGGGGTTGTAGTGGTTCGCGTCCTCATGCCCACCCAAGAGATCGACCGCGTTCCCGCTGATCCGCAGCCTCGGCCCCGGAATCAGCCCGTCATTAATCGCCCGCATCACCGCGGTGTCCGCCGACCCCGCGCCCTCCGTCCCCATATCGCGCTCCGCCGTGAAGCCGGCCATCAGATCGGCCTTCGCCGCCAGCGTTGCCAGAATCGTCCGCTGCGGCACCGACTCCTCCACCGTCTGCAAATCCTCCGCTCCTGGATGCAAAAACAAATGCACGTGCGCATCGATCAGCCCCGGCATCAGCGTCGTGTCGCCCAGATCGATCACCTCCGCGCCCGCCGGATGCTCCACCGACGTCCCCACCGCCACAATCCGCTCTCCCTCCACCAGCACCTCGCCCGGCGTGACGATTTTTCCCGCTTCCACATCGAACAACCGCGCCGCATGCACCACAATCGGATGCTTCGCGGTCGCCTCCTGCGCGAAGCCAGGTGCTGGCTCCAGAAGAGCAATAACAGCAAGAGCAGAAAGAACCATGTAACAAGTCTTCATGAACGCCCCCCGCAACGGCCCATCAGAATAACAGAGCGAAATCGCCCACAGTCGCAAGCTCCCGTACCCTGTCCCCTACACCCTATACCCTGCTTCCAGGCTATCCTTGCCTCCAATGGACTCTCCCGCCATCGCCATCCGCGACCTCACCCGCCGCTTCGGCACATTCACCGCGGTCGATAACGTCACTCTCAATGTCGCCGCGGGTCAGTTCTTCGGCTTTCTGGGGCCCAACGGAGCCGGCAAATCCACCACCATCAAAATGATGACCGGGCTGCTCGCGCCCACCTCCGGCCACATCGAGCTTCTGGGTCTCGACTTCGCCACCCACCCCCTCGAAATCAAGCGCCAGATCGGTGTCGTCCCTGAAGGCCTCGCGCTCTTCGGCCGCCTCACCGCCTCGGAATACCTGCGCTTTGTCGGCCGCATGTACGGCCTCGATCGCAACACGACCAACAGCCGCACCGAAGAGCTCCTCGACTTCATGAATCTCGCCGACGAGCCGAAAAAGCTGGTCACCGACTTCTCCCACGGCATGCAGAAGAAGCTCGCTCTCGCCGCGGCCGTCATCCACGGCCCCCGGATCCTCTTCCTCGACGAGCCCTTCGAAGGCGTCGATGCCATCGCCGCCGGCACCCTCAAAGCCATGCTCCAGCGCATGACGGAACGTGGCGCCACCATCTTCCTCACCTCGCATGTGCTGGAGATCGTCGAGCGCCTCTGCAGCCACGTCGCCATCATCCATCAGGGCCGCCTCGTCGCCAACGGCTCGCTCGACGAACTTCGCGCCGGTGTGGCCGCCAGCCTCTCCGGCCCGCAGCCGGAAGAGAAGCTCACGCTCGAAGAGTTGTTTCTCCGCATCGTCAGCGGCGCAGGATCGGAAACCCCCGAGGAAGCCGTCCAGGAACTTTCATGGCTGGCGTAGCGCCCCGCAATTCCGCTTCTCGCTGGGGATTCCTCTCGCCTCTCGCCCGCAGACAGTATGCCGCGCTCGCCTGGATCCAGACTCGCATCTTCCTCAATGGTCTCCGCACCCGGCGGGGCAGCGTGGAACTGGGCGCGCGCATCCTCACCTTCTTTGTCTTCAGCGCCATTGCCATCGGTCCCTCCATCGGGCTCGGCATTGGCGCGTACTTTGGGGCCTCGCACGGACTTCGACTGGCCCCCGCCGTCCTCCTCTGGGTGCTCTTCCTGGCCTGGCAATTCTTTGCCGCTCTCGCGCCTGCGCTTGCCGGCCAGAATCCCGAGCTCAGCCACCTGCTGCGTTATCCCGTCAGCTTTGGCACCTGGCTCGTGCTCTTTCTCGTCTACGGTCTCGCCGCCCCCTCAACGCTGATCGGCCTGTTGTGGGCCACAGCCATCGGCGTCGGCATCAGCGTCGCCCGCCCCGATCTCTTTGTCTGGACCGCGCTCACCCTCGCGCTCTTCGTCTTCTTCAACCTCCTGCTCTCCCGCACGATCCTCGCCTGGATCGAGCGCTGGCTGGCCCAGCGCCGCACCCGCGAAATCGTCACCGCTATCTTCCTTTTCCTCGCTCTCGGCGTGCAGGCCCTCAACCCGGCCTTTCATCAGTCGGGCCATGGCCAGTTCTACGGCATCGGGCGCCAAAAGCCCCTGCACCTGCCCAGTCGTGTCTGGAATGTGCAGAGAGTTTTCCCGCCCGGCCTCGCCGCCGACTCCATCTTCCAGGCCATGCAGCACCACCCCCTCAAAGGAGCGGAAGATATGGGTTGGCTCGGCGTCTATGTTCTGGGAGCGGGAGGCCTGCTGGTTCTGCGCCTCCGCTCCGAGAGTCGCGGCGAGAATCTCAGCGAAGCGCCACGCCGGTCAACGAAGGCGCGAGCAAAAGTCCGCTCCCCTGCTCTCCTCGACTTTTCCGGCCCCATCGCGGCCGTTATTGAAAAAGACCTGCGCTATCTGCTGCGCAGCGGACCCATGCTCTACAACCTGGCCGCACCGCTGGTCATGGTCGTCGTCTTCGGCGGCGCCATGCGCGGCAGCAAAGTTTCGAGCATCCGCCTCGAATACGCGCTGCCCATCGGCATGGTCTGGGCCTTCCTCGGGCTCACCCGCCTCATTTGCAACAACCTCGGCGCTGAGGGCGACGGCATCCAGTTCTTCTTTCTCTCGCCCACGCCTATGCGCACCGTCATTCTCGGCAAGAACTTCTTCCACCTCGTGCTTTTCCTGCTGGAAGCGACCCTGATCTCGGCGCTGGTCATCTTCCGATTCGGCGTGCCCGGGCCCTCCATCGTCGCCGCCACTCTTGCCTGGTTGCTCTTCGCCGTTCCGGCCAACTTCGCGGCCGGCAATCTGCTTTCCATCAACATGCCGTATCGCGTCAATATGGCGCGCATCCGCCGCGAGACCGGCGCGGTCGGCAACGGCCTCCTTAGTATGCTCACGCAGTTCGGAATTCTCGCCGTGGGTGCCGCGGTTCTCGCGCCCTGCGGTCTCCTCGGGCACAACTGGTGGGCGACCCCTATCCTGCTCGCCTTCGCGGTCGTCGCGCTGTTCGTCTATCTGCGCGTGCTCGGCAACGTGGACCGCATGGTGCAGTCCCGCATGGAATCGCTGACGCTAGAGATCATGAAAACCAGCTGAGTCGGTCCGGTGCGGCATCAAGTCCAGGCGAGAGCTGAACGGTCCGTTCACTGATCACTGACCACTGCCCTCACACCAGCTCGTGTCCGGCGAAGAAAAATCCGATCTCGAACTGCGCCGTCTCCGCAGCATCCGATCCGTGGATCGCATTCTCCTCAATCGATCCCGCGTATCTCTTCCGGATCGTCCCCTCTTCCGCATTCGCCGGATTGGTCGCGCCCATCAGTTTCCGCAGATCGCCGATGGCGTTGTCCTTTTCCAGCACCAGCGCCACAATCGGCCCCGACGACATAAACGTCGTCAGCGAATCGAAGAACGGCCGCTCTTTGTGGACGTAGTAGAACCCCTCGGCCTGTGGCTTCGAGATCGACAGCTTTTTGATGGCGACAATCCTGAACCCCGCCTTCTCAATGTCCGCAAGAATGGCGCCCGTGTGACCCTTCCGCATCGCGTCTGGCTTGATAATGCTGAACGTACGTTGGCTCAATCCCCTGTCTCCTGAAAACGTCACGGTTCCTATCAGTGTAAAGCAGGCCTTCAGCGCTCAATGTTCGAGCCGGAACGAGAAGTCTCCCCAGCGGCCGTTGTAAAAGCGAAAGGTGCCGTTCTCGCATTGCGGACAATCGATGGTCAACTCATTCGGTCCCGACCACCGAATCTTCAGGTCTCTCGCACCTTCATCCGAAACACAGAACAGAGGCATTTCACCGGACTTAATAAAGCCTGTCTTCCGCTCCGCCACAACAAATGTGCCTCCGGAACCACTGCAGTCGGTTTGGTCCCGTTCCTTTGTGACTAAAGCACGATAGCGCCCGCTGGGAGACGAACTCGCCATCAGGTATTTGGTTCCCGAGAAGTAGTACCAGAGGGTGCCGGCCAACGCGCCAACCGCTCCAATCACCCCGACGGGCATGAAGCAAAGGATCAGGATCTTCAGGAACCTCTGCTTGCGTGGCACAATCGATGGCTTTAGGCCCCTCATGTCAGTTTGCGACGCTAATCCCTAAACTCTGCTTTTCTACTTCCCAATCACCCTCGCCACCGTCTCCCCAATCGCAGCCGGCGTTTCCACTACGTGAATCCCCGCAGCTTTCAGCGCCTTCATCTTTTCCGCCGCCGTTCCCTGGCCGCCCGAGATGATCGCGCCCGCGTGCCCCATCCGCCGCCCGGGAGGCGCCGTCTGTCCCGCGATGAACCCCACCACCGGCTTCTTCACGTGCTTCTTCACGTATTCCGCCGCGGTCTCTTCCGCGGTTCCGCCAATCTCCCCGATCAGAATGATCGCCTCCGTGCCCGGGTCCTCGTTCAGCAGCTGCAGCGCATCCACATGCGTCGTCCCCACGATCGGATCGCCGCCAATCCCGATCGCCGTCGACTGTCCAATCCCGCGCTGCGTCAGCTGATACACCGCCTCATACGTCAGGGTCCCCGACCGCGAAACGATGCCGATCGAGCCTTCCTTGTGGATCCGTCCCGGCATGATGCCGACCTTCGCTTTGCCCGGCGAAATCACCCCCGGGCAATTCGGCCCGATCAGCCGCGAGCTGGAATGCTTCAGCACGTTCCACACCTTCACCATGTCGTTGATCGGAATCCCTTCAGTGATGCAGATGATCAGCGGCACGCCCGCATCGTTCGCCTCAAGAATCGCGTCGGCCGCAAAAGGCGGCGGCACAAAAATCACCGTCACATTCGCGCCTGTCTTCTCCACGGCCTGATGCACCGTATCGAAGACCGGCCAGCCCTCGTGGATCGTCCCGCCCTTGCCCGGCGTCACGCCGCCCACCACCTTCGTCCCGTACTCCGCGCAACCCCTGGCGTGAAACGTGCCTTCGCGGCCCGTGATCCCCTGCACGATGAGGCGTGTTTCTTTACTGACGAGCACTGACATCTCTATGCAGCCCCTTTCGCTGCCGCGACTACTTTTTCCGCAGCATCCTGCATCGTGTTGCCAACGACAAAGTTGAGTCCCGAGTCCTTCAGAATTTTGCGGCCCTCCTCGACATTGGTCCCTTCGAGCCGCAAAACGATTGGTACTTTTACTTTGGTTTTGATAGCTGCGGCGACCACGCCCTGCGCCAGCGTATCCACCCGCAAAATCCCGCCAAATATATTGATGAACACCGCTTGCACGTTCTGGTCCGACAGCAGAATCTCAAACGCGTGCTCAATCTGCTGCTGGTTCGCGCCACCGCCCACATCCAGAAAATTCGCCGGCATCCCGCCCGCATACTGGATGATGTCCATCGTCGCCATCGCGAGGCCGGCGCCGTTCACCATGCAAGCGATGTTGCCATCCAGCTTGATGTAGTTCAGCGCGAACTTCGACGCCTCCACCTCCAGCGGATCCTCCTCGGCCACGTCGCGCAGCTCTTTCAGATCCTTATGCCGAAACATCGCGTTGTCGTCGAAGTTGATTTTGCAGTCGAGCGCGAACAGCTTATCGTCCTTCGTCGTGATGAACGGATTGATCTCCATCAGCGTCGCGTCCGTCTCGATAAAGGCGCGATAAATTCCGGTCATGAACTTCACCGCGTCGGCAATCTGTGTCGGCTTCAGCCCCAGCGCAAACGCCAGCTCTCGCGCCTGGTAAGGCTGGAACCCCACGCCCGGATCGATGTACGCCTTGTGAATTGCCTTCGGATCCTTCGCGGCGACCTCCTCAATTTCCATGCCGCCCGCCTGCGATGCCATAAACACCAGCTTCGCCGCCGCGCGATCCAGCACGATGCCCAGGTACAGCTCGCGGTCGATCGCCGCCGTCTCCTCGATCAGCAGCCGCTGCACCTTCTGCCCCAGCGGCCCCGTCTGGTGCGTCACCAGCTGCATGCCCAGAATCTGCTCGGCATACTGCTGCGCCTCATCGATGGTCTTCGCCACCTTTACGCCGCCACCCTTGCCGCGCCCTCCGGCGTGAATCTGCGCCTTCACCACGACGCCCTTCGCGCCGCCGCTGAACAGCCGCTTCGCCACCTCCAGCGCTTCGTCCAGCGTATTAGCGACCTCGCCATGCGGAACCGCTACGCCATACTTCGCCAGAATGTCTTTTGCCTGATACTCGTGAATTTTCATAGTTTTTTTGAAAGCAGAGATCGGTTCGGTGGATTGACGAACCACCTGGACCTGCCCGGTCCATTTCTGCCCGCCCTGCGGGCCTGCGCAGGCAAATGCCGCCCAAAGCAGAATCATCAGTGTAGCGAACGCATCTTCCCCGGAGCAAACCTGCAGCCCCATCGCTTCGAAAATATAAATCGCGTTCCTGCGACCGGCTTCAAGCGCTACACTGACGCTCTCCTCCCGGTCCAGCCCCATTTACCTCGCTGGCCCGCTCCTCCCTCGGGCCCGTACGTCGCTGAACGTCCAGATTAGTAGTCCCGCAAAAACTTCCAGATCTCAGGAGGAATAATGAAACTTAGCAAGAGTCTCTTCGCCGAGTTCTTCGGCACCGCATGGCTGGTCTTCGGCGGATGCGGCGCTGCCGTTCTCGCCGCTGCCTTCCCCAACCTCGGCATCGGATACGCCGGTGTTGCCCTCGCCTTCGGCCTCACCCTTCTTACCATGTGCTACGCCATCGGCCATATCTCCGGATGCCACATCAATCCAGCCGTCTCCATCGGCCTCGTCGTCGGCCGCCGCTTCCCCATCGGCCATCTGCTGCCCTACATCGTCGCCCAGGTCTGCGGCGGCTTTGTCGGCTCTGCCACCCTCTACGTCATCGCTCGCGGCAAGCCAGGATACGTCCTCGGCGACTTCGCCGCCAACGGATACGGATTGCATTCTCCCGGCCACTACACCATGCAGTCCTGCTTCGTTGCCGAAATGGTCCTCACCTTCTTCTTCCTCTTCATCATCCTCGGCTCCACCGACGTCCGCGCCCCCAAAGGCTTCGCGCCGTTAGCCATCGGACTCGGCCTCACCCTCATCCACCTCATTGGCATCCCCGTCACCAACCTGTCCGTCAATCCCGCGCGCAGCACCGCCCCAGCGCTGTTTGTCCACGGATGGGCGCTCTCCCAGCTCTGGCTCTTCTGGCTCGCCCCAGCTCTTGGCGCCGTCCTCGCCGGCCTCGTCTACCGTGTTTTCTTCGCTGAGAAGCCGGCTCCCGGTGTCCAGGCCGTTCCCGCCAAACCCGCGTATGAACCCCTGCCCGGAACATCCGCCGGCGACTAACANNCCGCCGCATCGCGTGTGGCCGCCTCCCGCTGCCTCGGCCATCCCCGTCGAGTAGCATGGGATCACCGCATGCCCGCCCTGCAGGCTCTGCTCAAACAGATCGCCGAAGAGCACCGCCCTCTCACCCGCGAAGAGGCCCGCAACGCTCTCCACGCGATCCTCACCGATGAGCCCGGTGCCGCCCCGCACGCTACCGACCTCGAAATCGCCACGCTCCTCACCGCCATGGCCACCCGCGGCGAGACCATCGAGGAACTCACCGGCTTTGTCGAAGCCATGCGCGCGCTCTGCGTGCCCATCCCTCTCACCCCCGCTGAGCGTGCCGCGCTCCTCGATACCTGCGGCACCGGTGGCGACGGCCTCGGCACCTTCAACATCTCCACCGGCGCGGCTCTCGTAGCCGCTGCTGCCGGAGCCAAAGTCGCCAAGCACGGCAATCGCGGCATTACCTCAAAATGTGGCTCCGCCGACGTCCTCGAAGCCATGGGCGTTCCCGTCGCCCTCACTCCACAGCAATCCGCCGACTGCCTGCGCGCTACAGGATTCACCTTCCTCTTCGCGCCCGCGCTGCATCCGGCCATGAAACGCGTGCAGCCCGTGCGCCGCGCGCTCGGCTTCCGGACCATCTTCAATCTCGCCGGCCCCCTCACCAATCCGGCCCACGCGCCCACCCAGGTCATGGGCGTCTACGCGCCCGCCAAGCTCCCCATCGTCGCCGGAGCCATGGCCCAGCTCGGCATCCGCTTCGGGCGCGTCGTCCACGCCCGCAACGGCATCGACGAGATCGCGCTCTCCGCCACCGACACGATCCTCGTCCGCGCCGTCTCCGACCACGAAGCACCGCAGACCATCCCCACCGTCGTCCATCCCGAAGACGCCGGCCTCCCGCCCGCCGATCTCAGCTCGCTGCAGGGAGGAGATACGCCGCAGAGCAACGCCGCGATCCTCGAATCGATCCTCATCGGCGCCGAGAGCGGCCCGAAGCGCGACGTGGTCCTCCTCAACGGGGCTGCCGCCCTCGAAGCCATCGGCATCGCCGCGGACCTCAGAGAAGGAGTCGCCCGCGCCGCCGAAGCCATCGACTCCGGCGCCGCCCGCAAAATCCTCCATGCTCTTCGTGAGTTTGGCTCCACCGTCGCCTCCACCGCCGCAAAAACCTCCTGAACCTATCAGCCGATCTGGCACTGACTCAGCACGAGCGCCAGCCAGGGCCGCTTAGGCGTAACCTGTTCGCTATCGGCAATCGACATGGTCCAGCGACAACTCCGCATCAAGCGCGTTTACGCGGAACCCAGCAAAGACGACGACAAACGCATCCTCGTCGATCGACTCTGGCCCAGAGGCCTCACCAAAGAGAAGGCCAAAGTCGACCTCTGGCTCAAAGACGTCGCGCCCAGCAACGAGCTGCGCAGTGGTTCGCCCATGACCCAAAGAAATGGCCGGAGTTCAAACGGCGATACGCCGAGGAATTGAAGACGCAGGCTGCGCCTCTCGCCTTGTTGCGCCAGGAGGCGAGTCAGGGCCCAGTCACGCTGCTCTACGGCGCTCGGGACGAAGAGCACAACGAGGCCGTTGTCCTTCTCGACCTCCTGCAGCGTAAATGAACCGGCGGACTGTGTTCATTCCCTGGCGGACTCGTGGTCGTAGCTGATCACCCGTGCCACTTTCCACTCGCCGTCTTTGAATTGCCACAACGTGACGAACTTCGCATCGCCGATGCCCAACTCCTCGTGGCCGGGGTGAGTGAAGCGATGTCTCCCCATCTCCACTGCGCCATAGTGATCCAGACGGTAGACCTCCATGGAGCCCGGAACAAGCACGCGCTGCGTCTTGCCGCAGATGTTGTTGCGAATGCTGTCGACAAATGTCTGTTTCCCCACGGCGAGACCTGTCTTGTCGTGGTAGAACTCCAGATCGTCCGTGACCATAGCGCCCAACGTAGGAAGATCGCAGGTATTGTAGGCGTCGAAGAGCCGTCGATCGAGCCCTGCAACGGTGTCAAAAAGGCGGTCCTGAACGTGCGCGACCGCGGATGCACTATGCCATGCTGCGTCGGCCCGCCGCACATCGACGACAATGCTCGATCTCGCTTCAGCGGGAAGGCCAGTCGCCGTTCCGTGAAGACGGTCCGCCTCGACAGACAAGCTGAACTTCACAGTGATTTGAGGATTGACGACGAGGTCGAAGGACAGATTGTTTCCTGTCAGCTGGCCGCCCGAGATCGTCTCCAGGTGGGCGGGGCTGTTTCCGGCGGCGCCAGTGATTTTCTCGCCGTCCTGGGCCAATGAGAAATACGCACTGTCGGGTGCGACGCTGCCATCAGCGTTCACGATATCCAGGACCCCGGCCCATTGGCCCGTGAGCCCCGGGTTCGCTGTATGGCCCAGTACGAGATGGGGACCGAGCGCGCAAGCGAGAGCCACGACGGCGGGGGCAAAGGGGCGGAGAGAACGCAGCATGGGTTCCTTTCGAGCTGGCGTTGCAGGAAACAGATTCGCAGCAGGATACGAACGGTGAATCGTCTTTGTTCCTCCTCGGCCGTGCAATGCCCCACAAATCCGGACAGTCGTCCCGCAATCCAGCCGTGCCCGCAACACTATGTGCACAGGCGATACGCCCCGCCGTGCCAAATCCTGCCCCCGTGGTATAGAACTCTCAGTAGCCAAGTGCGCACCTTCGAGCAAACCCAAACCGAGTTCCAGGAGATTCTCGCCAAGCCCATTCGCGAACTGGGGCTCAAACTCGAGGGTTCTCCCCTCGAACGATTCGTCCAGCAGCTCTATCGCGAACTCGACGCCAAGGGCATCCACAAATTCCGTCCCCATTGCTATCTCACCGATGAGTGGGGATGCCCCTCCGGCGAGCCCGTCATCGGCATTCCCTTCTATCTCGCCAACCCCGACCTCGCCCAGCTCGAACGCGAGATGAACGACCTCGAAGACGCGCGCGAGATCATGATGTACCTGCGTCACGAGGCCGGTCACGCATTCAATTACGCGTACCAGCTCTACAAGTCGGCGGAGTGGCGCGATCTCTTCGGCCCCTTTCGCCGCTCCTATCGCGATAATTACCGCCCCATACCGTTCTCGCGGAAGTATGTCCGCCACATGGCCGGCTGGTACGCGCAGAAGCATCCGGATGAAGATTTTGCGGAAACATTCGCAGTCTGGCTCACGCCTCGCTCGCAATGGCGCAAGCGCTACCAGGGTTGGGACGCGCTGGCCAAGCTCCACTACGTCGATCGCGTGGCGCGAAGAGTCGGCGATCTCGACCCCATCCGCCGTCGCGGCCGCACCGACATCACCGTCGATGAAATGGAAGCGACGGTCGGCGAGTTCTACCGCCTTACCCTGCCGGAGGAGATTCCGGTGCAGGAACTCGCGCTCGATGCCGACCTCGCCGACATCTTCAACATCTCCCTCAAGCGGCGCAAAGGCGTGCGACCCGCTCACGAGATGTTGCGCCAGCATCGCAAGCCCATTGTCGACAAGGTTGCCTACTGGAGCGGTGTGCAGCGTCCCATCGTCAAACGATTAGTGGAGTCCATCTGCAAGCGCGTTGAGGACCTGGGTCTGCGCGTCGACGTTCGACGCGAGTCCGAGCACCTCACGGAGTTCACGGTGTACACCACCGCGCTCTCCATGAATTACCTCATCCGTGGAAAGTTCAACAATCCCTGAGGAGTGCCGGCAACTGTCACTCCGATGGAGGCCTCATGACTGGAAAATTGAAAGTCACCGTGCTGTATGACCTCGAGGAAGAAGAACCTGCTGGAGTGCAGGAAGAAGCTCCTCCTCCGCCCCGCCGCAAGGGGCAAAAGAAACGCAAGAAGAAGCCCGTCAAGCACGACCGCGAAGAGATCTTCGAGGCCCTGGAAAAGCTCGGGCATGAGCCGTCGTATTACGTTCTCAACGGCCGCCAGCAATCGCTGCTCGGGCTCGCCCGATGCGGCGCCGACCTCATCTTCAACCTCACCGAAGCCTATGCCGGCGACGACACCCGCGAGATGCACGTCACGGCCTACCTCGATTTGCTCGATATCCCCTACACCGGCGCCGGGCCGCACGCGCACATTCTTGCCCAGGACAAATCCATCGCCAAAAAGATGTTCGCTTTTTACGGGATTCAGTCGCCGTACTTCGCCACCGCATGGCGCGGCACCATCGATCACGCTCACGACATCGCCTTTCCGCTCATCGTCAAACCCACTTCCGAAGATGGATCCATCGGCATCGATGCCACGGCGGTCGTCACCACCGTGAAGGATTTGATGGAGCGCATCGCCTATATCCAGACGGAATTCGATTCTCCCGCGCTGATCGAGGAGTACATCGAGGGACGCGAGATTTACGCCTCCATCCTCGGCAATTACGAAAACGCCCGCGCGCTACCCCTGGTGGAGCTCGACCTGTCGAAGCTTCCCAAGGGCGTTCCCAGGATCGCCAGCCAGGATGTGAAATTCGAGAAGGACACCGACGCCTACAGGCTCACGAAATCGGCGATCGCCGAAGACCTCGACGAAGAAACCGCCGCCAAACTGGCCGAGATCGCGATCAAGGCCTATCGCGCCGTCAAGCTTCGCGATTATGGCCGCATCGACATGCGCGTATCGCCCAAAGGCGAGATTTACGTCATCGAAGCGAATCCGAATCCGTGGCTCTCGAGCGGACAGGAGTTCGCCATAGCCGCCAGGAAATCCGGCCTCTCCTATAACCAGATGGTCGGGGAGATCGTAGACCTTGCGATGGCCCGGCACGCGTGAAATTTCGCCGGTTCAATCCGGTACGGGCAAGACCTAAAAAAGCTCCCCCTTTGCGCCATGGGCAGCAACGGGAGTCGCGTTGCGTTCCGTGACTCCAGAGGCTCGCTGGCGCCGTCGCCTTTCTTCGACATCACTGAGGTCACATCCGCCGAATTTGCATTGCAACTCGTCCGCCCCTTCTCGATAGAATAGATTCCCCCGTGAGCTCCGTATTCCTCGGCAGCGATTGTGTCGGACGCATCATCGACGGGAGATTCACTCTCCTCCGGTGGTTAGGCGGAACTGAGCAGAGCAGCGTCTTCTTCACCGAACTCGATGCGGATCCGGCGAAGCAAGCCGCCATCAAGCTGACTCCGGCGAATGCAGTGGATGCGGAAACCCGCATCGCTCAATGGACAGCGGCCACGACGCTGTTTCATCCCCACCTGATCCGTCTTTCTCATGCCGGGCGCTGTAACGTCGACGGCGTCGATCTGCTCTACGTCGTCACGGAATACGCCGAAGAGGTTCTCTCCGAGATTCTTCGCGAGCGTCCCCTCACCCCCGGCGAAACCAGGGATATGCTCGGCCCGGTTGTGGACGCGCTTTCCTGGCTCCACGCCCGCGACCTCCTGCATGGTCATCTCAAGCCCTCCAACATTATGGTTGCCGATGGGCAACTGAAACTTTCCACCGACACGCTTCACGCCGCCGGTGAACCCGGCACGGTCTCCCCATCGTCCGGCATCTACGATGCCCCGGAAGTCGCACTGGGGAAGATCTCCCCGGCGTCGGACGTGTGGTCGCTCGGCGTCGTGATGGTCGAAGCTCTCACCCGGCAGCCGCCGCTCTGGGACCGTTCCAGAGGCGCGGCGCCCGTCATCCCGGCATCCATCCCCCCGCCCTTCTTCGGCCTTGCGCGGGCATGTCTGCAGGTCGACCCGGCACGTCGCTGGACTCTGAGCGCCATCGGAAATTTTCTTCAGGCTCCGGCTCCGAAACCGGCCAACAAGATCGCCGCCGGCCAGCCTCCCGGAGCCCAGCCGTCCCGAGCCCGGCCTTTCAAAACTCGAGTCATGATCGCAGGCGCGGTACTGGTGGTGGCTGTGATCGTCGCAGTCCTGGTCATCGGTTCCCACCATCGGCCATCGCCCCCAGCCATACAGAGTTCCACACCGGCCACCCAGCCTGAGTCTCCAGGCCCGGCAGCCCAGCCTGGCAACGGTTCCATCGTGCAAGGCGCAGTCGCTTTCCGGGCAACCCCCGACGTGCCCCAAAGCATTCGCGACACTATTGAGGGGCACGTCAAAGTCCGTATCGCTCTCGAGGTCGATGCCAACGGCAGTGTTGCCGGCGCAACCATTGACTCGCCAGGACCCAGCCGGTATTTCACCAACCGGGCTCTCGAGGCAGCGCGGAACTGGAAGTTCAAGCCTGCCAGCATGGACGGCCACACAGTCGCCAGCAAGTGGATCCTGCAGTTTCACTTTGGCCAGGACGGAACCACCATCACACCCGCGGAAACTTCTCCCTAGCATCGCGACTCCCACGTGGCCGACCGTGCGGGCTGTGCGACGAATGCATCATTGGTGAGCATGGTTGATGCATTCTTTGCACCACGCAACCGACTTGTTTTCACGCGCTTGTGCTGGGATCGTCGCGACAACCGGCCTGTTTTCATACACATGTGAATTCAGAAGGGCTAGGGTGGGGTCAACGTTGGCACGCACCAGTCGAAGGACGAACGCAGCCTGCCAAACGCCGGCTAGTTCGGCTGCAGTTGGTGCCATCCTGCTGATGGCGCCGAATTCGAATTCACCACCTGACCCAGGCCGTTCACCCAGTAGTTGGCGTTGGGGCCGGTCCACACATCGCGCGTCTCGCCGGTCAACGGATCGGTCGTCGGCGCGATGCCGTTCAGCACGTTGGTGAAACTCTGCACCTGTACTGCCTGCGCTGCCTGATGCCGCTCGAACGCGGTCACCTGGTTTTGCATTGCCTGCACGCCTGGATCCCGATTTTGCCATCGCCTACGCGGCTCTCGGCAATGCCTATTCCAACCTTGGAGAAACCGGTCTGGCCGAAGCGAATATCCGTCGCGCCTATGAGCTTCGCCAGCGCGTCAGCGAGCACGAACGGCTCTACATCGAGGGCCATTACTACCAGTTCGCCACCGGCGATCTCACCAAGGCCACGGCGACCTATGAAACCCGGGCAGCCACCTATCCAACTGACGTCCCGCCGCGGGACCGACCTTGCCGTTATATGGAGCGATCTGGGCAGATTCGGGCCCAGCCTGGAGCAGGCAAAGGTCGCACTGCGGCAAGGCCGTCATGCGGACGCCAAAGCCGCTTACCAGGAATTCCTCTCCGGATGGAAGGACGCCGATCCTGGCATTCCCGTTCTCCAGTCCGCCAAAGCCGAAGCCGCAAAGCTCTAACCGCCTGCCATCACAGGGGTTAGGTTTCAGGCTCGACTCACTCTGAAGTAGCATTGTTGCCGCGCGACGCCGTGGTTACGCTTGCGCTATCACCCGTACCAGGCGGACGTTATGCGCGCGGTTAGAAATTTCCTGTGCTGGATGTTCGCTCTGGGAGCGATTGTCTTCCTGCGGTCCTCGCTCTTTTCATTCCTCGATATCGCTTCCTGGCCAGACGTCCATTTGCCGCCGACGATGCTGAGCGCCGGCATTCGTGCTGCGCTTCCGGTTCTTGGCGTGGTGTATGGGCTGGCCTGCTGGACATTCTGGACCGGAAAAGCCTCTGCGCGTGGATGGGGCCTTGCGGCCAGCGGAGTGAACGCCACCCTTGGCTGCTTGTTCCTTTACATGGATCGGCGCTTCCTCACCGCGCCTGCCACCGCGTTTCTGAATCCGGATGCGCTCCTGCTGGGCTTCGGCATTGCCGGCATCGTCGCCTTTCGCCGCCGCGATGTCGTTAAGGCGGAGCGATGGATGCAGCCGCTGCCAGGCGACGGAACCAACGCGATCGTCAACCAGGCAATCTGGATTGCCGGCACCGGCGCGTTTATTGCCGGAATGAACTGGTGGTGGCGCTGGGCCGAGACGAATAATCTCGTCTGGATCAGGCGATCGTTCCTCCACAATCTGGCGCTGCTGCTGGCCCTTGAGCTGCTGATGGTCGTGATCCACGAATTTGGCCATGCCGCTGCGGGTGCGGCGTTCGGCATGAAGCTGCGCGCATTCGTGGTCGGGCCATTTCAGTGGCGCGTGCGCGAAGGCAAATGGGAATTTCGCTTCATCCTGTCCGGCTTTCTCGCCATCGGAGGAGCTACCGCCGTTGCTCCTACCGATCCGAATCGGCCTCTTTGGCGGGACATCTGCATGGTGGCAGCCGGTCCGGCAATCAGTCTTGCGGCAGGCGGAGTGGCCCTGTGGGCTACTCTCACCGCGCCAGGACGTTCCTGGGAACAGGATTGGCTGCCGCTCGCCTTCTTCACCACGCTCTCTCTGCTGACCGCGGTCGTCAACCTGATCCCATTCCGGACGAAGGCCTTCTATTCCGATGGAGCAAGGATCTTCCAGCTTCTGTCGCACGGTCCGTGGGCCGATCTCCACAGGGCATTTTCCGCTGCCGCTGCCACCACCATCACACCGCTTCGTCCACGGGACTACGACATCGACGCGATTGAGCGTGCGGGCTCCTCTATTTCGGTGGGACAACCCGCGCTTCACCTGCGCCTTCTTGCAGCTTCGTATTATCTGGATCGCGGCAGCATCGCGGATGCGACTCAGGCTCTCGCCGATGCCGAGGCCGTTTACCTTGAGTCAGCCTCGGACATTTCCGCCGAGATGCACACGCCCTTTATCTTCGGCAAGGCGTATCTGCAGCACGACGCGGAAGGCGCCCGTCTGTGGTGGGAGCGCATGGAAACAAAGAAGCCGCTCCGCAACGCGGACTACTGGATCGCCACAAGCGCCTTCCTGTGGAGTCAGCACCGGCTGAATGAGGCGCGCGAGGCCTGGGAGAAGGGCAACGCGCTCGCGCAGCAGCTTCCCAAGGCCGGTGCCTATGAAACGGACCGTGATTACTTCGCGCTCCTGCACAAGGAGCTCGAAGTATCCGGCTTGGCGGGCTAAACGCGATCTGTGTCCAGTGCTGGGCTGGCTCCCACTCTTCACCGGCACTCGTTTGCTGCCGGCCGCCAGCTGCCTGCTCGGTTCTCGCTCGCCTTTATCTCGCTTTTCGCTCGCTCTTAGTTGTCATGGCGCCCTCAGCGCTGTCAGCGCAGGCTAGTCAGACGCGGGTTCACCGCGCACATAAAGACACTCGTTGAGTGAAGCTTCAGGCGCGCGTTCGCCGAATGCTGCGGCAGCGCCCATGTTCAAACTGGGAGCCGTACCTGCCTGCGCGCTGGTTCGTGGCGCCGACAGAGATTCGTTCTCCCTGTTCCTCCATCCGCCGAGGAACCGTTGCAGCGGCACATGCGCCGCCATCACCGCCGCAGCGAAGATCGTCTGCAGAAACTCCGGGGTCGTCCCATTCTTCCAGAGCCGGGCCATCGGCACGATCCTCCCGCTGTCATCGGGATGAAACGTGCGTTCGTCCCAGCGCCGCCGCCCTTCCGGATGCCCCCGATATTCGGCGACCACATGCGTGAAGTTCTGGTAGAAACGCCAGCCCAGAGGCTGGGCATATTGCGGCATGATGAGCACCGTGCTTCGCCGCCCTTCGCGAATCTCCTCGACAAACTCGGCGAAATCCCCGGCGTTCGTCAGATTGAGCGATGCATTAGGTTCGCGGCCATGGCGATCGCCGCCCGAGATCAGGACCTGATCCCAATCCGCCGCCAGCCTGATGACCTCGCGGTTTTCCGCGTGACCGCGCATGCCGTTGATCTCGAATGCATGCATATATTGATTTGCGGACGCGAGAAATCGGCTCAGGTCGAAGTTGAAGCGCTCGTTGGGGATGTCGTAGAAGTTCCACAGCGGATGATTGAAGACGACCAGGACGTCGGGAATGCTGCATACCTCGGCGAACAACGCGAAGATCCGCTCTTCGTCCGCCATCGCAGTGGTTTCGCGCATGGCTGCCATCCATGACTGCGCCGAGTCATGCGGCAAGTTGTGCACGCCGAAGTGGAACACCGCTTTGCCGAACGGGACGGTCCATTCAGTCGAGATCGGCGTATTCTGGAAAGCCGCATCGGCGCACAGTAAAGTACACGCTTCGATGGTGTCGTGGTCGGTGAGGGAAACCATCGGCCGCAGGCCCAACGCCTCAATCTGTCGCGTCTCCACATCGTGGGCCAGCCGTTCGCACAGCGGCGGCGTCCAGTAGGCGCGCTCGAAAGTGAGCGTGACTCCGGTAATGCGCCGACAGTCTTCTTTCTTGCCCTCGATCCACTGCCGCGTAAGACGATGCCGCTCCAGAAATTTCCCGATGAACCCCAGGCTTTCCTGAGAGTGCCGCGTGTGACTGTGAAGGGAGACACCGCTTCGATACGGAACTACCGTATCCCTGTCCCTGGATAGCAGCAACACCTGGTTGTACACTTGGCCTCCGCTGTCACACTACAAACTGAGGTTCATGGAATGCAGATTCATTTCTGCCCGGCCTCAGCAGGATTCGCCAGCACTCCCGTCAAGGATATTTCGTGAGGGCAATCGTCATCGCGCAGGGCAAAGACAGGGTCGGACAATTATAGGGCGTGCTGATACCTGCAGTACCGCAGTGCACCCGGGAATCAACATTTTCGGAACTATTCGATTGACGGGTAGCAAGGCCTGAATGCATCATAGATCATCTTGTTCCCTGAATCCCGCCCGTCTCTAATGGCCCGGAGCCTGCTTTGGGCCGCTGTCCTTGCATTGTCCTGCTCTTCCGCCGTCGCACAAAAAGTTAACGCTGCGATTACTAATTTGTCAGATGCCAGCACGGCTGGCGCAACGGATGGAACCAGCCGCCTCGGCGTCGACGAGATCGTGCAGAGGCTGGCCGACGGCGAGAAGAAACGGGCCGGGGATTTGAAGGGGTACACCGAGCAACGCAGCTACTCCGTCAGCTACCGCGGATTTCCTGCCTCCCTGAGCGCGACGATCATCGTGGAAGCCACTTACGATGCCCCAGCCAACAAGCAGTTTCGCATTCTTTCCCAGACGGGATCGAAGATGCTGGCAGACCACGTCCTGAAGAAACTGCTGCAGGCGGAAGAAGAGGCGGCGCAGGATCCCGGCAAGACCGCGCCCACCACAGCCAACTACAGCTTCACCCTCGTGAATCAGCAGATGGTCGATGGCAGGCCATGCTACGTGCTGCAGGTTGAACCCAAAACCCAGTCGCGGCTGCTCTATCGTGGCACCATCTGGGTCGACGAGGACGACTTCGCCGTCGTGAAAATCGAAGCTGAGCCCGCCCGCAACCCATCCTTCTGGATTCGCGCGACAAAGATTCATCACGTGAACGCCAAGAACGGCGAATTCTGGCTGCCGGAACACAACCAGAGCGAGACGGACGTTCGGATGGGCGGACGAGCCACTCTTACCATCGATTACGGCGCTTACAAGATGGAATCCGCCGACGCTCACCAGCAGAGGAGCAGTCTGCAGATTCAGGATCCGGCGCCATCACGGAAGTAGCTTCCGCAGCGAAGCAAGAACCATCCTCTTTGACAGCCCAGCCGGCTTTTTCACTCCATCCGTTGTCGCTTTCGGACGCGGGTGCTCCATGGCCTGCGTGTAGTATCGCCTGAGTTGCTCGGTCGACCCTTCCCAGCTGTGCCGCTCCACATCTGCCCGTGCGCGCGCACGTACCGCGGCGCATTCAGCCGGGTTCGCGAGCGCGCGCCGCACCGTC
This sequence comes from Acidobacterium sp., assembly GCA_003131625.1. Classification (GTDB taxonomy): domain Bacteria; phylum Acidobacteriota; class Terriglobia; order Terriglobales; family Acidobacteriaceae; genus Palsa-343. Next base: position 30,712 of record PKVY01000037.1, on the reverse strand, counting down.
TCCACCAGCGCGTTCCTGTCGGAAGGGTCAAACAGGAAGCCGGTCACGCCATCTTCGACCGCGTCGGGAATCCCACCGGCGCGGCAAGCGACAACAGGGCAGCCGCTGGCCATGGCTTCCATCAGAACCAGTCCCAGCGTTTCCGTCCTCGACGGCATCACGAACAAGTCGGCTGAAGCGTAGGCAGCAGCCAGTGCCTCGCCGCTCATGTAGCCGGCAAAATGAACCGCCGTCCCACGGAAGTGCCGTTCGAGCTCGTGCCGCGTCGGACCATCGCCGACAATCGCCAGCCTCGTTTCGGGCATGGCTCGCAGCACTTCACGGAGCGTGGCGATATCCTTTTCCGCCGACAGCCGGCCCACGTAGAGCAGCAGCGGTTTTTGCGGCTCGCCTGCGCTCAGAGTATTGCGCATCGCAGCGGAGCACTTCGACGGGTGGAATCGCTGCGCGTCGACGGCGCGTTCCCACAGCGCCAGCCTGTCGATGCCATGGCTATGCAGCTCTTCCATCATCGGCGTCGACGTGCAGAGATTCAGGTCCGCGCGCAGGTGCCGCGCTCGCATCAGCTTCCACGTGGGACCCGCAAAAAAGCCCAGCTTGTAGTAGTGCAGGTAGGCGGGAAGATTCGTGTGGTAAGAGATCACGATCGGGACGTGAAGGACCTTCCCGTAGTAAATCCCGCCAACCCCGAGCAGCGACGGCTCGAATAAGTGAAAGACATCCGGACGAAACGCCTCCAGGTGCTTCCGCATGGAAGCCCGCGGCGCTGCAATGCGCAGCTCCGGATAAAAGGGGAACGGAATCGACGGCAGGCTGACGACTTGCGCCCCAAACAACTCTTCCGGACCGCCGCTCGGCGCAAAGATCAGCACTTCGTCGCCGAGCGCTTTTAGCGTCTCCACCGTTTTGGTCACCATGGTGACGATCCCGTCGATCTTGGGGAGAAACGTCTCCGTCACAATGGCAATTTTCATCCGCAGCGGTTCCTTATCCGAACGCTTAGGATATCCCGCTGTTGACCGTTCTTTAACACCGAATTTTTCGCTGGCCCGCCAGCCGGCGGTCATTTGAGTTTCAGGCGGGAATGTGAATACTTGGACCTGCCAGGTTCCGGGCCTTCCGGTTGGCTCTAAGAAAGAGGCAGACAGTGCTCATGAGCAAGAGAGTTTTCGTTCAGCTGACAACGTCGATCCTTTCGATAGGCTGCGTGACAGCGGGTGCGCAATCCGGGCCCTCGCCTGCGACGGTAGAGATCTCGACCGGTTGGCAGTTGCAGGACGCGGCAAAAGTCCCCGAAGCTGGGGCGACCGTCTCCACGAGCACCTATCAACCCAATGGCTGGATGGCTGCCACCGTGCCTGGAACCGTGCTGACCAGCATGGTCAACGACGGGGTGTACCCTGAGCCGTTCTACGGCGAGAACAACCGCGAAACCATCATTCCTGAGAGCCTGAACAAGACCTCGTACTGGTACCGCGCTGTGATCAGCGTTCCGAAGGAGTACGCTCACCGCCAGACTTGGATCCATTTCGACGGCGCGAATTTCTCGTCGGAAGTCTGGGTGAACGGCAGGCAGGTTGGAACGATTCAGGGCGCGTTTATTCGCGGCCGCTTCGACATCACCAAGCTGGTCAAGCCGGGTGAAAGCGCCGTGCTGGCGGTGAAAGTATCGCCGCAGCCGCATCCTGGTGTTCCTCATGAGCACACCATCGCCAACGGAGTCGGCAAAAACGGCGGCATCACCGCCCTCGATGGCGCAACCTTCCTCTGCACCATTGGTTGGGATTGGCTCAATGCTGTGCGCGATCGCGACACCGGCCTTTGGCAAAAAGTGTGGCTCTCTGCGTCTGGACCCGTCCTCGTTGGAGATCCCCTCATCATCACCGACCTGCCTTTGCCCAAAACCGATACCGCCGACATCACGGTCAAGTCCACGCTCGAGAACACATCCGATAAGCCGCAGACCGGCACGCTTGAAGGCAGCTTCGGTGACGTGAACTTCTCGCAGAAAGTCACCCTGAAGCCCAACGAAACACAGACCGTGACCCTCGACCCCAAATCCACACCCGCGCTCCACGTCTCGAATCCAAAGCTCTGGTGGCCGAACAACTACGGTCCGCAAAACCTCTACACGCTGCACTTACATTTTGTGCAGCACGGCGCCGACTCGGACACCCACGACACCATCTTCGGCATTCGCAAAATCACCTACGGCGGCATGGACGCCCTGACCATTTCCGTCAACGGCGTCAAAGTTTTCATTCGCGGCGGCGATTGGGGCCTCGATGAAGGCATGAAGCGCATTCCGCGCGCGCGGCTCGACGCGGAAATCCATATGCACGCGCTCGCCAACATGAACATGATCCGCAACTGGGTCGGCCAAAGCACCGACGAGGACTTCTACGAGCTGTGCGACAAGTACGGCATTCTGATCTGGGACGAGTTTTTCCAGCCCAACCCCAGCGACGGCCCCAACCCCGACAATCTGCCCGTCTATCTGGCGAATGTGGAGGACAAAATCCTGCGCTTCCGCAATCATCCCTCGATTGCGCTGTGGTGCGCGCGCAACGAAGGCTATCCACCGGCCGAAATTCACAACGCGCTCGAGAAGATGATTCCCGACCTCGATCCTGCCCGTCTCTACCAGCCCAGCTCAACCGCTGGTCGCGGCGTGATGTCTGCCGGACCCTATTACTGGCGCGAGCCGGAAAACTTCTACGTTCCCGATGCGCCCTTCAAGACGGAAACCGGCAGCATGTCTGTTCCTACGCTTGAGTCGATTCACGGCATGATGCCGCAGAAAGACTGGGAAACGATCAACGACGACTGGGCCGAGCACGACTTCGCCAAAGGCGCCCAGCACGGCGACACGTACCCCTACGTGCTCGCCGGACGCTACGGCCGCATCGCCAACCTCGCCGACTTCGTCCGCAAGGCGCAGATGATGAATTACGAGGCCTATCGCGCGATGTACGAAGGCCGCAACGCGCAGCTCTTCGCGCCTGACACCGGCGTCATCACCTGGATGAGCAATCCCGCGCAGCCCAGTTTTGTCTGGCAGCTCTACCACTATGACCTCGAGCCCAACGCCTCGCTCTTCGCCGTCAAGTCCGCGTCGGAACTGGTTCACATCCAGATGAACGAAGTCACCGGCCATCTCCAGGTCATCAACAATCTGCAGCAAGCCATCGCAGGTGACATTGCCCACGTCGCCATCTACAGCATTTGGGGTGGCTCGCACCCCGCACTCGAAACGGACATTCCCGTCAGCGGACCCGCTGATACCGCGATCGACCTCGGTCCCATGCCTCTGCCGAACGGGTCAAAACTGTATCCGCTCTACCTCATCCAACTCGATCTCCGCGACGCGCAGGGTCAAATCGTTTCGCGCAATTTGTACTGGAAACCACTACCGGCGATGCGCAACGACCTGACCGCGCTGGACTCCCTGCCGACCATCAAACTGGATGGAACCATCGCGCGGCACGATTCCGGCGATCATCTGGGTCTCGAAGTCACGTTGAAGAACTCCGGCTTCGCCTTTGCGCTGATGGCGCACCTCCAGTTGCGGCGCAAGAGCAGCGGCGATCGCGTGCTGCCCGTCTTCTACTCCGATAACTACATCTGGCTCGCTCCCGGCGAAAGCCGCACCATCACCATCGACGCCGCCTCAGCCGACCTGAAAGGCGATCTGCCGCTGGTGGTGGTCGACGGCTGGAATGTCGATGTCACGCCGGTGACGAATGCCGACTGCGCGCTCGCTCCCAATGTCGATGCGCAGGTGACCCACTGGCCCGCAACCGGACTGCCGATGATTACGGCCGGTTTGGACAGTGTGCGACGAGCGCAGCCACAGCAGTGAGACTCGAAGCCAGAGCTCACGACGAAATTCAAAACAGCGTTTGCGACGGCACTGGCTCCAGCAGTTCCGGCGAGTTGTTGCGAACATTGCCCACGGCTGCGTCTACCCTCCATGCCTGCATGAGCGCGGCGTCGAACGGCCGCAGTAGGTCGATGGGCGGCTGTCCCTGATCGTCGCGGCGCAGCCAGCGCTCGTAATCGCGCGGCATCAGGATCACCGGCATCCGGTCGTGCATGGGAGCGGTCAGCTCGTTCGCCTCCGTCGTGATGATGGAAAAAGTGTCCAATTCCGTCTTCCGATCAGGCGATTTCCAGCGCTCCCACAATCCGGCGAATGCCAGCGGCTCGCCGCTTTCGAGCGCGAACGCCCACGGCTGCTTGCTCTTCGCGCCGGTCTTTTCCCACTCGTAAAAGCCGTCTGCCGGCACAAGACAGCGCCGCTTGCTGAACGGCACGCGCCAGATCGGCTTGCTCGTCAGGCTCTCCGCCTTGGCGTTGATGGTGCTCACGCCGAGCTTTTTCGGGTCGTCGCACCAGGTTGGGATCAATCCCCACTGCATCGCTCGCAGCGTGCGCTCGCCGCTGTCGCGATCCTCGACGATGACGGGCTGCATGGTCGCTGGAGCCACGTTGTAGTCAGGCAGAATCTCAAACGACGGCGGCACACCGATGCGGAACGCTTCGCTGATGCGCTGCTTGTCCGATCGACGATAGTAGCGGCCACACATGGGGACAATATAGCCGGTAGCCGGTAGCTGGTAGCCGGGAGCCTGGAGCTGGGAGCCCCCCTCCCCCCCCTCCCCGGGGTACCGGCAGGTTGTTGATTCCGTTGTGGTGATTCGGTACCGTGAATCAGGTATTACCCTCCGGGGAGCAGGTTGCAGGTTGCAGGTTGCAGGTTGCGGTAAGTCCGCCACCGACTGCGGCTCTTCGGACGGCGCGCTTTCGCTCGAAGCCTCCTGCTCCTCACATTCCTAAGCGTTCAAGAACCGGCGTTCGGCGCTCGGACACCAATTGAAGAAGCCTCGCATGATGAGCGAGGCTTGTGCGGGTTCCGATTTGGGACAACCGGAGGAAAATTCCTTTTTGCCCCCTATTATCAGAATACCAAGTCCAGCCTAAAAACCGGCCAAATATCTTTGAGGGTATAAGGGCGGAAGTCGTGTGGAATGAGGGCTCGTTACTTTGGATTTTGGGGCCCCCTCTTGACAAATTTTCTGGATTAGCCCGGAAGCGAGAGATTGTGGCCCGTTTGCGTCGAAGAAGAATCTGCTCGGGGGAAAAGTGACTGCCGCCGCCCGGCGGTAGCGACAGATTGCGTCATTCCAGGAAGGGGTCGGACGCGGCGTCAAGAAACAATCCGTGACGGTTACGAATGAGTCGCAATGCCTGCGGCGTCGTAGTATGAGTAACAGGCTCGCCGGCGCGGAGGGATGTGTGAGCGGTTGAAACAGGCGGTCTTGAAAACCGCTGTACCCGCAAGGGTACCGGGGGTTCGAATCCCTCTCCCTCCGCCAGTCCTCCCCGAGAGCAGTGCAACCTGAGGTCCTTCGACTTCGCTCAGGATTTCGCCTGCGGGNNTGCGGGCTCGGACGCCCGCAAAGCGGCTCAAGTTCGAATCCCTCTCCCTCCGCGTGTTCAGGCCTGCATGGTGGCCGGATACCACCCCGGACCAAGTTGCGGGTGCCCCAGGAGTGGGGCAGGTGATAGCACAAAAGGGTTACTGAAAGTGCATCCTGGTTTCCCAAAATGGCATCCTAATTGCGCATAAAAGGGTGACCAGACGGTAAAAATTTCCCGTGTTTCCAGCTGGGGTCTTACAATAAGTGTTTCTTAACAAATGGTTTACTGGTTGGCCCTCCGATTGCCCTCCCATCGGCAGGTCTATTAGTCCGCGGACGCCACAGTCAATGCGGCCGCCGACAGAAAGCTCAGGCCACCTAGTATGGAAAAGCTTTCGGCGAAAATCGAGAATTGGTCCATCGTGGATAACCTCATCTTCCATGGTTTCCGCGAACTGGAGCCGGGTCAGCGTCTGACTGGCTACCTGATGGGGCACACGGACCTGCCGAACGGCGTCATCTATACCTCGGTCATTCAGAGCGTCGACCACGCCAGAGGGTTGGTGGAGACCGGGAATAGCGTGTACCAGCTCGGCCAGGTCAACGAAGAGTATGAGCAATGGGCATCGTACCAGCGGGGCGAGCGCGCTGTGCGGGAATTTCCGGCGTTCGTGGGCGATCCTCGCAAGTCAGTAACCGCTTATCCCCCGGCCCAGCCTGCGCACGCGTTCCGGCACGGCTGAAGCAGTACCAAAATATTTCCTCCCCCTGACATTCGGTGGATCGCAAGTGATTGCTGTGTCTTCGCAATCCTGAGCGATCCCTTCCGCGCAGCCCTCCCCCCTCCCCCGCTCTAACTCTGTGAGGCACGGAAGGACTTCCTTGCGCGACGTGGAGCGCAGCTACTTTTTCGCTGGCGCAGCAGGAGCCGGCGTCGCCGGGGCCGGCGTTTTTCCCAGTACCCATTTGTCGTACCAGTCGAACCAGCGCTGATAGCGGTCGCGGATGAAGCTGGGCCGCGTGAACCCGTGGAATTGCCCCGGGTAGACGATGAGCTCCGCGGGCACATTGAGGCTCTTCAGCGCCTGATACATCTGCTCCCCGCCGTTCAGCGGCACATTGAAGTCTTTGTCGCCGCCCATGAAGAGCGTGGGGGTGCGAATGCGGTCGGCATGGAAGAACGGATAGCCGAGCTGAATGTACTTCTGGGGATCCTTCCAGGGCGAGCCGAGCTCGTTGTCGTACTGCAGGATGTACTCATCGATGCCGTAGAGCGCAACCGGATTCCCCATGCCCGCTCCGCTGCTCGCCGCCTTGAACCGGGTCGTGCTGGCGATGGTGTAGTCGGTGAGAATGCCGCCGTAACTCCACCCGCCGACGCCAAGACGGTCAGGATCGACCAGGCCCTCCTTCACCACCTCGTCCACCGTCGCCAGCAGATCATCCACCTCGTGATGGCCCCAGTCTGCGGCGATCACCTTCTGATACGCATTTCCGCGCCCTGAGCCGCCGCGGTAATTCACGTTGAGCTCCGCGTAACCGTGCGCGGCAAAGAGCTGCCGGTGCAGATTGAATCCGTGGTCGTCCTGCCCGTTCGGTCCGCCGTGGATGAACAGGAGCATCGGGTACTTCGTGCCGGCTTGCGCGCCCGGAGGCAGGGTGATCAGGCCGTGCACTTCGGTGCCGTCTTTCGATTTCGCGGTTACTTCCCGCGTATCTGCGAGCTTGAGGCTGGCGACGACTTCGTCGTTGTGGTGGGTGAGCCGGCGCAGGCTGCCGTTCTCGAGCGCGTAGACTTCCCCGGGCTGCGAGTCCGTGGTCCAGACCAGCGCAGTGTGCCCGACATAGGCGTTGATGCCCGTCGCGGTGCCGGCATCGCCGATGATCCGATGTACCTGTCCGGCGGCCACATCGACCGACGCTGGATATTCGTTGCGGTCGTCCTCCACCAGTACTTCAACGGATTGGCCATCCGGCGAAAACAGAGGCGAGGAGACGGAGCGGTCAAGGGCCGTGGTGAGAATGCGCGGAGCCGAGCTCCCGTCTGCGGCGACGACTCCAAGCTTCTCCTGGCTGTACTGCCATAGCTTCAGCTCGTCGCCCTCGGTGAAGGCGATCCACTTGCTGTCAGGACTCCACGCAATGCGGCCGCCGTCTGGCCCGGTGAAGGTCGTCAACTGCTTCGGCGTCGCGTTCGGCTTTGCTTCCACGACAAAGACATCGGTGTTGATGGAGCGATCCGGATCGGGATCGTGATTGCTGACGTAGGCGATGTGCGTGCCATCCGGCGACCACACCGCGTTGCTCTCGTCGAACTTCGTGTCGGTGGTCAGCTTGTCGAGCTTGTGCGTCGCAACGTCCCACAGCCAGAGCTGCGTGTGCTCATTGCTCTTGAGGTAGCCTTCCACGTCTTCCTTGAAGTGGTAGCGGTCCAGAACGATGGGCTTGGGCTTCTCCTTTTCCTTGTCTGCCCCCTTCGCCTTGTCGACCGCGGCCTCCGCTTCGTCTTCCGGCGTGATGGAGAGCAGCAGCTTCTTCGCGTCCGGCGCCCATGCATAGGCGGAGAGGTGGCCTTTCACATCGGTGAGCTGGTGGGCCTCACCGCCGCGCCGATCGAGCACCCACACCTGCGTGCCCTTTGCTTTGCCCGGCCGACCGGCCGTGAAGGACAGATATCTGCCGTCGGGGCTCCAGCGCGGCGCGCCCGAGGATCCCAGATCGTCGGAATCCTCATCCACGTCGCCGGCCCACGTCAGGCGGAGGTCTTCCTTGCCGTCCCAGGACACCATCCAGAGATCGGTGATCCTCTTGTCGGCCGTGGTTTCGACGGTGGAGACGGTGTAGGCGACCCACTGACCATCGGGCGAGACGACGGGACCGCCTACGTCATGAAAGCGGAACAGGTCATCGAGCGTGATGGTGTGCGGTCCGGACGGGGTTGCCGGAGCCGGAGAGGCGGCTGGCGTCGTGGCCGGCGCGGGCGCCTGAGCAGGCGCGGCAGGGCAAAGGAGCACCACGGCGAGCAGACCAGAGGCGGAGAGTGCGAGTGGAACGCGCAGGGAAAGCATTGTGGCAGTATATAGAACTGCGCCGCAGCCGTTGGGAGTTGATTTACCGCTGCCTGCGCGCCACTCGCACCAGTCCGCCTGGTGCTATGCCGTTTTCGCGTGCTGCTCCTTCAGGTTCTGCAGCAGCGCGTCGATCTGCTCGTCGCGCTCGAGTTTGGCGAAGCGGTCATCGATGGAGTCGCCATCCATCAGCTCGCGCGAGGCGGCGTTGTGAGCTTCGGCGCCGGCGATCTTCGACTTCATCCGTGCGATGCTGGAGTCTCCTTCCTTCTTCGCGATGACTTCGCGCGCGTGCTGAGCGCGGCCGACGACGCGGGCGCGGCGATGCTCGGCGATCATCAGCTCGCAGCGGCTGCGCGTTTCCGCGAGCTTCTGATCCAGACTGCGCAGCGCGTTTTTCAGCGTCTCCACCTCGGTCTTCTGGTCTTCGAGCTGCTGCGCGAATCCTGCGGACATGGTTTTGGCGCTCAGGGAGCGCTCCAGCGCGGCCCGCGCCAGTCCATCGTCGGACTTGCGTACCGCCAGCTCCGCCTTGCGCTTCCATTCCGCCTCGGCGTCTTCGTGCTCCCTGCGCTTTTTCTCGAGCAGATGCTCGTCGGCCAGGGCAATGGCGACCTGCGTTTTGACCTGCATCAGCTGGTTCTCCATATCAAGAACGAGCTGCTTGAGAAGTTTCTCGGGGTCTTCGGCCTTGTCGATCAGATCGTTCAGATTGGCTCGAAGCAATGTGCCTACACGTTCGAGGAGTGCCATGATATTTTCCTCCGTCTGGAAATCCGGGGCGGAACGTTCGAACGCTCCGCCCGATTGAATTACTTGCCGTCGACCACAGGGCCGGCCGCCCCAGCCCCGTTGCCGTTACCATCGCCGCGAGGGCGAATGCCCTTGATGTTCGACATCAGCTCGCGAATATCCATGCCGGAAAGCGCTTCAAAAAGAGCCGGGATCTGCGCGGCCATTTTGGCCATGTCCCCGGTGATCTTGTTCGCGCCGGCCGCATCGCCGCCGGTCGAGACAATCGTGATCCGGTCCACTTTCGACAGCGGCTCCGACATCGCGCGCACCACCTCCGGCATGTTCGAGATGAGGCGATCGACCACCGCGGCCTGGTTCCAGTCCTGATAGGCCTCGGCTTTCACGTTCATCGCTTTGGCTTCCGCCTCGCCCTTCTGAAAGATGATCGAGGCTTCGGCTTCGCCCTGCGTCCTGATGGCCGACGCACGGCCTTCGGCTTCCATCGTGAGGCGCGTCTTTTCCGCGGCGGCCAGAACTTCGACCCGCTGCCGATTGACTTCGGCTTCTTTCAGGACGGTCGCGATCAGTTCCTTCTCGTGGCGAACAATCTCGGCCTCCTGCACCTTGATCTGCTGCTCTTTTTCGATCTGCTGCACCTTCACCTGCTCGGCGATGACCTGCTGCTGGGTGATGTTGGTCTGCAGCTCGTACGCCTTGTCGGCCGAAGCCTGCTGCTTCCGGCTCTGCTCGGCAAACTGCGCTTTCGAGATGTCGAGGTCGCGCTGCGCCTGCGCCTGCTTGGCGAGCGACTGCGTTTCCGCGAGTACGCGCTCCTGATCGGCTGCCGCCTTGGCGACAGCGGCTTCCCGGGTGGCATTCGCGCGGCGGATGGCGGTGTCGCGCTCGGCTTCCGCCGTGGCGATTTCAGCGTCGCGCTTGATGCGGACGATGTCCGGTCGCCCCATGTTGGTGATGTACTCGTTCTTGTCGCGAACCTCCTTGATGGTGAAGGAGACCACTTCGAGTCCCATCTTGCTCATGTCGTCGGCACAGGTGCCGCGCATGCGGTCGGCGACCATCTCCGGCTCTTTCACGATCTGTTCCACCGTGAGTTGCCCGATGATGCCCCGCAGATGGCCTTCCATCACAAGGCGGATCAGGCCTTCGCGCTGGGGAGGGGTCTTGGTGAGGAACTGCTCGGCCGCGGTGAGGATGGATTCCTGATCGCTGCGCACTTTGATTTGCGCGACAGCTTCCACCGTGACCGCGACGCCCTGTTTGGTGTAGAGGTCCTGTTGTGGAGCTACATCGAACGACATCAGCTCCAGCGACAGCTCCCGGCAGTTCTCCACCATCGGAAAAATAATCGTCCCGTGCCCCTTGATCACCCTGGGGCCGCGGAACCCATAAACGATGAGCGCCTCATTCGGGCCGGCTTTGCGAAACATTCTGGCCAGCATTCCGGCCAGAATGATGAACGCCAGCAGGCTGAGTCCAACAATGACAATGACTGTATTCGTCATAACGCCCGATCCTTTCCATCGGGTCGGTTACCGCTGTGGGTTGGAGTTGCGGCGGAAGGAGCGTCGCCGGAGGCCTCGCTCTGCTCGCCGGAGAGTTCGTCCCAACGGCTCACATACGCGATGCCTTGTTCGTAGCGCATGACCACGACTTCCGTTCCGTGCGCAAGGGCTACGCCTGCGTCACTGCGCGCGGGAGCAAAACGGCGACTGCCGTTCTGCGAAAACTGAATTTCTCCGGTGCCATCGGCGCGTACCGGCCCGGTCACCACGCCAAGAATCCCTACAATGTCCGTGTCGGCCGCCGTCAGCTCATGCTCGTGCGGCAGAAGTACGCGAACCAGAAACCAAAACAAAATGGCGCCCCCGGCGAGCCCGGTAATCGTTGCGATCGCCAGCACCACGAACATGCCAAAGTCCGCGCTGCGCGCCAGCAGATAACCGCAGCCGCCAAACCAGCAGAGAAACGCCGCCAGCGTAAAACCATTCACCGGGCTGACGCTCGATTTCGTGACCGCCCCGCGCACATTGGGAACATGCACGTGCCCATGCCCCGCGCCGTGTCCGAAATGCAGGTGCACATGCCCCACGTGCAGGTGCGTGAACGCCCCCAGTGCCGATAAAACCGTCAACGAAAGTCCCAGCGTGAAGCAGATGAGATAGAAGGTGATCATTGCGTGGCCTCCCTGCTGCGTCCAGCGCGGCGAGCCAGGCCCGTTCTGCGGGTGTGGGCCTGCGGAGCGGATGGCGCAGCCGGCGTCGAAGCGGGCCGCAACCCGCGTCCATTGTCCTCGGGGGAATGAAGCACATCGAAAAGCCGGTCGACCAGGCCGGGCGTCTCGATGACGGCATTGAGCAGAAGCAAGCAGCGCCGCGAGTCGCTGTGGCGCGAAACCCCCAGCAGCGCCTGGCGCAACTCGCGATCGCGGCGAAAGCGCTCGGCCCCGCTGATCAGCCACAAGTCCAGCTTGTCCTCGAGCGCGCGCGCATCGCTCTGCAGCTCCACGTGGTAGCCCTCGGGGTCGTCGACCAGGTAGCCTGGATGCACCTTGAAGAATTTCGCCAGCACCTGGCGGGTGGTGTTGGTCATGTGCGGGCGCGCGCCGCTTTCGATCTGGGAAAGGTAACTCTGGCTCAGCGTCGCGCCGGTTTCCGCTTTGAGCATGCGGACGAGCTCCTGCTGGGTCATGGCGCGATTGAGGCCGCGAAGATTGCCTTCGACCTCGCGCAGGTACCGGAGTTTTTCGCCCAGCTTCATGGTAATATTGCAAATCGCAATCATAATATCGCAAATTGCAATGATGTCAAGCGAAATCAGCTCAGGGTCGAAAACCTCAGAATTGTCAGGGTTTAGGAGATGCCCGCCTCGACCTGAGCTGCCAGCTTCTTCGGGGCGGCTTGCAGATAGCTGGCCGCCGCAAGGTCCCGTACTTCCTTCCAGTCGACCCTGCCGCGATCCAGCCGCAGCCCGACCCATCCTCGCGGGCCGATGTAGGCGGGAAGGTAGAACTTCCGCGGATGCGCGGCGACGAGGCCCTTGTTCTCGCCGGGAAAGGCGCGGACGCAGATGGAAACGATGCCATCGCCGTGATGATCGTTCAGAAAATAGGCGAAAGTCTTCTTGCGGACCGTAAAGGCAGCGTGCGAGCCGTGCACGGTGCGCGAGGCTTCCGGCAGCGCGAGGCAAATCGTGGAGACCTGGGTGAGGCGGGGATCTTCAGCGGCCTTCATCTCATCCCAGCGAGACTTTCAGAGCGGCGGCGAAATCCACGGCGGGCTTGTACGCCTTCGGCAACTCTACGTGCAGCCCATCGGCCGCTTGTTTCCAGCGCGGCTTCTCCTCTGTGCCCAGCAACTGGACGCGCTCGATTTTTCCGGGCTGCGTTGGGCTCGAAGTGCCCAGCGACTGCACCACGAACTCTCCGGCCGGCCAACCCAGAGCCGTTGTATACAGTACCTTGCCGTTCTTGCTGCTGGTGAAACGAATATCCTTCTCGCCAAGCGCCCGGATGCTGTCGCCCTTGAAGCGGCCGGTATCGACCGTGTCCGGCCCCTCGCCATAGACCTTCCACGGGCGCGTTTCGTAGATGGCCTCGCCGTTGGTTTGCATCCAGTCGGTGATGCGATCGAGCACCGCGATCTCCTTGCTGTCGATCGTGCCGTCGGGCTTGCCGGGGACGTTCAGAATGAAGGTGCCGTTTTTGCTGACCGTATCGATCAGCCAGTGAATGACGTCACGCGGCTGCAGATAGCCGCCGTATTCGCCGGGCTTGTCGAAGAGCGCGCGATCGTAGTGCCAGTCACCGAGGCAGGTCTCCGACTGCCACGCGTAGGGCATGATTTTGTTGGTGAGCCCGCGCTCGTAATCGACCACCGCCGACTTCGCCCACTTATCCGGAACCTCCTTGATGGTGATCACGCCTTCCATTTTGCCGCCGTGGGTCTGCAGATTGTGGTTGTAGTAGAACGCGCCGGCGTTCATGCCGCCCCACCCCAGGGGAAAGAGCGGATTGTCGAAATAGAGCAGGTCGGGATTGTGCTGCTCGATCAGATCGCGGGTGCGGTCGTAGAAGTTCTTCACAAACGACGGATCGGGCAGCGCATTGTGCGGATGCTTCGCGCCATAGAGCCGCTGCGGATCGTAGCCCTCCCACCACTGGCCTTTGCCATCGGCCATGGTCATGCGGCCGTCGTAGGGAACTCCGGCGTAGGGGCCGGCCTTGTCGGCGCCGTGCGCGGTCTGGTACCACCACCAGTTGCGGGCCTGATGCACGGTCACGCCCAGGCGCAATCCCTGATCCCGCGCAGCCTTTGCCCACGTGCCCACCACATCGCGATGGGGGCCGAGGTTCACCGCATTCCACGGCTGATGCTTCGAATTCCACGCGTCGAAGCTGTCGTGATGGTTGGCCAGGCTGATGAAGAAGCGCGCGCCGGCCTTTTTGTAGCGCGCGATCAGCTCGTCCGGCTGCCAGTTCAGCAGCGTCCACTGCGCGCAGAGATCCTTGAAGCCGAAGCGCGACGGCGGGCCGTAATGCTCAAGCTGATATTTGTATTGCCGATGGCCCTCGATGTACATCTGACGGCCGTACCAGTCGCCGGCTTCGGGCACACACTGCGGACTCCAGTGGGCCCAGATGCCGAACTTCGCGTCGCGATACCACTCGGGCGCCTCGTACTGCAGCAGCGAATCCCACGTGGGCTTGTAGGGTCCCTCTCCTGCGAGGTTCGGAATGGGCGATTCCATGGGCACGCCATCCCACGAACCGCCGGGAATCGGCAGAGCGGGCGGTTCGCCCCAGTCCGTCGGCGTCCAGTCATTTCCATTGAGCTTTTCGCTGACGATTTTGCCGCCTTCGAGCGCGAAGAAGACGCGCTCGCTCTCCGGCGTCGCGCAGAATTGCGCGTAGTCCTGGGTGTAGGCGCCAAAGCCGGACGCATTACCCGGTGCCTGTGCCGGGGCCATCGTCTCTGGCGGCGCCGGCTCCGCAGTTTGCGCTGAGCTTGTATCGGAACCCGGAACCGCCGTCGCTGCGGCCGCAGCCGCCACCAGTTTGCAAAATTCACGTCGCCGCATCGCTCCTCCTCGAAAAGCAAACCGCAGTATATGCTCCGAGACGCGGGTGGCGTCTCGGAGAGGAGGAGACAGGAGGCGGGAGACAGGAGAGATCGGCGAAACCAGTAAGGGAGAGCAGCTATTCGTTGTAGTGGAGCAGGCTGAAGACGTCGTACTCCTGAAAGCGATCGCGGCCCTTCAGAAAGTCGAGCTCAATCGCAAAGCCGAGCCCGGCGATTTCGCCGCCCAGTTGCTGCACCAGCTTGATGGTCGCCTCCATGGTGCCGCCGGTGGCGAGCAGATCGTCGACCAGGACCACGCGCTGGCCGGGTTCAATGGCGTCGGCGTGAATCTCCAGGCTGTCGGAGCCATATTCAAGGTCGTAGGTGACGCGCACGGTCGGGCCTGGCAGCTTGCGCGGCTTGCGCACCGGCACGAATCCCGCATTCAGCCGATACGCGAGCGCCGGTCCAAAAATGAATCCCCGCGCCTCGATCCCCAGAACCAGATCGATGTTCTTGTCGATGTAGTACTGCGCCAGCGCATCGATGAGCGTGGCGAAGCCCTTCGGATCTTTCAGCAGCGTGGTGATGTCGTAAAACAGGATGCCCGGCTTGGGAAAATCCGGAATGGTGCGGACAAGCGCCTTGAGAGGCTCGCAGTCAGTGGCACATGGGGTCATGATCGCTACCAGGCTCCGTCAATGCGAAACGGACCAAGGTCCTCACTTTCTTTTGCGTCCAGCTCGTGCTCGATCACCGCATCCACGCGGCTGCCGCGCGATCCTTTGCGCAGGGCCTGAGCGAGTTCGGCGAGCGATTCCACCTCTCCGGCGGCCAGCACTTCCACGTGGCCCTCTTCGGTGTTGCGCACCCACCCAATCAAATCCAAAGCGGCTGCCTCGCGATGCACGAACCAGCGAAAGCCCACGCCCTGCACGCGCCCTTTCACGAGGTAGTGGCGAACCATAGGAAGCAGGGCCAGTGTTTCAGATGTGACAGCGCGGACGCAAGATAACGAACGCCGGATGCGGCTTTCAGCAGGGCACCGGCAAGAGATCGCGTTATCCTCGCCAACAGAGGCGCTTATGAGCCAGAGCCGGCCACGCAGTTTAGTCATCGTAGCGCTGCTGATGATGATCTTTGGCCTGGCAGAGGTTGCCACAGCCTTTTCGCACAACTTCTTTGGCATCTCAACTGCCAGGGGTACAACCTCTGCCTGGGCCGGGGCTGCTATCGGTGTTCTCTACGCCTGGGCCGGACTGCTCACTCTGTTCATGAAGAAACGGGCTGCGGCGCTCGCTATTGCCTTTCTCGTCCTTGACATTCTTGGGCGCATCGCTATGGTCGTGACGGGCCTCTATCCCGTCCATTCCTCCAGGCAGGTCATGGCCATGATACTGGGCACATCGATCGTGGCCGGTTTCGCCGTTTACATCGGTTCGAAGTGGTCGTCCTTCAGCTAAGGTGCTGCGTGTATTTCGCTCATTAAATTGCATGCTGCCCGGAATCGTCGGATTCTGGCGGGTTGAGTTCCAGGCATCGCAACCTGGTGTGATCATCCGGGTTCGCTCCCCTGTTGGGCGCAGTGTGCGTCGCCCCGGGTTGTTGGGCCGCACCTATAATCGAGAGTGTCCTCGGCGGAGTGACGCACGGCTCCCGCGCGTTTGGGAAGCAGGCCGATGATCTCGGCCGATTCGGCCGTCTATGCAGCGCGCTGTCCGATCCCCGATGTTGTCCCCCCGTCCGAGCGCGGCGCGTGCGTGCGTCCTTCTTCTGTCTCTTGCGGCCCTGGCTTCGTCGGCGCTCGCCGCTTCTCAATATGCGGCCTCTCGACCGGCAGCCTTCGCCCACGCTGAGCGGCTGCGTGAAGCGCTGGAGGGCCGGCCCGAACAGCAGCGGACGCGTTTGCAATACCAGCGGGTCCTCGACGCCTACCGCGCCATCTACCATGGCGATCCCGCCGCGCCGAGGGCCGATGCGTCGGTCGCCGCCGTTGCCGATCTGCTTGCCGAAGAGGGGCGCGTCTTTCAGGAGGACAAGGCTCTCCACGACGCTATCGGCCAGTATGAATTTCTGCGGCACCAGTACCCCGGCAGCCGCTACCGCTTCAGCGCCTTGCTGACCGAAGGGGAAATCTACCAGAGCGACCTGGGCGACCTGCAGCAGGCGAAGGCTGTCTACCAGAATTTTCTGCGTCTCTATCCGCAAAATCCGCTCGGCGCCGAGGCCCGCAGCGAGCTGAACAACATTCGCCGCGACCAGGTTGCTGCCACACACGCCCAACCTGCGCACGGCTCCTTTCGTTCCGGCACGCATCGCAACCCGACCGTGACTGCTGCGTCGCAGGCGCCACAGCAACTCCCGTCGCGAGCTGCTTCGTCGTCCCCCTCGTTTAGACCCAGCAATCCGAGCAAGCCCACATCCAATCCTGGAATCGAAGAGAGCAATCTTCCCTCGCCGCAGTCTTCCTCCGAGGTTGCGGAGAATTCCCCCGAGCCGACGGCCGGCGCAACCGCCGCGTCCACTGAAAACACGAGGCTGATGAATGCGCCTCCGCCTCCGCGGCGCGGCAAGCTGCCGCTGATCACGGGCATCCGGCATTGGTCCACGCCCGACTACACCCGCGTGGCGATTGACCTCCAGCAGGAGGTCCGCTATCAGGCCGCGCGTGTCTCCGATCCCGATCGCATTTTCTTCGACCTTTATGGAGCGCGGCTCTCGCCGGAGCTTTCCGGGCGCGCCGTGGAAGTCACCGACGACGGCTTCCTTACCCGCATCCGCGCCGCGCAATCCTCGGCCAACACCACGCGCGTCGTTCTCGACGTGAACAGCCTCAGCGACTACTCCGCCTTTTTCCTGCAGAGCCCGCCACGGCTCATCATCGACGTGCATGGCGCCCGGGGAGCCATGCCGCCGCGCCCGATCGCGAACGCCGCTCAGCCCGCACCCACCACGCAGCGGCCTTCACGCCCCGCCCCTATGGGAACTCCACAGCCCAGCCTTTCTCCTGAACCTGACAACGGCTCCGCTCTCTCCGATGTCGCGGGCCTCAGCAGCCAGCCCGATCAGGTGCGCGCCACGCGCCACCCCACCACCGCGCCGGTCGTCTCGTCGGTCGCTGGAACCAGCCCAGCTTCGCGGTCAACCCCGCAGTCACTTTCGACCCGGACCTCGAGGCCTGCTGTTTCTTCGCGCGCCACTGACGACGTTCCTCCCGCGGAAGCGGGCGCCCCCGGGATTCCCGCGCCCGAAACGGTTCCCTCGGCGCAACACGTGCCCAATTCCATGGTTCGCGCCCTCGGGCTCAAGATCAATCGCATCGTCATCGACGCGGGCCATGGGGGACACGACTCCGGCACCCTCGGCTCTGGCGGCCTGCAGGAAAAAGACGTGGTGCTTGATGTGGCTCTGCGCCTTGGGCGTCTGCTCAGACAGCGTCTGGGCGCCGACGTCATCTACACGCGCAGCGACGACACTTTCATTCCGCTCGAAACCCGCACCGCCATGGCCAACCAGGCCCAGGCCGATCTCTTCATCTCGATCCACGCCAACTCGAGCCCCGACAGCGACGCCCGGGGCGTCGAGGTCTACTACCTCAACTTCACCTCCTCGGCCGATGCGCTCGATGTGGCGGCGCGCGAGAACGCCGTATCCGACGAATCCATCCATCAGCTCTCCGATCTGGTGAAGAAGATCGCTCTCCAGGACAAGATCAACGAGTCGCGCGCATTCGCCACCGACGTGGACCAAAGCTTGTATGAGGGACTCGACCAGGGCAATCCCGGGCTCAAGGACCGCGGCGTCAAGAAGGCTCCCTTTGTGGTGCTGATCGGCGCGAACATGCCGTCGATTCTTGCGGAAATTTCATTCCTCACGAATCCCGACGACGCCGAGGAGCTGCGCGAGCCGCAGTACCGCCAGCGCATCGCCGATTCGCTGTACCTGGGTGTCTCTCGCTACGTCTCCAGCCTGAACGGCATGCGCCTGGCGCAGGCGGGTTCGCGGCCAGCGAATAGCGAATAGGGGGCGGTGCCGGCTGGCCAGGCGCGTACGGCCTGGGCAAAGAAACCTTCCTTCCCATCCCGGTGTCAGTCTAACTATCATCGAAAGAGCAGCAATGCTTCGTATCCTCGCCGTCGCCATTTTCGTCGCTTCTGCGCTGGCCTTTGCCGCGCCAGCGCCATCGCCGCCTCTGCTGCCGCAGTCGTTCGCTGGCTGGACGCAGGCCGACGCGCCCCCTGGCCCGCCCAATGCGGCCGATGCAGCTGTGCTGCACGAATACGGACTGGCGCAATCCGCGACCGCGACCTACGCCTCCGCTGCTCAGCGCCTGACCGTCCATGCCTGGCGCTTCGCCGACGCTACCGGCGCCTTCGGCGCTTTCACCTTCTACCGCCAGCCCGGCATGCATGTTGAAAGCATCGGTCGCGAGGGCGCTTCCTTCGGCGGCCACTACGTCTTCTGGGCCGGGACCACCGTCGTCGACGCCACCTTCGCTCGCCCATCCGCAGACGAGAAGATCGCTCTCGCCGCTCTCGCGAGTCAGATTCCGCCGGTTGGCGGCGCGGCGGGCATTCCGCCGAGTCTGCCCCGCTATCTGCCCGCGGCACAGCTCGACGCCACCAGCGTGCACTACGCCATCGGTCCCGCCGCGTGGGCGCGCATGGGATCGCAACTTCCGGCGAGCTCCGTCGACTTCAGCCAGGACACGGAGGTCGTCACTGCGCAGTATGGACCGGCAGGCGCGCAGAACACGCTCACTCTGCTTCTTTATCCCACACCGCAGATCGCGGGTGCTCATCGCAAGGCCATCGATGCGCTGGCAAAGTCCTCCGGCTTCGCGACGAAGCGCGCAGGCCCACTGGTCGCCGTCGTCACCGGCAATTCGCAAAGCGCACAGCAACTGCTCAGCGAAGTCCACTTCAACGATTACGTCACGATCAATCATCCTGAGGGCTACGTCCCCGAAGGCGCGAAGCTCTACCGCCTGCTGGTGGGCATCACGATGCTCGCGGTCGTCCTTATGAGCTCTGCGCTGTTGCTGGGATTGTTCCTCGGAGGCGGACGCGCACTGCTCCGCATCCTGCGGGGCAAGCCCGTCTCCGCAGTTTCAGAAGAGGAGTTCATCTCGCTTCACCTGGGCGGGTGAGCGAGAAAATGTCGCTTTTTGGGACAGAGTAGAAGGGGTTTGCCGACGGTTCTTTGCTGCTATTCGTCAGAATTCAAAAGCATTAGCTGCATTCGCGGGCGATATTTAGCGAAAATTTGACGAAACTGCGCATCGGGCCGTTCTTCGCAGGCTCGTTTTTGCAAATCGTTCGAATTCAGCAACTTGCAACCACTCTGGATTTTGCCTTGACACCCCCTTTAGCCGCCCATACTATTGCGCCAAGAAAGTTCTGATGGCTTGCCTCCGTTGGAACTATTCTCCCTGAAGGAAAGGCTGCCCTGTTGCCGGGCGGCCTTTTCTCGTTCCGGGCTCCGGGTCGTCGCGGTGAACAACTGCGACACGCCATGCAGCGCGTCTGCTGATTACTATCGCCGCGCTTGATGTGCGCACTCGCCTTTACCCTGCCCGTGGCGGACGATAAAATCGACAAGGCGCAAGCCGACGTAGCTCAGTTGGTAGAGCAGCCGATTCGTAATCGGCAGGTCACCGGTTCAAGTCCGGTCGTCGGCTCCAGATTTTTCAGACGCTGAACGCCGGCTTCTCCCCAATTACGATTTGCGGTTCATTCTCGCGGCCGTCGGGGGGACGCTCCGCTCCTGCTCTTTCCTGGAGCAGGCAGGTGATCGGATCGGACGTCGGCAGACCCAGCAGGAATCCCTGCGCCTCGTTCGCGCCCAGGGATTCGATCAGTTCCAGCTGCTCCTTCGTTTCAATTCCTTCCACGACCACCTTCATGCCGAGGTTATGCGCCATGGTCAGAATGGATTGCACGAAGGCGCGCGTCTCGGGGCGAAAGATCAGTTCGTTGACGAAGGAGCGATCGATCTTGATGGCATCGAACGCGAGCTTGGGAAGGTAGCTCAGGCACGAATATCCGGTGCCGAAGTCGTCCATCGCCAGGCTGACTCCCATCCTGTTCAGCTCCTGCATGATCTTTGCTGCGCGGTCGATCCCCGTCAGCGTTGCGGATTCGGTGAGCTCGATCTGCAGAAGGCTCGGCTTGAGCCCGGTTCGCCGCAGAATCTCCTTCACCTCCGCCACGAAGGTGTTCTGGGCGAATTGGACGCTCGATACGTTGACGGCGACCTGAACGTCGCAGCCGCAGGCCCGTTTCCAGGTGACGGCGTCCGCGCACGCCTGTTCCATCAGCGCGGCTCCCAGCGGAATGATGAGCCCGCTCTCTTCGGCCACCGGGATGAAGTTCAGCGGCGGAACCGGCCCCATCTGGGCGTGGTTCCAGCGTGCCAGCGCCTCAAAGCGCACAATGGCGTGGGTCGCCAGATCGAATTCCGGCTGGTATTCGAGGGAAATCTCGTGTTCCGCAACGGCGCGCCGCAGCTCTCCCTCCAGCGTCATCCGTTCGCGGGCCGCGTTCCCAAGGTCGTCGCTGAACTCGACAATGCGGTTCTTGCCGCTCCGCTTGGCGGCGTACATGGCGAAATCGGCCTGTTGCAGAAGCTCGTCTCCATCCCTGCCATGCTCGGGAAACAGGCTGATGCCGATGCTGGCTCCGATCCGGATTCCCTGGCCATCGATCTGAAACGGAGAGGTCAACGCCTCGAGAAGGCTTGCCGCGACCTTCTCGGCGTCCGCCTTCGAGTGAATTCTGCTCAGGATCAGGGTGAACTCATCGCCGCCGATCCGCGCCAGCGTATCCGATCCCCGGGCTCTGGTCTGCAGACGCTCGGCCACCTGCTTCAGAAGCAAATCGCCGATGCGATGACCCAGGCTGTCATTCACCGGCTTGAACCCGTCCAGATCGATATACAGCAGCGCCAGCATCCGTCCATCGCGCGCCGCTGCTCTCAGGCTCTGCGACAAGCGGTCTGAGAGCAGCCGTCGATTCGGCAGGCCGGTCAGCTCGTCCACCAGCGCCATGTGCTGCAGCTTCGCCTCGGCCTCGCGTTTTTCCCGATCCCGCTGCTGCAGCTCCGATAACATCCGGTTGAACCCCACCACCACCTGCGCGATATCCTCGCTGCCCCGCACTGAGACCTGGGCGTCGAACCGCTCTTCGCTGGTCACATTCCGCATGGCGGTTGACAGGTCGCGGAGGGCCTGCGCTGTCTCTTCCGCCCGTTCGAGCGCGGTCATCTGGCGGTGGACCCGCCTCCGCAGAATTCCGACCCAGATGAGAATCGCCAGAATCACAACCGCGAACAGCGCCAGCAGAATCAGGGTCGTCTGCAGGGTCCAGAAGGGTGCGGCGTGGACAATCGAAATATCCGCCGGCGAACGCAGCAGGATCTTAAACGTGATGGGATTGTCTTCGAGCAGCTGGTACAGATTGTTCGGATCGACCTGTGCGGAACACACCCCGGTTAACCGCAACACGCTGCCGTTGCGCAGGAACCTGAGATCCGCTCCCAGGTCGGAAGTGTCCAGCTGCGCCGTAAAACTCCGCGCTCCTGTTTTCAAGATCAGCGTCGAGCCCGACGGTACGCTCACGGCCGCCAGCAGCCTGCCTTCGACGGTCACCAGCATCGAATCGTCGCGACCCTCGAGGATCCGTTCCACGCTGGGGACTTCCGGAACCACGCTGCTCTCGCGCTGCAGCGGGCGAAACACCGCATCGGTCATGACCGGCGAATATCGGCCCACCAGGGTCGGGTACCCGACCACTTCGATCGTCTCGTTCAGATGCAGGGCCCGGGTGTCGCCCCGCACCTCCACGCCCCCGCTCTCATCCTGCAGGTAGAGGAAATTCGAACCGAGCATGGTGATGGCGCCAGCCACCTTCACCCAGTGCCCCGCTCTCGCGTGCGGAGAGTAGCGCAGCAGGGCTCCCACCGGAGTGGTCTCCATGCGGAACGGATCCGGAACCGTCGGCTCCAGCACCTCGATGTCCGATGGAGCGGCCACCTGCAGCTGATCGCCCAGAATCTGCCGGCGGGAGTTGTAGATGGTCTCAAAGACGCCGCGAATCCGCACTCCGGCGTCGTCCAGATTCTCCGCGTGCAGGCGATCGGCAAACGTTGGAGCGGTGCTCACGTGCAAGCGGCCAGCCGCCGTCTCCAGATCGAAGGTCACAACGCGGTGATGGGGATTGTCTCCGAACTTGAGCGGATGGACCACGCCTTCGACGCTCACATAGCGCGAATCCAGGACCCCGGAGGCCGCGGCTGCGGCGGTGGCCGGATACGGAACAGGCAACGGCGCAGCGCCTTCCATCCGGATATGGGGAGCGACGATCACCGGGGCGAAGGCGCCCGCGCCGGAAATTCCAGCCAGGGTGACCCGTGTCCCTGCTTCCAGATTCGGCACGCCCGAATACTTGACGTAGATGCCCTCGGTTGCATCCTGCAGGTAGAGTTGCTGCCAGATCGGATCCACAAAAGTGATGACTCCGCGTACCCGCACCGGCAGCCCAGTGGCTGCCCGGGCGGGCGTCAGCTCCCGAACGGACTTGATTGTCCGCAGCACGGGCGGCGCCGGTCCACCGCGGTCCGCCGCGTCGTCTGGAATCGCTCTGGCAACTGCGTATTTGAGGTCGATGCGGAGACCATCCCGGCTGGGGAACCCCGTCGCCTCGACGGCTGTACCCGGCTTCAGGGCATGCGGTTGAGAAACCTGGCACTCGATGGCGCCCCACCGGTCAGAGATCGACAGCGAATTGGGGAAAGCAGCGGCCACCCGTCCCCGAATGCGAACCCGATGCCAGAGACCTTTGGGCTGATCTACGTAGAGAGTCCGAATCGTATCCAGCGGACTGGTATCCGGAGCCGCCCTGACAACCTGCACATCGTCGATGGACGGGACCCAGAGGATCTGGGAGACCACTCCTCCCTGGGAGTCACGTTCTTCCTCGGGGACACCGGTAATGCGGATCTCCGCGTCCACCAGCCTGGCGAGGCCGTCTCCGGGTTTGGCGACGATCATGCCTACCTCGAAGCCCGACCCCGCGATTCTCATCGTGCCACGTCCGACCCCGTCCAATTTTGCGGCGCGCACGATCGCGTTCACGCGCACGCGCACCCCATTTCTTTCCGGGGTGGGGAAATCGTCCACGGAAATCGCGAAAGGAGGAGGCAGCTTCACCTGAACACGCGCGGCGCTGATCCTGAAGTCTTTCAGTCCAACACTGTTCGGTCCACGCAACGGGTCGTACCGGGCCGTCTTGGTTGCCCCTACCGAGACGGTTTCGCCCACGTAAACGCCGGCCCGCGCGGGATTTACCCCGATCGCCACAGCCCCCGTCTCATCCTGAATCCAGAAACGGTTCTGGGGGCTGTCGGCGTAGGTCACGACGCCCAGCAGGTGAACCCGGGCGCCCACTGTAATCTCGCGAAGCTCCTGGATGGGATTGTGCCGGGAGACAGACCAGTGCCACAGCGCGCCCCCCATGATCGCCGCGACCAGGATCAGGTCCGAGGTTGCGGCGATCCGGATCCCCACAGTAACGCTTCGCATCATTGAGGGTTTTATCGGCAGGTTTGCCCATGCCACTACGCCTGGAACAGATTTCGCGCCAACGTTAGCTCTGGGGTACCAAGGTGCTCTCTTCTGTTGACTGCAATATCATCGCTCAGGCCAGCGCCTGTAGACTCGATACGCGCCGAAAATCCGGCTCTGTATCCACGGTTGTTTTGTGTTGCGAGGTTCTCGCCGTGCCATCTTTCCGAATCGTTGTCCTGCTCTTTTGCCTTATGCCGTTTTCCACCAGCGCACGCGCCGACGTGCGCCTGCCGCATCTGCTCAGCGACCACGCCGTCCTCCAGCGCGATCGCCCCATCCACATCTGGGGATGGTCCACGCCCGGCGCTCATCTCACTGCTCGATTCCATGCGCAGACGGTTCCGGCTCAGCCCGACCCACTGGGCGCGTGGAGCCTCTGGCTCGCGCCCGAATCCGTGGGTGGCCCGTATACCCTCACCATCAGCGGCGACGGCGCCGACCTCACCCTCTCCGACCTGCTTGTTGGCGACGTGTGGTTCGCGTCCGGGCAGTCGAATATGGAGATGCCCATGCGAGGGTTTCCGGGCAACGCGGTTCTGAAAGACGCGGACAGGGAAATTGCCGCCGCGACGAATCCAAAGCTGCGCCTGCTGCTCGTGGACCACAAGGCTTCCGACTACCCGCTGAACGACGTGCCCAATAGCTGGACGATCTGCACGCCCGAAACCGCCGCCGGCTTCTCCGCCGTCGCTTACTTCTTCGGCCGCGAAATCGCCGCTAAGGAGAATGTTCCCGTCGGTCTGATCGACTCCACATGGGGTGGCACGCCCGCCGATTCCTGGGTTTCGCTGGACACCCTCGGCGTGCATCCGGACCTGCTGCCGGCTTTTGCCAGCCGCGCCCACTTCGCGGATGAGCAGACCAACCTTCAGGCGCAGATTGCGGCTGAAAAACAGGAAGACGACGCCGCCCGAGCCGCCGGCAAGCCGCTCACCCGTCATCCCTGGCACCCTGACGAAACTTCCTGGCTACCCGCTGGTCTCTACAACGGCATGATCGCGCCTTTCACGCCTATGTCCCTCCGCGGATTCCTCTGGTATCAGGGGGAGACCAACTCCGGCCACGACCGCGCGCCGTATTACACCACACTGTTTTCCGCGCTCATCCGCGACTGGCGCATGCAGTTCGCGCAGGGCAATCTGCCGTTCCTCTTCGTCCAGATTTCCAGCTTCAACTCACCCGGAGAAGACTGGGGCAGGGTGCGCGATGCGCAACGCCGCACATTGCAGCTAACCAACACCGCCATGGCTGTGACCCTTGACGTCGGCACGCCCGACAATGTTCATCCCCCCGACAAGCAAACCGTCGGCCATCGCCTGGCGCTCGCCGCCCGCCACACTGTCTATCGCGAAGATGTTGCTTATGCCTCGCCGCTGTTCCGGCAGGCTACCGCCGAACTTGAGCCCGACGGCAGCACCGCCATGCGCGTCTGGTTCGATCACGCCCAGGGGCTCACCGCGCACGGTCAGCCGATCGATGCATTTGAAATTGCGGGCGACGACCACCACTTCGTCCCTGCTCAGGCGCGCATCGATGGTGAGACGGTCGTGGTGTCCGCTTCCTCGGTCCCACACCCGGTTTATGTGCGCTATGGATGGGTGAGTGTTGTGGCCAACAATCTCTTCAACGCGGCTGGCCTGCCCACCTCGACCTTTACTTCGGAAACCTGGGCCGCCGACTGACACGCCTGGAGCCTGGGGGATTCAGCAGATCCTCGGCAACTGTTCGCCGAACAGCACGTCGACGACCCGTGTTCCGCCGACCGACGTCTTCATCAGCACCATCCCGGCGTGCTGCTCGACCACCTCGCCGATCACGCAGCTCTCCGCGCCCAGCGGATGCCTCTGCATCGCTGCGAGCACACGGTCGGCGATCTCCGGCGCGACAATGGCCACCAGCTTGCCCTCGTTCGCGACGTAGAGGGGATCAAGCCCCAGCATCTCGCAAGCGCCGCGCACCGAGTCCCGCACCGGAATCTCGTTCTCCCGCAGCACCATCCCTACGCGCGACCGGCTGGCAATCTCGTTCAGAACCGTCGCCACTCCGCCGCGGGTCGGATCGCGCATCACCCGGAAACCCTCCACGGTGCCGGCGGCCGCGTCCAGCATCGTCCCGACCAGGCCGTTCAATGCCGCGCAGTCGCTCTCCAGCGCGCTCTCAAACTCCAGATTCTCGCGCTGCGACAGAATCGTGATCCCGTGGTCGCCGATGTACCCGCTCAGCAGAATCTTGTCCCCCGGCCGCGCGCGGTCCGCAGAGAGCAGAGTTCCACGATCGACCACGCCAATCCCGGTCGTCGTGATGAAAACCTTGTCGCCCTTGCCGCGGTTCACGACCTTCGTATCGCCCGTCACCAGTTGCACGCCGGCACTCTGCGCCGCTCTCGCCATCGAATCGACAACGCGCGCCAAATCCGCAGCCGGCAGACCTTCTTCCAGGATGAACGCCGCAGCCAGGTAGAGCGGCTTCGCTCCGCCCATTGCCAGGTCGTTGACCGTTCCATTCACCGCCAGCGACCCAATGTCGCCACCTGGAAAAAAAATCGGCGTCACCACAAATGAATCGGTCGTAAACGCCAGCCGCACGCCGCCAATCTCCAGCACGGCCTGGTCGTCCATTTTTTCCAGCGTGGAATTGCGAAAGCGGCTGACAAAGACTTTCTCGATCAGCTCCGCCGACAGCTTGCCGCCGCTACCGTGCCCCAGCACGATCTGCGGATGCTCGAAGATCGGCAGCGGGCACTCGCCAAATGGGCCCAGCGTCGCAACCGTCTCTTGGCGCTCGTCGGTCTTAGTTGCGCCCATTGCCGTTTGCCCCGATCGTCACCAGATCTGCATCCTTCAGATGCCGGCCGTACGCGTAATACGCTGCGCACGCGCCTTCCGCCGACACCATGGTCGCGCCCAGCGGGTGCTGCGGCGTGCACTCGGTGCCGAACGCAGGGCAATCGTGCGGCTTCTTAATCCCCTGCAGAATCTGGCCCGCGATGCACACCGCCGGCTCCATCGTGTCGATCGCCTGCACGTTGAACCGGTGTTCGGCATCGAGATCCCGAAACTCTTCGCGCAGCTGCAACCCGCTCTGCGGAATCATCCCCACCCCGCGCCACTTGCGGTCGCCCACCTCGAACACCTTCGCGATCCGCTCCCGCGCCGGATGATTGCCACCCCGCGCCAATACCCGCGAATACTGATTCTCCACCACAGCGCGCCCTGACTCCAGCTGCTCAACGACCATCAGCACGCCTTCCAGAATGTCCAGCGGCTCAAATCCCGTTACAACTATAGGCACGTGAAACCGCTCCGCCAGCGGCTCGTACTCGGTGTAGCCAACCACCGCGCATACGTGCCCCGGTCCCAAAAATCCCTGTACCCGATTAAGCGGTGAACTCAGCACCGCCTCGATCGCCGGCGGCACCAGCACATGCGAAACCAGCAGCGACACGTTCTTCATGCCCATTTGCCGCGCCTGCCACGCCAGCATCGCGTTCGCCGGAGCCGTGGTCTCAAACCCGATCGCGAAGAAGACCACCTGCTTCTCCGGGTTCGCCTGCGCAATCTTCAGGCAATCCAGCGGCGAATACACCACCCGCACATCGCCGCCCTGCGACTTGATGCTGAACAAATCGCCATCCGAACCGGGGACACGCAGCATGTCGCCGAACGAGCAAAAAATCACCTCCGGCCGCCGCGCAATCGCGTGCGCCTTGTCGATCATCTCCAGCGGCGTCACGCACACCGGGCAGCCCGGCCCGTGCACCAGCTCTACGCCTTTCGGCAACAGCTGATCGATCCCGTTCTTCACAATGGAATGCGTCTGCCCGCCGCAGACTTCCATGATGACCCAGGGCTTCGTCTGCGCGCGCTTGATCCGCTCCACCAGCTTCGCCGCGATGGGGCCATCGCGATACTCATCGAGATACTTCACGCGCCGCTCCGGGAAGGCTCATTCACCTCGGGAATCTCCAGCTCACCCAGCTGATCCAGCTCCGCCAGCGCCTCATAGGTCCGCCGGGCTTCCTCTTCGTCGACGCGGCTGATGGCGAACCCCACGTGCACCAGCACGTAATCGCCCAGCTGCGTCTCGGGCACATAGTCGAGACACGCCTCGCGCGTTACTCCGCCGAACTGCACGCGGGCCATGTGCAGGCCTTCATGCTCGAAAATCTCGACTACTTTGCCAGGAATCGCCAGGCACATGGAGGGTCCTCCCAGGCCGTCGCCCCGCGCTGCTTGCGGGCAGAAGCCATCGGAGACCCCATGATAGCGCTCCAGCCGGACCCCACGCTGGTGACATCCATCACATCCCGGAGCCGCCAGCGTTCCATCCTTTGGCGCGCTCCACGGCCTCGCGCCACCGCCCATAGCAACGGGCCATTTGCGCCCGGTCCGCACGCGGCTTGAACACGGCCTCCGCGCGCATGGTGGCAATTTCGTTCACGCTGTTCCAGAAGCCCGTCGCCAGGCCTGCCAGGTAGGCCGCCCCCAGCGCCGTCGACTCCAGCACCGCCGGCCGGTGCACCGGAATCCCCAGCAGGTCCGCCTGAAACTGCATCAGCAGATCGTTGGCCGCTGCGCCGCCGTCCACGCGCAGCTCACGGCACGGAATGCCCGTGTCCGCGTCCATCGCCTTCAGCACATCGGCCACCTGAAACGCGATGCTCTCAATCGCCGCCCGCGCGATGTGGCCGATCCCCGTGTCGCGCCGAATGCCGATGATCATCCCCGCGGCGTAAGGATCCCAGTGCGGCGCGCCCAGCCCCGTGAATGCCGGCACAAACACGACGTCGCCCGAGTCGTCCACGCTGGCGGCAATGCCCTCGACATCGGGTGCGAACGAAAAAAAACACATCTTGTCGCGCAGCCACTGCACCACCGCGCCGCCAATAAAGATGCTGCCTTCGAGCGCATATTCCGGCTTCCGCGCCGTGCTGCACGCCAGCGTCGTGACCAGCCGCTGCCCCGAAAGCCGAAACGTGCCGCCAATGTTCTGCAGCAGAAAGCATCCCGTCCCATAGGTACATTTCGCATCGCCGGGCCCGACGCAAAGCTGCCCAAACAGCGCCGATTGCTGATCGCCCGCGATGCCCGCGATGGCAACATCGCCCGGACCCAGCGGCGTCGTCACCCGGCCCACCATCTCGCTCGACCAGACCACCTCCGGCATCATGCTTGCGGGAATGCCGAAAATTCGCAGAAGCTCCTCGTCCCAGCGGTCCTCCACGATGTTGTACAGCAGCGTTCGCGAGGCGTTGGTGCGGTCGGTGACGTGGCGCTTGCCGTTGGTCAGGTTCCAGATCAGCCAGCTATCGACGGTTCCGAAGGCCAGCTTCCCCTTCTCCGCGCGAGCGCGCACGCCCTCGACGTTGTCCAGAATCCACGCGATTTTTGTGGCAGAAAAGTAAGGGTCGAGCAGCAGCCCTGTCTTCTGCCGGACCGTCTCCTCCACGCCTTCCTCGCGCAGACGCGAGCACATCGGCGCGGTCCGCCGGTCCTGCCACACAATCGCGTTCGACACTGGCTTGCCCGTTTCGCGATCCCACACGATGGTCGTTTCCCGCTGGTTTGCGATCCCCAGCGCCGCCACGTCGCGCGGCGTCGCCCCGGCTTTGCCCAGCACCTCGACCGCGGCGCTCAGCTGCGAAGTGAGGATGTCGAGCGGGTCGTGCTCCACCCATCCCGCCGCCGGAAAAATCTGCGGGAACTCATGCTGCGCAACGCCCGCAATCTGCCCCTGCTTGTCGAAAAGAATCGCCCGCGAGCTGGTCGTGCCCTGATCGAGCGCAAGAATGTACGGCATGGCGGATCACCCGCAGCCTACGATACCAGCCCCTTCACCACTTCCGGCGCGCTCTTCAGCGCCGCATCCAGCTGGTCCGCGTCTTTGCCACCGGCCTCGGCCATGTCCGGACGCCCGCCGCCCGATCCGCCCACCAGCTTCGCGATCGGTCCGATGACTTTGCCCGCCTGGATTTTGCCGGTCAGGTCCTTCGTCACGCCGACGATGAGCGCGACCTTGCCTTCCTCCTGCGCGCCGCCCAGAATCACCACACCCGATCCCAGCTTGTTGCGCAAATTATCGACCAGAGTCCGCATTTGACCGCGGTCCAGCGCGTCCACCCGCTGCGCGAGGACTTTGATGCCGGCGACTTCGATTGCCTGATCCGTCGCGCCCGAAACGCGCGACGCCGCCGACTTCATCCGCGCCTCATCGAGCTCGCGCCGCAGCTTCTTCAGCTCGTCTTCCTGCGCGGAAAGCCGCTGCCGCAGCGCATCGGCCGGCGCCAGCTCCCCAGGACCGAGCTGTGCCGCAATCTGCGCTACCTGAAAATCGCGCCGGAACTCGTTCAGCGCGCCCAAACCTGTCACCGCCTCCACGCGCCGCACGCCTGATGAGACAGACCCCTCGCTGAGCAGCTTCACTACGCCAATCTCGCCGGTTGCGCCGGTGTGCGTGCCTCCGCACAGTTCCGTCGAGAAGTCGCCGATCCGCACCACCCGCACCTTTTCGCCATACTTTTCGCCGAACAGCGCCATCGCGTGATACTCGTTCACCGCCACGTCAATGGGCACGTCAACAATGGTCTCGACTTTCTGATTGCGCAGCAATTCCTTGTTGATCAGGTCTTCAATATCCTGCAACTCTTCATCTTCGACAGCCGTGAAATGCGAAAAATCGAAGCGCAGATGATTCGGCGCCACCAGCGACCCCGCCTGCTTCACATGCTTCCCCAGCACTTCACGCAGCCCCGCATGCAGCAGATGCGTAGCCGTGTGATTGCGC
>PKVY01000026.1 GCA_003131625.1 Acidobacterium sp. | reverse complement strand
TGTGGCTGGGCCCGCGGCGACTCCTTTGCCTGCTGCTGTTGCGGCGCCTGCCGTTGCTGTGGCTGGGCCCGTGGCGGGGATTGCTTTGACTGCTGCGGTTGCTGGGCAGGTCTGGCCTGCTGCTTGTTGTCCTGCTTCGGATGGTCCTTGTCGCCGGATGGCCGCTCCTGCCCAGCCCAGGCAGGAACGACGAATCCGATCAGCAGGATCGCTATGGTCGTCCAGGTAATTCGCGATGCTTTCATATGTTGACTCCGGTATTTCTAACTCGACCTATGCCTGCTTTAGTTCAGGCTGCTCGTGGTGACGGTAGCTGGATTGCCGATGGAGTCGCCGGACACGACGAGTTCGACTCTGCGGTTCTGCTGGCGTCCGCCGGCGTCACTGTTGGACGCGACCGGTCCCGTGTTGCCATAGCCGATCGCAGTCACCGCAGTGCTGGTTACGCCTTGCTGCACCAGGTAATCGCGGACTGCTCCGGCCCGGTTCTCCGACAGCTCTTGGTTCATTGCATCGGTGCCAACATCGTCGGTGTAACCGCCGACTGCGATGACAAGTCCGGGATAGGAGAGCAGAATGCCCGAAACCTTCGCCAGCTTCTCGCGCGCACTGGAATTCAATGAGTATTTCCCAGTGGTAAACAGTACATCCGACATGCTGATGATGAGTCCCCGTGCGCTGTCGCGCGTCTGCAGAACGGCGTTCAATTGCGCCGTCAGCTGCGCGCGCATGGTCGCCTTATCGCTGTTAGCCTGCTGCGTCTGTTGTTGCGCCTGCTCTGCGGCCGCGTGGGCCTGGTCGGCATCGGCCTGGGCGACAGCTACTGCCGCTGAGGAAGCAGCCTGGCTGTCCGCCGCGTCCGACTGCGCATTCGCATCGTCTGCCTGCGCCTGCGCATTATCCGACTGTGCCTTCGCAGTCTCTGTTTGCGCCTGCGCATTGTCGGCCCGCGCCTTTGATGCGTCCAGCTGCGCCTGCTCCTTCCGCCGGTTCGCAGTCTCTGCCTGCGCCTGTGACGCAGCCTGCGCGTCGGTGGAAGCCTGCCGCTCGCTCGTTAAACGGGCCTCGTCGATTCTCTTCACTGCAACGGCACGCGCATCTTCCGCCGTCTGGACGACCTGACGCGAGGTTGCAATCAGATCCTGCCGAGAGGAGTGTCGATCCGTCGCCGCGCTGTCCGCGGTGTTCATCAACTCCACCGCATGGCGATAGCTGTCGCCGGCATATTCCTCGGCGCCTTCTGATTGCGCAATGCGTACCGCATTCCGCGCCTCAAAGAATTCCAGGGGAAGTTTTGCGTTCGCAACCACCGGATCGAACTTGTAGCCCGTGGGGATGTATCCCCCGCGCTCCATCAATTCGTACTTTGCGTTTACGGCTTCGGTCGTCCCCAGGGTATCGGCTCGTACTACATTCTCCAGCACGACAACATTGCTGGGCTGGCGAACCGCATAGTAAGGCTCCGCGGTCACAATCAGCGCGAAGGACTGCAGGTCGGTGGTTGTGCGCAGCTTGCTGCGGTGATTGCTGCCCACCAGCACTTCTCCCAGATTGACCGGCCGGCCCTCCGGCGAGATTGCCCACAGGACGTAAGTGAGGTATTCGCCGCCGATGGCTGAGGGCCTCTGCAGATTGCCGAATTCGGCCGTGATCGCCAGGTTGCCCCTCTTGTTTTCCACTCTGGCCCAACCGTCGGCGAGAGGCATCAGGGTCGTTCCTGCAAAATCCACCTTTGTCGCCTGGCCGCGGTGTGCATAATTGACCGCCTGGACGGTGCGGCTGATCTCGACCGCCCGATACAGAGTGGTCGAGGGCGCCGGCTCGGCCAGCGGGATCAATTGGGGCGTGGTCTGAGCAAAGGCGCTCGCGCCTAACATCGTTGCAGCGACGAATAACAGTCTGGTTTTCACAGTTCTTCCTTTGAGGCACATGACCGCCATGGTGCGTTGTATCCGGCATCCCGCAGCCGATGCGTTACCTGACCCGGGGCTTTCTCTTTCAGTTAGCAGTTAGTGCCCGACGCGAAAATGGGTGACGTAATGCATCAACCCAAACACATTCACGAGCCAAATGATCACAACGATGGTGACCAGTCCGTTCAGAATCCCTTTAATTGTTGACTGCATGGGGATGAAGCGGTTCACCAGCCACAAAAGGACTCCAACGATGATCAGCGTGATGACAACGTTCATAAGCGGCATAGATTCTCTCCTTTGCTGCCTGCGCGGTCGATCGGGCTCCGAAACGCCCGACCGACGCTGAGGTTTCCCAAATTACTGCTGGTCCGGGGCCGCTTCCGCGACTGTGCCCGCGCGGCCGGTCTCGACCACCGCCTGGACAAAGCCGAGCGTCGACCTTGGCGCACGTATGTTGCCCGACAGGATGGCCCGGAACGACGGATCGCCGCCATAAATGGCGTGCGTAGAATCGGCGTCCTGCTCCACAACCGCTCCATCGAGCGTGATGCCGGCAAAGATGCCATGAGAACGCGAGTAGGTCAGGAGTTCCGTGTTCATCGTCCAGTCAGTGCCGGCGGACGCGTGACGGCCGACCGGACCTGCGGAAGCGGATGCATCTCCGCCGATCTGGAATTTGCTGGAGAGCAGATGCTGCAGCCCTCTGTCATTCATGACGACCATGACCAGGTCGACGCCTTCGACGCCAATCTGCAGGCCCCAGCTGCCTCCCCCCACCGAGATGAACGCGGGAGCGCTCCAGCCATCAGCGGTCCGGCAGGACGCGATGCCGCGGCCGTGCTCGCCACCGACGACGAAGCCGCCCTTGACCAGATGCGGTACCACGACGACACATTTTGCGCTGTTCATGACTTCTTCGGGAATGCCTTTATCCGGTGCGCTCATGAGGGAATGGAGTACATCCGTGGACATTTGCAGACGATCGATCGAATCCTGGCGCCCTGAGGCAGCCCACAGGTTTCCGCTTGTCAGCGCAACGGCGCCGCTCAACAGCAGAGGTGTAATTTTCATTGATTTGTCCTTATTTCGGTGCGGAGAGGCTAAGAAAAACACATTTCAGATGGGCTGACTTAGCTCAGAACCACGAGTGAGGAGATACAGAGAGACTCTGCTCCAAAATGATTGCAACAGAGGTGCAAAGCAATAGCTGAGCCGGATTGCTCACATTTACAGGAAAATGATCGGAACGGCGAGAGGAAATCCTTGTCCGTTCCTTTGTGCTCACCTAAGAAGTAGATCCTGAATGGAGAAGCCCGGTTGCTACCTTCGGCACCCGCTAATTCCGCGTCGTAGGGAATTGCAGACCATCGCTAAGGTGTCACCGACACTGGCATTGTGGGGGTATAGTAGAGAAGTAGTTTAGATTCCTTTCCTCGCCTTCAGCCACCCAGATTCCGCTCCAGACGAGCACCTTTCAGGTAGTCAATGGAATGACGGGAGCGGCTATGAGCCTCATTAAGAAATCTGATGTGAAGAACCACCTGTTTACGGGCACCTCAGTATTTCCATACGGCCTGACTCGGCCCGATCCAAAAACTGATTCTGAGGCCGATCTGGCGGGCACGCCGCCCGGTACGAACGTCGAACGGGCGGACATTAGCATTAGTCCCAGCCACCCCATTGCCCCTGAAGCAGTACCCAACGCCCAGGTCGGCGGCTCCGTCGGCGTCCCGGTGGAAAAAGATACGTCGGGGAAATTCCGGTGGTAAAGCCGACCACAATGTTCCTCCGCGACGGCTGTTTGCTGCCTGAGGGGTTCAGACTCAAACAGGAGCGATTCAATCGGAGCTGGATGCTGGCCGGCGATATTTCCGCCGCGGGTCTCGATCTGATCTTGCGCAGCTCTGGCTGGCACTTCATGTGGATACTGAGCGCCTGCTCCCGTTCGGGTTGCGGCAAAACCGAGGCATCGGCTGTCTCCCGGGCGACCGCTCGCGCTTTGCACCAGATCAGCGACCGGTTCAACGCCGCGGAGGTGGACTCGGTCAGAGTCTCGAGCTGGCCTGGCTTTCGGACCGCAAGAGTTACCGCACATGCGCGCAAGATTCAGGAGCAGGACTCGCTCAGCGCGCCCGACCAGGCGACCACGCAACAACTCAACTTGTGATAAGAGGCTCTCCCAGGCGGCGAGGAGGGTGAACATCTCTTTGTCCGTCCGCATGTGATTCGAGGATCAGACCTGCAGGACATCGCCTTCGCGCGCAACCATCTCGTATAAGACCGGGTTGACGAAGAACCCAAGGAAGAGCCGTGAGACCAGTCCCGCCACGATCACAATGGCAAAGGGCTTCTGCGTATCCGAACCGATGCCGGTGGAAAGAGCCGCCGGCAACAGTCCCAGACAGGCGACCAGCGCGGTCATCATGATGGGCCGCAGACGCAGCAGCGAAGCTTCCCGAGTCGCGGTGCGGATGTCTTTGTTTTCCAGGCGCAGCTTATTGATGTAGGAGACGAGGATGACTGCGGTTTCGACTGAGACCCCCATCAGCGCAAGCAGGCCCAGAACGGACGAAACGCTGAGTGGTACATGAGCCAGCTTGAGGGCGATCAGCGCTCCGACGGGTTCGGTCAGGATCACGCCGATAGCAATAGTGATGGGGAATTTGAAATTGCCGTAGAGCGCGAACAGGATCATGAAAATGATCAGCACAGCCAGCGGCCCAATGAATTCCATCTGGCGCCTCGCCTCAACCAGCTCGCTGTACTCGCCTCCCCACGTAATACGGTAGCCGGGCTGGAGGGATTTGGTGATGCTGGCGATGGCTCGCTGGCCGGCGAGTACGGCGCTTTGCAGGTCTCGCCCTTCCACGCTGTACTGCACGCCGATATAGCGCGAATTGTCCTCGCGATAGATGAAAGAGGCGCCGCTGGCCTCGTGAATGTCCGCAAGCTCGCGCAGGGGAATCTGCTGCCCTGCCGGAGTAGGCACCAATAGATTCCCGATCTGCTGCTGATCCTCGCGGAACTCCGGCTGCATGCGGACCACCAGATCGAACAGTTTCTCCCCCTGAATCACCTGGGTTGCCGCCTGGCCGCCGATGGCTGCCTGCACAATAGCCTCCACATCGGAGACATTGATTCCATAGCGGGCGATCTTGTCGCGGTCGACGTCGATCAGCAGGCTGGGCTGGCCCAGTTCGCGGACCACGGTCAACTCCGTGAATCCTGGAACCTGTTCGAGCCGGCGCTTGATGGCCAGCGCATCGTTCTGGAGAACGTTGAGATCGGGACCGTAGATCTTAACCGCCAGTGCGCTCTTCAGTCCGGTAAGAGCCTCGTCCACCGCGTCCTCGGCGGGCTGCGTGTAGTTGAAGATGACGCCCGGGAATGCCTGGAGATGCTTTTGAATATCGGCGGCCAGCTCGGACTTGTTATGAATCGGGCCCATTTTCCAGGAGCGATCGCTGTAAGGCTTCAGCCCCACGTAGAACTCGTCGTTGAAGAATCCAGTGGGGTCTGTGCCGTCGTCCGGGCGGCCAAGCTCCGAGGCGACATCGGTCACCATCGGGTATTTCATCAGAATGTCCCGCACCTGAGGCGAGAAGCTGCTCGCTCCCTCGAAGGAGATGGTGTAGGGCATGGTGGCGCGGATCCACAGGGCGCCTTCGTCCAGGTGCGGCATAAACTCCCCGCCGATGAAAGGCACCAGCAGAAGCGTCGCGCCGAAAATCAGCAGGCTGCCGGTCATGGTCGTTTTCGGATGGTTGAGACACCATTCCAGCTGGACCGCATAGACGCTGCGTACCCATTCAAAGGGCTTGTTGACGCGCTCGTGGACGCCTTTCTTAAACCAGTAAGCGCACATGACAGGCACAAAGGTAAGAGTCAGGATCAGCGCACCCACGAGCGCGATCGACACCGTGTCGGCCATCGGCCGGAACAGCCTGCCCGCGGGTCCGCCGAGCGCATAGATGGGTAAGTACCCCGCGATAATTACTGCCACGGAATAGAAGATGGGGCGATCGACATCTTTAGCCGCGTCCACGAGCACTTCGTGGAAGCTGTAGGTCTGGCCTTCGCGGGCGCCCAGCTCGCGGAAGACGTTCTCCACCATCACCAGGGTTCCGTCGATCAGAATTCCGAAATCGATAGCGCCGATCGAAAGCAGATTGGCGGCCACCCCCTGCGCGTGCAGGAAGATAAACGAGAAAAGCAGAGACAGGGGAATCGTCAGAGCGACGATTACCGCGGCGCGAACGCTGACCAGGAAAAAGATGAGCACGATGAGAACCAGTGCCATGCCCAGCACCAGGTTATGCTCGACCGTGTCGATGGTCAGCTGCACCAGATCGCTGCGGTCGTAATAGGGGCGGAGTTTGATATCCGGCGGCAGCACATGCTGGTTGAGCTGGCTGGTCATCGCTTCCACGCCCTTCAGCACATTTTGCGTCTGCTCGCCGCGCCGCATCATGATGACGCCCTCCACGGCGTCATCTGTGTGGTTGAAGCCAAATTCTCCCAGGCGCGGCGCGTGTCCGATGGTGACTTCCCCAATGTCGCGTATGTGTGTCGGCACGCCGTTCTGGCTGCCGACGACGATATTTCCGATATCCTGGGTATTGCGGACAAGACCGAGGCCGCGCACGTAGTAGAACTGCCCGCCCTGCGAATAGAATCCGCCTCCCGCGTTCGCGTTATTGTTGGAGAGTTGCTGCAGCACGGTCGGCACGCTGACATGGTAGGAGTAGAGCTTTGCCGGATCGAGCAGCACCTGGTACTGCATCACCGTGCCCCCGAACCCTGAGTCGTCGGCGACGCCGGGCACCTGCTTGTAGGCACGCTCGATCACCCAGTCTTCATAGACCTTCAGTTCCTGCGGCGTGCGGTCGGGACTCTGAATCACGTAACGATAGACAAGTCCCGACGGACTGGCCAGGGGTGCGAGAGTCGGAGTTACTCCGGTCGGATAAGTCACCTCGCTCAGGCGCTGGAAGACTACCTCGCGGGCAAAATAGTCATCGGCAGTATCCTGGAAGGTCAGGATGACGTCCGACAATCCGTAAAGGGAGATGGAACGCATCACCGACATCTCCGGAACGCCGCTCATCTCCACTTCGGTCGGGACCGTCACCAGGCGCTCGACTTCTTCCGCGGCGTGGCCGGGCCACTGGGTAATGATCTCCACCATCGGCGGAGCAAGATCCGGATAGGCGTCCACCGGCATGTGGTGGAACGCGATCGCGCCTCCGACGGCGATGAAGGCCACCATGAGCAGGACCAACATGCGTTGCCGCAGCGCGAACTGGACGATGCGATTGATCATTCGGAGTCGGCTCCTCAGTGCTGCAGCGAATTGGCAAATTGAAGAAACAGGCTGCCAGCGCCTACCACCCTGTCTCCCGGGGAAAGTCCCTTCAGAACCTGAGTCAGCCCATGTTCGCTTTGGCCGATATCGATATCGCGGCGGCCGAACTGATTCGCGGCGACGGCGACGTACACGTACGGCTGGTTATTGTCGTCGCGCAGCACCGATGCATCGGGCACGGAAATCGCATTCTGCAGGCTTCCCGCAGTCACCATAACCGTGCAATACATATCTCTCTTCAGCTTTTCTCCCGGGTTATCGACCACGATGCGTGCCTGGAGTGTTCGGGTACTCGGATCCAGCGCAGGCGCCACATAAGAGATCCTTCCGTGAAATGCCTGGGGATACGCGTCGGTTTCGACAGAGACGTCCTGTCCACTGCGGACAAAAGCCAGGTCCGCCTGATACACATTGGCGAGGACCCAAACCGTGCTCAGATCGGAAATGGTAAAGGCCTGGGTCTGTCCGGCCTGCACCACCTGTCCCGGCGAGACCAGACGCTCCACAACTTCGCCGCCGATGGGAGCCAGCACCGGAATCTGCGCCGAAGCCGGAGACGTGGCCAGGCTGGCGGGATTTTTGATCCCGAGAATCTTCATTCCTTCCTCGGCGGCGTTCAGATCCGCGCGAGCCTGATTGCGATCCGATTCCGCCTGTTCCAGATCGCGCTGGGCGATGGCATGGTGCTGATACAAATCCTGAGCGCGGGAGTAGTTTTGCTCCGCGAGCCGGGAGGAATCGGCGGCCTTGAGATAGGCGTCCAGTAACTGCGAATAATCGGGGCTGCTCACTTCCAGCATCGCTTGGCCGGCTGTAACATGCTCGCCGGGAACCACCAGAATCCGTGTAACCGGGCCGCCTACCTGGGTGATGACGGGCGTGGTTTTGAAAGCGTTATAGGCCACCGCTCCGGTGAGGCGGAGCGTGCGCGTGAGCGTAGCCGGCTGCACCGTGACCACCTGGACGTGCGCCATCTGATCCTCGGGAATGGTAAAGAGTCGCGGAGTCGCGGACGCCGCGGCCTTCGCCGAAAAGGAGGTCATCTGATCTGCGTTTTCGCGATCCTTAGAACTGCACGCGGTAAGCATAAGGAGACAGGCCAGTGCTGTTGCGCCCCCAGATCTTTGCCAGCGGCGATGATCCGATGCGATCGTCATGGTAAGCTCCTGGTTCCTACCGCTTCACGAAGCTGTTCCTGCGCAAGTTGATACGACGCAAGCGCCTGCCGGTATGCGAGTTGTATGGCTCGATAGCTGCGTTCCGCATCGAGGAAGTCCAGCAGGCTCGCCGCGCCCCGCCGATAGGCGTACTCGCTGATATCTCGCGACTGCTGTGCCTCGTTCAGATAACCGGAACGGTAGAGGCCTACGA
This sequence comes from Acidobacterium sp., assembly GCA_003131625.1. GTDB lineage: Bacteria > Acidobacteriota > Terriglobia > Terriglobales > Acidobacteriaceae > Palsa-343. The sequence goes on along the minus strand of PKVY01000026.1, from coordinate 64,813 downwards.
TCTGATCGTTGCTGTGCAGGTTTTCGAGTGCGTCCTTCACGTCGGTCAACACCTGCCCATTCGCAAGTTCTTCCTGTTGCCGGGCCTGCCCGACCGCGTACCCGGAGCGCGCGATTTCCCCCTGGTTGCGATCGAAGATCGGGAGCTGAATCTGACCGAACAGCGAAATCTCGCTGTACTGGATATGCGTGTAGCTGATCTGCCCCGTAACATCCCGTTTCCCGATAGCCTTCTGTAACTGGTATTGGCTGTTAGCCGCCGTCACTCCCTGCTGGGCTGCCAACAGGTCGGGGCGATTCCGCAACGCAGCCGCCTCGAAATCGTCGAGGTTCCCGTTCACCGGCTCATAGGTCAGAGTTCCCGCGACGTCGTAGTTGGCCGGAACCGATTCGTACCCCAGCAGCTGGCGGAGATCGGAAAGACCCTGCACCCTGGCCAGATTCGCGGCCGAAACGTCGGTTTGAAACTGCAGCATCTGCAGCTGGATTTTCAGCAGGTCGTCTTCGCTGGTGTCGCCGGCCTTGTAGCGCGCCTGAGCGATATCGACGGTGTTCTGGAAACTTTTCAGATCAACCTGTGCCAGAGCCAGGGTCGATTCCGCGAGCTCGACCGCGACGAATTGCGTAGCAACGTTGAAGGAAAGGGTCCGCTCAGCGTCGGCAACCTGCGATCGGGTCACCGCGGTCGTATCTTTTGCCGCCTGCAGGCGATGCTGCCTCTTTTTCCCTCGCTCAAACAGATAGCTCAATCCCAGGTCGAACTGCGCGGTGTTGTCGATGTAGTCCGAACTGAATTCTTTGGGCTCGAAGACGGGCAGGAACTGCGCGTCGCCCAAAAGCACCGGATCCGGCCGCAGATTGGCAGTGATTTCTTCCGCCTCGCTCTGCTGGATCGTGGAGCGCGCCGCCAGCAGGCTGTGGTTGTGCTGGAGCGCCAGCTGAATGGCCTCGTCCAGTGAAATCGTCGGTCCTGCAGGGTTGGCCTGCGCGGGCGGGCTCGGTGCAGGGGCAGTTTGCGCGCCGGAACTCGCGGTCAGGAGTACCGGAACCAGGAGAAATGGAATACACAAGAGCTTTGCAGACATAGTCTCGCAGCCTTTTGCGACGGAGCACTTCATGGAATGGGCATGCCGCCGGGGCGGCACGGAACGAGCGCTAACGCCAGGCGGGCGGTGCTCGTGCCGGAAGGTGAGAGACGACAAACCGGGCGGTAACTGTTGGCCTCGGCGACTCTGTCTGCCGTCCGGCGGGGACCAGGATCTGCGTGCTGGCCGCGGCCACCGGGAGCTCAACCACCTGGTGGCTCAGATGGCAAATGGGGCAGGTCTCCGGAGAACAGTTGACGTGACGGTGCCATAGTTCGCCCGCCGTCGTTCCGATCACAACCGCCAGGATTGCGACCAGAGCGACGACGCGCCAGGCCCGTTTCCCGTTCGACCCGTTTATCGGGGACGTCATCGATGCTGGAGACACCGTGCCGATAGTGTAATGCAGAGTGCCATCTCGTGACACCTCCGGCCGGATCGGGGTCTTCGCCGTCCTGGCCGTGGGCCGTCCAGCAATGTATCTCCCACTGCCCGCCTGCAAGATCGGCGCTAGCCTGTGCAGGCCAGTGCGGGGCGACCTGGCATTCACGGCCTGTGGGCCCCAGGCCTCCACACCATCCCACCGACACATGCAGCCGACCAAAGACCACCCCAGGAGCCCAACAACCACCCCAGCTCAGCGAGAAATGACTGCCCGTGAGAAATGCGGGCTAGAGCGCTTCCGGAGCGCTGTCGGAACCGCGTTTGCGCAGCTTTGTCCAGATCCACCAGCCCAGGCCGCCGAAAATCAGCGCGAGGACCGACAGAGTCAGGATCAGGTGACGCCGGGCCAGATCGGCGACCACGGTCACGATCTGAGGACCGTACTTCACCACCAGCGCGGTCTCCACGCCAAAGCGGATGCATCTGCCAACGAAGACCGCCAGCATAAAGTTGAGCGTTCGCATCTCGAAAACGCCCGCGCCGAAGACAAACAGTTTCCAGGTGGTTGGCGGCGGGAGGAGCGACGGAATCATGACCGCGAGGAATTCCTGCTTTTCAAACTGGGCGCGCAGCGCCTCAAAGCGCGCGCGATTGACCCTCCGCAGCAGGAACAGCTCGCCGCCGGCCTTGCCCAGATAAAAGGGAATGAGTCCGCCCAGCGTCGATCCCAGCGCGGCCAGGAGCGCGTAGATGTAGAAATGCCGCTTGTCGTTCCACGCCCAGATCCCCATCAGGACGTCGATGGGGATGGGGATCGACGCTGAGTCGATGAACGAGCCCAGCAGCACGCCCCACGGTCCCAGCGGAATGAGGAAGTGCTGCGTCAGGTTGCTGATTTTCGCAAAGAGAGATTTCAGGCTGGTTCAACCTTTCCGTCGACCTTTCCGTTCAACCTTTCCCTTTGTTGCGGTGGCCCTTTTTCGCTGGTCCCGTAGTTCGATGGCTCTGGTCGCCCGGTGCGGCATGTTCGGTTTTGCCATCCAGCAAATCGAGCGCATGGGGCAGCACCGGCAGTGCCGCGCGCAGGGAACTGACCGCGCCCGCCGGGCTTCCGGGCACATTCAGGATCACCGCGTCGCCCAGCGTTCCGCAGAGGGCCCGGCTCAGCGATGCCATCGGTGTCTCGCGGCGACCCTCCGCGCGCATCACCTCAGCCACGCCCTCGAGCAGCCGATCGCAGACCGCGCGCGTAGCTTCGGGAGTCACATCGCGCTCCGCAATGCCGGTCCCCCCGGTGGTTACCACCAGCCGTGCTGTCCGGGCTGCGCGGCGCAGTGCGTCTTCGATGGCCTTTCGCTCGTCTGGGACCGTAAGGCGGTATACCGTCTCAAAGTCACATGCGTCCAACGTACGGGTTACCGCCGGACCCGAAAGGTCCTGCCGCAGGCCCTGGGAGCAGGCATCGCTGACGGTGATGACGGCTGCGGTTCTGCGCCGAGGTGGATGATGCTTGTCAGTCACGTTTTCGATTGTACAAACAGGGGTAAGTCTCTCGATTTGATGAGAAAATAGATGCTGGCCTCCATGGCGTTCCCGCTTCACACCGCAGACCCAGTTGCGGGCTGTTGAGGGGGATCCCGACTGGAGCCGCGCAGGACCGAAGTCACCCAGGCATGCCGATTCGCCTCAACCTAACCAACGCGCCCGACGAGCCTAAAGCCAGGCCCGCCGCCGAATCTACGGGTCCTCTGGGGCTCACCGTTGGGGCTGCTCTCGAAGAGCCGCCCCCATCGCTGGAAGAGGCCCAGCCGTCCGCGCCCTCGTCGAACGGGTCGGGTTCGCTGCCCGCGTTTCGCCGCAACAAATATGCGGGGCTCGACCACACCGACCTGCTGCACATCATCGAAGAGATCGAGGACAACCGCTCCTGGGTCAGCCTGCGCGAGAAGTTATGGATCGCGCTGATCATCCACATGATCGTGGCCTGGTATCTGCTCTATGGGCCGAAGTACATCTACCACGTGCATGTCGTCGATCCGTCGGTGATCATGAAGCAGCGGCAGAAGGACCTCACTTTCCTCGATCTGCCGCCCGACGCGCTGAAGCAGGTGAAGCCGAAGCCCACGCCCGCGATTTCCGATAAGGACCGCGTGGCCCAGACGCCGCACCCCACGCTCGACAAGAAGACCCTCGAGGAGCTGGAGGCGATGCGTCGCGCGGCGCCGCCGACTCCGGCTCCGCAGCCGAGCCAGCAACCCGCAGCGCCCGCACCGTCGGCGCCGCAACCCCAGGGTCAGGTCGCTGAGCAGCATCAGCCCACCCCGCCCGCTCAGCCATTGCCGCAGAACAATCAGGCGAAGCTGGAAGCGCCGCCCCAGGCTCCGCAACCGAGTTTCCGATCGGGTTCGAGCACCAACCCCAACGAGCAGCTGCAGCAGGCGATGCGCCAGGCCATGCAGGGCAAAGGCCAGTACGGCGGCGACAACGGCGCAAACCTGCCGTCGCAGCATCCCGGGATGAACGGCGCGGTCGACATCCTCAGCGACACCATGGGCGTCGACTTCGGTCCGTACATCCAGCGGGTGGTCTGGGATACCGAGCGCGCATGGTGGCCGATGATCCCGGAATCGGCGCGGCCGCCCCTCGACAAGCAGGGGAAGGTGATGATCCGGTTCAAAATTAATCCGGACGGCAGCGTGCGCGACATGATTCTGGAAGGGCCCTCCGGGGACGTGGCGCTGGACCGCGCGGCCTGGGGCGGCATTACCGGGGCCGCTCCATTTCCGCCGATTCCCAAGGCCTTCAAAGGCCCGTTTCTGGAGCTGCGTTTCTACTTCCTGTACAACATCCGTCCCGGAGAGGAATAGCGTTGCCCGGGACGCCGGAGCCGGATCGACTGCGTCGCCGGAAGCTCATGGGCATTCTGCTCGTGGCCGCTCTCATTCTGTTGTTCAGCCTGGTCCGCGCCGACTGGCACGCGATCTTTCCTCCGGGCTGGTGGCGATGGTAGCGCTTGACCACCGATACACAAAGAATTACGATTTATACACATCGGAGTTCAACATGCGGACCAATATCGATATCGACGACAAACTCATGGAGCAGGCCATGCGATCCAGCGGCGCGCCCACCAAGAAGGCGGTGGTGGAAGAGGCTTTGCGTATGCTGGTTCGGACGCAATCTCAGGCTTCCATTCGGCGCCTCCGTGGAAAAGTGAAGTGGGAGGGCGACCTCGAGCAGTCCAGACGCAGCCGCTTTATCGAATAGCTCCCCCATGGTCATCGTCGACTCGAGCGTCTGGATCGATTACTTCGCCGATGTTCGCAACCGTCAGACTGATTGGCTGGATCGTCAATTGGGATTCACTTCGGTCGGCCTGACCGACTTGATTTTTTGCGAAGTGCTCCAGGGGGTTAGAGACGAATTTACCTTTGCCCAGGTGAGGCGAGAGCTGCTGAATTTCCAAATTATGGACGCGGGTGGCTCGCACCTGGCGGTCGCTGCGGCGCGCAACTATCGTATCCTTCGTCAGAAGGGAAGCACCGTGCGCAAGACCATCGACTGCCTGATCGCGACCTTTTGCATCGAGTCGGGGCACGAGCTGCTCCACCGTGACCGGGACTTCGACCCATTTGAAAAGTATCTGGGACTACGAGTCGTCCATCCCTAAGGCTGGATGCTCGCGGGCGCTTCGGGGTCCCTGCAACGCTGAAAAATTTGCCCGCAAGCTTCGGAGTGTCGCGCATCCTCGACCCTGCGATCCTCATCTGCAGAGGACGAGTACGATGAACCCATCTGCCATGCTCACCGAAGACCAGGCCTGGACCGCAGTTCTGGCCCGCGACCCCGCGGCCGACGCGGAGATGGTCTACGCCGTCACCACCACGGGCGTGTTTTGCCGCCCCACCTGTCCGAGCCGACGCCCCGATCGCTGCAACGTGGTCTTTTTCCCTGACCCGGCGAGCGCGCTCAGCGCCGGATACCGGCCTTGCCGCCGCTGCCGCCCGCAACAACGCCACACCGACGCCGCTCTGGTCGAGATGGTTTCCGCAAGCCTGAAGCGCGATCGACCGGTGACGCTCAGCGAACTGGGCCGGCTCACCGGCCGCAGTCCTTTCACGGTGGAGCGCACGTTCAAGCGGGTGCTCGGCGTGACTCCGGCCCAGTACCAGCGCCAACGCCGCGCCGCGTCGTTTCGGCGCGAGCTGGCCGATGGCGCAGCGCGCGTGACGGACGCTATCTACGACGCCGGCTACTCGGGCCCGGGCCGCGCTTACGAAAACACGCAACTCGGCATGGCGCCTGGTGAGTATCGCGCCGGCGGACGCGACGCGCAGATTGGCTACGCCGTCGGAGACTGTCCGCTGGGCAAGGTGCTCATTGCGGCGACCCCGCGCGGGCTCTGCTCGGTGATCCTCGGTGACAGCGAACGGGAGCTGGCGCGGGAGCTGCGGGCGCAGTTTCCGCTGGCGAAGATCCAGCCGGAGCCGCGTCTCGCGTCGATGCTGGCCCAGGTGGTTTCGCAGTTCAGCGAGCATCCTGCGACGCTCGACCTGCCCCTCGACCTGCGCGCGACTGCGTTCCAGATGCGCGTCTGGGAAGCGCTGCGCCGCATTCCTCGGGGAGAAACCCGCAGCTACGCCCAGCTCGCTGCTTCGCTGGGCCAGCCGACCGCGGTTCGCGCTGTGGCCCGCGCCTGCGCGACGAATCCTGTCGCCGTGGTCGTGCCCTGCCATCGCGTGATCGGCAGCAACGGCAAGCTCACCGGCTATCGCTGGGGCGTGGAGCGGAAGAAGAAGCTACTGGAGATCGAGGGCGCCGCCGCCGATCGCCGGGCGTAGCTGACACAACAGGCAAAAGAGCGCTCAACAGCGGGGAAACCTGCAAGTCGCAGCGGTGCATGCGGGAAAGACTGGAGTTACTCCGCGCTCCGATCACTTGCGATCAGTTCAGATCATCGCCAATCACTACGGTGACCGGGGGATTGGTGGTGAGCTGCGCGTCCATGATGAGCGCGGTGCGCACTTGTCCTGCCACGAACGTGAGTGAGGAGCTGGAATAGGGCGTGGTGATGACGCCGGTGGGCGTGACGACAATCGTGTACTGACCGGCCATTACGTTCGCATAACCCTCCACCGACCCGGGGGCCACATTGCTGAAGAGCGGCTTGGAGCCGGAGAGCGTGCCGGTGCTGGGCACCAGATAGATGTCCACCGCGCCGACATTCACCGCCTGCTGCAGGAACCGGATCGAGAAATATCCCGTGGGAGGCGTCACGGCCTGGTCGGTCAGGATGGTCGCGGTGTAGCCCGAGGTCGAATCGGTGATGAATACAGAGTGCTGCTCGGAGACGAGGAAATCCCCCACAGCCGAGGCCGTCGCTTTGCCGGTGCCCGTCGGATAGACGTAGGCGGTCGTGTCTTCCGGCGGCAGAAAAGCGTAGTTGGTGAAGGTGGCTGCGCCGATGTTGGCGGCGATCGTCGTGGTGCCGACCTTTACATCGACGGCCGGCGCGTTATACGAGGCGTCGATGACCCGCACTTCGGTCTGCGAGGGAGCGGAATTCTCGACACTCTGGCAGCCCAGCAGCGGCAACAACGCTACGGCCGCTGTCGCGCCGACGCCTGTCCAGAAGCGCTTTCGAACCAAGCCTGCCATGCCGGAAATATGCTGCCCCAATGGATGGAGATTGCTTCTCATGTTAATTTGGCGCGCTATCCATAGAGAAGGAAAGCACGCGTCCAAGCCTGCCACAAATGGGTCAGGCACGCCGGACGTTGGAGCGAGACTCCGCTGACCAAAGTACCCACGGGGTAACGGTCACGGCAGGGCAAATTACATGAACTGCGCTGGGCTCCTCTGCGTATACTGCTCACCTATGTTCTCCGCCACAGCGAAAATTGCTCTGCCCGTCGTCCTTGCCCTGGCTACCACCGGGCTTGCCCAGAATCCCTCCACGCCCACTCCGGCGCAGACCGTACCGGCGGCGACGCCTGCTCCGGCCGCTCCCGCCGCACCATCCGCCGCGCCGAAGGTCGAGGACCAGGACAGCTTCATCATTGTCGGCGTCACCGTGCGCACCAATAACACAAAGGAAGCCACGGGCCAGGGCGACATCCCGGGGCTGTGGCAAAACGCCGTTCAAAACGGCACACTCGAGCAGATCCCTAACAAGACCGGCGACGGTTATGTCGTCGTCTACAGCGACTACGCCACCGACAACACGGGCGACTACACCTACACGCTGGGCTACCGAGTGACCTCGGCCGACAAGATTCCAGACGGCATGGTGGCGAGGACGGTGCGCGCCGGCAAGTATTCTGTGTTTGTTTCGGAAACGGGACCGCCGCAGGAAGTGATTCCCGCGCTCTGGCAGCGCATCGCGCAAATGACGCCGCAGCAACTGGGCGGAGCCCGCGCTTACCAGACCGACTTCGAGACCTACGGGGCGATCGTCGACTGGGGCAACATGCAGATGTTTGCGCATCTGGGGTTGAAATAGGCCGGAGCGGGTAGCCAGTAGCGGGTAGCCAGCCCGAACCCATTGGTGATCTGTACCCTGAACCCTGTTCCCTATACCCTGCTTTTATGAGTTCGATTCAGGTTCAGCTACCCGACGGATCGGTGCGCGAGGTCGCGTCCGGCACCACACCTCTGGCCATCGCCGAGAGCATCTCGCCCCGCCTGGCGCAGGCGTCGGTCGTAGCGCGCATCCGGCCCCTGCAAGCGGCCGCCGTCACCGCTGTCTCGACCGAGGGCAGCGAGTCTTCGATGTATGGCACGGAAGACCCCCACGCCGAGCGCCTGGTCGATCTGACCACGCCGCTCGAAGAAGACGTCGCGCTGCAGTTGCTGACGGAGAGGGACGCCGACGCGCTGAAGGTTCTGCGCCACTCGGCAGCGCACGTGATGGCGACCGCCGTTACGGAGTTGTTTCCTGAGACGAAGCTGGGCCACGGGCCGGCGACGGATGCGGGCTTCTTCTACGATTTTTGGCGGCCGACGCCGTTTACGCCAGAGGACCTGAAGCTGATTGAGGGGCGCATGGCGGAAGTGACGGCGCGCGACGAGAAATTTGTCCGCGAACTGGAGCCGCGCGAGGAGGGTCTGGAGCAATTCAAAACCGGCAACGATTTCATGAAGGTGCATTTCGTGGAGAAATTCACGAAGCCGGGCGATGAGATTTCGCTGTATCGCAACGGCAAGTTCGTGGACTTCTGCCGCGGTCCGCACGTGCCCTCGACCGGCCGCGTGAAGGCATTCAAGGTGATGAGCCTTTCCGGCGCGTACTGGCTCGGCGACGAGAAGAATGCGCAGCTGCAGCGGATCTACGGCACGGCATTTTTCTCGAAGAAGGATCTGGACGAATACCTCGAGCGCATCGAGGACGCGAAGCGACGCGATCATCGCCGCCTGGGCAAAGAGCTGGAGCTGTTCACGGTGAGCGACGAGGTGGGCGCGGGGCTGCCCCTGTGGCTGCCGAAGGGGGCGACGATCCGCCGGCTGCTGGAGGAATACATTTTGGGCCTCGAGCGCGAGATGGGCTACGAACACGTCTACACGCCGAGCCTGGCGAAGGTCGATCTCTACGTCCGCTCGGGCCACTGGGAGCACTATCACGAGGACATGTTTCCGCCCATGGATCTGAAGACCGAGCAGCTGGTGCTGCGGCCGATGAACTGCCCGCACCACATTTTGATTTATGAATCGAAGCTGCGCAGCTATCGCGATCTGCCGGTGCGGCTGGCCGAGCTGGGCACCATGTATCGCTACGAACGATCGGGGGTGCTGAGCGGGCTGAGCCGCGTGCGCTCGATGACGCTGAACGATGCGCACATTTTCTGCACGCCCGATCAGATCAAAGAGGAGTTCTCCAGCGTAATGAAGCTGGTGGAGCGCGCCTATCGCGATCTGGGGATCACGAAATACAGTTACCGGCTGTCGCTGCGCGATCCGGCCAACAAGGAAAAATACGTCGATAACGACGCGATGTGGGAGCTGGGCGAACGGGAGCTGCGCGAGGCACTCGATTCGCTCGGCCTGCAATACCGGGAGAGCATTGGGGACGCGGCGTTTTACGGGCCGAAGCTCGATATTCAGCTGGCCGACGTGATGGGCCACGAGGAAACCTACTCGACGGTGCAGGTGGATTTCCATCTGCCCAGTCAGTTTGAGCTGAAGTACACGGCCGCCGATGGCACGCAGCCTCGGCCGGTGATGATCCATCGCGCCATCGTGAGCACTATGGAGCGGATGGTCTCGTACCTGATCGAGCTGTATGCCGGGGCGTTTCCGCTGTGGCTGGCGCCGGTGCAGGCGGGACTGGTGCCGATCAGCGAGCGGCACCTTGCCTACGCCAAAAAGGTACAGCAGCGGTTACAAAATGCCGGGCTGCGGGTGGAGGTCGACGGGCGCAACGAGAAGATGAACGCAAAGATTCGCGAGTTCACGCTGCAGAAGATTCCTTATGTGCTGGTGATGGGGGACAAGGAGGAATCGAGCGAAGCGGTGAGCGTGCGGACGCGGGGCAAGGGCGATCAGGGATCGATGCCGCTGGAAGAATTTGTGGCGCGGACGCAGGAAATCGTGACGAAGAGGGCGATGGAGTTGTAATGGCGGAACATCGGTAAACGCACCGGCGCCGTCTGTCGCAAAACGCTGCAGTCCTCCCCCGGAAGTTTTCCCAGAGGTTCACGAACTGGTCTCACGGGATGCAGCCCTTCCTCGCTAGAATCGGCAGCAGACGAACAGACTTTAGCTTTCGGCGAGGAAATATGCGGCAGCTCACGGCTCCTGATGCGATTCACGTCAGCCAGCGATTCCGGCTCACGCTGGAGGCAGCGATCCTCGACCTCGAAGCGGCGGCGGCGCGCGATGAGCGGGTGGTGCCGCAGCTGGAAAATGCGGATCACCAGCGGCGCCAGAAACTCCTCGTAGCCGGCCAGCTGGACCGGGCGTTTCGACTGCGTGAGCTGCTGTCGCGGACGACGCTGTGGCCGGGACGAGCGGCCTGATCGGATCCTTCAGGGCTTACTGCGGGTGTTTTTCGCCAGGTTTGTTCTCCGGGCGAGGCTGCTGTTTGGGCGGAGGCGCGGGTCGCGATTCCTGGCGGGGCGGCGGTGCGGGCCTGGACTCCGGCGCGGGGCGCGATTCCGTCTGTGGTCGCGATTCCGGTCTCGCCGGCGGAGGCGCGGGTCTGGATTCAGGACGTGGGGCTGGCGGCTGCGGTGTTCGGGGTGCAGGCGCAGGCCGCGATTCCGGCTGCGGCCGCGATTCCGGTCTCATCGGCTGAGGCGCGGGCCTCGATACAGGGCGAGCGGGTGGCGGCTGCGGTGTCCGGGGTGCAGGTGCAGACCGTGATTCCGGCCTTGGTTGTGCCGTTGGTCGCGATTCTGGCGAAGGCCGGGACTCTGGCGCGGGCCGTGACTCCGGCGACGGCCGACCGGGTTGCGGACGGACTCCTGGCTGCGGGGTGGGGCGCGGCGCAGCGACAGGCGCGGGACGACCGGCCTCGGGGCGAGGCGCCGGCGCGGGACGGAAATCCTCCGCTCGCGGAGCGGGAGCGGAACGTCCATCGTTCACCGGACGACTCTCGGCTACGGTTTGTGGACGGCCATGGTTTTGGTTGGCAAACTGGGCGCGATTCTGCATGGCCGCCTGCGCGTTGGAATGCTGGGCAGGCAAGGGCGCGACGTGGCGCTCGTTGCGGGCCGCAGCCTGCGCCAGCGAGGGGCGATCATTCAATCCGCCGCGGCCGCCGTTGAAGGCGACGCGGTTGTTGGAGACATTCGTGAGGCGGTAGTTGTACACGTTGCGAATCGCGCTGTCGTTCACGCGGGTAACGGCGGTGTTGTAGTAGAAGGCGTTGTTGCGCCAGTAGCCGCCTTCGTAGCCATTGCCGTCGTAGCCGTACCCATAATTAACGCCGCCGTAGAAGCCGACGTGCGGACCCCAGTAGCCGTGATACCAGCGATAGCGGCCTCCATAGAAGCCCCAGTAGCCGGGCGTCCACAGAACGCCGACATACGGCGCCATGACCCATGCTCCGGGAACCCAGTAGTAGCCTGCCTGCGCATAGCCCCAGTAGCCAGGCGTCCAGATGTAACCGTCGCCAGGGCAAGGGGGCTGATCGTAGTCGGGCAAATCCGGCGGCGGATCGGAGGCGGCGTCGTAGGCCGTGTCGGAGTAGCCGGGTTCGCCGCCACCCTGATCCGAGGATTGATCCTGAGGGGGAGGCGCCTCGCTGCTCGCGCCTTGGTCCGGCGGCGGAGGCGGCGGGTTCTCGTTGCTGGCCGTCTGCGTCACGTTGCTCGCGTTGGCCAGATTTGCGGACGCTGGGTCGTCGCTGCTGACGGGCTGCGTTTGATTCTGATTGCTGCGGCAGCCGGCGAGTGCGAATGCCAAAAACAAAGATATCGAGAGGAGAAGCTTGCCGAACGTGCTCATACGTGTTTTGGATGCCGGATTGGCGCAACGGGGAAACTGCTATGCTGCCAGGATGAGACAGATTGCGGCTGGTCTGGCGAGTGTCGGGCTGGCTTTGGCGCTCAGCCAGACGGCGATGACGCGGGTTCGTGCTCAAAATCCAGCGCCGGAGCACCGGGAGGCATCGGTCATGCATCAGGCAACAGGGTCGTTCGACGTCAAAATGGCTCCGCAGAAGGCGGACAATCCGCAGGCGGAGGCAGCCGGGCTGGGCCGGATGTCGCTCGACAAGCAGTATCATGGCGACCTGGAAGCGACCAGCCAGGGAGAGATGCTGAGCGTTCTCGACCGGCAGAAAGGCTCCGGCGGCTACGTGGCGATGGAGCGGGTCACCGGCAAATTACAGGGGCGAAGCGGAAGTTTCGTTTTACAGCACAACGCCACGATGAACCACGGCATGCCGTACCTCAACATCATCGTGGTGCCGGATTCAGGCACCGGCGAGCTGACCGGAATCTCGGGCTCGATGACGATTCGCATCGAAGGCGGGCAGCACTCTTACGACCTTGAGTACGCGATCGATTCTGGGCACTGAAGCGGCTTCCGGGTTCCTCACAATTCCAGCGAATCCGGTTTGTGTTCGGCGGCAAGAGCGTAGCCGAGGATCCTGTCGAGTTCGCTGGGTTCCGTCTCACGCAGCGTGTCGCGCAGCGCTTCGCCGGCAAGCAGAATGGCGGGCGCAGGCACGGCGGGGACGCGCTCCAGCTGGGCGAGTGTGGTCTGCACAATCTGCTGCTGGGGCTGACCCGCACGCGAGACGATGACGCAGGGGAGATCGGCGGCGAGGCCTTCGCTGCGGAGCTGCGCGGCGATTGCAGTGAGATCTCGGCCGGGCATGTAAACGACGCGGGTTGCGCCGGAATGCGAGGCGGGCTGGTGCGATGATTCGGGCGCGTGGTGGCCCGAAGAGAAGCTGATGCTGGAGGCGCTGCGGCGATCGGTCAGCGGACGGCGCAGGGCGGCAGCAGCGGCGAAGGCTGCGGTGATTCCTGGGACGACTTCGAAGGGAATGCCGGCAGCACGGAGCGCATCCATCTCTTCGCCCGCACGGCCAAAAACCAGCGGATCGCCAGATTTGAGCCGCACGACGGACAATCCTCCGCGAGCGTAATCGATCATCATGGCGTTGATTTGTTCCTGCGAGATATTTTTGCGGCCGCAGCGCTTGCCGACGTTGATGATGAGTGCGCGCTCCGCGTGGGTGAGGATGGCAGCGGGAACCAGATCGTCATGGAGAACGACGTCGGCGGTCTCCAGCAGACGAGCGGCTTTGAGGGTCAGCAGTTCAGGATCGCCGGGCCCCGCGCCGACAAGATACACCGCGCCGGGTTGAGATGCGGTCAAGCGGAGACCTCGGCTTTCTGCATGGCCCGGATTTGCTCCTGAGCAAACTGGCGTGTGGGGCACGCGGGTGAGCTGCACAGCGGACGCTGCGCCAGCTCGTGCAGCAGGAGGTTGCGCGCCTCTCCGGCGGGGGTAGCCGTGCGGACTTCGCGGCGCAACTCGCCCAGTTCGGCGAGCCACGGTCCGAGATCGGCCGGAAGTTGCGCGTCGATTTCGCGGCGGAGGCGCTGGGCGAGCGCGGGACTCTCGCCCGCCGTGGAGACAGCGATTTGCAAATCGCCGCGGGCGACGACCGATCCGAAATAGAAATCGCAGTTGGGCGGATCGTCGACAGCGTTGCATAGAATGTTGCGGCGGAGGGCTTCTTCGTAGACGGTGTGGTTCACATCCGGGGCGTTGGTGGCCGCGATGACGAGGAAGACGCTGTTGAGATCGGCTGGGGCGAAGACGCGCTGGTGCCAGGTGACAGAATCGTGGTGCGCCAGTTCGCGAACCGCCGGGATCGCTTCCGGAGCAACGACCGTGATGACGGCTCCGGCAGCGCGCAGGCTTTCGATCTTCGCCAGCGCAACCGTGCCCGCGCCCACCACGAGGCAGGGTCGGCGTTCGAGACGAAGAAAGATGGGAAGCAGGGTCACGGGCGTCTCCTCATCCGGCAAGCTCGATCGGAACGCGACCCGTGGGCAGGTCACGTTCGACGGGAATGAACTGCTCGCCGGCTAATGCGCCACGCAGATCGGCGTCGCTGTTGCGGGCGAAATAAGCGCGCAGGTTCTCGTCCGGATCGCGCTCGGCCAGATATTTGCGCAACAACCGCTCGATGGCTTCGGGCACAAGATGCGCGGGCGTGCGAAAGCCGACGGGGCGAGCCGTGGCGGCATGCCTGCCCACTGAGCCGCCAACGCAAAAGTAGTAGGCGTCAGTCAAGTGGCCTTCGTGTTTGATCTTCTTCCCTTCGAGGCCGATGTCGGCGATCCAGTGCTGGCCGCAGCTGTTGGGGCAGCCGGTAACGTGAAGGCGCAGCGGCTGATCGAACTGGGGCAGGCGCTCTTCGAGCTCGTCGACCAGCCAGCGCGTGAAGCCTTTGGTTTCGGTGATGGCGAGCTTGCAGAATTCCGCGCCGGTGCAGGCGATGGCGCCGCGCCAGAAGGACGAGCCTTCAACGCGGAGGCCGATCTGCTCCAGTTCGCGAGCGAATTCAGCGGCGCGCGCGTTGGGAACGTTGAGGAAGAGCAGGTTCTGCATGACGGTGAGGCGGAGGTCGCCGCTGCCCAGGCGCTCGGCCAGCTCGGCGGCGGCGAGGAGCTGATCGCCGGTGAGGCGTCCGCGCAGCACGCTGGCGCCGACGTAACTGAATCCGAACTGCTTTTGCGGGTGGATGCCAACGTGGTCGCGGAGAATGTCGTTGGGGATGATTTCCTCGACGCCGGGGTCCAATTTGTAACCGATACGGGTCTGAATTTCGTCGAGGAAGCGCTCGGCGGTCCAGCCTTCTTTCATGAAGAGGTACTTGAGGCGAGCGCGATCGCGGCTTTCGCGCAGACCCTGCTGGTCGCGGAAGATTTCCGTGATGGCGCGGACGACGGCGGCGGCCTGATCCGGCAGCACGAAGGCGTCGAGGCGCACGCCGAGATGCGGTTCGTTGGAGAGTCCGCCGCCGACGCGGACGGAGTAGCCGACTTCGTGGCCGCGGCGCATCGCGGTGAGGCCGATGTCGTTGATCTCCGGATAGGAGCACCAAACCGGGCAGCCGGTGATGGAGATTTTGAATTTGCGTGGGAGGTTGTAGAAGTCGTTGTTGGCCTGGAGGGCGTGCGCGATCTCGACAGCGAGCGGTGAAGCGTCGACGATTTCGTCATGAGCGATGCCGGCCAGCGGGCAGCCGGTCACGTTGCGGACCACGTCGCCGCAGGCGCCTTTCGGCGAGAGCCCGACGGAGTCGAGCGACTCCATAATCTCGGGCAGCGACTCGATGGTGAGCCAGTGGTACTGGATGTTCTGGCGGACGGTGATGTCGGCGAGATTGCGGCCGTGGCGGCGCGCGATTTCCGCGAGCACGCGAGCCTGATCGGCCCGCAGAATGCCGTTGGGGATGCCGACGCGCATCATGAAGTAGTCGGTCGCCTTGCCTTCGCCGCCCTTGCCGCCGGTGACGCCGGCGCCGTCGCCCTGGGAGTAAATGCCCCACCAGCGAAAGTACGCGCTCCATTCTTCGGGGATGGAGGAGCGGCCGCTGCGGGCGAAGGCGCGAATCTCGTCGATCGCGTCCCAGGGATTCTTCTCGCGCTTCAGGCGCTCGGCTCGTTGCGCTTTGGTTTCTTTGGCTGCGGAAATGTCCGCCATGATGTCTCCGTGGAGTTGTGGGGGCAATAAAAAACCCGCGTCAGCGTGGGCTGAGAGCGCGGGAGTTATGGGGCAGGCTTAGGTTAGAGGCTCACCCACAAGTCCGGCGCAACGCGCAACAACAAGCGCACATCGTCACCGGATTGGGGCAAAATGTCATGACTTCATGCTAGTGGAGGGTCACCGGGTGGTCAAGCGGACGGATCGCAGGATCAGGAGGAAGCTCTTCCGGTTTTGCTGAGTTCTTTGTAGAAGCCGAGGTCCTGGTCCTTCAGCATTTTGGTGATGTACGCGATCTGCCCGTAGTGCAGGCCGAAGTGCTCGATGACCTGGTAGACGGCTTCGAGACCGTAAACGTTGTAGCCCTGGATTTCATAGCGGGCGATGAGGTCGGCCTCGCTGAGGCGGTTGATCGTCTGTTCGGCTTCGTGGATGGTCCACTCGAGCTTTGCCAGCAACTCGGCGCCGGAGATTTCGCCGGTAGCGGCGAATTCGGCGGGGCGATCGCGCTGGTCTTCTCTCTTGCTGAACGAGTTGACGAGCCACTGGCGCACATTGCCGTTGAGGTGCAGCACCAGGTTGCCGATGGAGTTGCTGGAAGGGTTAGGACGCCACCAAATCTGCTCGTCGGTAAGCGACTCAACGCACGTGCGCAGGCGCGGCCAGTACTGGTTCACCAGCTTGTCGCGGGAGAACATGAGGAACAGGTTGGTGGAGGTGGGCTGGAATTGGACCATGGTTGAGCCTCTCAGCGAGGGTCAGGCCGCGGGGGCGGCTTGTCAAGCGGCCAGGCTCATCACGCCGTCTTGTTGCCCTTATGCGTGAGTGCTACGATTCAGGCAAGCATGGGAAACGCTGCGATGAGCGAAATCATTTTCGAAGTGCGCGAGGACGAGGCAGACGGTGGCTACACGGCCTCCGCGCTCGGTTACGGCATTCACACCCAGGGGGATACTCTTGAGGAGTTGCGCGCAAAGGTGAAGGAGGCTGTCAGCTGCTACTTCGACGAGACCATGCAGGCTCCGAAGATCATCCGGCTCCACTTTGTGCGGGATGAAGTTCTGGCGCAGTGAAACTGCCGCGGGACGTCGACGGCGCTGGTCTGATCAAGGCTCTGAGCGTTCTCGGATATCAAGCCACACGCCAAAAGGGCTCCCACGTCCGTGTAACCACGCAGGTTGGCGGAGAGAATCACGAAGTCATTCCTTACCATCAGCCGCTCAAGATCGGGACGCTGGCCAGCATCCTGAAACACATCGCCGCACATCACAGGATGACCATGGAAGAGCTACTGAGAAAGCTCGAGCTCTGAGCGGAGCCGGGCCTCATGAACTGGTGTGGTCGAGGATGATTTTCCATCCCGCGCCTTTCTTTTCAAAGATCAGGGAGAAGTTGCCGGAAGCGTCTCCACCGCCGGCTGCGGAACGGGTGAGATGGAAGTGTCCGGTCACCACGGCATGCTCCAGGCCGAGCATGCGAACATCCAGATCGCTGAAATCCAGATGGCCCATCGCCTCGGGCGAAGAGTAACTGCGCTGGTAGCGGGCAAGGATCATGGCATAACCGTGTTCAACGGACTTGCCGATGAAGGTGGTCTGGGGCGAATCGTCATACCCGTGCATGAACGTGACAATATCGCCGCGATTCCAGGCGCTCACTTGGTCGCCGAGAACCTGGCGGATGGCGTCTTCGGCGGACTGAGCGTGGAGAGCGGGGAATGTCAGCAGGGCAAAGACCAACAGGACAGGCAAACGGCGTATGGGGCTGGGCTTCAAGAGCACCTCGTATGCGGAGTCGCAGGGGCGAGATTCTATGTTATATTCAAATATAACTGAGAAGGCGTGTCATGCACACTACAAATCTGCGAAAAGTTGGCGGCTCCGTGATGCTGGCGGTTCCTCCGGTCATTCTCGAATTGCTGCACCTGGAGGTCGGGTCCACCGTTGGTCTGGCAGTGGATGGGGAGCGGTTGGTCGTCGATCCGAAGATCAAGCCGCGGTACACCTTGGATGAATTGCTGGCCAAATGCGATCCCAACGCGCCGCTGACGGAGGAAGATCGCGTCTGGCTTGATTTGCCAGCTGTCGGGCGAGAATTGTGAAGCGCGGAGAAATCTGGCTGGTGTCACTGGATCCCAGCAAAGGACATGAGCAACAGGGCACCCGTCCGGTGTTGATTGTGTCTCCAGACCGCTTCAATGCGGTGACGCGCGTTCCGCTCGTACTGCCCATTACTTCTGGCGGAGGGTTTGCCCGCAATGCCGGCTTCGCAGTCTCGCTGGCGACGGCCGGCACTCGAACGACCGGGGTGATCCGCTGCGATCAGCCCCGCCCAATCGACCTGAGCGCGCGGCAGGGACGCAGGCTGGAACGGGTGCCCGAGGATATCCTGGACGAGGTTCTCGCCATAGTCGTGACGCTCTTCCTATGAAGACGTTTTACGCGAAATTCCTGAAGTCGGCGATGGCGGAGGCGCAGTTTCCCGCCCCGGGAGCGCCGGAGATCGCGTTTCTGGGGCGGTCAAATGTGGGGAAATCGAGCCTCATTAATGCGCTGCTGGGCGAGAAGCAGGCGAAAGTTTCGTCGACGCCGGGGCGGACGCGGGCGATCAATTTCTTTACGCTGACGGATGCGCCGGAGCGGCAGCAGGCGCAACTCATCTTTACGGACCTGCCGGGCTATGGGTACGCGAAGCTTTCCAAATCGGTGTCCGCTGAATGGCCGAAATTCATCGAGCCGTACCTGCGGGAGCGGACGACGCTGGCGTTGTGCGTGTGCCTCGTCGACAGCACGATTCCGCCGAAGGCCAGCGACGCGCAGCTGATTGAGTTTCTGACCGGCGCGGGGCGCGAGGTACTGGTGGCGGGAACGAAGGCGGACCGGCTGTCAGGCAATGGGCGCGCGAAGGCTCTGGCCGCGCTGCGGGAGGCATTTGGGGCGGAAAAGCTGCTGCTGTGCTCGGCGAAGACGGGCCTGGGGATGAAGGAGTTGTGGGCGGCGATCCGTGAAGCGGGCGGGGTGTGATGGTCTCCGGCGCGCGATCAGGATGAGGCGCGGAGGCGGTCGAGAAGCTGGTTGGGGTGGACCGGCTTGAGAAGGATCTCAAAGTCGTGTCCGCGAACCCGTGCGTCGCGCAGCAGGTCGGAGGTGGCGGCCTGGCCGGAGAGCAGCAGGATGCGGCAGCCTGGGATCATCGTGTAAATCTGGATGGCCGCCTCGATGCCGCTCATGCCGGGCATGACCACGTCGCCCAGAAAGAAGTTGGGACGGAAGTGGCGCGCGGTTTCGACGGCTTTTTGGCCGCTATAGACTGTGGCGGCCTCAAAGCCATTCTGGTTCAGGATCAATCCGAGGGTGTCGGCGATGATGCGTTCGTCATCGGCAATCAGCACCCTGGGCTTGACCCCGCCGTTCGTGAGACGAGGATCCATGGGACCTTTGGCAAAAACTGCAATACAGACGCTGGGTTTGTTCAGCGAGTATATAGCCGCCTGGCAGGATATGGATTCAGTTATTTCGTGGGTTGGATCGCGGGGGGCGCGATTTGATCGCTCAGGCTCGAAAGGGATTACGCCCGTTGCTACATTCGTAACCCTCCGGCGTGGCTTTGACTTGCCGAGGGGGAGGATTTATAACGGGGTTTCCGGGCCAAGGCTGGGTACGGAGGCCTGGTTCGGAGACGGCGCGAGGGCGCGGCGGGAATGGTCCCGTGGGCGTGTTCGCGCGAGGCTGCGAATCTGCGCGATGGGATGCTCGGGAAGGCGGTGAAAATCCGCCACTGCCCCGCAACTGTAAGCGCGTTTTCCTGCGTCAGGTGATTGGGGCGCAGGAATGGCCAAACCAGAGTGCCACTGGAGCCGTTCGGGCTTCGGGAAGGCGGTTTGGCCTGGTTCTCCAGGTTTTAATCCGGGGAACAGCGCGCGAGTCAGGAGACCGGTCCCGTTTGCCGGGCTTGTTTTCTTGAGGACAGGCTCACTTACCGCGTTCCGAGGGGAACGGAGGACACTATGAATCTTCTGCCGCGGCCATGGCGCCGCCTCCTGTCTGTCTTTCGCGTTGAACTGCTGGCGCCGGCGCTTCTGCTGGTCTCCACGACTGTTCTGCATGCGGTCAGCGTTCACGGGACGGTGACCGATCCGCTGGGCTATCCCATTGCCAACGCCACCGTGGCGCTGGTGCAAAACGGCAACGTGCTGGTGAACGGGAGTACGGGACCCGATGGGGCTTACACCCTGGTGACCTCCGAATCGGGCCGGTTTTACGTGCTGGCATCGGGGATCTCGTTTCGGCAACTGGCGACGCAAAGCTTTTACGGCGGCCGCTTCGACGGCGTGGAGCAAAACATCGTGCTGGAGCCGGAGTGGGTGCGGGAGTCGGTCGTGGTGACGGCGACTGGGGTGCCGCAGCCGCAGGCGCAGGTCAGCGGCGCGGTGACCGAGTTGACCGCGGGGGATTTCGCCAATCGCGCCAGCGTTGCCGATCCGCTGCGCCAGGTTCCGGGAGTGAACGTCGTGCAGACGGGGCAGTGGGGCGGGGAGACGTCCCTGTTCATTCGCGGAGGCAGCTCAACGGCAAACCGGGTGGTGATGGACGGCGTGCCGCTGGAGGACGTCGGCGGACGGTTCGACTTCGGCAACGTAGCGACGACCGGCATCCAGGACGTTGAGGTGTATCGCGGGCCCAATACGGTGCTGTACGGATCGGACGCGGCGGCAGGCGTGGTGGCGGTGACCACGCCGCGCGGGAGCACTCCCTTTCCGTCGCTGCTGTACGAGGGCGATGCGGGGAATTACGGGACGTACCGCAACCAGGCGCAGTTGGCGGGGATGATGCGCAAGCTGGATTACTATATGGGCGCGTCGAGCCTGTATACAACGAACGCGATGCCGGACGACGCCTATCACGACAACACGGCGGTGGCGAACCTGGGATGGAGTTTGTCGGCGAAGACGCAGATTCGGCTCACCGGGCGGGCCAGCGTTTCGGCGACCGGGCTGCCTTCGGCCGATGGCGGCTATTCGTTCAACGTTTTTCCCAACGACGGAAAGCAGCTGGACCAGGACACCTACGGGACGGGGACCATCGACCACACCTTCCGGGACAACTGGCACGCAACCGTGCGCTACGGGCTGGTGCGCAAGCGCGAGGAGTCGGAGCAGTGGTATCCGGCGGGGATTCCGATGGGCGGCCTTTATTACGGCAACGACGTGACGGTGGTTGGCGCGAACGGATATTCAACCACCGGGCAGGCGCTGATGAATTATGGGACCAGTTTTGGGGCGATCTATCCCTACTCGCTGGCTCTGGCGTCGAATCGCGACAACCTCTACACGCAGACGAGCTACGCACACGGACCGCATCTGGGCGTGATCGCGGGCTTTCGCTACGAGGACGAACGCGGGCTGGAGGGGGAACCGGTCTACGCATACCGGGAGGGCCTCGAGCGGACGAACTACGACTATCAGGCGCAGGCGGGAGGGGAGTTTAAGAATCGCTTCTTCTACACGGCGGCAGGCGGCGTGGAGAAGAACCAGCTCTTCGGCACGGTGGGGACGCCACGCGGGGGCGCATCGTGGTATGTGGTGCGGCCGGGCCGGGGCGTTGTTCACGGGACAAGGCTGAACGTGAACTTTGCGAAGGGATATCAGGAGCCGACGCTCGACCAGCAGTTTGGTTCCCTGTACAACTTTTTGCAGGCGAATGGCGGGCAGTCGACGATCGCGCAGTATGGAATCGCGCCGATTGGGGCGGAGCTCTCGCGAACCTACGATGGCGGCCTCGAGCAGAGCTTGTTCAGCGAAAAAGTAATTGTCCGCGTTACATATTTTCACAACGAATTTGGGAATCAGATTGAGGCTGTGCCGGCGTCGACGGTTCCGCAGCTGTTGCCAAACCTGACTCCAGCCCAGCAACAGCAGCTCGAGGCCTTCCTCAACAACAATTTTGCCTACGAGCTGGATTTGAACTCGATGGCGTACCAGGCGCAGGGTGTCGAGTCGGAAGTGGAATACGGCCTGGGGAAGAATATCTTCGTGCGCGGAGGCTACACGTATCTGGATGCCGTGGTGCAGCGGTCGTTTTCGTCGGACGCGATCGGGCCCGGCACGAATCCGAACTATCCGGCGATTCCGATCGGCAACTATTCGCCGCTGGTGGGGGCAAGGCCGTTCCGGCGTCCTCCGCACACCGGATTCGCGAGCGTGATTTACACCGGGAGGAAATGGTCGGGGGTCCTCAACGGGGCGTACGCGAGCCGCAGCGACGACTCCACCTATCTGGGAGGCGACGACGTGAACGGCGGGAACACGTTGCTGTTGCCGAATCGCAATCTGGATTTTTCCTACACGAAAATCGACCTGGGCACGACATACCAGTGGAAGCCTTGGATGGCGGTTTACACCCAGCTCGACAATCTGACCAGCAACCAGCACATCGGACGGATCGGGTATCCGTCGATGCCTTTTAATTTCCGGACAGGAGCGAGATTCACGCTGAGCCTGGGGAAGAAGCAATAAGACAGCCAAAGAGCGGTTAGCCAAAACCGGCTAGCTAAGAGGCGGTTAGCGATAAGGCGCGAAGACGCGCGAGAAACACACCAGACGCGATCAGGCGGCTTTCTGCTCGCGGGATTCCAGGCCCGCTTCGCTGGGCAGGAAGACCATCATGACGGTACCGGAGCCAGCGGCTTCGGGGGTGGCGACGCGGCTGCGGCAGCGGATGAATCCCCCGGTCTTCATGAGCATACTTTTGACGATCCAGAGGCCGAGACCGGTACCGAGATCTTTCTTGGTGGTAAAGAAGGGCGTGAAGATCTGCCGGCGGATCGACTCCGGAATGCCGACGCCCTGGTCGGCCACAGCCAGCTGCATGCCGGGAGCGCCGGTGAGGGGGTGCGTGGATTCCCAGGCGCGCACAGCAATAGCGGTGCCCGGTGGCGACGCGTCGATCGCGTTGACGATGAGATTGGAGAAGATCTGCCTGAATTCGCCGTGAAGCGCGTAGACCCTGAGGCCGGGAGTAATGTGTTTGCGGAGAGCGATTTGCCTGTAGCTCAGGCGGCGATGGTAAATAGCCAGCATTTCGTCGATGGCGGCAGGGACGTCGATCCATGCCGGGGACGAGGTGTCACGGTAAAAGCCCAGCGTCTGGCGCGCGATGTGGGAAATGCGCTTCAGCTCATCGTCCGCCATGACGAGGCAGACGCGCGCGGACTCCGGCAAACTGGAATCCTGCCGCGCAAGATAGATAAGGTTGGTAACCGCCTCGAGCGGGTTGTTGATTTCGTGGGCGACGGTGGCGGCGAGACGGCCCACCGAAGCGAGACGCTCGGTGGTGTGCAGCGCCGCTTCCAGCCTCTTCTGCCTGGTGACATCGCGCAGGATTTTGGCCGCGCCGATGATGGTTCCATGGGGGTCGCGGACCGGGGAGATGGTTAGCGAGACGTCGATGCGTTCGCCACTTTTGGTGACGCGCACGGTCTCGAAGTGCTCGATGCGCTCTCCGGCCTCGATCTGGCGCAGAATCTCAGTCTCGTCCCGGTGCAGTTCGAGAGGGATGATGGTGGTGACGGGCTTGCCGATGATCTCCTCGGCCTTGTACCCGAGGATGCGCTCGGCGGCCGCGTTCCAGCTGGTGATCACGCCCTTCAGGTTTTTGCTGACGATGGCGTCGTCGGACGATTCCACGATGGCGGCCAGCTTCATCTGCGCTTCGTCGGCGCGTTTCTTCTCGGTGATGTCGAGGACAAAGCAGCCGGAGTGGAGAAGCTCGCCGTTGTGCAGCCAGGGATTCGCGTCCATGCGAACCCAGCGCCACGAGCCGTCGCTGGAACGGAGGCGGAGCTCATAGCCGCGCAGGCTCTCACAGGCGCGGAGCCGGCGGAGCAGATCGGTGGCAACGGCGGGATTTTCGATGAAATCGGCGAAGTTGCGGCCGACATACTGCTGCGGCCGGTAGCCGAGCAGTTCAAGCTCGGTGCGATTGGACCAGAGAATGGCGCAGTCGGGCGCGAGCCAGTGCATGCCGACAACCGCGTTCTCGAGGAAATCGCGCAGCTCGGCTTCCCTCAGCTGCAGGGTTTGCTGGGTTTTTCGAACCTGACGCGTTTCTTCTTCCAGGGCCTGGGCTTTTTGTTGCCAGACGACGGCGCTGCGGCGGCGCTCGTCCTCGCTCATGTCGTTGTAGCCCTGGCCGGGGACGACCTGACTGTGCTCGGAGCAAATCCTCTGGAGGGAGACGCCGTCGGTGTCGCGGGCGAAAAAGTGCAGCGGCCAGCCACAGCAAAGATGGAAGCAGCGGGTCTGAGCGAGCTCGTTCCAGAGCTCCTCGACACGAATGGAGGCTTCCGTCTTACCTTCCTCCCAGAGCACGGAAACCATCTCGCCGTAGGCTGCTACGTGAGGTTTCTCTGAGGCGGAGGTCGGGCCGACCGCCGACGCCAGGGAATCGACGACGCCACCGATGTGCGCGGCAAAACGGCTCGCGTCGGGCCAGCCTTCGACCATGAATTCGGCCAGCGTCTCCGCAGCGTCGAGGCTCAGCCAGCGGCCCTGCTGGGCAATTCGGGCCAGGTCCAGTCCATGGGAAAGCAGTTGCTCTTCGAAGGCCGCGCGATGAGCAGCGGTGGCGATGACGACCGCAACCCCGCCCGCGGCCAGAGTCGCGCCGAGGCACTGAACGACATCGGAGACGAGAAGGGAATCGCTCGAATAAAAGTGCGCAGTATGGCTGCCGTGGGCGGTGGACACTGGCGGCGCGTCCACCACTTCAGCAATGCGTACGGGGGTATCCGGCGGTTTCGGAAAAGACTTCATAGCCAGGGGCAGTCAGCGGAGCAGGGGAATCGGACTGCCCCTGATTCCATAATGGTTTCCTACGGTAACAGTGATGGGCCGGGGCGGGAAAGGGATGCCCAGGATGGTCCAGGAGCGGAACACGAACGGACTCAAGATCGCTAACGGTTTCCAACCCGAAAATAGAACGGCCACGCGAGTGGCCGTTCTGTTTCTATTGGGGCGAAACAGCGGTCCCGACCTACTGCCGGACGGCGGCTTTGCCCGGACGCACCGCTTCCTGGGCGTGTGCGGCGCCGTTGGGCGGGACAGGGGGCGGCTCCGTCGCCGCAGCTTTCACTCCGATGCCAAGCTTCTGGCGAAGTGCCGTGTCGATCTTGGCGTAAGTGTCGCGGTTGTCCTTCAGGTACTGGCGGACATTTTCGCGGCCCTGGCCGATGCGCTCGCCGGCATAGCTGAACCAGGCGCCGCTCTTTTCGACAATGTTGTTGGCGACGGCGAGATCGAGGATATCGCCCTCGCGGGAAATGCCTTCGCCGTAGAGAATGTCGAACTCAGCTTCGCGGAAGGGCGCGGCGACTTTGTTCTTGACGATCTTGACCCGGGTGCGGGAGCCGACCACGGTATCGCCCTCCTTGACGGCAGCGATGCGCCGTATGTCGATGCGGACCGAGGAGTAGAACTTGAGCGCGCGTCCGCCGGTAGTGGTTTCCGGGTTGCCGAACATCACGCCGATCTTCTCGCGGATCTGGTTAATGAAAATCAGAGACGTGCGCGATTTGGAGACGGTCCCGGTCAGCTTGCGCAGGGCCTGCGACATGAGGCGGGCCTGCAGGCCCATGTGCGAGTCGCCCATCTCGCCGTCGAGTTCGGCTTTGGGAACAAGGGCGGCTACGGAGTCCACAACGAGAACATCGATGGCGCCGGAGCGGACCAGGGCTTCGGTAATCTCAAGGGCCTGCTCGCCGTAGTCGGGCTGGGAGATCAGCAGGTTGTCGATATCGACGCCCAGCTTCTTGGCGTACTGCGGGTCGAGGGCATGCTCGGCGTCCACAAAGGCCGCCAGGCCGCCGGCTTTCTGCGCTTCGGCGATGATCTGCAGCGTGATGGTGGTCTTGCCGGAGGACTCAGGACCGAAGATTTCGGTGACGCGGCCGCGGGGCACCCCGCCGACGCCGAGGGCGGCGTCGAAGGAGATGGAGCCGGTCGAGATGACGGCGATGGGGACGATGGCCTCTTTGCTGCCGAGGCGCATGATGGAACCCTTGCCAAACTGCTTTTCAATCTGCGAAAGCGCCAGATCTACGGCGCGCTGACGATCATCTGCTGCCACTTTGGAGCTCCATTCCGGGCGTTTTTTGCCGGTTTCCGGCTGCCCGCGTTTTCGCCTCTTGTTTGCCCTGCCAGTTCTGAGTCTACCATCGGATTGCGGCAGTTTTTCCGCCCGCGCAAGCGGAAATTTCCCGCTGGTAACGGCGGAGTTATTCTGTGCAGTCTACCCGGTTTCCCTGGTACCGTTTTTCCTCAGGAGCGCGGCACCCGGCTTCGACCGTCCCTGGCGTTGGGGACGTGGGAATCGCCCGAAGCGCGACCTCGCTATCCGCCGTCCGCACGGGTCGCCCTACCCCTTCAGCCGCGCGTCAAACGGCCACGGAAAAACCTCCGCAACCCGAAACCGCCCCGCATCCCCATGCCGCGGATTGAACACCAGATTCTCCGTCGCCGGCACCAGCGCGCTCGGCACCCGCAGCAGCACCGACCCGCCCTTTTCCAGCCACGCCGTTCCCAGCGCCCGCGTCACTTCCTTCTGCTCCCGCCACCCCTCCGGCAAATCCTGCGCACGAATCCGCGGAACCCGCACCGCCGGCCCCTCCACGCGCAGCAGCGTGAACTCCGGCGGCACATCGTTCGCGCTGGTGTGGACGCACACTTCCAGCAGCGCCGCCGCCGGGCTCTCCGCCAGATACACCACCGGCCGCCCCGCCTCATGCCAGCGTCCCGCCGCCCGCAACCCGCCCTCTCCGCTCAGATCGCGGTGGCGGCTGATCCGCCACAGAATCATCAGACGAACATGCCTTCGTCGATCTCGACCAGCAGCTCTTCCACCATGCGGCTGCCCGTATCCGTTTTCAGCAGCAGGAGCGGCGTCCGCCCATCCAGCCGCGGATTCTTCCGCCGCAGCCACTCGAGCGCCCGCTCCCGGCTCCCGTACACCGCCTCCGTCCGCGCCAGCACCCGGATCGCCCGCAGCACCCGGTCCGACTCCTCAACCGTCAGCTTCTCCCGCCGTGATCGCCGATGCTGCAGCGTGCGCTGCGGAATGATGATCGCGTCGACCTCCGTCCGCTCCAGCCCCAGCGCAATCAGCCTCTTGATCACAGCCGGAGCCAGCTGCCTCTCGACAATGCCGAGAATCTCCGCATCCGTCGCCGGAGCCTTCACCCCCAGCCACTCCCCAATCTGAACATTGGCAGCGTTCATGCCCTACATTATGCCACACTCTACGCGGCAAAATGTAGATCGCCAACGCAACTGTGCATCCGATCCACCGTGAACGACCCAGGCGATATACTTTCTATGACAGCCGGAGAATCGAGTCGCTGCGCCGACGCGTCCAGGCCCGGAAGGGATGAATCTGATGTCTCCTGAGAACAAGAACCGTCTCGCAGTGTTGAGATCCGCACCGCTGAATAAGTGGATTGCGCTCTCCCAGGACGAAACCGCGATCGTCGCCATTGGGGATACCTACGCCGAAGTTTCCGAGCGCAGCGAAAGTGCGGGCGTTTCCGATCCGATCATCCTTAAGACACCCGAGGAATGGGTTCCCGTTTCCCTCTAGCCGATGGTCAGAGTTCCGTATAAGGCCTTTCCCGATAAGTACGCCACCTTTCTTTACTCTGCGATGTTGCCTGTCCATCTGGCTCTCCCGCACCCGAACGCGCCACGAACGAAGCGGTTTGAGGCTGTCATCGACTCCGGCGCATCGCGGTGCATATTCCACGCCGATATCGGCCGCTTCCTGGGCCTCGATATGAAGAAGGGCGCAACAGAAACCACGCAGGGAATCGGCGGTCCCAGCGAGATCTATCTGCATGACGTGAAGCTGTACATCCCCGGAGGCCCTGTCATCATCAAGGCCGGCTTCAAAGAGAGCCTTCCCATCGCTGGTCTTCTCGGAATGGATGGTTTCTTCGAGCACTTTGTCGTGACCTTCCGCCACCCCTCCCTCGAATGCGAACTGGAACGCGAATATCGCGCCTAGCTTCGCCTCACCGGGTATCAACTGGCACTAAACAGGTTGGTATCGGAGTGGATACCTACCCCAGCTGATTTGAATAGCGGCGCTGCGGATCAGCGGAAACCCATTCCGGCAGGAAGATGTCGCTCAAAGATATTTTTCCTATGCCACGCGAGAAGTTCCCACCGCGGCTCGAAACGCTTCGGCATTTAGCTCGACGGCAAAACCGTCAAATGTGGAAAACTTGTCAAGCTTTTTGCTTACGGTACCGAAGTGTTGTCCCTCATTCCACACCACTTCCACCTTTATAACCGCAAAGATATTTGGCCGGTTTATTCTCTCAATCTGATATTCTGATCTTATAGGGTAGAAAAAGAAAAAAGCTCCGCCCAACCCGGCGGAGCTTCTCCTTTTAGCGAGCGGTTTTGAGGGGCTTGCTGGGTCCATGTCTCGTTCTTCGGACATGGTTCACAGCAAGCCCCTCTCTTTTTCCCGCCCGCCGCCACCCGCATTTCTGCCCGGTGCCCTGTGCCCGGTGCCCCTCTTGAAAGGAACCAAATGTCTGACCCGAACACAACCTCTCCCGAAGTCCCCACCACCCCCACCGAAACCGACCCCAACGTCCCCTACTACTGCCGCTACCTCACCACCAAAGGCGAACAGTGCCGCCAGATCGCCCTCAACGGGCGTAACTTCTGCTTCGCCCACCGCGACCCCGAACCCGACTTCGGCTGCCGCAAGATCAAAGTTCCCATTCTCGAAGACAGCGCCTCCATCCAGCTCATGCTCACCAAAATTCTCCACGGCCTCCTCAACGACCACTTCCCCGGCACCGTCGCCAGCAAAGCCATCTACTGCTGCCAGGTCGCCGCCTCCACCATCGCGCGCCCCGTCGCCTACCGCCCTAAACTCGGCGAGAAACTCCCTGCCAAACCAATGGCCGTCATGGAGATCTACAGGGACAAGCAGGGGAACCTCATGGGTCCTCTCGAGGAATACCCTCTCCCCGCCGCTCCCGCCGAGCCGGAGTCAGCCCGAGCCAAAGCCCGCGCCGAATGGGACAAATGCGTCGCCCACCACTACTGGTGCCCCGGCCCCGCCGCCCCCTATAAATGCGCCGACTGCCAACGCGTCGCCCAGCTCTCTCAAGAGCCGCCAAAGGAAGAAGCACCATCCGCCGTTGCTGCCGCTCCGGAACCCAGCAAGCTTTCCCCCACCCCGGAGCCCATAGCCACGTTCGACGATCGCCCCGAGTTCACCGCCGACCCCTCTTCTCACGAATGTGAACTCGTCGAACTCACCGCCACCGCAAACGAGCCCAGCCGTAACCCGTGCTCCGGCCGCTGCGCTTCTCCTGATCACTGTTCACTGGTCACCGATCACTGCCCAGGCGTTGTCGAGTTAATAACGCCGCCTACCAATATGATTCCAAACGACAAAAAACAGGCCCCCCAGGGGGGTACCCCCCATTTCCAAAACAAAAGTACCCAAATCGGGCAGTCGCTAGCGGGCGGTGGAGAGTTCGGGGACGGCTCGTCTCGGGGTCTGAGAGCCGGCTTCGTTGGCCATCTCGAGGATGGTGCGGATGACCAGTTCCGGATCGTCGAGATGGACCCAGTGACGGCTGCGCTCGGCGAACATCTCGCGACTGCGCGGGCCGTATTTGCTGAGGCTCCCAATGGGCGTGGAATCGCCGGGAGTGACAACGACAACCGGAGTTTCGCGGATGGGTTCGGTTTCGTGCATCTCGACGACGGTAGCGTGAACCGCGTTGAGATGAGCGAGGAGGCCGCGATAGAAGCGCGGCGCGGACCAGTGAGCAGCGATGGAGGGACGGACCTGGGGAGGCATCTTGCCGATTTCGGAATGCAGGCGGCCGGCGAGGTACTCGCCTTTGGAGCCGGCACGGCGGATGAGGAAGCCCGAGAATTTTGCCGACCGGCAGAGGTGCGACCGGACGGCAAGGCGCGTAATGCCGATGCGGGAGCAGTGCAGACCGATGCGCGTGAGCCGCTGCGCGCGAGTGACGGTGGCGAGGCGAGCGGCGTTGACCGGCGGCCATTCGTCGGTGCGCATGGGATCGAGCAGAAGGACTCCGGCGGTTTCGGCGGGGTAGTCGAGGGCGAAGCGCTGCATCACGAGGCCGCCGAAGGAGTGGCCGACGAGGATGTACGGCGGTTGGATTCCGGCGGTGAGCAGGGTGGCGCGCAGCTCGGCGGCCACCTGGGTTGGAGTGCGATCGGAGACGGGCGCGCTGCTCCAGCCCAGTCCGCAGCGGTCGTAGGCCACGGTGTGGAGATGCTCGGCGACTGCATCCTGGATATGGAGCCAGTTGAGACTGGTGGCCGCGAATCCGGACTCAAAGACGACGGTGGGTCCTTGCTGGGTTGGACCCTTTTCGACGATGTAGAGGCGCCGGCCATCGCCGATGTCGACGAGCCGGCCGGGCACCTGCAGACGCTTGCGATCGACAAGGCCGCCGATCCACTGGTAGAGGAAGCCGCTGAGAACCAGCAGCGCGACGAGGGCAGCGACGGCCGCTGGGATGGCGATCAGGGTTGAGGAGATGGAGAGGGTGAGGATCATGGGCCGGGGTTGCTCCCTGTGGATTGGGAAGGTGTTGTGAGGTTGAAGTCTTTGCGCTGCAGATGGGCATGGGGGGAGCCGTGTTCAAGGAGCAGCATGGAGGAGCCAGATTTGCCCACGACCTTGGCCTCGACCTGGCGCGAGAGCCAGGCGCCGCCGATTTGCTCGATGCCGTAAAAGACGAACTGCTTTTTGGGGTCGCCGTTTTTCGGGACGGCTTCGACGTAGACGGGCGCACCCGTCTTTTGGTCGATCCACGTGGTCACGGCGGCGTACACGGATGGCTGGCCAGGGCCGGGCTCACTTTTGAGAACGAAGCAATCGCGCGCGCCATACTTTTGCGGGGGCAGGACGGTTTGTTTGGACCAGAAGAACTGGCCGTCGGCGAAGTCCTCCGGGTAGAAAGCGGTTCCTGCGACGCCCTCGCCCCAGCGTTCTGGCGGCAACTTCACCGGGGCTGCATCTCCCTGGCGAAAAGCTTCGATGGTGGTGTGGCCGGCTGCATCCTGGAGGAGTAAGTAGCGGATGCTTTTGTGGTCGGGGGTGGTGATGGTGACGAGGGTGCGCAGGCCGTCGGGAAACGAGTGGGATGCGAGGGCAAGGTTGTTGTTGATGCGCGCGCCGTTGGCGGCGATCGCAACCAGCCGGCCCGTAGCGCGGACATCGGATTTCTCCACGCGACCACGTGCGGCGGCGAGGATGGTCTTGAGGGATCCTGCTGGCTGGGCTGGAGTTTGCGAGTTGCTGGCCGCGGACACGACAACCGCGGCCAGCAACGGGACGGCGAACCTGGACCTCAGTCGCATATGCGGCCATCCCGCATGGCGACGTGCCGATGCGCGGTCGCGGCGATGTTCAGGTCGTGGGTGACCATGATGAGGGTGGTGCCGTGGCGCTCCTGGATCTGCGCGAGCAGCTCGAGGATTTTCGCTGAGTTGACGCTGTCGAGATTGCCGGTGGGTTCGTCGGCGAGGAGCACGGCAGGATTGTTGACGAGGCTGCGCGCGATGGCGACGCGCTGGCGCTCGCCCGCGGAGAGCTGGTTGGGATATTGACGCAGGCGAGGCTCGAGGCCGAGTTCGACGAGCAGGGCTCTGGCTCTTTCTTCACGGTCGCGGCGGTGGCTTCCGGTGCCCAGCATCGGCACCTGCACGTTTTCGAGCGCGTTGAGTGCAGGGAGCAGGTGGAAGGACTGGAA
Source organism: Acidobacterium sp. (assembly GCA_003131625.1). GTDB lineage: Bacteria > Acidobacteriota > Terriglobia > Terriglobales > Acidobacteriaceae > Palsa-343. The sequence continues at coordinate 33,360 of PKVY01000026.1, read as the reverse complement.
GATGAAGCCGGCCCAACGCGCGCGATAGGTATCGATGTCAATGGCGGCGACGCCATTCTGCGATTTGCCGACGGGCTGGCCGCGAAACAGCACCGTGCCTTCCGTCGCCAGATCGAGTCCGCCGAGCAGATGCAGGAGCGTCGACTTGCCGCTGCCGCTGGGGCCGGTAATGGCGAGGAAATCGCCGGCGACGATGCCGAGGCTCACGCCGCGCAGCGCCTCGATGGCGCCGTTCTCGTAGCTCTTCTTCAGGTCGCGGGCTTCGAGCAGGTATTCGGAGCGAGGCGTTGTCGTTGGGTCACTCATGGCGGAGCGCCTCCACCGGCGAAAGCTGCGCGCCGCGCCATGCGGGGATCGAGCCGGCGGCCACGCCGACAAGAATGGCCATGATGAGGCCATCGAGAAGCGTGCGCAGCGGCAAAGTGGAGGAGACGATGCTGGCCGTTTGAGGCAACATCCCGAGGATGTGCAGCGCGCCCCAGCCCAGCGCGACGCCGACCACTCCGCCCGCCACGCCGAGGGCCGCTGCCTCGAGCAGGATGAGGGTCATCACGCGCCGGCGCGACCAGCCCATCGCGCGGAGCACGCCAATTTCTTTGGTGCGCTCGAAGACCGACATGGCCATGGTGTTCGCGATGCCCAGCGCTGCGACGAGCAGGGCGATCAGCGACGTTCCCCAGGCCGCTGCGTGGGCCAGAATCACGAGCTGATTATTGGCGGCCCGTTCGGCGGCCGGAACCGCTCGCAACCCAGGCAGGGCCGAGGACACGGCGTCTTCCGCCTGCTGCCGCCACTGGTCCGGCGAGACTCCGGAGGGCGCCGGCTTGAGCTGTACATGAAACGCCGTGACCTTGCCGGACATGCCGGACAGAGACTGCATCTGGTCAAGCGGCATGATGATGGCGCCGGCTTCGAGCGCCGATCCGCTGCGAAAAATGCCGACCACGGTAAAAGAGCCGCCCTGCAGATCGATGGTGTCGCCGACTTTTTTGTTCAGGCTGCCGGCCAGCAACTCGCCGAGCATGACTTCCTGCTGGCCGTCGCGGAAGCGGCGTCCCTCAAGAATGTTCAGCGCGGAAAACTCGAAGGTGTTGGCCTGCCAGCCATAGACCAGGGTGTTGACCTCCGGCGTGACGGCCATCATATTGATGATCATCGGCGCGGCGATGGCGATCTGGGGGATGCGCTGGAGCACCGGCGCGATGCTCTGGTCGACAGAAGTGTTGAGGAAGGTTTTCTGGACGACGGCGAGGTCGGTGCCGGCATTCTCATACATTTCCAGCCACGCGTGCTCGAAGGAACGGGAGAAGCCCACCAGCGCGACGAAGGCGCCGATGCCCATGCCGATGCCGCACAGGGTGAGCGCGGTCCGCAGACGGCGGCGCCAGACATTTCTCCAGGCGAATCCTACAAACGACAGTCGCATCGTGTGGGTTGTTCGAGACGAATCAATCTCGCGAGGGCACCAGCCTACGGTTGTTCATCAAGATTGTCCACCTGGAAATGAAGTGCGACTCCGGGCAAATCGGGACATTCCTTTGGTTCCTCCGTTGTGATGGACGGCACAGCCCATCGGTCTTCTCACAACCTAGTCTGAAGCGTCGCTGTGAGGAAAGCGATGGCGACGCTGGTCGAACCTCCGGTTGCTGTTGTGGTCGCGGATGCAGGGGCTGCGCCGCCATCGCATACGCACGTCGAAGCGGCAGCGGTTCCGGCTGCGAATCCATGGATTGCGGCCATCTCCGTGATGCTGGCCACTTTCATGGAAGTGCTGGACACGGCGATTGCGTCCGTGGCGCTGCCGTACATCGCTGGATCGCTGGCGGCTTCCAATTCTGAAGCCACCTGGGTGCTGACCAGCTACCTGATCGCGAACGCGGTGGTGCTTCCGGCCAGCAACTGGTTCGCGCTGCGCTTCGGGCGCAAGAGGTTCCTGATTTCCTGTGTGGTCATCTTCACTTTTGCGTCGTTCTGGTGTGGGGCTGCGCCATCGTTGTGGATCCTGCTGCTGGCGCGCGTGGTGCAGGGCGCTGGCGGCGGCGCGCTGCAGCCGTTGTCGCAGGCGATTCTGCTGGAAAGCTTCCCGCCGAAGAAGCGCGGTGCGGCGATGGCTCTTTTTGGCTTCGGCGTTGTGGTGGCACCGGTGCTGGGTCCTACGCTGGGCGGCTGGCTGACGGATTCCTATAGCTGGCGGTACGCGTTCTACATCAATATTCCGGTCGGCATTCTGGCGGTTTTCATGATCAGCAAGTTTGTGCATGATCCGCCGTACATCAAGAACGCCAAAGCCGGGCCGTTCGACAATCTCGGATTCGGCCTGCTGTGCCTGTGGAGCGGTGCGCTACAGGTGATTCTCGACAAGGGCCAGGAAGACGACTGGTTCGGCGCGGTGTGGATTCGCTGGGCTGTGCTGATTCTGGCAGTTTCGCTGACGTGGTTCATCTGGCATTCGTGGAAGGCCAAGCAGCCGCTGGTGGACCTGAAAATCCTGGCGCGGAATCGCAACTTCGCGGTGGGCTGCCTGCTGGTCTTCATGCTGGGCTTTGCCATCTACGTCACCGTCGCAATGATGCCGTTGTTCTACCAGGAAGTGCTGGGCTACACGGCGCTGACCGCCGGCCTCGTCGTCGCCCCGCGCGGCATCGGCTCCATGATCGGCTTGCCCATCGTGGGCTTCATGACGCAGAGGGTCGACAACCGGTGGCTGCTCACCTGGGGCTTTTTGATTTTCGGCCTCTGCTCCGTTTGGTTCGCCAACATCAATACGGGCATCGGTCCGCTCACCATGCTCATTCCCATTATGGTGACAGGGTTCGCGCTCAGCTTCCTCTTTGTCCCCATCGGCAACATGGCGACGCTGACCGTTACCAACGAGCAGATGGGCAACGCCACCGGCATTTTCAATCTGCTGCGCAATATCGGCGGCTCCATCGGCATCTCGATGGCGGCGACCATGCTCACGCGCCGCATGGCTTTCCATCAGACGCGTATCGCGTCATCGGTGCCGCTTTCGGGCCTCTGGTTCGAACAGCACGCGCAGCAAATGGCCGCGTACTTCGCTCGGCATCTCGGTCACGCGCAGGGTCAGCCGGCTGCCCTTGCCGCGATGTACATGCAGCTGCAACGGCAGGCGCTGCTGTGGGGATTCGTGGATATCTTCCGATGGACGGCGCTGGTATCGTTTGCGGCCGGGTGCATGGTGTGGCTGTTTCGGCGGGTTAGCCATCGGGCTGATGGCAGCGTGAAGGAGCACTGAGAAGGCGGACGATTGTGAAGCTCTATCTCGACGCATGTGCGCTGAACCGGCTCCTCGATGATCAAAGACAGCCTCGGATCCGCAGAGAAGCTGAGGCAGTGGAGGACATCTTTCGCCTCATCCAGGCAAGGAAAGTTCAATGGGTCGCTGGTACGGCATTGGAATCCGAAATCATGCGAAATCCGGATTTTCGAAAGAGAAAGGATGCTCTTTGGCTTTTGAAGCTTGCGGATGAACAGCCGACATTTTCGGCACAGACGCTCGTGCGAGCGACGATTCTGGAGAAAGCCGGCTATGGAGCATTCGATGCGCTTCATCTCGCGATGGCCGAAGAAGCTGTGGTGGACGTCCTGATCACAACCGATGACCGGTTCCTCAAGCAGGCAACGCGCGGTCTCGGAAATCCGGGCATCCCGGTGCTGAATCCGCTAAACTGGATGCACGGGAGAAAGCCATGAAGCCGATCGAGCAAATGAGCGACGAACAGCTTGAGCGGCATGCGCTGGAGATTCTGAGCCGAGAGCTTGGACCCCACGGACTAGCCCGCTTTCTTCGCGTATTCCGCTCCGGGACGGGCGATTACACTGCCGAGCGGAAGAGTTGGCTCGAAGAGGCGACCGTCAACGATGTGGTGAAGGACGCTGGTTCGCGCCAGGTCTCCTGAACTGCGGATCATTCGTAACCTCCATTCAATCAGGGCCGACGTAGTTGCCGGAACAGGCCTGCCATTGCGGATAGGCCCACCTCCTCAGCGCGCGCCTGCGGCGAGATTGCACATACCTCAAGCGCCACTGCGATGGCCGGCACGTCGAAACCGGCGTTGCGGAGGTTCCTCGAGAGCACCTTGCGTTTTTGCGCGAAGCAGCTGCGGATGAAGGGCAGGAATTCGTCCGGGGCGACCTGCAACTCGTCGAAGCGCGGGGCCATGGTGAGGCGCAGCACCGTCGAATGCACTTGTGGCTGTGGCGAAAACGCTTCCGGCGGCAGCGTCAGGAGCGATTCGACGTGAGCGTACATCTGCGTGGTCGCGGAAAGCACGCCGTAGTCACTGGTGCCAGGATGCGCGGCCAGGCGAGCGGCAACCTCACGCTGGACCATCACCACCGCTCGCTCGATCGAAGCGTGGAAGCGGAAGAGCCGCAGCAGAATATCCGACGTGATGTAGTAGGGCAGATTCCCGACAATCAGCAGCTTCTCGTCTTCTGCGCCGCGCAGCGCGGCAAAGTCGGTGGCCAGAACATTTTGCTCGAGAATTTCAACGGAAGGCCGATTCGCAAATTGCTCGCGCAGGTTCGCGGTGAAATTGCGATCCAGCTCGATGGCGACCAGTCTGCGCGCGCGCGCTGCGAGAATCGCGGTAATCGCGCCGCGTCCAGGGCCAATTTCGACGACGGTGCGGCGCGACACATCGCCGAGCGCATCCGCAATCGCGGCCTGCGCCGCCGGGCTGACGAGAAAGTTCTGACCCAGTTTTGGCCGCTGCTGCATCCTTAATGATTGTGCTGGATGCAGCGGCCGGGGTCGAGCGCGGTATCCCACATCTGCCGAAACCCGGCAGATGTGGGGCACCCGACCTGGGTCGAGGTGATTCATGCGCGAAATGCGCCGGACGGTTTATCCTCAGCATTCGGTTCCCTGCAGTTGACAGCAGTCCTGGAGTCCCTCGCATGCAAATTGTTTTCGCGGCCTCGGAATGCGCGCCCTGGGCCAAAACCGGTGGTCTAGGCGAAGTGGTGCGAGCCTTGCCACGCCAGATCGCTACGCTTGGCCACAAGGCCACGGTCTACATCCCTTATTACCGGCAGGTGCGCGAGCAGGCGCCCGAAAAGCACTACGCCGTTCGCAGCATCACCATTCCTTTCGAGAACTACAGCCGTTTCGCGGCCATCCTGGACGGCGGAGTGCACGACGGGGTGCAGATGTACTTCGTCGATTGCCCGGAGCTTTTCGACCGTGAGTTTCTCTACGGCACATCTTCCGGCGAATACCAGGACAACTGGGAGCGCTACGGCTTGTTCTGCCGCGCGGTGCTCGAGGGCTCGAAGCTGCTGGGCGCTCCGGACCTTTTTCACGTGCACGACTGGCAGACGGCGCTGCTGCCCGTGTATCTGCGCACCCTCTACTACTACGATCCCGTCCTGCGCAATCGTGGCACGCTGCTGACCATTCACAACGCGGGCTATCAGGGACGCTATCCGGAGGCAACCGTGGAGCGGCTGCTGTTTCCCAAGGACGTCTTTACGCCGGAGCGAGCCGATTACTTCGGCCAGTTCAATTTCCTCAAGGCCGGCATCGTTTACGCCGACCGGCTGACCACGGTGAGCCCTCGCTACGCTGAAGAAATTCAGACACCGGAATACGGTCAGGGCCTGGACGGCGTTCTGCACAGGCGAGCTGCCGACCTGCGCGGCATCCTGAACGGGGTCGACTACCAGCAGTGGAATCCGGCGAACGACGGCAACATTGCGGCGCATTACACGCCGGAGAATCTCAGCGGCAAGGCCGAGTGCCGGCGCGATCTGCTGCACGCTTTTGGCGCTGGACACGTGGACGACGCGACTGCGGTGCTCGGCGTGGTGACTCGGCTGACGACGCAGAAGGGACTCGACCTGATCGGCGAAATCGCCGAGCCGCTGATGCAGGAAAACGTCGTGCTCGTGGCGCTGGGCAACGGCGAAGAGTACTACGAGAATCTGCTGCGCTCGCTGGCTTCCAAGTTCGGCGGCAAATTCATGGTGCACATCGGCTACGACACGACGCTGGCGCACAAGGTCGAAGCTGGGTCGGACATGTTTCTGATGCCGTCACGGTATGAGCCGTGCGGGCTGAGCCAGTTTTACGCGATGAAATACGGCACCGTGCCGGTGGTGCACGGCACAGGTGGCCTCGAGAGCACGATCGAGGAGTGGAATGGTGAAGCGCGGAGCGGAACCGGCTTCAAGTTTCATGGCTACAAGGCGGCCAATTTCCTGGCGGCGATCCAGCGCGCGCTCGCGGTTTTCCCGGACAAGGCAGCTTGGCAGACGCTGATGCGGAACGGCATGGCGCAGGACTTCTCGTGGGTGAAACCGGCTGCGGAATATGTCGAGGTGTACGAGCAAATCGTGCAGGGTAGAAGCTAGGCAGGCCCTCCCCTTACGTTGACGGGAGCTTGCGACCGGACCGGTGGGGGAGGGTGGAGTACGGAGCGGGCCGGCGAGGGGCTGGCTATTTCCATTCCCAGACTTTGGAGACGGTGGCGCCGGAGGGGTCGACTTCGTACTCGAAGGCTCCGCTGGCGTTGTTGAGGTGGGCCAGCTTTTGCGAGGTGGTTTTGAAGAAGAGCATGCCGCGATAGCTGACGGCTCCGGCCTGACCGAATTTGCCGATCCCCGTGCCTGTCCAGCTGATGCCCTCGCCGTCCTGGGTGGTGATGATTCCCTGGCCCGAGCCTGCGATCGACTGATCGGGAGCGATGACTGAGGTGTAGGTTCCCATGCCGGTGGTGGGAATGCCGTACACGGGGCCGCTGTCTTCGAAGGTGACTTCCACGGTGGGAGGATCGGTGGAGAGGACGCGCCTGACGATTCGTTTGCCTTTGGTTTCGCTGATTTGTTTTCCAAGCATAGCGGGTTTCACTTTCGTCCCACGGATCGAGTTGCAGTTCCCGAGGGCGGGGTGAATTGTACGCGAGAAGAACAGGGAACAGGGAGCAGGGAACAGGGGAGTAGCAAAAGCGGCGCGCTTTGCGCGATTCCCACATCCCCAACACCAGGGATGTGAGGCATCCGCTTATCTCAGGTTTCAAAAGCGAGACCTGGGCCTGCTGAGCTCGCTACTGCGCAGCGGCGCGCGCTTTGATGAGGTCGTCGAGGTAGTCGGGTTTGGAGTCGTCGCGGGTGAGGTGGGGATAGCGGGCACCCTGGTGGTAGTCGATGGTCGCGGTACGGATGTAGTCATCGTTGACGTAGGTGAGGGTGATGGGCTGGGTGCTGCCCTTCGCGGCGGCGATGGCGTCTTCGAGCAGGTCGTGGGTGTAGACGCGGCCGTTGACTCCGATGACTTTCATGCCGGAGGAAATGCCGGCGCTGTAGGCGGGGCCGCCGACGATGGAGTCGCCGACGCTGCCGTCTTCGCCGAGTTGCAGGCCGATGGAGTAGGCGTCGCCGGCGTTGCCGCGGCGTCCGGGGAGATGGATGGGCTGATCGTTGTACGTGACCTTCCAGCCGCCGTTCTCGATGCCGCCGGTGGGCGCATCGGGCGATTTGGAGTCGAGACGCTGGTGGAGGAAGGCGGCCCAGTCATACGGAGCGATCCGGTTGAGGTCGGCGACGAGCTGGTCGAAGGTCCAGGTCTTCACTTCGGGGCCGTTGTTGGGGCCGCCATGGAAGAGGTGGCAGAAGTCATCGATGGATTTCTGGCCGTTGGTGGTGTTGTGAATGATGGTGGCGACTTCGAGCCAGAGGAGGTCGCCTTCGTCGTAGTAGTCGGTGCCGCGGTGCCAGTTGAGCCAGCCGCCGCGGCCGCCGCCAGCGCCGCCGATGGGCTCGCCGCTGGCGGTGTCAAGAAGCGGACGCCAGGTGCGGCCGGGACGGCCGGGGCCGAGAGAAGCGGAGATGCTGGCGAGAAATTCGCGATACTGCTCGGGGGTCCAGAGGCCGCTGCGCGCGGCGAGCATGGGGCCGAGGTAGTCGGTGAGGCCTTCATAGCCCCAGAGGAGATCGGTCTCCATCGGCTTTTCGAAGTCGGGAGTGGTGAGGTCGGCGGGGCGGCGGAACTTGCCGTTCCAGGAGTGGACGAACTCATGCGGGAGCAGGCCGCCGACGGTGAAGGCGCCGCCGGGCGAGAGGAAGACGCGCTCGGGGAGGCGGCTGTCGTTCGACTCGTGATGCTCGAGGCCGAAGTGCGCGACGTGATCGCTGAGCGTGAGCAGGAAGTGGTAGTCGCGGTAGTGGCGCGCGCCGAAGAGCACGCCGGATTCAGCGACGACGTTGGTGAGTCCTTTTTGGATGGCGGGCGGGATGGCGAGGGCGGCTTCGCTGTCGGCGACGAGGTCGAGCTCGTGGTGGATGGGCTCGCCGGGCGGCGTCAGGTCGACGACGCGGTAGTACTGGCCTTCGATCACGGGCGAATCGACGAGGAGATCGAAGGAGATGGGCTTAAAGGAAACGTGATTGGCGGACTGGGTATCGATGGGCAGCGAAGTGCCAAACTGCCAGCCGTCGGGGAGGATGAGGCTGGCGTTGTACATGAGCTGGGCGGAGGGGATGCCGGCGGGGTAGAGGGCGACTTCATTCCATTCGAGGACGAGGAGCTTGTCGGTGGCGGAGAATCCGGCGGGCTCGATGTAGTCGTAGGCAGCGTTGAGCTGGGTGACGCCCGGCGGGATGTCGACGTGGAAGGTGTAGACGTCGAGGAGGTCACGCTGCCAGGGGATTTCTTTATCGTTGGCGGTGAAGTGGAGGCCGTTCAGGGCGACGAGGGGGCCGTCGGGGCCGTGCTCGCCGGGGATCCATTTGGGGTAGTAGAGGGTGAGGGGTCCGGCGTGGACGGGGATCGCTTCGCGGACGTGGAGCATTTTTTCCGGGGAGTGGGTGGTGTCGACGGTGAGGGAGACGGGGGAGTTAGCCTGGGCGAGGGCGGCGGGCGCGAGGGCGAGGCAGGCGGTGAGGGCGCAGAGGCAGAGACGGCGGACAGGAATCATACGAGCGCTCCGGGGAAATATTTGTACGCGGGCCATCATACAGGGACCAGGACGGCGTTCAGCGTTCAGCGTTGAAGAAAAACAGCAGAGCACAGAGCTCAGAGCTGAGGGAAAAACGCACTTGAAAGATAACCATCTGAGCAAGGGGTATCCCCCCTCCCCCTGGGGTGGGAGTGCGGGACGGTTGCTGATTCCGCAGGGGTTCGAGAGGGGTCACCCTGGTACCCCACGAAGATAGCAGCCTGGATATTAGCAGTTGCATTATCTGTCTCTCAGAGGCCTTTCCAGCAAGGGAAAAGGCCGCGTTGGACGCGGCCTTTTTCGGCTTAGAAGTGCCGGGGGAAATTTATTACCCCCTATTATCAGAATACCAAATCCAGCTATGAAACCGGCCAAATATCTTTGAAGGTATAAGGATGTAAGTGGTGTGTTATGTGGGGTCATTACTTCGGTTTTTGGGCGCGGCTCTTGACAAGTTCTCCACATTTGGGGAAAGCAGTCGTCAGTGATCGGTGAACCGTGATCGGTGAACCGTGATGCGAACGGCGTTCAGCGTTCAGAGAATAGAAGGCACAGAGAGCACAGAGATCAGAAAGCAGCCCCGGATTTGTGCTGGTTCACGGGGTTGGGGGTGTAGAGGGGGTGAGGAGCGACTTGAGGTCGCCTGCGACGGCGGCATCAGCGGTGGCGATGTTCTTGCGCCAGGTTCCGGTCAGGTTGGCGGGGCGCACCGGCTCCGTGACGGTCCAGAGCAGGAAGTGGGTTTTGGCATCGCGGATGATGAGGTCGGTCTGGAATTGCCAGGTGGTATTGGCGGCGATGTGCTGAAAACTCCAGGTAGGGTGGTCGCCGACGTTGGTGAGCGGGGCGGTGACGCGAATCTCGAGGACGAGGTCGGCGTCGGCGGGCGAGGAGACGAGCTGGTATTGGGGCCAGCTTTTGACGGCGGCGTAGAGGGAATCGTAGGCGTTGGCGCCGTTGAGGCCGAGCTCCTCAAAGGCCTGGAGGGAGAAGGCGTCCATGCCGGCGTTGGCGATGAAGATTTTTTGCGCATTGCGGATGGGCGCGGGGACCGGTGCGGGTGGCGCGGGTTGCTGCGCGCGGAGGATGGGCGCTGCGAGAAGAACCAGAGCAGGAAGGAGTGCAAGTGCGGAGCGGAAGGGTTTCATGATGTTCGAGCCTCAGATTTTCTGAGCGATGGGGCCATCGCACGTTGTGGGACGAGGCGGAGCGGGAGAAAGACCCAGGCAGGCGGGTGGCTCTGGCTCAGGGAGTTTGCGGGGTGGCGAGGGTTCTGAGCTGGCCCATCAGAGCTGCGATGCCGTCGCTGTAGTTCTTCTTCCAGGTGGTTTTGCGGAAAGCGCCTTCGACGGGCTGGGTGAAGGTCCAGAGGGGGACGTGGGTTTTGCCGTCGAGGATGGTCAGTTCAAGCTGCGGCGCGTAGGTTGGGCCCGTGACGAGCGGCGCGGTGAAGCGCACGACCAGGATGAGGTCTGCGCCGTCGGGGGACGAGAGGAGCTGCCAATGACCCCAGCTTTGCAGGGCGAGATAGAGAGAGTTGTAGGGCTCGTCGACCTGGGCGGCCTTCGCGAATGCGTCCATCCCAATGGAGTCGGTCCCGCCGTTGGCGAGGAAGACTTTTTGCGCGGAGAGAAGCGGCGCGGGGATGGGCGCGGCGGGCTGCTGGGCGCGGGCGATGGGAAGAACGAGAGCAAAGGCGGTGAGGAGAAGCGTGGGCCTGATGAATCGGGACATTGGGTCGGTACTCGACTTTCCGCGATGCGAGGATCGCACGAGGTGAGACGGCAGGGAGGGCGGAAAAGACGCCGGGAAGGTGGGTGGAATCCCACTCGGCATTGGATGCTGGGAGAGAAAACGCGAGGTCCTTCGCTGCGCTCAGAATGACATTCGTTTCCTTAAATCGGCCAGGTCGACGGAAACCGATGGTCGTTCGACTTCGAACGCAGTTTTTGGTTCTTTGTTGAGCTGGGATTCCGGTATATATGCTTATGCCGCAAACAGCGCTGGGGGTGAATCGGGAGCTGGTTCCGCATATGTGGGTGCTGGCCGCGATGGCTGTGGCGACGGTGGTGCTGGCGGCGGGTCCGCAGTGGGTGGTGCAGGCCGGATACCGATGCGGGCTGCAGGCGCTCACCGGGCTGCGTTGCCCGTTCTGCGGGATGACGCGGGATTTTGCAGCGATGCTGCATGGGGGCAGGCCGGCTCTGAATCCGTGCTCGTGGGTTGCCGCGATCATGGTGTATGGTCTGTATCCGGCCGCGGTGCTGGTGGGTTGGCGCAGAGGGCGACTGAACTACTTTCATGGTGCAGCGGTGAAGTATGGAGTGATGGCAGCGCTGGCGGCGATGCTGGTGCTGAACAATCTGCGTTGAGGAGAGAGGACGATGGGGAATGGGGGCGGCGGTACAGCACTGCTCAGTCTTGTGGTGGGCGTGGTGGCTGGGGCATGGGTCTATTCGGACGCTAAAAAGCGCGGGATGAATGCGGTGGGGTGGGGGGCTGGGGCATTTCTGCTGTGCATTGTATTTCTGCCGCTGTATCTGATCATGCGCAAGCCGTTGCTGACGGGGCCGGTGGGGATTCCGGTACCACCGGGGTATATTCCGGCGCCGCCTGGGACGTATCCGCCGCCGCCTCCCGGGGCGTATACGCAGCCGCTGCCTCCACCCCCGCCGATGGCCGCAGCGCCGGCTCCGCCTGTGGGAACGGCGCATTTTTGCACGCAGTGCGGGCAGCGGTATGAGGGGACGATGAAGTTTTGTCCGAATTGCGGGGCGGCGCAGGGGTGAGGGGCAGGGTACAGGTGACAGGGTACAGGTGACAGGATCCCACGTCTCAGAATCGAGACGTGGGGCAGCCGGTTTCGTGGAAGGGAAACAAACGCAGATCCTTCGCCCGCTTGCGCGGGCTCAGGATGACAAGCGTTGGTTAGTGGATGCGGATGTCGCCGGAGCCGGTTTCGACGCGGACGGTGGGGCCTCCGCCATTGACGTCGCCCTGGATGTGATGGCGCTCGAGCGCGCCGTGGGTGGTGATGGGCGGATCGCTGTGGACGGAGCCGGAGCCGGTGCTGGCGTCGAGCGTGAAGTGCGAGTTGCCGACGGTGAGGGTGACGGAGCCGGAGCCGGTTTCGATCTTCCAGTCAGAGCCGGGATGGCCGCCGATCTCCATGTCGCCGGAGCCGGTTTCCGCGAAGAGCGCGCCTTCGGCGCCCAGCAGGTGAATGCTGCCGCTGCCGGTGGTGGCCTTGACGTCGTTGGCGGCCTGCAACTGAGCACGGATGTCGCCTGAGCCGGTTTCAAGCTGGACACGGCCGCTGAAGCCGCTGGCCTCGATGGAGCCGGAGCCGGTGTTGGCCTTGAGCGGGCCGCCGAGGTCCTGCAGGCGGAGGTCGCCGGAGCCGGAGTTGGCTTCGAGCTGGGTGCCTTTGGGGGCGGTGACGTCGTAGTCGATGGAGACGTTGCGGATCCAGTCCTGATGGCGGCCGATGGTGACGATGTTGCCGGACTGATCGATGGGGGGATTGTTGACGACCTGTTTGACGCGGTCGTCGGCGGAAGCGCCGAATCCCCAGCCGTTGGCGTGGACGTGGCCGACGATGTGGACCTCGCTGGAGGAGCCGGGGGAGACGTGGACGTAGCCGGAGCCGGTGGAGACGGAGAGCATGACGGAGCCGTTGACGTGGAGGGTTTTGTCGAAGGTGCCGTCAGCGGCCAGCGCGGCGGTGGGGACCAGCGCGGCGATGGCGGCGACGAGAACCGAGTTTCTGATGGCGAGATGCATGTTCATATCCTCCTCATGAGACAGGGAACAGGGAACAGGGAATAGGGAACAGGCAACAGGGGACTGAAGCCGTGCCCGGTTACAAAGCCGGAATCATTGTTGCAGGACAACGGTGTCTCCTTCTTTGAGGCCGGAGAGAATTTCGGTGCGGGTGCCGTTGGAAATGCCGGCGGTGACGGCGAGTTTTTTCTGACCGTCTTTGGATTTGGAGTCGGGCACCCAGACGAAGGCGTTCTTATCGTTGTCCCAGGTCATGGACTGCTCGGGAACGCTGAGTGCGTTGTGGTGCTCGGTGACGACGATTTCGGCGTTGGCGGTCATGAGGGCTTTGATCTCGCCGGTGGGGTTGTCGATGGAGACGCGGACTTCGAAAGTGGTGACGTTGTCTTTCTCGACGCCGAGCGGGGAAATCTTGGTGACTTTGCCCTGGAAGGTTTTGTTGGGGAAGGATTCGATGTGAATGCGGGCGGGCTGGCCCAGATAGACGTTGCCGATGTCGGCCTCGTCGACTTTGCCGTCGACGTAGACCTGGTGGATGTCGCCGATGGTCATCACCAGAGTGGCGGTTGAACCGAGGACGAGGATGGAGCTGACCGCGTCGCCGACCTCGACGTCGCGCGAGAGCACCATGCCGTCGATGGGCGCGACGAGGGTGGTGTAGCTGAGCTGCTCGTTGAGCTGGTCGAGCGAGGCCTGGGCCTGCTGCACCTGGGCCTGGGCCTGCTTCAGCTTGGCCTGATCGACTCCGATTTGGGCGACGGCGCCGTCGCGCTTGTTTTTCTGGGCGAGGTAGTCGCGCTCGGCGTTGTCGAGGGCCTGCTGGGAGACGATGCCGTCTTTGAGCATCTGCACGTTGCGCTGATATGTCTCCTGATACATGGGCAAGTCGGGAGCTTCGGCGTTGACCTTGTCCTGCTGGATGTTGGCGGAGAAGGTGGTGACGTTGGCCTCGGAGGCGGCGAGCTGGGCGCGCTGCGCGGCGACCTGCGCGAGGATCTCCTGCTGATCGAGCTGGGCGAGGACCTGGCCTTTGGTGACCATCTGATTGATGTCGACGTAGAGTTTTTCGACGAGGCCGGAGGCTTTGGATTTGAGCTCGACTTTGGTGATGGGCTGGATGGGTCCGGTGGCGACGACGGATTTGGCGATGTCGCCGCGCGTGACTTTGGCAAGGCGGGCCGCGGGGATTTTGGGGTCGCCAGCGCGGAGGGCGAGGGCGGTGACAGCCGCGACGATAACCACGACGGCGACGAGGCCGCCCCAAAGCCAGATGCGACGCTTGCGCTTACCACGATTCTGATTCACGGCGAAGGTGCCCTTTCGTCTGTAATGGAGTACGCAGGTTAGACGGCGTTGGTTCCCGAGAAGCAGCGGATAGCGGACAGCGGACAGCGGATCGGGCAACGCTTAGGAATAGAGCTTGGCGGCGCCGGCGCTGAGGCCGAAGCGGGCGGTCATTTCGGCGTGGAGGAAGCCGCGGCCGGGGCGGTAGGGCTGAACCCATTCGCCATCGATGACGAATTGCGGGATGGCGCGCTTGCCGACGTGGGCGAGGACTTCTTCGGCGGCGCCGGGGGTTTCCTCGATGTCGATTTCGGTGAAGGGGATGCTGTGGGATTCGAGAAAGCGCTTGGCCTCGCGACAGTCACGGCACCAGGCGGCGGAGTAAACGAGGACCTGCATCGATGTTCATCGTATCGCAACAAAGCAGGGTACAGGGTACAGCGTTCAGGGTACAGGGGTACCAAGGTCAGGGGAGTGGCGAGCGAGTTAGCGAGTCAGCGAGTCAACGAAATGCGGCGGCGCGTGGGGAGCGCGCCGGGTCCGGGGTCAGTTGTTGCCGAGGGAGAAGACGACGTTGATGGTGGTTTCGACCTCGACGGGTTCGCCGTTGAGTTGCCAGGGGCGGTAGCGGGCCTGGCGGATGGCGTCGGTCGCGGCCTGGACGAGGAGGGGCGGACCGCTGAGGACGCGGAGGCTCTCAATACGGCCTTCGGCGGAGATGATGGCGGCGACGACGACCGTTCCCTGGGTGCGGGTGGCGAGGGCTATGGCCGGGTAGCGCGGCTGGATGGGGACGATGAGTTGTCCGGTGGCGACTCCGGAGGAGACGTGGAGCGGGCCAGTGGGCCTGGCGGGATGGGCGGGGATGATGGGCGGTGGCGTGGAGAGGCCGATGGGGTTAATGCCGAGGGGGCCCGTGCTGGAACCACCGAGGTTCGCCATCCCAGAGATGACGGGGCCGGGTGGGTTGTCGACGATCTGAACAGGGTCGTGCGGGATGATGGTGGGGACGGTCATATCGATGACGAGCGGCTGCGGGCGCGTTGCGGAAGCGGTGGGCTGTGCAGCGATGGGCGCGGCGGGTGCGGGTGGCGGGGCGATGAGCGGGACGCTGAGGAATTTGCGCGGGAGCGCGTCCGGGTAGAGATACGGGATGAGGAGGATGACGGCGACGAGGGCCGTCTCGAGGACGAAGGAACCCGCGGCGTAGCGGCTGCTGCGGGTGCGGATGCGTCCGGTGGATTCGACGAGGCTGTCTTCGAACATGGGGACTCTCCTGGAACAGTGATCAGTGGACAGTGATCAGTGATCAGAGCACTGAACACGGTGGTGGTCCTTCACTGCGGAGAGAGCGAGGGAATCCTGGAACTCGCGAGTGGGTTGGCTCGTGTGTTCTTGCTGAATAGACAACCGAGGTGCGTGCAATGTTCCCCTGCGGGACCAGGGATTAGAGATTAGGGATTNNTTAGGGATTAGGGATTAGGAAATGCCAGGGTAGGATTTCGGCATGAACGAGATGAGTGCTGCGCAGTTGAAGGAGATGCTGGGGCTGGAGCCGCATCCGCGGGAGGGCGGGTGGTTTCGGCAGACGTGGAAGGCGGAGGAGACGATTCCGCGGGAGGCGCTGCCGGCGGGGCGGTATGCGGGCGAGCGATCGGCGGGGACGGCGATCTACTATCTGCTCGAGCCGAATAATTTTTCTGAGATGCACAAGCTCGCGTCGGATGAGGTGTTTCATTTTTATCTGGGCGATGCGGTGGAGATGTTGCAGCTTTGGCCGGATGGGTCGGGGAAGCGAGTCGTGCTGGGGCAGGACATTNNCAGGGGACGCGGCTGGTTCCCGGAGGCAAGGTCGCGCTGCTCGGGTGCACGGTGAGTCCGGGGTTTGATTATGCGGATTATGCTTCGGGGAAGCGGGAGGAGTTGGTGCGGGGCTGGCCGGCGTGGGGGGAGATGGTGGCGCTGTTAACAAGATGAATGCTCGTCGAGTCAGTCTCGCTTTGCAATTCCTCGCTCATTCCGCGCTGGCGGGATATGTCACGGTGGCGCTCGCGGGCCTGTTGGAGCTTCTGCTGGGACTGCTCACCGGCTCTGACCGTTCGCTCGATTTCTACTTTTGGGGACCGACTTTTCTCGCGCCTGGTCTGATTGGATTAGCCGGAGGTTTTTTCGTCGGGCGACGCTCGCCTCGTCTCTTGTCATGGTTTGTTTTTCTGATTCCCCTGATTCTCGGTATCTGGGAGTTGGTCACATGGATCCGTCTGGAGCCACACGGAAATGAAATCGCCGGGCTGCTACGAGATAACTTCCTGGGGACTCGATGCGGCGCGTCGGAGTGCCTTGAGGAGTTGCTGATTACTGCCCCACTCATTGCGTCGATTGCCTATGCCATGGGCGCAGAATTTGGGCGACTTTGCATGGCTCGACCTCGACCCACCAGCGCATCGATGAGCTGATCCGCGCCGTCCGATTCCCAACACGAACGGGCTACGTCGACGGAGCCCAAGCGTCGACGATGGTCTTTGCCAGTTTGGCGATGAGAAGCTCCGCTTCGTTGTCGGGGGTCCAGCTGGTGTCGGCGTTGTCGTGGGTGAAGGCGGAGATGAGGATGGCGCCGTGCTTCGTGTAGACGGCGCCGACGTCGACGCGGGCGTGGTCGATGGCGCCGGTTTTGTTGGCGATGGCGGAGTCGCCTTCGGTGGTGTCGAGTTTTTCAAGATAACGCGGGATCATGTCGCGATCGGACTGGACTTTGAGCATGTGCATGGCGGCTGCGCACAGGTCCTTGTCAGTGGGGATGGGCGTTGAAGCGGCGGATGCCGTCGCGGACGAGGCGGGAGCGGGGCCGAGGTTGCAGGTGACGAAGCGCTCCATGATGCCGGCCATTTCGCGCGCGGTGGTCTTGCCGAGGCCGAACTTTGGTTGGTCGGCGGGGACGGGGCCCTCGGCGGGGCGGTAGACCCTCTTATAGAGCCAGGTGTTTTTGAGGCCGAGTCCGCGGGGCGCGGCGGCGGTGAGCTGGCTGTCGATGGTGTCGAGGCCGAGGTCATCGATGACCAGGTTGGAGGCGCTGTTGTCGCTGACGGCGATCATGAGGGTGAGCGCGTCCTTGAGGGTGAGGGTCATGGGCGTGTCAAAGAAGAGGAGGACGCCGGAGCCGGGAACCTGGTCTTCGTGGTGGAGCATGAGGCGATCGTCGAAGTGGGCGCGGCCGGCGCGGATCTGCTGGAGAGCGGTATAGAGGATGCCGAGCTTGATGACGGAAGCGGTGGGGACGGGCTGGTCCGCATCGATCGCCACAGTTTGGTTGGTGGCGAGGTCGTGCGCGTAGAGGACGACTTTGCCGTGGAAGCCGGCGATCCGGGACTGGAGGGTCGCGGTGAGGGCAGAGTCGTTTTGCGCGAGCGCCGCGGGAAGAATCAGGAGGGGAAGGAGCGCGAGAGCGAGGCGCGGGTGAGGCATGGGGGAACTGTAGCATCCACGCGACACGGATTAGCGCGGGTTGGGGAGGGCGTTGAACCAGCCGTTGAGGACGTTGTGGACCTGGCGTTCGTTGCCGCCGGGAATTTCGAAACGCCAGCGGCGGCCGTTGTTTTCGACGACCACATCGCCGCTGATGGAGACGATCTGGTCGCGGGTGAGCGAAAAGGAATGGACACTGGAGGTGTAAATGAGGGTTTCCGGGGTGAACTGGAGGGTGCCCTCGCAGAATCCGCCGAAGCGGTGGAGGTGATGCGCCATGAGGCTGGGGGCACGGGCGTAGACGCGGCGGAAGGGCATGGTGGGCTGGAGTGGCTGGAGTTGTCCGTTGGCTGCGCCGGCGCTGGGATTGCTTAAACCGTCGGCGGCGGCGCCGGCATCGGCTTCGAAGGAAGAGGCGGGCGGGGCGGTGGGAGCGGCGGTTGAGGTGGGCGCCGGCGCGTTCGGGTGCTGGAGAGCGGCGCGTGGTTTGGGAGTCCCGGCAGAGGGCGCGGCAGTTGAAGTGGGCGCTGGCGCGTTCGGGTGCTGGAGAGCGGCGCCTGGTTTGGGAGTTCCGGCAGAAGGTTTGGGCGTGCTTGCGGAGGGTTTGACGGTGGTCGTTGCAGTGGGCGCGGGCGTTGGCATGGCCGGGATCGCTGAGGGCGGGGCGGATTTTGTAACAGCCGTTGTTACGGATGGAGCAGCGACGACGGCAGCCGTTTTTCTGTGGCTGAAGTACTGGATGCCAGCGATGGCAGCGGCGGTGACGACCAGAGCCACAAGGCCGCCAATGAACAGGGCGGGACGGAAGAGCGGGGCGCGGGGTCGAGCGGGGACGAGCTGGAGCGGCGGCGCCGGAACCGGAGTGGGCCAGGCGCTGGCGGCGGGCTCGGCCGAGGCGCCGACGCGAATCATTCCCGGGTAAGAAGCAGTGGCGGGCAGATGCGCGGTGGTGGCGTAGATGCCGGAGGTGCTGCGCTGGAGACGCCTGAGGTCGGCGCGGAGATCGGAGGCCGACTGATAGCGAAGGTCGCGATCCTTCTCGAGGGATTTGTTGAGAATGTTCTCGAACTCGGGCGGGAGATCGTGGTTGAGCGAGACGGCCGAGGGGGGATGGTAGTTGAGGAGCTTATCGAAGACGACGGCGCTGGTGGTCCCGCTGAAGGGGTGGTTGCCGGTGGCCATCTCGTAGAGCACAACGCCAAGGGAGAAGAGGTCGCTGCGGGCGTCGAGGGATTCGCCGCGGGCCTGCTCGGGGGACATGTAGGCGACGGTGCCGAGGGTGGCGCCGGAGCGGGTGAGCTTGTCGCGCTCGGAGATGCCGGAGCCGGTGGAGTCGCCGACGGCGAGAGAATCGATGCGGGCGAGGCCGAAGTCGAGGATTTTGGCCTGGCCGGAGCCGGTGATGAAGATGTTGGCGGGCTTGATGTCGCGGTGCAGGATGCCCTTGCGATGCGCGGCGTCGAGGGCGTCGGCGAGCTGGACTCCGATTTCAGTCAGGCGCGGCAGAGGAACCGCATGGCCGCCATAGAGACGGTCGAGGCTCTGGCCGTCGAGCAGCTCCATGATGAGGAAGGGCTGGCCGTCCGCTTCGTCAATCTCGTGAATGGTGCAGATGCCGGGATGATTGAGGGAGGAAGCGATGCGGGCTTCGCGGTGGAAGCGCTCGAGCGCGGAGGGGTCGGGAGCGGAGTTGCCGGCGATGAGCTTGAGGGCGACGTGGCGGCCGAGGCGGAGGTCTTCGGCCTCGTAGACGACACCCATCCCGCCCGCGCCGATGCGGCGCAGAATCTTGTAATGCCCAACCGTCGAACCGGGCTGGAGATCCACGGAAACACTATGACGCGGGGAGATGCGGTGTGCAAGGGGAAAGACAGGTTACAGGGTACAGGTTGCAGGTTACAGGTGACAGGTGCGGGTGGCCGGACAGCGGGCTTCAGGGAGGCGCGTGGGGAGGATCCGGAGTTATTCTGCAGGGTTGAGGTTGGAGCGATGGCGGATTTGAAGCTGCGGGTCAATGGCGTGGAGATGCAGGTGCAGGCGGCGGAGGACGAGCCGTTGTTGTGGGTGTTGCGCAACAAACTGGGGCTGACGGGGACGAAATACGGCTGCGGCGAGGGGCAGTGCGGGGCGTGCACGGTGCTCCTGGATGGGCGCGCGACGCGATCGTGCCTGACGCCGGCGGCGGCTGCCGCGGGGGCGAAGATCACGACGGTGGAGGGCCTGGAGCAGCACGGCATGCTGACCCCGGTGCAGCAGGCGTTTCTGGAGGAGGGGGCGTTCCAGTGCGGGTATTGCACGTCGGGGATGGTGCTGGCGGCGACGGCGCTGCTCGCGGAACAAGCACATCCTTCCGATGCGCAGATCGTGGAGGCGATGAACGGGAATGTTTGCCGGTGCGGGACATACCCGCGGATTCTGGCGGCGATCCGGCGGGCGACGCACACGCCGGTGAAGAAGGGAGCCGATTATGACCGTGGATGAGCTGAGGCTGGAAGCGGAACTGCACGAGGTGCGGGATCGGATTCGCCTGTTCGAGCTGGACCGGCGCGAGTTTCTGCGCCTGTGCGGCGGCGGGCTGCTGGTGTGCGCGGCGGGGGCGGGCGCGCTAGTCGCGCAGGAGTCGGGGCGGAATTTTGGAGGACACCAGCTGCCGCAGGAGGTGAGCGCCTGGATCCACATTGACGCCGACGGCAAAGTGACGGTGTACACGGGCAAGGTGGAGATCGGGCAGAACATCCGCACCTCGCTGGCGCAGTCGGTGGCGGAGGAACTGCGGACGCCGTTTGCCTCAATCACGATGGTGATGGGCGATACGGATCTGGTGCCGTGGGATATGGGGACGTTCGGGAGCCGGTCGACGCCGACGATGGGACCGCAGCTGCGGACGATGGCGATGACGGCGAGGGAAATGCTGATCGAGACGGCGGCGGAGCGGTGGAAGGTGGATCCGGCGAGCCTGAAGGCGGAGAACGGGAGGGTCACGAATCCCGCGACGAGGGCATCGATGGGGTATGGGGAGATTACGAAGGGCGAGAAGCTGACGCGGGCGGTCGCCGGCGACCCGCCGCTAACGCCGGCGAGTGAGTGGAAGATTGCCGGGACCGCGGTGCCGAAGGTCGACGGGCGGGAATTTGTAACAGGCAAGCATGCTTATCCGTCGGACATTGTGCGGCCGGGGATGGTGTTTGGGAAGGTGCTGCGGCCGGCGGGGTACAACGCTACGCTGGTGTCCGTGGATGCGAGCGCGGCGGAGAAGATTCCCGGCGTGCAGGTGGTGCGGGACGGGGATTTTGTCGGCGTGGTCGCGGACGACGTGTGGACGGCGGAGCAGGCTCTGCTGAAGATCGACGCGAAGTGGCAGGTGCCTCCGCAGATTTCGAACGCGGAGCTGTTTGCGGCGCTCAAGAAGGGCGCGGGGGACGATGGGGCGTCCGAGATTGAGGCGGCGCTGGCGGGCGCGGATGTGAAGCTGGCGCGGACCTACACCGTGGCGTACATCGCGCATGCTCCGCTGGAACCCAGAGCGGCGGTGGCGGAGTGGGCGGATGGAAAGCTGACAGTGTGGACGGGGACGCAGCGTCCGTTTGGCGTGAAGGACGATCTGGCGAAGGCGTTTCGGCTTGGGGCGTCGCAGGTGCGGGTGATCATGCCCGACATGGGTAGCGGCTACGGCGGCAAGCATACAGGCGAATGCGCGGTGGAAGCGGCGCGGCTGGCGAAGGCGGCGGGCAAGCCGGTGAAGCTGGTGTGGACGCGCGAGGAGGAATTTACCTGGGCGTACTTCCGGCCTGCGGGGGTGATGGAGATTCGCAGTGGCGTGCAGCGCGACGGCACGCTAGTGGCGTGGGAGCACCACAACTACAACTCGGGACCGTCGGGGGTGGGGACTCCTTATATGGTTGCGAATCCGGTGACGCGCTATCACGAGTGGCGGGACGCGCCGCTGGCGCAGGGATCGTATCGCGGGCTGGCGGCGACGGCGAACCATTTTGCGCGCGAGACGCATATGGATGAGCTGGCGCACGAGGTGGCGATGGATCCGCTGGAGTTTCGGCTGAAGAACCTGGACGACGCGCGGCTGCAGGCGGTATTTACAGCGGCGGCGGAGCGATTTGGCTGGGGAAAGATGAAGTCGACGGCGGAGCGCGGGTTTGGGATCGCGGGCGGAACGGAGAAGGGCGGATATACGGCGGCGTGCGTGGAAGTGGAGATCGACGCGGAGAAGAAGGTGCACATCCGGCGCGTGGTGCAGGCGTGGGAATCGGGGGCGGTGGTGAATCCCGATGGGCTGCGGAACCAGATTCTGGGGGCGATGGTGCAGGCGATTGGCGGCGCACTGTTCGAGTCGATTCAGTTTGCGAACGGCAAGGTGACGAACCCTCGCTTCGCGGCGTATCGAGTGCCGCGGTTCGCGGACACGCCGGAGATTGAGGTGGTACTGATCGACCGCAAGGATCTGGCCTCGGCGGGCGCGGGCGAGACCGGGATTGTGGCGGTGGCTCCGGCGGTCGGGAATGCGATCTTCGCGGCGACGGGGTCGCGGTTGCGGCAGATGCCTATGGGGGTGGGGACGGTTGTCAGCGGATAGCGGATAGCGGATAGGGCACCGTGCGCCGGGCCGATTTGCATCCGATCATCCGTATACTTTGATCTGCTTTGGGGAGGCGGAATGGGGACGCGTGTGGGGGTGCGCTCGCGGTGGAGAGCGCTTGTGGTTGGGGTGTGCGGTTTTTGGCTGGCGGCCGGCATCGGCGCCGGGGCGCAGCAGATTGCGATCACCTTTGACGATTTGCCGGCGCATGGGCCGCTGCCGGCGGGCGAGACGCGGATCGAAGTGGCGAATAAGGTGATTAGGGTGCTGGAGCGGGCGCACGTTCCGCCGACCTATGGATTTGTGAACGGGATTGGGGTCGAGCAGCATCCCGAGACGGTGGCAGTGCTGGCCGCGTGGCGTGCGGCGGGGTTTCCGCTCGGGAATCACACGTGGTCGCACATGAATCTGAACCAGCAGTCGCTGCGGGAATTTGAGCAGGACACGGAGAAGAACGAGGGCCTGCTGGAATCGCAGATGCAGGGCGCGGACTGGCACTGGTTCCGGTTTCCCTATCTGGCGGAGGGGGACAATATGGAGAAACAGATGGGGGTGCGGGTGTTTTTTGCCGAGCACGGGTACAGGATTGCAGCGGTGACGATGAGCTTCGCCGACTACGAATGGAACGAGCCGTATGCGCGCTGCGAAGCGAAGCACGATGGGAAGGCGATCGCGGGTTTGGAGCGCAGCTATTTGCAGGCGGCGGGCGAGGATATCGGGTATCGGCGGGAGATGTCGCAAAAGCTGTATGGGCGGGATATTCCTTACGTGCTGCTGATGCACATTGGGGCTTTCGACGCGCGCATGCTGCCGCGGCTGCTGCGGCTGTACCAGTCGCGAGGGTTCACGTTTGTGACGCTGGAGGCGGCGGAGAAGGATTCGTTCTACAAATACGATGTGGATCCGAAGCTGCTGTCGGGTCCGGACACGCTGGAGGGGGCGATGGCGGAGAAGCAGCTGGCGCTGCCGGGGAGGAAGGATTATGGGGCGGAGCTGGAGGCTGTGTGCAAGTGAGGAGAGCGTTCAGCGTTCGGCGCTCAGCGTTCAGAAAGGCGCGGCGTCTAATAGGTTGTGCGCGGTACAATGACGAAAGCGCAGTAGCCGAGACGATGCTCGGGTGGGAAGGCCGGAAGACGGCGTTCTCCTGACGGATCGGGGCGGCGCGCAGAGACGTTGATCCCTATGATGCTTCGAGTTTCGCTGTTCCCTGCCATGCTGGCCGCCGGCGTGGCGTTGTCCGTTGCTCCCGCAGTTTCGGTCGCGCAGAGCCGGGCCGCCGCCGATGTCACATCGCAGCGTACTTCCCAGTCGCCCTACCAGGGGACGGTGGTGGAAGACATCGTGGCGATGGTGAACGACCAGGCGATCAGCAAGTCGGACTACGACCGCGCGGAGCAGGAGATGGAAGCCGAGGCGCGGCAGCAGGGGTGGTCGCAGGCACAGCTGATGGCGCAGCGGCGGGATCTGCTGCGGTCGCTGATCGACAACCAGCTGCTGTTGTCGAAGGGCAAGGACCTGGGGATCACGGGCGAGACCGAAGTGGTGAAGCGGCTGGACGAGATGCGCAAGCAGTACCACATGGACTCCATGGAGGACCTGCAGAAGGCAGCCGAGGCGCAGGGGGTTTCCTTCGAGGACCTGAAGGAGCAGATTCGGGAGAACGTGATCCGGTCCGAGGTGATCAGCCAGGAGGTTGGGCATCGCATCGACATTGCGCCTTCGGAGATCCAGGCGTATTACAACGCGCACCTGCAGGAATTTCAGAGGCCGGAGCAGGTGAAGCTGAACGAGATTCTGGTCGCAACGCCGAACCCCGAAGATGCGGCGCAGGTGGCGGACGCGCAGAAGAAAGCCGATGACGTGGAAGCGCGGCTGAAAACGGGCGCGGATTTCGCGACGGTGGCGAAGGCCGATTCCAGCGGGCCGACGGCGCAGGAGGGCGGGCGGTTGGGCGATTACAAGCGCGGGGACCTGCCGAAGGTGATGGAGGACGCGACCTTCAACCTGCAGGCGGGGCAGTTTACGGCGCCGATTCGCACCAAACAGGGCTGGCTGATCCTGGAAGTGGCAGAGCACAACAAGGGCGGGCTCACTCCGCTCGTCGAGGTGCAGAACCAGATCCAGGAACAGATCGGGATGACGAAGATGGAGCCGGCGATGCGCGACTACCTGGCGAAGCTGCGCGATGAGGCGGCCATCCAGGTGAAAGCACCGTACACGGATTCCGGGGCGACCGCCAACGAGATCAAGTTTATCCAGGGCGCGTACACTCCGCCGCAGCCGAAGAAGAAAAAGAGTGTGGAGCGGACGCGGTTCCGGCAGAAGCCGGTGCGGAAGGAAAAGCAGACGGCCACGAAGGCAGCGCCGCCGGCGGGCGTGCCGACGCTGGACCAGGTGAACAAGCAGAAGGGCGCGCCGGTGCAGGTGGCGAGCGTGAGCCCGGGCCCGAGCCCGGGAACGCAGAAGCCCGGCAAGAAGGAGAAGATCCGCTTCGGGCAGGCGCCGCGGGAAACGCTGCCTGCCGGAAATACGCGGCAGGTGGATGCGGGAGCAACCGCAGCGGCCGAGCCGCAGCAGGTAGCCTCGAACGACACCGGCAAAGAGGTGGCGGTGACCAATGCCGAGGGCAATGTGATCGACAGCGGCGCTGACACGGAGAAGAAGACGAAGACGCGACTTTCGGACAAGATGAAGGAACCGAAGCAGAAACTAGCGCAGGATAAGGCGTCGAAGAAGAAACAGAAGTTTGTGCCGCCGACGGAGACGCCGGAGCAGACGGCCCAGGATAAGCAGGATCAGGCGGCGCTGGGACTGAACGGCGACACGACCAAAAAGAAGAAGGCGAATCCGGCGAAGGGCGGGCCGAAGCGGCGGCTGGGCGACGAGAACAAGAACACGCAGCCCGCGCAGGACGGAGCTGCGGGATCGTCGACGCCGAGCGGGACAGGAGGAGCGCCGGCGCCTTCCACGCCCCAGAATCCGCCGCCGCAAAGCACGCCTCCGGCGCAGGGAACGACGCCGACGCAGCCTCAGCTTTAATCCATCAAGATGAAAGAACTTTTGGTTGCCGATCTGGCCAGCCGGGAGAACCGGGAGATTACCGGATTTTTCGTGGCGGGATTCAAGCAGGTGCGCACCGGCCGCGACGGCGGGCGCTACTTTGCGCTGACGCTGCAGGATCACACCGGTCAGATTGAAGCGCGGATGTGGGAGATCGACGAAGCCGGCGAGTTCGAGGCCGGCGACGTGGTGAAGATCCTCGGCGAGGTCAACCGGTTCAACGAAAAGCTGCAGCTCAAGGTGAAGAAGATTCGCCGCGCCGCGCCGGGCGAGTACGATCTGGGCGACTTTGTTCCGCGGTCGGAGCGGGACGTCGGCGAGATGTGGACCGAGCTGGAGGGATGGGCGGCGAGCCTGCGCGATCCGGACCTGAAGGCGCTGGTCGAGGCGTTCCTGAACGATGCGGAGTTGGCCCCAGCGCTCAAGCAGGCTCCGGCGGCGAAGAGCATGCATCACGCATGGATGGGCGGACTGCTGGAGCACATCCTGTCGCTGATGGGAGTGTGCGAGCTGGCGGCGCAGCATTATCCGAATATCGACCGCGATCTGCTGCTGACGGGCGTGGTGCTGCACGACATCGGGAAGCTGCGCGAGCTGAGCTGGGGGACGAGTTTCGACTACACGCTGGAAGGGCAGCTGCTGGGGCACATCACCATCGGGATTGGCATGATCGAGCAGAAGATCGCGGCGATTCCGAATTTTCCGGCGGCGAAGCGGTTGCTGGTGGAGCATCTGGTGCTGAGCCACCATGGAGAATACGAATTCGGGTCGCCCAAGCTTCCCATGACGCCGGAGGCGATCCTGCTGCATTACCTCGACAATCTTGACGCGAAGATGCAGACGGTGCGCAGCGAGCTGGCGAAGGCCGAGGCGAGCGGGCGGACGGGCGCGGAGATGACGGAGTGGGTGCGTCCGCTGGAGCGGCAGCTGCTGAACACCCAGGCGTATCTCAGGAGCGAGGGATTGCAAGGGGTCGAGGAAAAAGCCGCGAAGGAGCATGCCGGGTCCGGATCGGAAAACGGGAATCGCCGGGAACACCAGGAGGAACGAAACCATGCCTTACCTTTTGAAGACTGAGCCGGGAACCTATTCGGTGGGCGACCTGGAGCGCGAAGGCGAGACGGTGTGGGACGGCGTGTCGAATCCGGTGGCGGTGAGGAATCTGGCGGGGATGCAGCGCGGCGAGATGCTGGTGATCTACCACACGGGGGATGAGAAGCGGACGGTGGGGCTGGCGAAGGTGGTGTCGGTCGACGCGAGCGACGCGAAGAATCCGCAGGTGCGTATCAAATTTGTGAAGAAGACGAAGACGCCGCGGACGCTGGCTGAGATTAAGGCGCAGGGGATTTTTGCGGATTCGCCGCTGGTGCGGCAGGGGCGGCTGTCGGTGGTTCCGCTGAACGAGAAGCAGTACGGGTGGCTGGCGGAGTAGGCGAGGAACAGGGTACAGGGTACAGGGTACAGGGTACAGGGATCGCAACGATTCGGCGTCGGTAACGATACGAGTCGTACTGGGGATGCAGCTCCAGCGGATCTGACCGGGGCGGCGACCGGAATCACGGTCGATTCATCTACAATCGAAGCGGGTTTGCTGACCAATGCTGCGTTTTTCTACTGCCGGCGAGTCGCACGGGGAGAGCCTTGTGGCTTTGCTCTCAGGCGTGCCCGCGGGTGTGCCCATCGACGAAGCGCGGGTGAATCGCGAGCTGTGGCGGCGGCAGCAGGGTTACGGGCGCGGCGGGCGCATGCGGATCGAGACCGACACGGCGCATTTCCTCAGCGGGGTGCGCCACGGCAAGACGATCGGATCGCCGATTGCGATTGCGATTGAGAATCGCGACTGGAAGAACTGGACGGAGGCGCTGCCGGTGGGCGCGGGCGATCCGGCGAAGCATAAGGCGGTTGCGTCGCCGCGGCCGGGACACGCGGATTTGGCGGGTGCGCTGAAATTCGATTTTCCCGATGCGCGCTACGTGCTGGAACGGGCGTCGGCGCGCGAATCGACCGCGCGGGTAGCGGCGGGGGCGGTGGCGAAACAGCTGCTGCTGGAGCTGGGCATCGACGTGGCGAGCCATGTGATTCGTGTGGGCGGCGCTGAACTGGAGCGCGACGCGTGCTGGGAGGAGATTGCAGCGTTGCGGGCGAAGGATGAGGTCCTGCTGAACTGCGTGGACGCGGAAGCCGAGGTGAGGATGAAAGCCGAGGTGGACGTAGTGCTGCGGACCGGCGATACAGTGGGCGGCGTGTTTGAAGTGGTCGTGCACGGTGCGCCGCCGGGGCTGGGCACGTGCGCGAACTGGGATGAGCGGCTCGATGGCGTGCTGGCGCAGGCGGTGATGTCGCTGCAGGCGGTGAAGGCGGTGGAGATTGGGCGCGGCGTGACGGCGGCCGAGTCGCTGGGTTCAGAGGTCCACGACGCGATTGGCTATGCGCCCGAGGCGGCGAATGGGCGGCATACACGGTTCACGCGCGAGCACAACAACGCGGGCGGCGTGGAAGGCGGGATCTCGAACGGCGAGGACATTGTGGTGCGCGGGTATCTGAAGCCGATTTCGACGCTGCGGCGGCCGCTGCAGTCGGTGCGCTTCGACACGCGCGAGGAGACGAAGGCGGCATACGAGCGCAGCGACGTCTGCGTGGTTCCAGCGGCCGGCGTGGCGGCGGAGGCGATGGTGGCGCTGGCGGTGGCGAAGCTGGCGCTGGAAAAGTTTGGCGGCGATTCGCTGCGGGAGTTCAAACGTAACTATGACGGTTACGTGGAGCAGGTGGGAAAGTACTAAATGATCAGGGAAATCGTTACATATCCGGACCCGATCCTGCAGAGGCCGACGGAGAAGGTGACGGAGTTCGACGAGGGGCTCCGCAAGTTGGCCGCCGATATGTTCGAGTCCATGTACACGGCGATCGGGATTGGCCTGGCGGCGCCGCAGATCGGCGTGTCGAAACGCATCACGGTGATCGATCTGAGCAACCAGAAGAATCCGGTAGAGAAGATTGTGCTGGTGAACCCGGAAATCATTCACAAAGAGGGCAAGCAGGTTGCGGATGAGGGCTGCCTGAGTCTGCCGGATATTCGCGACAAGGTGTCGCGGGCGGCGAAGGTAAAGGTTCGCGCACAGGATCTTGAGGGAAAAACGATCGAGCTGGAGGGGACGGAGCTGCTGGCGCGGGCGTTTCAGCATGAGATCGATCATCTGGACGGGATTCTGTTTCCCTGGCGGCTGAGCGCGCTGAAGCGGGATCTGATTCTGCGGAAGATTCGCAAACTGCAAAAGACCGGCGAGTGGAAATGAAGCTGGTGTTCTGCGGGACTCCGGCGTTTGCCGTGCCCACCCTGAAGCTGGCGCTGCGGGCGGGGTACGATGTGCCGCTGGTGGTCACGCAGCCGGATCGGCCGGTGGGACGGGGCCAGCACGTGACCGCACCTCCGGTGAAAACGGCAGCGATGGAAGGCGGGATTCGCGTCATGCAGCCGGAGAAAATCAAAAACAATGCGGAACTGAGGGCGGAGCTCGAGGCGATCGCGCCGGACGCGATCCTGGTGGTCGCGTATGGACGGATCATTCCGCCGTGGATGCTCGCGCTGCCGCGGTTGGGGAATCTGAACCTACATGCGTCGCTGCTGCCGAAGTATCGCGGGGCGGCGCCGGTGCAGTGGGCCATCGCCAATGGCGAAGGCGCGACAGGCGCGACGACCATGCGTCTCGATGAGGGGCTGGATACCGGCGACATTCTGCTGCAGCGGGAGATGGCGATTGCGCCGAGCATGACCGCGACGGATGTGTTTCCGCTGCTGGCGGCGATGGGGGCGGACCTGATGATGGAGACGCTGCGCGAGTTGGATGCGGGTACGATCGCGCCGCGAAAACAGGATGAGGCGAAGGCGACGCTGGCGCCGATTCTGACCCGCGAAGACGGGCGCATGGATTTTGCGCGGCCCGCGATGACGCTTTACAACCGGTGGCGAGGATTTCAGCCATGGCCGGGGGCGTGGACAATGCTGGGGGGAAAGAAGCTGGCGGTGCATCGGATGCTGCCCACCGAGGTGCGGGGCGCGCGGGCGCGGCAGCCGGGCGAAGTGCTGGCAGAGCAGGGAACGCTGTTCGCGGCGTGCGGCGATGGCTCGTGGCTGGAACTGGTCGAGGTGCAGCCGGAAGGGAAGCGGCGCATGACGGCGGGTGAGTTTTTGCGGGGACATGCGGTGGAAAGCGGGACGCGGCTGGGGGACTGACAGGGTGCAGGGTACAGGGTGCAGGGTACAGGGTGCAGAAAAGCGGCGTTCGGCATTCGGAAAAACAGCGGATAGCGGTTAGCGGATAGCGTTCAGGCATATGATTGCTCCGGCGCGACGCGTTTCGTATCGGATTCTGTTACAAATCGCGTCTTCGGATGCGCACAGCGATGAGCTGCTGCGGTCGGCCGAGGTCGACCGGTTGTCGGCGCAGGACCGCAACCTGACGACCACCCTGGTGCTGGGGACATTGCGCTGGCAATTGGCGCTCGACGCGCGGATTCGCGCATTACTGGCGCGACCGGAGACGAAGCTGAGCGCGGAGGCGGCGACGGCGCTGCGCATGGGTGCGTATCAGCTGTTGCATCTGGACCGGGTGCCCGCGCATGCGGTGGTCCACGACAGCGTGGAGCTGGTGAAGTACGGCGATGAGCGTGGCGCGGCGGGGATGGTGAACGCGGTCCTGCGGAAGATACAGAGTAAAGGGTACAGGGTACAGGGTACAGAAGAGCAAGAGCGTTCGGTTCGGGAACTGGCCTCGCAGTGGGCGCATCCGGTGTGGATGGTGGAACGGTGGGCGCGGCGGTATAGGTTAGAGGCGGCCGGAGCGATTTGCCGGTGGGATCAGGAGCCTTCTGGGGCGACGATTCGGGGGACGGAACCCGCGGCGGACCTGGAGGGGATTGAGACGGAGCCGGGATATTTCCTGCGTTGCGCGCGGCGCGTGGTGCGCGGCGATGTGGGGCGGAGCGAGGAGTTTCGAAAGGGACGGGTGCGGATTCAGGATGAGGCATCGCAGCTGGTCGCCGAAATTGCAGCGGCGGCCGCGCCGGGGGCACTGCGGGTGATGGATACCTGCGCGGCTCCGGGAGGAAAGACGGCGATTCTCGCCGAGCGGCTGCCGGAGGCCGAGATCACGGCGGTGGATGTGAGCCGGGCGCGGCTGGAACAAATGCGGGAGCGGGTGCTGGGGGCGGGCGCGGAGCGGTTCGTATGGGAAGTGGCCGATGCGGCGACGCTCGAACTCAAGCCGGAGTGGGATTTGATTCTCTGCGATGTGCCGTGCAGCGGGACGGGCACGATGGCGCGGAATCCGGAGATACGGTTGCGGGTGAGCGAGGCCGATCTGGCGCGGCAGCACGCGCGGCAGGTGGCGATTCTGCGGGCGGGGCTGGCGGGGCTGAAGCCGGGTGGCCGGCTGGTGTACTCGACCTGCTCGCTGGAGCCGGAGGAGAACGAGGACGTGGTCGCCGAGGTGCTGCGGGAGACGACGGGGTTCGAGGTGATTGCGGTGGAGGGGATTCTGGATCAGCTGGCGGCGAGCGGGGTGGTGACGGCCGAGGGCCGCGAGCGGCTGCGAACGGCGACGGAGGAGGATTTCCTGCGGACGCTGCCGGGGGTGCATCCCTGCGATGGGTTTTTCGCCGCTGTGTTGAGTAGGGAATAGGCAGTAGGGAATAGGTCTGTTCAGACGACCATTAGACAATTCTAAGGTTGCTTCCAGGCGCGACGGGCCCTTGCTTGCCGGTGAACCAGGCAGGAGAGACGCTATGGCTCTGTTTACCTGGAACGATTCGTACAGCGTGAAAGTGGCGTTGTGCGACCAGCAGCACAAGAATCTGTTCGACATCATCAATCGTCTGGCCGATGCGATGCGCATGGGCAAAGGGGACGAGATCGTCAGCAAGACGGTTGGCGAGCTGTTGCAATACACCCGCACCCACTTCACGCAGGAAGAGGCGCTGCTGAAGCGGGCGAACTATCCGCAGCTGGCGCCGCATCAGGAGCAGCATAAGAAATTCGTCGCCGATGTCGAGGGATTGCTGCAGCAGACGCGAGAAGGGCGCGCGGCCAACTCGATCCAGGTGCTGAATCTGCTGCGGGACTGGCTGGTGAACCACATCCAGAGGACCGACAAGGCTTATTCAGACTGTTTGAACGCGGCGGGGATTCGGTAAGCGGAGCGCACGGCGTTCAGCGTTCTGGAAACCCGTAAACCAGGGCCCGCGGCTAGCAGACCAACTGGGAGCGGTTGAGGTGCAGGCCGTCGAGGCGGCCGAGCAGGGTCAGTGCGACCTTGTCGGGCTTGAACAGTTCCGTCGCCATCGCCATGACTTGTTCTTCGGTGACGGCTTCGACGCGGTCGATGATTTCGTCGAGGCCGAAGAAGCGTTCGAAGTACATCTGCTGGCGCGCGAGGTTGGACATGCGCGACATCGAGCTTTCGAGCGACAGCAGCAGATTGCCCTTGAGCTGATCCTGGGCGCGGCGCAGCTCGCCCGGCTGCAGCGGCTCGGTTTTCAGGCGGCGGAATTCCTCCATGATCAGGTCGATGACCTGGAGGGCGCGGTCGGCGGAGGTTCCGGCATAGACGCACAGCGAGCCGGTGTCGCGATAGGGGGCGAGGTCCGAGTAGATGGCGTAGACGAGGCCGCGTTCTTCGCGAACGGTCTGAAAGAGGCGGGAGCTCATGCCGCCGCCGAGGATGGTGTTGAGCAGAAGCGTGGTGTAGCGGGACTCGTCGCCGATGGGCGGAGCAGGGACGCCGAGACAAAGCTGCACCTGTTCGAGGGACTTTTTGTTGCGCAGGTGAATCCGCGGGGTGACGGTGGGCGTGGCGCTGTCGCTGAGGACGCTGCCGGGCGCGAGGGAGCTGAAGTGGCGAGCGACCTGCTCGACGAAGCTGTCGTGCTCGATGTTGCCGGCTGCGGAGAAAACCATGTTGCCGGACTGGAAGCGCTGTTCGAAGAAGCGGACGAGCGTGTTCTGCTCGAAACTGCGCACCGTCTCGCGCGTGCCGAGGATGGGCTTGCCGAGCGGATGGCCCTTCCAGAAGTTCTGCATAAAGATCTCGTGGACGAGCGTGTCGGGATTGTCCTCGTCCATCTTGATTTCTTCGAGGATCACACCGCGTTCGCGGGTGATTTCCTCGGCGGCGAAGACGGGGTTCAGCACGAGATCGGAGAGGACGTCGAGGGCGGTCTGGACGTGCTCGTCGAGAACCTTGATATTGAAGCAGACGGTTTCCTTGCCGGTGAAGGCGTCGAGATTGCCGCCGATGGCGTCGACTTCGCGGGCGATGCGCTGCGCGGAACGGGATTTGGTTCCCTTGAAGACCATGTGCTCGACGAAGTGGGAGATGCCGTTCAGCTCGGGCACTTCGTGACGCGAACCGGCGCGCATCCACACACCCATGGCGACCGAGCGGACGTGCTCCATGCGCTCGGTGAGCACGATGAGGCCGCTGGGTAGGACGGTGCGGCGGATGTTGCGTTCGTCATTCATTGTGGTTTTGTCGGGGGCTGAAAGTCGGCTCTATGATCGATTTTAGATGCGCTATTCTCGGATAGATAGATGACTACCGGCGGGAAGCTACTGACCCCTACTTTAGACGCTCCAGGCGTGGCTCCGGATGGAGCCCTTTTTGGCCTTTGGAATGAAGAGCTTAGCGAGGCACTGCGGGTGTTTGGGTTACCGAGGTACCGTATCCGGCAGCTGGAAACGGCTCTTTACAAGCAGAAAGTGGCTGGCTTGGAGGAAGTCACGACCTGGCCAAAAGAGCTGCGGGAGCGCGTGGCCGCCGCGGGGTTCCGGGTGGGGATGCCGGCGATTGTCGAGACCTTCCGCTCGACGGATGGGACGGAGCGCTACCTGATCGCCGGCAACGACGGGCAGACGGTCGAGACGGTGTGGATGCCGGAGGGGGATGGCGGAGAAGAGGGGGATTCCTCGCCGGATGAGGCGCGCCGGGGATCCGATGCGAAGAAGGAGTGGTCGCGTGCGACGATCTGCGTGTCGAGCCAGATTGGCTGCGCGGTGAATTGCCAGTTCTGTTTGACGGCGCGGCTGGGGATCATTCGCAACCTGACGGCGGGCGAGATTGCCGGCCAGGTGGCGGCGGTGCTGCGGAGGCAGGATGCCGAGCCGGGGCGGGATCGAATCAACCTGGTGTTTATGGGGATGGGCGAGCCGTTCCTGAACTACGACGC
>PKVY01000001.1 GCA_003131625.1 Acidobacterium sp. | reverse complement strand
TTGGCGACTACGACGGAAGCGGCCGGGCCGGCATTCTGTGGCGCAACAGCACCACGCAACAGGTCTACATCTGGTTGATGAACGGGACCACGATTGGGACCACCGGTAGCCCCGGCACCCCCGACACTACCTGGCAGATCGCTCCCTGATCCTCCAGAGGGCCGGATGGTCGGCAATACGGACATTTCGACCCGAAACTTCCGGGTTGCCGGTCATCCGTCCCGAGCTGATAATTGACGGCGGCTTTTTTGGGAAAGATACAGAAGTCTCGTGGGGTCAGCTAAGTGATGGACGGTCACGACTTCCTGGTTTGCGACCTGGCTTCGCCGGGCGAGGCTGGCGGTGTTCATATTGGCTTTCGGACTGCCAGAGGCACCGCGCATGCGCGCAAGATTCAGGAGCAGGACTCGCTCAGCGCACCCGACCGAGCGACCAATGAGCAGCTCCCGTTGCGATAAGCGGCTCTTCCGGGCAGCGAGGAGGGTGAACGGGGAAATGGTCCGACCTTCTGAGCCGGAGCTTCTCGATCGTCTGCTCGCACTCCAGCCCATTCGCTGCGCCAAGCGGGATGAATTCGCGCGGTAGATAATGGTGTCGGATTACGCTGGAGGCCCTCCCATGTCGCGTCGCGGCGCTGTGTCGGCCATCCGCTTCGTTCTCGCGGATTCTATCGCCTTCCTGAATGCGAGCGACTGGGACAGCGTGTCGGCATCCTCCAGCGTGTTTCTGTCCCGCCGCTTTCTGGGGCTGCTGGAGCAGAACCTGCCCGCGAATCTTACCCCGCACTATGCACTGGCATACCAGGAGGGCCGGCCCGTGGCGGGCATCGTTGCACAGAGCCTCGACATCCGGGTCGCCGACCTTTCCTCCCTGCATGCCATGGAAGACGGACAAGGTCTTTGGCGCTCCCTGGGGAAGGCTACCGCACGCTCCATCTCCCGCCGTCACAAGCGAATCCTTTTGTTCGGGTCGCACCTTCCCTGGGCCGGACTCGACGAGGCGGCACAGGCGGAAGACGACGATCCTGAGCTTTGGCGCGACGTCGCGTCAAGCTTGTTGCGCCGATGGCACGGTCTGCTGAAAGCCGTCGAGACTGCCGCGAAACTTCCTGTCGCGCGCGTCCACCAGCGCCTGCTCGTCTGCGGGGGCCTCCTGTCACCGAGTCTGCCCGGAGTGGCCTTCGTCGAGGGTGAGGATTCGGCGCGGCTCTGGGCCGTGGTCGAAGAAGCCCTGTACCGGATCCATCGTTCCATGAAACTCTCCAGTGATTTCGACCTCGTCGTGATCAAGGACCTTTCCGACGACCAGAAAGATGCCGCCGCCTTGCGGCGCTTTGGCTTCCGCCGTTTCGAGACGGAACCCAATATGATTCTCCACTGCAAGCCTAGCTGGCGGAGTTTCGACGACTATCTCGAGGACATGCGTTCCGACTACCGTAGCGGGATCAGGAAAGCCATCGGCG
This sequence comes from Acidobacterium sp., assembly GCA_003131625.1. Classification (GTDB taxonomy): domain Bacteria; phylum Acidobacteriota; class Terriglobia; order Terriglobales; family Acidobacteriaceae; genus Palsa-343. The sequence goes on along the minus strand of PKVY01000001.1, from coordinate 7,040 downwards.
ATCTCGAGACCTCCGGCATCGTTTTGGAACGGCTCACTCCGGAGCAGGCGACATCCAGGGCCCCGGAAATCCACCGTCTCTACCTCCAGGTGCATGAGCGCCAGAAGCTGCGGTTGGTGACCATCCATCCCCAATGGATCCCTGCACTCGCGGCGAGCTTTGGCGACGACTTCCGCACCGTTGTCGCCCGGTCTAGGGACGGCAACAAACTGTTGGGCTTCGTCAACGTCATCCGGGACGGCAACAGCGCGCACGGCTATTACATCGGTTTCGACAAGGCCACGGCGGCTGCGGGCGTACCTTTATATCTCGGACTGGTGTACGCCGGCATCGGCGAGGCCATTGAAATGGGGGCCGAGCAGGTCTTTCTCGGACGCACCGCCCTCGCCCCCAAAGCCCAGATTGGCGCCAGGGCTCAGCCCATGTATGGCTACCTCCGGCACCGGAACCCGGCTCTCAACCTTGCCGTCCCCTCGGTCCTTGCGCTGCTTCCCGCGCCCGCCGAGGCTCCCGAGCGGCACCCCTTCAGGAACGCAGGATCAGCGCAACCGGAAACAACCATCTGATTCCAGAATTCTCCAGACTCGTGAGCGCCTGTTGCTTCCGAGCACTGGGTGTATGGTCGGCGATACGAAGTAACGACTGCGGCACACTACGGGCGGCTGTTAACCAATGCGTTATTTCCGTATTGCCGGTGATACGGCCAGAACGGCATCGGGATCACGGTAAGGGTGCGAGAAGCCGACTTGAACGAAGCCGCTGCGGCCGGATCGGTGATATCGATGTTGGCCGCCGAGTCGAGCGCAAGAGCTTCAAGCGCGCTCAGCTCCGCGCTCCGTGATGCTATGCGTTCCGGACGTTCCCCGGATTGCTCTTGCGCGAATCTGCCGCAGACCTGTGCCGTGTCCAGACCCTACAATACACATATGGTGCCCGTGCATTCGCTCGCGACTCGCAGCATTCTGAAGATCTTGCTCGCAATTTCACTTTGGGCCACCAGCGCCCTTGCGCAAGAGAACCCCCCCCCTGCTGCGGTGGGAAATGGCAGTCAGTCGGTCTCGGCATCCGCGGCCTCTACGGTTGCGCAGACGGCCGCTGAAACACCTGCGGAGGCGATCAAACGCTGTTGGCAGTCGCTCACGGACAGCGTGCAGGATGCCAGGCACACCGAAACCCGCACGCAGGCGCTCAATGCCTTGAGTAGTCTGGGATGGAGTGCGCACGCGGACGGGTTGATTGCCACCGCCATGAAGGACCCGAATCTGGATGTGCGTACGGCGGCTATTCTCGCGGCAGGCAAGACCAAGTCGCATTCGCTTATTGAGCCGGTGAGACGGCTCCTCGACGATGCCGAGCCGCAGGTGGTCTTTGCGGCGGCTACGACGCTCTGGAAGCAATTCGCAGACAAGAGCGGCGAAGACATCCTGGCAGCCATTGCCGCGGGAGACCGCAAAGCGAATCCATCCCTGATTCACGGAGCGGAGCACGATATCTCCCGCACCCTGCATAGCCCATCGGCTTTGGAGAAGATCGGGCTCGTGACCGGTGCGGGACTGGTGCTTGGACCTTTTGGATTTTCCATTAGCGCGGTCGAATACGCGCGCAACAATGGCGGGGACTCGGCGCGCATTCAAGCCATCGATCTTCTTGCAGAGGACAAGACCGAAGGCGTTCGCGATCAGATGAAATCTGCTCTCGACGATAAAGACCCCGGCGTGCGCGCGGCAGCGGTGAAGGTATTGGGCAACTTTCACCGGTCACACGACTCCAAGGCCATCGCGACCTTGCTGACTGATCCCAAGCTGCCTGTGCGGCTGGCTGCGGCTGCTGCCTATATCGACTGCTTGAACAGCAGTGCAAAAACCGGAACTCCGCATCGCTAGTCGTCCGATGATCGCAAATTAGATCGCCCTGCGACTATCACCTTTTGGGATCTTCTCAATCTTCGCCTCCCCATCGGGTAGTGTCCTAATTTGCCTGAACGGCTCACGTATTGGTTTATGGCAATCAAATTGCCTCCAGTAAATCTTTGAGAGTCCAAACCTGCGGGGTGAGTCCAGCGGCCATTGCGGGCGTGATCCGCAAAGTCTGGTGAATGCGGACAAAGTTGTAATGAGCGAAATGCAGGGCCGTTGCCGCCTTCAGGTTTTCCAACTTCTTTGAGAAAGCGTTTGTCAGTCGTGTAAACCGCCGCATCTGCATTCGCATCGTGAGGTTCTGGCGTTCAACGTAGGACGTGGAGATCGCGGAGGCGCGGGGCCGTCCTGTACGGGGTGTGGGAATCGCGGTCACAAACGTACCTGTCGCGTACCGCCCACGCCCACTCATTCCCTGCGGCGGTTGGCCGTAGACTTTCACAAGCTGGGCGAAGTCAACATCCGCGCCGAAGTTGTCTTCAACCGCGTTGATATAGGGTTTGAACCCATCTGTGGTTAGCTGAATGCGGGTCACTACGCGGGCACGCAAATCGCGCATGAAATAGTAGGTGGATCGCGCATCCCGTTTGCCTACCAAATAGGAAATGACCAGTTTAGTGTCAGCGTCGATTCCCACGAATACGTATTGGTCCCCAACCTCCAGAGCCTCAGAGCCGAGAATGCGGGCTTGCTTTTTGAACACGTATGTCCAGATTTCATCTGCCTGTACCCGCTGGGCGCGGATACCGCGAACGGCAGTGTCGAGGAATCGGGCACATTCTTCGCCTGTCCGAGTGACAAGGCGCATGATCGTATCGCGGTGAACGCCCGTCATCCGTTCTGTACTGCGGATACTGTTTCCCTCAATCATCGCGCTGAGGACGACTAGCTTTTCCTCAAGTGACAGTACGTTCATATGCTTACTATACGTAAGCCGCTCACGTATGTCAACAACAAAATGAGATAAGCTGTTTCCGAGACTCAAATCCTTTGGAGGCAATGACCTATGAATCTTCGGAATACGATCCCTGTTTGTCTCGCTGCCTTTCTCGGTTTCCTGTTTGGCGCATTGTTTGTTCGCCAAACTCCGGTCAAGGCGCAATCTGGTTTGAAGGTCTATGTGAAACGCGACTACCCACCGGTTCCCGATGTTGTCCCGCTGGATATTCCCGGGGCGCAAGTTGTTGGATTTTCGTGCCTCAAGGATAATTTTGTGGAGTGTTATACCGCTTACACCAAATAGGTTTTTGACTACGAAAGCCGGTTTCGTATAGAATGTGGTCATGGCAAAGCCTCAAGTACCACCAGAACTGAGAGCGTACCTAGCAAAGATTGGCAAGAAGGGCGGCAAGGCGGGCGGACCCGCGAGAGCCGCAGCAATGACGCCAGAGCAACGGAGCGAATCAGCACGGAAGGCTGTTCAAGCGAGATGGGCTAAAACTCCAAAGGCTTCTTAATCAAAGAGTAGTGGAGAGAGTTTTCCGCGTATTCCGCTGCTTCAAAAGCCGCTTTGATCTTGTCTCGCGAGACGATTTCTATTGAGTCCTTCTTTACAAGGGCCATGTCGATGGGTTCGGCGCATCCTTGAATGTATTGAGTGGCCTTCCGCGCCAAGTATGCCCCGAAAACGATTGCATGGTTCTCTTCCATGTCAAAGGCATATAGTTTGTCCACCAGAAATCTGGTAAGCGGCTCATTTCCGCATCCAATCAGAACAACTTTGTGATGTTGCAATGTTACGGCTTTGCCGTCAAAGAAAACGACTGATGGCCTCTCTTTTTCCGGATAAATAGCTAGAAGAAAATTCAACGGTTGCTCGACATACAGCCGTCCATAATCGTTCGTAACGACTCGAACGGTATCGAGGAATTCTGCTGAGGAGATATCCACATCAGCAGCTTGCGTAAGCGAAGCCAGATGCGTAGTCAATATTTCTTTGATCTCGTGGGCGAGGTTAACTTGGTCCGCATAGGCGAAAACCGCTCGTATTCCTTCGACGGGGAAAGGGAGAACTTTTAGTTCGGAATATTTCAGTCCGGGCGGATAGTTGATCTGAGTATCAGCGCAAACCAGAACTCCCTCGCGATACGGAATCGCGGCTGCAATCGTCATTGCCTTCGCTCCCTTTGGTTTCTCAGGAGTATACGGCTTTCGCTGGGGCGGGCGCAGACGCTCCATGGGCGCGGGTCTGGTAATCATTGGCAATCCTCAATTCTTTAGTGGTGGCGTTGCTATTGCGGGGCGATATTCTTACCCCCGCGGGTGACGGACGGACAACAAAGTTCACCGCGCCGGAGTAAAAACATGCTTCATCTGGTTGTTGTTTTGAACGCACTTGCTGTATTCGGCGCAAACTTGCTGCGTCTTTACCGTGAAGTGCAGGAACAATTGCACAAACGGCGTAGCAAATAACGCCCCCAACATGGCCCCCGTCCAAACCACGGGGGCAATTCTGATGCGAACGGGAGGTTTTCCACAGGCCGTTGTGGAATACGTGAGCCGTTCAGGCAAATTAGGGCAATAATTACCTTGACTCCACCAGCCCGGGAGGGGATGATGGGGTCAAGGGGGACGGCGATGGAGGTGCGCGATGATACGTGTCGCGGACATGTCCCGTCTTTGCCCGGCCCCTGTCGGAAAGAGGCACTTTGTGATGCTCTGGTTCCATTGCGACGAGAGCTACGATTCTCAATTCAACGACCCTACTGTGTTTGTCGTGGGGGGAGCTGTCGCCGATGACACAATTTGGCGTCGTGTTGAAGACGGGTTTTCAGCCGCAAACTTGTCGGCTGGCGTCACGGAGTATCACGCGGCGGACGTAAACGCATTTGGTGGAGAGTTCGAGAAATGGAAGGGAACTCCCGAAGGTAAGGATTGTCAGATTGCCTATGGAAAGCAGCTAATCAAGACTATGCAGGATCAGGGACGCCGCCTCCATGTTGTCAGTGTCGGAATGCTAAAGAAAGAGTACGAGAGAATTATCGACGAAAGCGGACGTAGGAAATTTGGCCATCCATACATTGTGTGCTTTAAGGAATGTATCGCGTTGCTGGCCGAAGAAATGGAACGGCACTGGGAGCCAGAGCACCGGTTCTCTGTAATTTTTGACCGCGATAGAGAAAACAAGGCGTTGCAGCAAGAGGCGACGGAGGTGTTCTATCAAATGAAGGATGGCGAGGGGTGGCCACCCCGTCATCGGCTTGGTACATGCACACCGGGCGATAGCAACGAGATTATCGCCCTTCAATCTGCCGATCTGGTCGCATATGAAACCTTTCGCCTGATTCACGATAAACACTTTACTGGCGGCAAGGTTCGCAAGGCCTTTGATTCGCTATTTCCCCACAACGGATTTAGTGGCCTCTACTACGATGCTGGGGTCTTGGAGAGAATCAAGGGGCCTCTCGATGCTGCAAATGTTGTTCCCAACGGATTTGTTGTCATCCATTCGCCTGAATACACGCGAGAGGGAAGTGATGAAATTGAGTGAGTCAACTTCTGAGTTAGACAAATTCAATACCGTGCTCCGCAAAGTGATGTCTGTCCCACGCGAAGAGATATTGAAACGCGATAAGGCATGGAAGCGAAAACAGGCACGAAAGCGGGCTAAGACTTCGCCCGTCTCCCGCGCCTCAAGCGGTAAGGGTTAGGCTGACGCGGCTAACTGTGACTTGCCGGTCAGATCAGAAAAGGTCAACCGCTTGCCGACGATCTGCGAGAGCACACGATTGAAGCGGCCCGCATCATTGGCCCGGCGGTTATTGAAACGGAACGATTGCTCATCTAGGTAACGGAAGAGATGGAACGGTTCGACACTCACGTAGGTACCGGCGATGCCTCTCTTCAAGAGGCTCCAAAAGTTTTCGAGGCTGTTGGTGTGCACCCGCCCGTCAACGTAGGCGACGGCATGGTCTACAACCGCATGGGCGTAGTCTTGAGCGAGTCCGGTATACGAAGGAAGCGCGTCAGTATAGAGCGCGGAACCAGCCTCCACATGCTTGCGGACTTCAACCTGCAATGCAGCCCGCTTCCGGTTCGGAATCACAACCGTGCGGACGTTGCCGCCGCGCTCCAACATCCCCATCACAGCAGTCTTATCCTTGCCCCCGGTTCCGGTGATGCGCCGCTGGCGCTTGCTCACATGCATGTTGCGGGATTTGCCACCGATGAAAGTTTCGTCCGCCTCGACTTCTCCGCCCAACTTGCTTCCGAAGAAATCATCCTGCATTGCGAGACGGATGCGGTGAAGCATGAACCATGCCGCCTTTTGCGAGACCTGAACGTCTCGCGCGATTTCATAGCTGCTAATCCCATTCTTGCAGTTGGTGAGGAGCCAGATTGCAGTGAGCCATTTATCGAGGCCGATGGGAGAGTCTTCCATCATAGTTCCGACCTTGATCGAAAACTCCCGCTTCGCGTGATGACTGGAGCAAGTCCAAGTCCGCCGGTGCGCCCGATAGTTGACCTTCTCAGAGCCGCAGGTCGGGCACTTTACCTTGCCATCGGGCCAACGCTGGGCCACAAGATGCGCGATGCAGTTATCAGGGTTGGAGAAGTATACGATGGCCTCTTGCAGGCTCTTAGGTTCGGTATTCATGGCGTCCCTCACTGTCTAAATACTACCCAAAAACAGTGGTGGAGTCAAGGTAATTATTGCCTTATTTTGCTCCGCCACACTGGCCTGGTTTTACTCCGCCCTTGACACTCAGGGCTGATTCTTGAATTCCGAATCAAGGGAGGGCTCTTCCTCCTGTGCGGATCGGTCCGAATGCACAGGAATTCCACTGATAAGACCCTGATAGTTTGTGAGGCGTTTACCGAGGATAACGACACCCTCGGATGTGATTTCATACTCGCGGATGTCCTTGGCATGATTACCGCCGCGCATCTTGATCACCACCATGATCTTGCGAAGCCGCCCATCGATGGATACGTACCGCAGCCGGATAATGTCATCGCAAAGGAAAGAGATTGAGTAGGTGCTGAATGGAAATTCAGTGAACGACTCATCCACTTCAACCGTACTTAGAATCGTCACCCCGATTCCTGTCAGAGCGAAGATCATACGGTAGAGGGATTCGCGAAAGTCGGCGCGGAAGCCAGGCGACAGAGCCATCTCAAAGC
>PKVY01000112.1 GCA_003131625.1 Acidobacterium sp. | reverse complement strand
GTGCTGCGCGGCGAAATGAGCATCGTCGGACCTCGGCCTCCAATCGCGTCCGAAGTGGAAAAGTACGAGCTGGAGCATTTCCGGCGCCTCGAAGTGCTGCCCGGTTTAACCGGCCTTTGGCAGGTGCAGGCGCGACACGATCCTTCCTTCGCCAAGTACATCGCTCTCGACACAGCCTACGTGGAAAACTGGAGCTTCTGGCTCGATCTGCGGATTCTGGTGCAGACCGCCAACGTCGTGGTGCGCGGAACCGGCGCTTAAAAGCGGGCCAAAACCACCTCTCCCAGTAACCGCATTCCAGCGGCCTTGCCATAATTTTCGATCTGCGTGAGACTGAATCGCACGCTGATTCGTCATTGATACGGTTACGTCCGGCCGTTTCCCACGACCAATCGTCACAACTTTTGGAGGTCACGTTGAGCCAGTTTGAGCGCAGGTTCTGCGCCGTCGTTTTGGGCGCGTTGTCCGTTGTCTGTACGGCACAAGCGGTTCGCGGACAGGAGCAGCAGCGGCAGCCGCGCTCCGACGAAGCACGAACCGGCGATGCCGCCAAACCCGAAGCCACTCCACCCACTCCACCCATTCCACCCGAGAAAAGTTCGGTCACCCACCACGATCTCACCCTTGACGGCAAACTGCTGCACTACACGGCGACCGCCGGAACGCTGCTGATCCGCGACGGCGAAGANNCACCTTCTTCTATAACGGCGGTCCGGGCAGTTCCACGGTCTGGCTGCACATGGGCTCGCTCAGCCCCGTGCGCGTGGTGACGGACAGCCCGAAAGCGACCGGGGCGGCGCCGTACCAGCTGGTGCCGAACCAGTACAGCTTGCTGGACAAGACGGACCTGGTGTTCGTTGACGCGCCGCTAACCGGTTTCTCGAAAGCGGTGGGCAAAGGTACTGACAAGGACTTTCGCGGGGTCGATCAGGACATCAAGGCGTTCGACAAGTTCGTGATCCGCTACATCACGGTGAACGGGCGATGGAATTCGCCCAAGTATCTGTTTGGCGAGTCATACGGGACGCCAAGGTCGGCGGGGCTGGCGGACGCGCTGCAGAATGATGGCGTCTCGGTGAACGGCGTCATCCTGTTGTCGTCGATCCTCAACTTCGCGGCGGGATCTCCGGGGCTGGACGAGGAATTCATCGGCACCCTGCCCTCCTACGCGGCGATCGCCTGGTACCACAACAAACTGCAGAACAAGCCTGCCGACCTGAAGGCCTTCCTGAACCAGGTGCGCGCGTTTGCCAACGGGGAGTATGCCGCGGCTCTGCGCCAGGGCGACCAGATTTCGCCCGACCAACTCAACGACGTGGCGACGAAGGTGGCGCAGTACACCGGCCTGAGCTTGCAGTACGTGAAGGACGCGAACCTGCGCATTAACCCGTCCCGCTTCCGCAAGGAACTGTTGCGGGGTGACGGGGATATTCTGGGCCGCTACGATGCGCGCTTCGCAGGAACGGACGTGGACAACGCAGGGGAGATGCCGGGGTACGACCCATCGGATACCGGCATCGCGGGTGCTTTTGTTGCCGCCTTCCACAACTACCTGGTGAACGAATTGAAGTGGGAGACCACCGATACGTATCACGTGTCCACGGAGTCGGAAGTGCCGTGGGATATGACCCATCGCATGCCGGGCGCGCGGTTCTTCGGCGGCGGCGGCGGACGGGGCGGATCGCCCTACCTCGCCGGCGACCTGGCGGATGCGATGCGCAAGAATCCGAAGATGAAGGTGCTTTCGGCGAACGGGTACTTCGACCTGGCGACTCCTTTCTTTTTGACCGAGTACGACATCAGCCACATGATGCTGACGCCGGATTTAGCGAAGAACGTGGAATTCGGCTACTATCCTGCAGGCCACATGGTGTACCTGAACGTAGACGCGCTGAAGGAGTTCAAGCACGATCTGGCAGCGTTCTACACGGAAACCGGGCACTGAGAGAGAGCAGCCGGGAGCTTGGAGCCGGGAGCCCGGGTCTCGAACGAGAAACCCGGGCTTCGGTTGGCGTTTCCCCTGTCATCCGCTGCGGCCCACGATCTGGAATCACCTTCGTGCGGTGGATCCACCCCACCCCCCACCCCTCCCCCGGTTGCGGGCGTGTGATTGATTTGGCTGGGGTGGGGCGGGAGTTGGCGAACTCAATAACAGGCTGCGTGGCCGGATGCTGGGAGACGGCTGTCTTTGCTGCACTGACGCCTGAGTTTGTTGCGCTGGCGGCTGTCCTGGTCACACAGGCGGCCGGGTTGGAGGGACGGACGTGGCGGCATCACTGCCGCGCCAGTGCCTCCACATCTTCCGGCCCAGCAATTTTTCCCTGCAGCATGCCCGACAGAATGTCATATTCCACCAGCTCCGGCAGCGGCGCCAGAACCTCCCTGCCCGATCGCTGACCGGCAAAGTGAATCATGAACACCGGCCTCGGATCGAAACGGCCCTGCGAAATTCGCTCCTCTTCCGCGGACCAGTACAGCGTGTTCTGCCACAGCGGAACCCGCCACGAATGATCCGACGAGACAATCACCGTCGTCGCATCGTTACCCGACGTCGCATCGATCTCCTCCAGCAGCGTGCCCAGCAGATCATCGGCCAGCGCAAGGTTGTCGAGATAGTTGCCGCACGCGCACCACGCATGCGTCCGGCGATCATAAACGCCAGGCGGGTGCGGCACCGGCAGATGCAGGTAGACAAAATGGATGCGCTCATCCCGCAGCGTTGCCTGCATCTGTTCCATCAGCCCTCGATCGTCCTCGATCGCCTCTTCCAGACGTTTAGCGTCAGCTTGCTTGCTCGAATGAGCCTCGGCCAAAAAGGCACGCGGCACAGCCCAGGCGTACGAAAGGACGGAGTCTCTCGCCACCCCTGCCTCAAACGACAATCCGGCGCCGACGCCTGGCTGCCAGAAGCAGCGGGTCAGAAAGCCGGCGAAGATCCGGCAATATGGAATTCCCCAGCCGACAACGCCTGGGTTCCACCCATAGTTCTGAGCGGTCGCAAACAGCGTTTGGCTCGCATCGTACGCAACCCACTCCTGCCGCGCCTGCTCCCGATACAGCAGCTTGCCCTGCGGCGTGCTGCGTATTTGTTTGATCTGCCGCCTCGCCAGCAGCGACGGAATAATCAGATCGGTATAGTTCCCGACTGGCTGCAGATTCCCGAAAGAAATGCTCTCGGCATGCAGCCTCTGCAGATTGGGGAATGGCTGGCCTTGCGGCGGATCGCTCAGCGCCAGCTTGAACGAGAGCTCGTCGAAAAGGATCCAGACAATTCTCGTATTCTTCGCCGGCAGCACCTCCGCATGAGCCGGGACAACCGGGACAGCTTCGTGTGCCTCGAGATCCAGATGCACCAGCTCAGGAACAATCCACAGCGCGCAGAACGCGACCATGGCCAGAGCAACCCGGGTTGCGCCGACGATCGGCCGCGCGACCTTCGGCCTGAGCCATGCAAGCGCGCCCAACACCAGCGGCATGGCCACCACCAGACGGAACGCCCATCGGTGCCACCACACTTCGAGCTCCGACAAAAGCGCAGGCTGCGGACCCCCGGACGCCAAGACCGGACGCCAGCCGTTGAGCAGAACGTATCCGCAGTACGCCAGCGTCCAGAGGAACAGACCCGCAAGGCATCCGCCGATGACTCTGCGCGGCGTAGCAGCGAGCCGCTGCATCACGGCCAGGACAACCATGCCGGCGACGGCAACGGCAACAAAGTCCAGAGTCAGGCCACCTATCAGTCTGGTAAGTGGCAGGTGATGATGATAGACAAACCGGTATCCCGGTGTAACCAGGGGCGCAAGGACCGGAAACAGCAGCAGCAGAGTGGCTCCAACCGCCTCGAGCACCCAACGGACTTTCATGCCTGCCACCACCGCGCTGCGCGCAGGGCAAACCCTTGCTAACGCCGCTGGAACCCGCGCTGCAAGGACCCTGGTGAACTGGCGCAATCCTAGCTGGATCGCGGATGAGTTGACCAGCAGATGCGGGTTCTCTCCGGTTACTTTAGTTGGTCCGTCAGTCAGGGATCCCCATGGTCGTCGGATATCCGCCAACCGGCCCAGCGACCCGGCATCATTCCCGAGCCAGTCTCATGCCCGCGCGCAACTGCACCACTCTTCCCATCACCACCACGGTCGGCACCGCGTCAGTGATCCAGGCCAGCGTACCCTGAGAAACCCTCCCCGTCGCATAGAGCCAGCCGTCCAGCACCGCCAGAGCCACATACAAAACCACGCTGGTCCTGGGCATCCGCAGCACCAGCGCCAGACACACGCACCCCGTCAAATCGCCGAACAAAATGTTCAGCAACCAGGGGCTCACATGGCCCGCGCTGGCAAACTCAATCAAATTCGGGAGGCCATAGACGACCAGGACAATCGCCAGAATCAGCAGCAGCGCTGACCACCGGTTCGGCCCGTGCAGAACCTCCGCGAACCACCCGCTCCGCCGTGCTTCCGCCTCCCGGTGCTCAGCGTAACAGCGCAGCGCCGCGTCGCTGAACTCCGGTCGAACACGCGGTCCGCAGACGTGCTGTCTCTCCAGCTCCTCCGCAACCGTCAACGTAGCGGCGGTTCCGAGCGTCGCGAGGCAGCGCGTGCACACTACAACACATCGGGCATCCGCGTAGTAGCGGCGATAAAACTTCATAGCATCTCCGGATCAGCTGGGGAGCGAGCCTGTTCAGCTGTTGATGCACGATGTGTATCACAAGGGTCAGTCACCACGGAGCCAATCCATTGGTAACGAAAAATCGTAATCTGGCCCCATCGGTGAAAATTTAGGAAGTCGGCGACTCCAGCTTCCTGCTCGAACAGCAGG